>CAKUHB010000001.1 GCA_934655875.1 uncultured Oscillospiraceae bacterium
TCAATGCTGCCGAGAATTTCACTGTAAAAACTGTTCTGGAACATCAGACGCTCGCCAGGTTCCGTCTGCGGAACAACAACGCCAATGAGTTTGGAATCTCGCATTGTCAAACCGCGCGCATTCAGATCAGGAACATAATCCAGCTTTTTGATTGCCTCCATGACACGGGCTTTTGTTTCTTCAGAGATTGAACGCTTTCCATTCAAAATATACGATACCGTAGCCGCCGATACACCAGCTTCCTGTGCTACATCTTTGAGCGTTGCGCGTGCCATATTCTCACCTCAGTTCAGTTAACCGCTTAAATCATTTTTCTATTCAAACTATAGCGAATCTTGTCACGTCTGTCAATACCATTTTTAATTTTCTCTAAATTCTCCTTGACAAGACCATGAATTTTGTTATATTTAACAGGAACGCATATTTAAGCGATTAACCAATTTGAACTGAGGGATGCGTATGGAACGTTATTTACCAACCGGAAATGAAATGATTTCGCTGCCAAAGCTGAACGCAGATACGTCAGCAATTGAAGATTTGACCTTCCTTTCCATGCAGCAGCGCGGCATGATCGAACTTTGCGGGCAGGAAACTGCACCGCTGATGCAGCCGTTTTTGGCAATTGACGGCGCAGAGCTGCCGTTGCAGAATTTAAGCTGGTCAAGGGAGCATTTCTGGATTCCTGTCGGGCAGAAAGAAACGCAGTCTGCGTCCGTTAAGCTGACAGTTTTGACACCGGTTGGAGAGCGCGGCTTCGCGGTCCGCATTGCGGCGATGCCAAAGGCAGATTGTCGTGTTACATTCGGTCTGCACGGTCTGTGGAGCAAAAGTGTTCATTGTGTCAACGAGGATAAAGAGCTGACCGGTCAGGCGCACATTTATGAAAGCGCATGGAACAGCAGCTTTATCTTGGATTACCGCGTCGGTTTCCCGGCATTTGCGCTTGCGCCTATGACAGACCGTGCAGGCAAAAGTGAATGGGCGCAGACGGAGAACGGCATTTCCTATCAGATCTCCTGTGAGCTTGACGCCAAAGCCGGGCAGGAAGAAGCGTTTACGATTTTCTGGGGCCTTGGCTTCGAGGAAGTCGCCGCTGCGACCAGCGCGAAAGAGCAGCTTCGCCGCGGCTGGAATTGGCTGTATCGGAAAACAGCAGACTGGCTGGACAAGCGCACCATGCAGCTCCCAACGCCAGAACTGACAGAGGTTTACAACGTCAACCAGTTCTTCTGCCTGTTTTATGCGACCGGTCGGACATTCGATACTGAGGAGCTGCTCTGCGCGACAAGCCGATCCACACGCTACTATGTCAGCGCCGCTTATTGGGATAGAGATTCGCTCCTGTGGGCGTTCCCGACAATTCTGCGTGCGGACGCTGCGCTTGCAAAAGAAGTGCTGACCTATGTTTTCACCCGCCAGCGGCAAAACATCGGCGTACATTCCCGGTTTATCGACGGGACCATGCTGGAACCGGGGTTTGAGCTGGATGAACTGGTCGCGCCGGTTCTGGCGCTTCAAGCGTACCTTTCCGAAACGCGCGATGAAGCATTTTTGCAGGAACGCTTTGTGCAGGACGGTCTTTCGCTGATTTTGACGCGCCTACAGGAAGCGCGTCACCCGGATACTGCGCTTTATGAAACGTTCTTGCAGCCAACGGATGATGAGATCGTGTATCCGTACCTGACCTATGACAATGTGCTTGTCTGGCGTGCGTTGCAGTTGCTGGCAGACTGGCGGCCGGCACAGCGCGGATCGCTGCTTGCGGAAGCAGACGCTGTGCGCGCGGCGATTTTCACGCATTGCGTCAAAAAGGATGCAGACGGACAGCCGTATTTTGCATGGTCGGTCGATCTGGCCGGGCATCACGATGTCTATGATGAGCCGCCCGGAAGTTTGCAGCTCTTACCGTATTACGGCTTCTGTGAAAGAACGGATGTGATCTGGCAGAACACAGTCCGTATGATCCGCTCGGCAGATTATAAATTCAGCTTTGCCGGAAGGCCCATTGCAGAGATCGGCTGCCCGCACGCGCCCTGGCCGTGGGTATTGAGCTTGTGCAACAGCCTTCTTTGCGGTCACGCGGAGCAGGCGCTGCGCGAACTGACGATCATGCCAATGGACAACGGGATCGCCTGTGAGAGCGTTGACGCGGACACCGGCGAGTGTACGACCGGCAGCGCATTTGCCACCTGCGCAGGCTTCCTGTGTCATGCGCTGCTGACGGCTTGTAAGGAGGGGTCATCATGCGGAATGATTTGAAACTGCTGCCTTGGGAGATTTGCTCTGAGGCAGATGGCTGGAATGACGAGTTTTTAGAGAGCGTCTTTTTTCTTGGAAACGGGCGTATGGGTGTTCGAGGGTATTTGCCCTTTGAACCGGATTCACGTCCGACGCAGCAGGGACTGTTCCTTGCGGGAATTTTCGGGGAAATCAAGGATGGGATTACGGACTTTGTGAATCTTCCGTCTCCGATCTGCGAAACACTTCTTTTGAATGGTGTACCCGCCGTTCTCGCTTCCTCGATTCATCGGACACTTGATCTGAAATCAGCCAGCTTCCATGCAGATTTTACACTGGCAGCCGGAGATATGCGCGCGGACGTGCGATACACACGCTTTTTCCCGAAAGAGCTGCCTGCGCTTTTGATGCAGCGGTTTGAAATTCGCGTTCAGAGCGATGCAGAAGTTGAAATGCGCAGCGGCATCAATCTTTCAAGCTGCAACAGCCCAATCCCTGACGATCAGGTAAAGGAAAATACGGAGCTGGTGCAGCTCGCCCCACTGCAATTTGTGACGGACAATGGCAACCTTTTCTCCTGCACGTTTGAAACTGTCGGAACAGGCTTACGCATTGAGCAGGAAGTCCAATTCCATGCGCCGGAATTTACGCAGGGAATCGTGCAGAACAGCGGTGCAGAAGTCACCTGTCCGCTGACCGCTCATGCAGTTGCCGGACAGACGCTGGTGCTTGAGAAGCTGGTCTGCATCCGTACAAGCCGCGACGCAGATAAACGCATTGCGGCTGCTCCGGGTGATTGGAGTTTCCACGCGCTTTGGGGCGCGCATACTGCCGCGTGGTTGCACACATGGCAGGATTGCGACAGAGCGCTTCCCGATGCGGAGCTGCAAACCGGTCTGCGCTATTCGATGTTTCAGCTTATGGCGAGCTGTGCCGCACATGATCCGACCGTTTCCATCGGCGCAAGAGGTTTGACCCATGCACGGTATAAGGGCTGTTACTTCTGGGATACAGATCTGTTTATGCTCCCGTTCTTCCTGAAGAATGATAAAACAGCCGCAAAAAATCTGTGCCTGTATCGCGCAAATGCGTTGGATGCAGCCAGAGATCATGCAAAAAAGATGAACGCTGCCGGAGCGCGGTATCCTTGGATGGCGGCGCTCGATGGCAGCGAACAGTGCGAAACATGGGACATTGGGTGCAGCGAGGTTCATATCACGGCGGACGTGGCCTATGCCTTGGGCGAATACTGCCGGGAAACCGGAGATGAAGAATTTTATCTGCATAAGGCCGCACCCGTATTCATTGAAACCGCCCGCTTCTGGGCCAGCCGATACACATGGAACCGTGCGCACACACAGGCGGATCTGATGTTCTGCAAGGGACCTGATGAATACTGCGGTATCACGCGCAACAACCTTTTCACGAACGTCATGGTGCAGCATAATCTGGCGCTTGCCATAGATGCGGCAAAGGCGCTTCAAGGTAAACCTGCATATCTGGATCTCGGCTTGTCGGAAGAAGAAATTGCATCATGGCAGACGCTTCATGATGCGATCATCTGGCCGCATGATCCGGACAGCGGGCATCTTGCGCAGGACGAAACGTTCCATCTGCTGGAACCGGTGGATATTGCAGCACTAAAGCCAGATCTTGGCGCAAGCTATCATCATGTTTGCTTCGATCGGTTACAGCGATATAAAGTTGTGAAGCAGGCCGACGTGCTGCTCCTCATGACGCGCCTGCCAGAGCTTTTCACAAAGGAAGAAAAAATGCAGGCATGGAACGATTTTGAACCGCTCTGTCTGCACGACTCTACGCTGAGTTTTGCCAGTCATGCGCTCTTTGCGCTGCAAAACGGGCTGCGCGAAAAAGGAATCGAGTATCTGCACAAGGCGCTGCTGCTCGATCTGCGCGACCTGATGAATAACACCGGCAAAGAGGGCCTGCATCTGGCCGGCATGGGCGAGGGTTGGCAGGCAGCGTGTCTTCTGTGATTTCTTCCTGTTCTTTGTTTACAGCGGCGCAGAATCTGCGCCGCTGTAATATATTCAGAACATTTTCCCACTTCCAGTTCCAATCATATAACCATGCATAGAAAACAGTTCCTCTATGTGAACCTTTAGGACCATCGAAGCTAAAGCTCAAAAGTGATTTTGCTAAATTCATTGCAAAAAGTGTAACCGCTCTCTCAAAACTCGTTGTATTTTTTGTGATTCTATGCTATACTATCCTTGAAGTATAAGGATGGAGGCGCATATATGTACCGAATTGCCATAGAAAAGCTATTAAAATGGAAACAAAGCAAGCGCCGGAAGCCTTTGATTATTGAAGGCGCTCGGCAGGTTGGTAAGACCTGGCTGATGAAAGAGTTTGGCAGACAGGCGTATGCAGATACCGTATACATCAATTTTGACTCCAATTCCAGAATGGCCGAGCTATTTGCTTCTGATCTGGATACGGATCGTTTAATTATGGGCTTGGAGCTGTATGTAGGCCATAAAATTGACCCCAGCAATTCTCTGTTGGTTTTTGATGAAGTACAGGAAGTTCCACGAGCCTTGGCGTCTCTTAAATATTTCTATGAAAATGCTCCGCAGTATCACATTGTATGCGCTGGTTCTTTGCTTGGCATTGCATTGCATCAAGGCACGTCTTTCCCTGTTGGTAAGGTAGATTTCCTAAAACTATATCCCCTTTCTTTCAAAGAGTTTCTAATGGCAACCGGCAAAGAGCAATTTGCCGCGCTTCTGGATAGCCAAGACTTCCAAATGATCACGAGCTTCAAGCAAACATATATTGATGCTTTGAAGCACTATTATTTTGTCGGCGGGATGCCTGAAGCAGTACAAAGTTTTACAGAAAACAAGGACTTTAATGAGGTCCGTGAAATTCAAAAAAGGATTCTTGCGGCATACGAACAGGATTTCTCCAAGCACGCTCCCAATGAAATCGTTCCAAGACTGCGTATGTTGTGGAATAGTATTCCTTCCCAATTAGCGAAAGAAAACAAAAAGTTCATATACGGCCTTGTACGCGAAGGTGCGCGTGCAAAAGATTACGAAACCGCCCTTCTATGGCTCAGTGACTGTGGCCTTGTTCATAAGGTAAGCCGCGTCAATACAGTTGGCATTCCCCTACGGGCTTATGAGGACTTGAAAGCATTTAAGTTGTTTGTGGTCGATGTCGGACTTCTTGGCTGCATGGCTGGACTTCGCCAGCGTACTTTGCTTGACGGCAACGACCTTTTTGTTGAGTTTAAAGGCGCCCTCACGGAGCAGTATGTTTGTCAGCAGCTAAAAACAATCGATGACTTGGACGTATATTACTACACCAATGACAGAGGCTCCTGCGAGATCGACTTTGTCGTTGATACCGGTGGGCGAATTGTGCCTATTGAAGTAAAGGCAGAAGTAAATCTCAGAGCAAAAAGTCTGAAAACATATCAGGAAAAATTCACACCTGAAGTTTCTGTCCGCACCTCTATGGCAGACTACAAAAAAGAAGAATGGCTTGTGAATCTGCCGCTTTATGCGATAGACCAGATTATGCAGATCTAAATTTATGTGGGTATAACAAATAATCTTCGTCTATTCTTTGTTTACAGCGGCGCAGTTTCTGCGCCGCTGTTTTCCGTCCTGACCCAAACCGTGACCCAAACGCGGAATTCCGGAGCGGAAAGCACCGGAAGATAAAATTCGCCGCCTGCCGGAGCATTTCCGGCAGGCGGCGCAGTTTTTTTCGCTTTTTTCATCCGACACTTGCCATGCAGGCGGGAACCGCAATTTGTTTACCAAAGAAGACTTTCAGCTGATGGAAAGAAGATAGCGGAAGGTACGCAGGCTGTAGGTTGCCTGACCGCTCTGCGCGGCCGGGCCGAGACCTGCACTGTCAAAGCCGCCTGCGGTCGCAGCCTGCAAACCCGCTACGGCATCCTCCACAACGAGACACACAGACGGTTCAAGCTTCAGCATATCCGCAGCCATGAGAAAAACCTGCGGATCCGGCTTGGCGCGCGTGATGTTATTGTCGTCTGAAACCGCATCGAAGAATCCGGCAAGACCGATCCGTTCGAGAATCAGCGGCGTGTTTTTACTCGAAGAGCCGATGGCAAGCCGGAGTCCTTTTGCGCGCAGCGCATGCAGCGTATCCCGCACCTCATCGGAAAGGTCTTTGGGCGTCATGGTTTGCAGAAGCTCCCGATAGATGCTGTTCTTTTTATCAGCCAGCGCCGTCTTTTCCTCCTCGGACAGCGCCGGGCCATGATACTCCTCCAGTACGATCTCAAGACTTGCCATACGCGATACGCCGCGCAGGCGGTCGTTCTTTTTTTCGTCAAACGGGATATGCAGCGCGTCAGCCAAGGCCTTCCATGCAGGATAATGGTAATGATCCGTGAAGCAGATCACGCCGTCCAGATCAAAAATGATTCCCTGATAGTTGCTCATATTGCTTCGATCGTTCCTTTCTCATGGTCTGCCGTGATACGATACCGCTTTCCGCGGATACAGCAGATAAACGATAGTCTCTCCCATGCCCGTGGGAGCCGCGGATGCAGCACCGGGCCGTTTTCCGTTGCTTCCAGCCCCGCAAATCCCTGCGCAAAGACCTTCCACGCGCCGCCGGAGGCTGCCGGGTGTGTCCCGCCGATGTAGGCAAGTCCCGCCCACTGCTTACCGCCGCCATTCCAGTCGGCCAGTGCAGATTTCATAAAAAACGGATATGCTTCCTCCGCACCGCCCCAGCGGCAGGCCGTCAGCGCATACATACAGGCGCTGAGCGACGAGCCATGCTCCGTGCGGGGAGAATAGTAGTCCCAGTTTGCTTTGATCACCGCAGCAGAATAGTCCTCATGGCAGAGCTCCAGCATTGTCATGACATCCGCCTGCTTGATAATCTGCGTTTGCGAGGCAACGCCATAGGCGCCGCCCCAGTATTCGCGCGGATCCTTCAATCTTGCGCGGACGCTGTCCAACGTTGTGTCCTCCAACGCAAAATAACCGTCAAACTGCTCGATCACGCCGTTGGCGTCTGGCTGCGGGACATAGATCGTATCTGCTGTCTCCGCCAGCTTCGGAAGAAACGCCGCTGCTCTGGTTCGTTCGTCGAAACTCTGATATGCAGACGCATCGTACTGTCGGAGCAGCTGGGCTCCTTCCAGTGCCCAGCGCATCGTTTTCTGCGCCATTTTGTTGGTATAGGCATTGTTGTTGACGCGCTCATGGTATTCGTCCGGCCCCATCACGCAGTAATAGCCGTATTTTCCCGTTTCCGGATCCCAACCGCCGCGGCTGGCAAGCATGCGGCAGATCTCTGCCAGCATTTTCGCGCCGCAGTCATAGAGAAACGCCCGATCGCCGGTCTGATGGACATAATTCCAAAGGCCGTAAGCCACGCCTGTGGACGCCTGTAATTGCAGGCTGGCATGCTGCCACAGATCGCAGCATTCGCGGCCGCTGATCGTGGCGATCGGATAGAACGCCCCCTTACAGTCAAGCGCGGCGGCGCGTTCTTTGGCTTCCGGCAGCGTATCGAAGCGGAATTTCAGGAAGCTTCTGGCCGCTTCCGGGTTATTGAACAGATAGAACGGCAGGCAGCAGACCTCGCTGTCCCAGAAGGTATTGTCGTTATATGCTTCACCCGTCAGTCCCTTTGCACCGAACACGGCGCCGTACTTTGCCGTATGCAGCGTCTGGTGCAGCTGGAAAATGCAGAAGCGGATCCCCTGCTGGTTTTCTTCATCGCCGTCGATCTCGATGTCGGACACCTGCCACTGCTGCGCCCACCATGCGGCGGACGCTGCTTTCAGTGTCTCATAATCCGCCGCGGCCAGCGTCTGCTCCATATCCGTGATCTTATCCGGAAGCGTCCGTTTTTCCTCGTCTGTTTTCGCAGCCAGAAGCGCCGCGACGCGAGAGATTACAATGCTTTCGTCTTCTTGCAGGAAAATCTCTGTTTCCAGTGCGGAAATGCCTTCCCTGCTCACGTTTTTCGTATTGGTCAACCCGCGGAAGGCTGCGCCCGCCCAGACCTGCTGCTGCGTCTGCTTTGTTTCTGCGAGAATCGACACGGTATGGCTTGCCGCGTTTGCCGTGAGCGGCCGGAACATACAGCTTCCCGCCGAAACATGCGGGCAGGTAAAGTCCAATCCCGCCTGCACCCATTCACCGCGCGAAGCGTGAGCTTCTGTCCGACAAGCTGCTCCGTCTGCATGGAGGTGAAGCGCTCAAAACACACCTCCACCCGCGTCTGCGCGTCTACATTCCAGACAAAGCGGCGCGTCAGGACGCCGGTGCGCAGATCAAGCTCCCGGTAAAAATCCGAAAAGCTGCATCTGGCAAGATCCAGTGCCTGCCCGTTGCAGAAAATTCTTGTATACAGCTAGATGCCGACGAGGTAGAAAAAATCGAGTTGGCAGCAAACGGCGCGCTGCAAAATGATCTTCCGTTCTCGGTCACGGTCTGCATGGAGCATTTCTCCTATTCCGCGAGCTTTGAAGTGCTGGACGCAGTCCTGGATGCTGCCAATGCGCTGGGCGGCGGCCTTCCCGTCATCACGGAAGATGTGCTTTCTCAGCTGGCTGCCTGGCAGCGATGGAAGAACCAGAGCAGCCAGACGGCAGCCATGTCTTTGTCTGCCAGCCTTGGCCCGCTGGTCGTGAACCAGAGCTTCAGCTTCTACGCCGGACAATTTGACGGAAAACAGGTTTATGCCATCAGCAAGGACGGCGTATCGATCTATTGGAGCGGCGATCAGATCGTCCGGCAGGACGGCACACCGGCCTCCGCGGAAGAAAAGGAACTGGCAAAGACCAGCGAGCTTTTGGACGTTCTCTATGTTACCTGTCAAAATGCCGCGTTTACGAAAACGCAGCAGGCTGGAACGGACGTCTACACCATACAGCTGGATGCAGACGGCATGGAGGAGCTTGCCGCGCTCATCGCACCGGACAGCCGTAAGCTGGATCTGACGTTCCGCAGCGGTGAGCTGACCGTTCAGGTCACGCAGGGAACGATCCGGCGCATTTCTTTTGACTGCTCCGGAAAGGTGAAGGTCGTGTCTCTGGAAGAAGCGCGTCGCTGCACGGCGAAATTGAATTTGTAGACGGCAGCGTGGTCATTCCGGAGCGCGCAGGGTATGCGCTGTAAGAAACATGCGCAGCCAATCTGCAAACAACGGCAGCAGTTTCCCGGTTTATTCTTTGTTTCCAGCGGCGCAGGCTCTGCGCCGCTGGTTTTCTGTCCTGACCCAAACGGGAAGCCGGAGCGGAAAGCGCTGAAACTGAAAAATCGCCGCCTGCCGGAGGATTTCCGACAGGCGGCGTGCGCTTTTCTGTTTATCTTTTGCCGCGCCGCAGCCCCGTGCTGCGGTGCGGATAGAACAGCTCTGCATTCATACCGAACGGGCAGTTCAGACGAGAACCTTTGCGATCAGCTTCTGCACATGGGCAGTGGCGCCGGCATCCATGGCGGGCGCGTGTGCATCCTCCGGAAACAGGATCGCGACAGAGCCGGGCCGCATGGACAGAGCCGAATAGCCGCTGTCCAGTCTGGCCTGCAGAATATCGGCAGCCGTGTCAAATTCACGGACGACGGTTTGCAGCGTATCGACCGGCTGGACGCCGATGATCTCGGTTCCGGAAAGAAGCAGCATGATATCGATATAGCGCCGGTGCGCCTCCATAAGGCTCATCGCCGCGGGCCGGGTATCATATTCTGCGGCGTTGATGAAGATTGCGTCGCCGTCGACCTCGTGCCGGCCCGGCGCAAACGGCGCAGCGGCAAGCGCTCTCAGCGCGCGGAACGCCTCCGGAAAGCGAGGGTTCAGCGGGCTGTATCGTTCGAGAGTTTCCAAAGTTGTACAGATCATACACAGGCTCCTTTTTCTGCCGGATGCTCCGGCGTACATGATTGACAGCACCAATATATCGGCCCGGGCAGCAGAATGCAATACAAAAACGGACTGTGGCATTTATTATAAACCGGCGTATGGCAGGCCGCGTGTTGCAAAAAACTGATTCTGCGGAAGAAAAAGTGTTGAATATTATAAAAGAAAGCGCAAGGAGTCTAAGCGGGCTCGGTTGTACCGGATAGGGCTTCGTGCTATAATTTGAAATAAGCTGCACGGCTGTCCGGCCGGCAGAACCAAGAGCCTTCTGGAGGAAACCGTATGCGCAGATCAGCAGGGCGGCTATACTATTTTGTGATCGCTGCCGGCGCCTTTTTTACGGTAGCTGTCATCATCGGCCTGACAAATAATCTCTACACGCTCTATGTCATCCCGGTCACACGGGATCTGGGGATCTCCCGCGGCGTGTTCTCTCTGGCGCTGACCGTGCGGTATATCACAAGCGCGTTCTGCAATCTTTTTATGGGGCGGCTCTACCAGAAATACGGCTACCGCCGCCCGACGGCGCTGCTGGTCGCACTGGTTGCGCTGTCGTTTGTGGGCTATTCACTGGCGCAGAATATGCTGCCGTATCTTCTCGGCGCGCTGATCTACGGCATCGGCGAATACTTTATCAGCACCGCGGCTCTCTCCCGGCTCATTGCCACGTGGTTTTACAGCCACCAGGGCGTCGTGACCGGCATCGTTATGGCGGCCAGCGGCGTCGGCGGCTCCATTCTGAGTCTGGTGCTCTCATCGATCATGGAGACGTCCAGCTGGCGGGACGCGCAGCTGTTCTCCGCGGGTCTGCTGGCGATCGTTGCCGTGATGATCTTCTTCGTGATGCGCGACCGTCCGGAGGAGGTCGGTCTCACGCCGTATCATTCGCCGGAAAAGCCCGTGCAGAGAACGCGTCACCGCAGGCTGACCACGCCATGGGACGGCGTGTGCATGCACGAGCTGACCAGAAAGCCGTATTTCTATCTGACCATGGCCGGCATGATGCTGGCGACGATCGCTTCAAACGGAGTATACTGTATTGTCGTACCGCACCTGCAGGACGTCGGATTTTCGGCTTCGTTTGCCGCCAGAATGTTGAGCCTGATGCTCATTATGATGGCCGTGGACAAGATCCTGCTTGGGATAATCACCGACCGCTTCGGCGCGCACTGCTCCGTGCTGGCGTGCATCTGCTTCTGCTTTCTGGGGATCGTGATGCTGCTGAATATCCATAGCCAGTGGCAGGCGGTGGCGGCAGCGGTGCTGCTGTCCATGTCGGTGTGCCTGAACGGCTTTATTCAGCCGCTTCTGGCGCAGGAGCTGTTTGGCCGCCGGGCCTACAGCACCACGCTCGGCATTATGCTGGCGATGCTATCTATCGGGGGGCTGCTGTCCTCTCCGCTTGTAAATTTCAGCTTTGATCTGACCGGCTCCTACCGGCAGATCTTATATGTTCTGGCAGGCGTTACGGTGCTCGATGCAATTTTGCTGCTGCCGGCCTTCTATGAAGAGGGCCGTTTCCGCAGGAAGGTTGAATCCGCGGCCAGCGCGCCCGCCGCAGCCACTGTTTCTGACACGGAAGGAGAATGATCCATGGAAAACAACAATGTCAAATTTACCGGCGTCATGTCTGCGCTCGTTTCCTGCATCGATGAAAACGAAAACGTAAAAGAGGACAGCATGCGCCGTCTGATGAACTGGCATCTGAAGGAAGGCTTTTCCGGCTTCTATCTGACCGGAGGCACCGGCGAGGGGCCTGTTCTGCAAAAAAGCACGCGCATGAAGATCGCAGAGATCGCCAAGGACGAAGCCGGCAGCCGCTGCAAGCTGATCGCACACGTGGGCGCGATCGATCTGAAAACGGCAACAGAGCTGGCAAAGCACGCCGGGCAGATCGGACTGGACGCGATCTCCTCCGTGCCGCCGTTTTTCTTTGGCTACGGAGAAGCGCAGATTGCTGATTATTACAAGGCGCTGTCGGACGCGTCCGGGCTGCCGGTTCTCATGTATGCATCTCCGCTGGCCGGCGTGAATATCACGTGGGACATGGTCGACCGCTTCATGGACATTCCCGGTATGATCGGCCTGAAGTGGACGAGCCACGATTACTTTACGATGCACCGCATCAAGAGCCTGCGCGGCGGCAACATCAATGTGATCAACGGGCCGGATGAGCTGCTGCTGTGCGGCCTGACGATGGGCGCGGACGGCGGCATCGGCGCGACCTACAATGTCATGCCCAAGCTGTTCACAAGGATCTATAACGCCTATCAGGCCGGCGATCTGGAGACGGCGCGGCAGGCGCAGTTCCAGGTCAACAGGCTCATCGAGGTGCTTGCACAGTTTGGCGTGGTCTGCGGCATCAAGGACATGCTCTGCATGATCGGCTATGACTGCGGCTATCAGGTCTACCCGCAGAAGCGCTTCACCGACGATGAGCGGGAAGCCTTCCACAAGGCGCTCAGGCAGATTCACTATGAGGAGGAGTATCTGTAATCCGGATCGGGGGAACATTTTATGCAGACGAAGTTGACATCTTTGGAGCAGCGCGCGCTTGCACAGCTTGAGGGAAAAAGGGACGCGCTGTTTTCACTGCTGCAAACGCTGGTTCGCTTTGACACGCAGAATTTCGGCAGCGGCGGCAACGAAGCGCCGTGCGCGGAGTTTATCCGGCAGCTCTATGAAAAGCAGGGGCTGGAGACGACGCTCTACTGCCCGGACAGCGTGCCCGGCGTTGTGCAAAGCCCCCTTTACTGGCCCGGACAGCACACGGATACACGCCCGAATGTCACGGGCATCCGCTGGGGCGCTGACCGCGCAGAGCGCGTCATGCTGGCGGCGCATATCGATACCATGCCGGCCGGAGACCTTTCTCTGTGGAAATACGGGCCGTTTGAGCCCGTGATGGAGGATGGCCGCCTGATCGGTCTTGGCAGCTGCGACGACAAGTTTGGCATTGCCGGCGCGTTTATCGCGCTGCAGACGCTCGACGAGTTGGGGATCCGCCTGAGGAAAACGGTCGTCTTAAATTCCTACTGCGATGAGGAATTTGGCGGCGGCAACGGCGCTGTGGCGGCCGCCATGCAGTGCCCGTGCCAGACGCTCGTGAACCTTGACGGCGGCAGCTACGAGATGTGGGCGACAGCGCTCGGCGGCGGCTGCTATCAGCTGCGGCTGCATCGGCAGGCAACCAGCGACGACTGCATGCATGTCTACCGCGTGCTTGCAGAAGCCATGCGGGAGCTGGAGCAGTTCGGCGCACGCCGCCGCGCCGAACTGCATGCCAACCGCTATTACAGCGGCACGGTCATTGCGGATTCTGCGTTCCGCATCGGCAGCGTCGGATGCACGGGCGAGAGCCATCAGGACGCACAGGTGAGCTTCGTCGTCTACACCGACCGCACACAGCAGCAGATCGACGCAGAACTGGCGGCGATCGTTCAGCGGCTGCATCCGATGATGGAGCAGGCCGACGTCGTCACCGACGGCTTTATCCACACCAGCCGCTTCTTCCGCTACAGCGAGGTGGACGAGCAGGCGGAAGCGTTCCGGACGCTGCACGCGTGTGCCGAGACGGCCTGCGGCCACCCAGTTCGCGTCGCCGGCTCCTGTCTGACGGATCTGTCCGCCTTTGTCGGCGCAAATCCGTCCGCTTGCAGCTTCAATTTTGGCGTCCTGCGTGATTTTTCGCTTCCCGGCGGCGCGCATCAGCCCAATGAATTTGTCGACTGCGAAGAATTTTATCACTTTACGCAGACGCTGCTCTTGTTTTTGATCCGCTACTGCGGCATAATGGAAGCATAACGATTACGAAAGGCCCCTGACGGCGGCAGTCTACTGTCGCTGTCAGGGGTGCATGGATATCAGGAGGACTTTCTCATGCAATGGAACAACAGACGCTTCCAGTCTCCGGCTGAGGATGCGGAGCCGGTCAGAAATACCCCCGGCGCAAAGCTTTGGTATCTCTTAACAACGCATGTGCCGCGGCTGCTGCTGGCAAATCTGCTCTGCACGCTGTTCTGCATTCCGGTCATCACGATCCCGGCTGCCCTGTGCGCGCTGCAAGCGGTCGTTTTACAGTATTACCGGGTCGGCTATGGCAGCAGCGTGTTCCAGACGTTCTGGAAGGAGTTTAAGTCGGCCTTCCTGCCCAAAACGCTGTTTACGTTCCTGCTGCTGGCGCTGCCGGTCGGCGGGTGGTTTCTTGGCAGCCTGATCGCGGTCTGGGCCAGCTACGCGCTTGCCGGCGTTCTGGCCGTTCTGGCACTGAGCACGCTGGCGTGGCTTTACCCGCAGCTGGCACTTTTGCAGCTGCGTCCGGCCGAAGCGCTGCGCAATGCGCTGCTGCTGACCGCCATTGAATCCTGGCGAAATCTGCTTCTGCTGCTCATTGAGCTGGTGACGACAGCGGTCATCGTGGTCCTCTGGCCGCTGAGCCTGCTGTTCCTGCTTGTTTTTCTGCCGGTTCTGCCTGTCGTCCTGCTGACAGCTGTTACAATGCCGGTACTGGAGCAGCGGCTGATCGAGCAGGCGCAGCCGGACGGGAATCCGGCAGACGAATAAAAATATGGCGCAGAGCACTTTGCAGGTGCTCTGCGCTGTTTGTTTGCTTATTCTTGCAGGGTCGTGACATCGATGGTGCGGATGCCGTCCGGTGCGCTGATATAGTAGCAGACCAGGATCCGGCCGTCCGCAAGCTCAATGGCGTTCGGATAGCCGAGATCGCCGTTGGGCGCGTCGTCGCGGAGGATGAGCTCCTCTGCCTGACTGATGTCCGTCAGCTCTGCGTTGCAGACACGCGCGCGGATCCCGAACGGCGCACGGCGATAGCCGTAGGTCAGCAGGACCTTGCCGCTCTTCAGCCGCAGCGGATGGAAGGGACTCGAACCCCAGCAGTTCTGGATCTCCTGCACGGGGCCGAAGGTTTTGCCGTCGTCCTCGGATGCGGAGATATGCAGGTTCAGATACGTCTGCTCAAAGTCAACACCGGGCAGCGTATAATCGCTCTGCGTCCGATACAGGCCGATGATGCGGCCAGATTCCGTGCGGTAAATATTTGCTTCAAGATAATGCTTCCGGCACGTGGGATCGAACGCCATCGTGGAATAGAACTGCCAGCTCTCTCCGCGGTCGGTGGATCGGACCAGTCCGGCTCTGGACAGCTCGCCCGGATTGAGCGCGCCGTAGAACGGCATCAGGAGACTTCCGTCCGGCATTTCAATGATGTTGCCGCGCACGCCGCCGGCCTTCGGCACGCCGTCCATCCACAGGTGCGGCATGTGCCGCCAGGTTTTTCCGTTATCGTCCGAGATGCTGTAGCTCGCGCCGTCCGGATAGCAGTCATACTTGCCGTGGACGTTTTTTCTGCCGTATTTTGCAAACATGTCCGGGTCGAAGACCTTTGCCCCTTCGCCTGCCGGGACAAGCGCCCAGCGGAAATAGGTGACAATGATGCGGCCATCGCGCAGGACATTGACGCAGGGATCCTGATCGCTCATTTCATCGTCGATGATGACGTGCAGCGTCTTGCCGAACGTCGCTCCTCCATCGGGCGAGACAACGAAAACGTCCTTCGCAGTCGGGTCGATGTGCGTGGTGTAGCCATATTCCTTCTGCCGCTCGCGCGCATGCCGGAACGCGCAGATGACCGTACCGTCAGACAGACGGGCAAGGTTTGGGAACGCAACGTATTGCTCGTCGCGGTAGATCGTCTCATGACCAAGAATTTTCATAGGAGCTCATCCTTTCACTGCGGAGCCGACCAGCGACTTCACGAAGAATTTCTGGCACGAAATGAACGCAATCATGATCGGCAGCAGCATAATAACATTTGCCGCCATGATCGCGGGATAGTTCTGCATCTGATCGTCAGAGAATACCTTGACGGCCAGCGGCAGCGTAAAGAGCTTCTTGTCCCAGAGGTACAGCAGCGGCTTTTCGTAGTCGTTCCAGGACCAGAGGAAGTACATGAACAGAAGCGTAGACACGCTGCCCTTCGTGTTGGGCAAGGCGATCGACCAGTAGATCCGGAAGTTGCTGGCGCCGTCCAGACGCGCGGACTCAATGAGCGAATCCGGGATGGACAAGAACGCCTGCCGCATCAAAAATACGCCGAAGGTACCGCCGAAGAAATATCCTAGCCACAGCGAGGCATGCGTATTGAGCAGCCCCAGCTTGGAGTAGATCATATACGTCGGCAGCATCGTTACCATGCCGGGCAGCATCGTCGTGATGAGCTTCAGCATAAACAGCTTGTCACGGCCATAGAACCTGATCTTGGCATAGGCATAGCCGGCCATCGTGCAGGAGAAGAACGTGCCGACAAGGGCGATCGCGGAGACCTTGACGGAGTTGAAGAAGTAGGTAAAAAACGGGATCGTTCCGGAGAACAGTGCCTGGTAGCCCTTGAGCGTCGGGTTCTTCGGGATCCATTCGATCGGGAAGGTAAAGACGCTGTTGATCCCCTTGAAGGACGTAGAGACCATCCAGACAAACGGAATGACCATCATAATGCCGAGCATCCACACCAGCAGAGTCGCAAGGATCCGCGGCAGATACGCAAGCAGAGTTTTCTTTTTCTTTCTCATATCCGATCCCCCCGTTATTCCGCGCTGAACTTGCTCTCTGTCCGCCAGCGGATCACGGTAAACACCATGACGATCGCGCACAGCAGCCATGCAAGCGCACATGCATATCCGGTCCGATAGGTAATAAAGCCAGAGCGGTAGATATACAGACCCAGCGTATAGGTGCTGGTGCCGGGGCCGCCCTTGGTAATGATCTGTACGAAGCTCCACATCTGCAGGCTGCTGATGATGCCAAGCACGGTCAGAAGGAACGTGGTGGGGCGCAGCTGCGGGAGCGTAATGCTGAAGAATTTCCGGATCGGTCCCGCGCCGTCCATGTCCGCAGCTTCATAAAGCTCCTACGGGATCTGCTGCAGCGCGCTGCTGTACATCAGGATGCTGTAGCCGATATCCTTCCAGAGAAGGACGAGCATGATGGCGGGCAGCGCCCAGGTGCTGCTGCTGAGCCATCCGGGAAGCGCAGCCTCTGAGATGCCAAGCAGCATAAGCAGCAGGTTGATCGGGCCCTTTGTCTTATGGAACAGAGCCTGCCAGACCGTCGCGACCGCGACGATATTCGTAACATACGGCAGGAAAAACAGCGCGCGTACGCTGGCCCTGGCGTATACGGCTTTATTGATAACGCTTGCAAGGACTGCGGCAAGGAACAGCTCAACCGGCACGACAAGCAGCAGCTTTGCATTGTTGATGAGACATGCGCGCAGATAGATGTCGCTGAACATGTCCTTGAAGTTTTTCAGCCCGACGAACTGCGCTGTCTCAAACCCCTTCAGAAGGTTCCAGTCCGTAAAGGCCATGCACAGGGAGAAGATGACGCCAAAGAGCGTAAATACCAGAAAGCCGATCAGATTCGGCGCGATCAGCAGGTAACCGCTGAGGTTTTCCGTAAATTTGGCGCTATGGATACGCGACTGCTTCTGTCTGCGCTTGGTGTTTGCTTGCATAAGGATCCCTCGCTTCCCCTTGTATCCGGCCACCGGGCGTGGCCGCCGGAGTGATGAAATAACCGGTGCGGCGGTTCCGCCGCACCGGTGTCTGCGTGTTTATTCTGCGTAATACGGATGGATCAGTTTGCGTTTGCGATTTCCGCCTCGCCCAGCTGCTGCATCATGTCGACCCAGTCGTTGAGCTCCATCTCGTCGTTGATGTACAGGGCATACTGCTCGGAGAACAGCGTGCGCATCAGAGAGTCGTAGGAAGCCATCGTCGGATCATAGCCGAAGCGTGCAATGTGGGACTCGAACGGCGTGGAAACAGCTGCGATCGCAACGTCTTCCGGATAGATGTCGGTGTGGACATTGCCATTGGTGTCGATATACGTCGTGAAGGACTTGGTGGCTGCGCTCATGTCGGCGCCGCTGTAGATGGGCATGTAGTTGCCGCATTCCTCGCTGCACTCATTGCAGATGAACTTTGCAAACTCATACGCCTCTGCCGGGTACTTGGCAGACTTCGGAACGTAGAACGCACCTGCGACGGTGTTGTAGGAAACTTCCTTGCCTGCATCGGTGGCATACGGGACATTGGTCACGCCAAGCTCAAAATCGAGGGGGCCTTCGCCCGGATCGTTGAACATGTAGTTCTGCAGCCAGACGAGCGTATACGGGCCGTCGATGATCATGGCAGTCTGGCCGCTGGCCAGTGCCTGACGACGGTTGAGGGACTCGGACATCATGGTAGCCAGCGTCGGAGCGATGTTGTCAACTGCGGACAGATCATGGCACCACTGCATGGCAGTCTTGAAGGTTTCATCGTCAAAGTTCGGAGCAACCGTGCCGTCGTCAATCGTCTTGACGGGCTTCCAGCCGGACAGCTCTGCTGCCAGATAGCAGATGGAATCCCACGTGTAGGGGAACACACAGCCATAAACGCCGTTTGCCGGGTCATTCAGGGCTTCTGCGGTCTTTTCAAACTCTTCAATGGACCAGGTCTCGGGGATGGTGATGCCGGCAGCGTCGGTCATGGTCTTGTTGTAGAAGACCTTGAAGGTGTTGCCTGCGAACGGAATGCCGTAGATCTGATCGTTGTAGGTCAGCATCGCCGTCGACAGCGTGCCATACATTGTCTCGTAGTCGTCACCGGCAGCGGTGATGTACTCGTCGAGGGGCAGAACGCCGCCGTTCATGACGCGCTTGTAGACATCGGAGTACGTCAGGTAGGTCAGGTCGACTTCTTCGCCGCCGCTGACCATGGTGTCGAGGTTCGTCATGTAGCCTTCGTCGGCAGCGCTGCCCAGCTCGATGTACTCGATCTGGATTTCCGGATGAACGGCATTCCACTTTTCGATGACGCGGTTGGCCTTTTCACCCTGGGACCAGCCTGCGCCGACCCATCTGAGCGTGACCGTCTCTGCGGAATCCGTGGATTCGGCAGAATCGTCTGCTGCAGCGGTGTCAGTATCCGGCTGCGTTGTGTCCGTCGTCGCGGTGGTGTCGGACGGGGTCTGCTTTGCTGCGCACGCGACCATGCTGATGAGCATAAGCGCTGCCAGAAGCAGGGCAAGAATTTTTTTCATTTTGCTACCTCCTTAGTTATATATGTTCGGGCTGCGTGCGGAAGCTGCCAGCAGCGTAGAACCAAATGATTACAGATCCTTGTTTTCAAGCCCGCAGGGCCACGTGCCGAACGGCCGGGCAATGACCTCGGACACATAGCAGGTGCCCTTGCCGAGCCGGACAATGGACGACGGGCAGCTGCGGTCGATCGGGCCGTAGAGCTCAATGCGGGAGATCATTCTCTGCCAGCTGTCGCCGCCCGGGTTCGCGATGTTGTGCATGACCAGACGCTCACGTGCAGAAACGACATCGCGCGGGCCGATCGTAACAGCTCTGGGCGGAACGGCCCAGACATCGCCGGCCGCGCCCATCGGCGCGAACAGTGCGTTCTCCAGCAGCGTCATGTGGTGCTGCGTCGTCACGCGGGAGCCGAGCTTCAAAAACTCCTCAAACGAGTCCGCCTGAAACTCCGGCACATCCGGATCGATGAATGCGATGTGGCCGGGCCAGCCGGTCGCGGAATAGATGATATCTGCGCCGCCGCAGTCTTCGATCTGACGGGAATAGACGCCGTCAGCCTTGTTATCGTTGGTGAACACGTGCCAGTTTTCCACCGGCGGACGCAGATCCTCGCGAATATTGCCGTAAAAATGCGTCCGAAAGGAATAGCCGAGACTTGCACCGTAGGTCAGGGGCGCAACATTGCCGTCCTGATCGGCCCACTCGTCCATAGCAAACGCATTGACGTTCCGGCAGCTGACGTTATAGGTATTGAGCATGTTGGCAATGGCCGAGTATGCGCCGGGCCACTGGTTCGGGAAGATCATGGTCAGCGGCGTATCGTTGACGTCGCTCAGATAGATCCGGTGGAAGCAGTCAATGACCATATGCAGCAGAGGATCAATGACAACTCTGACGCTGAAGCCGTTTTCATTGGTATATTCCATATCCTCGCGCCGGATATTTCTGCACTTTTCCAGGACGTCACGGTCATGTGCGGGCAGCCACGGCGCCGGATCAAATTTGAATGTATTCATAATTTTCCGCCTTTCTGGATACATCGAAATGTTGGGATGAAGCATAGTGCAATTATACCATGCAAACAAACGAAGTCTTTACAAAATAATCTGATATGGTTATAATAATATACAGTTTTTATAAGTGCACGGCTCTGCCGGACCGGATGTGTCCAGCCGGGCGAGGGGGACTGTATGGAGAAATATACATTTCATAATTATACAATGTCGCAGCTGCTGCATATCCGGAAGCTGTCCACCGCACATTATCTGCCTTCGCTGCAGCAGTATAACACACCGATGCACCGGCACGCGGCGTGGGAGTTTGTCTTCTGCGTCAAGGGGCATGTCAGCGCATATCAGGGAACAGACCGGAAGGTTCTCAAGGCCAACCAGATCGTCATGATCCCGCCCAACGCCATGCACTGCGTCAAGGTCGACGGCGCAAACACGACGCTGGTCATTATTTCATTTTCCTGCGAGGACGACTGCATCAAGCTGTTACAGAACCGGGTTCTGCATGTGGATAATTCGCAGAAGCAGATCCTACAGATCATCGTCAATGAACTGGGCAACGCATTTGAGCTGGAGGACGGAAAGCTCCTGCTCGGCAGCTTTCACCCCAGCGCCAACCCGCCGCTCGGCGCCGAGCAGATGATCACCTGCTATATGGAGGCGCTTCTGATCAGTCTTCTGCGCAGCGCGACAGAGAAGGAAGCGCATGCGTGGAGCCCGGGGCAGCTGGAGCGCGCACTGGAAAACCGGATCGTGAGCGAGGTAAAGGCTTGCATTGACGCGAACCTGACGGAAAAGCTGACGCTGGACAGCATTGCAGAGCGGATCCATTACAGCCGGTCGCATATTGCATCGCAGTTCCGCAAGGCTGCAGGAACAACTGTTGCACAGTATATCGCAAAGCGCCGTCTGGAGGAAGCGGAAAAATATCTCAGGAGCGAAAAATATACGATCTCACAAATTGCGGAGCTGCTGAATTATTCTTCTGTGCAGTATTTTTCAAAATGCTTCAAGGATGAATACGGCTGCAGCCCGTCCACATATAACAAGCTCGGCCTGTAGTGTCAGCTGGCACCAGTGCCGAAGCCTAAAACAGAACCGCCGGCTGTGCCCGATCTCATCCAGGCAGCCGGCGGTTCTGGTTTTTAGGATGTTCTTTTCAGACGGCAGGAGACACAGATGTCTCCTCAGCGTGTCGAAAAAGTTTTTTCGCCCCGCTGAGACAGTTTTTCGAACTTTGAAAAAGTTCGAAAAACTGGTTGATTGAACGCGAAGGGGGCTCTTTGCCCCCTTCACTCTTCCCCTGCTGCTCTGTCATCCAGCTCCTTTTCATAGTTTTTTGACAGTCTGGTCTCCTGACGGTTTTTTCGTGCAGCTTCTCGCCGCCTGCGGACAGGCGGCGAGAAGCTGCATGTTATGATTTTGACTGCTTTTCTCATAGATAATGACCGAATCATCCGACTTCCATTGACGCGCCGATTGCTGTGGCCTATTGTGTACATAAGATATAAGGAAAGGACGCCGGTCTTCCGGCCCGGACATACGATCCTATGGAGCAGTATTTACTCGGTATCGACATTGGCACCACGGGCGCCAAAGCCCTGCTGTTTTCAACCAGCGGAGCGTTTCTTGCGCAGGCCTATGCCGCCTATCCGCTGTCCACACCGCAGCTTGGCTGGCAGGAACAGCGCGCGGAGGACTGGTGGGACGCCGTCGTGCAGACCGTCCGTTCTGTCTGCGGCGATCCGGCCGTTGCACGTAATGTCATCAGCATTTCACTTTCCACACAGGGCGGCACGTTTGTGCCGGTCGATGCGCATGGACATGCGCTGCGTCCGGCAATCGTCTGGAGCGACAGCCGCACGCAGCAGGAGCGGGCCGCATTCCTGCGTGAGGTCGGCCCTGCGGAGACCATGTATCAGAAAACCGGCTGGCCGCTGGGGCTGGCGCTTCTGGCGCAGGATATCCGCTGGATGCGTACCCATGAGCCGGAATTGTTCTCCAAAACAGCGTTGTTTCTCTCTGTTCCCAGCTTCCTTTCCTATCGTATGACCGGGATCGCGGCGTGCGACCTTTCCAATGCCGGGATCGACCAGCTCTGCGACGTGCGGAAGGGATGCTATGACGAGCAGCTGCTGCAATTTGCCGGTGTTCGTGCGTCGCAGCTGCCGGTCCTTGTCCGCTCCGGCGAGCCGATCGGCCATCTGACGCCTGCGGCTGCAAAGATACTCGGGCTTGAGACCGGATGCGTGCTGATCGCAGGCGCGCACGACCAATACGCCGCCGCGCTTGGCGCCGGTATGACACACGACGGCGACATCCTGCTCGGCTCCGGCACCTGCTGGGTCGTTACCATGCTCCGCAGCTGCCCCGATTTTTCCTCCGGCCTTGCGCAGTCCGTCTCGGCTGTGCCCGGATTGTGGGGGACGCTGCTCTCGCTTCCGACTGGCGGCGTCTGCCTGGATTGGCTGCGCCGCAATATCGCGCGCGGAGAATCCGGCGATCCGCTGTCCTATGAGACGCTCAATCGGGAGATCGCGCTTCGCCGGGCCGGCACGGACGGATTGTTTTTTGTCCCGTTCCAGGCGCATGCAGGCGGGCAGGCTTTTACACGGGCTTCCTGGATTGGAATGGATCTGTCCCACGACCGGTTCCATCTGGCACGCGCGGTTATGGAGGGCGTTGCGTTCCAGATCCGCTGGATGCTGGAGGATTTCCCGCGGGTTGCCGCGGACAGCCCCCTGAAGCTGACCGGCGGCGCTTCCAAAAGCGCCGTATGGAGTCAGATCGTCACAGACGTCATCGGCGCGCCGGTCTGCATTCCTGCGCTGGCAGATCTCGCCTGCGTGGGTGCGGCTGCACTGGCCGGTACAGGCGCCGGCATTTATCCCGACACTGCCGCCGCGCATGCCGCGCTGGCCATCCGCGAGCGTATCATTCGGCCCTCGCCCGATGCCGCGGCATGTCAGGCGGCATATGAAGCATACAAGACCAGCGTGCTCGCGCTGGCAGCCGCCTGCCGGCATACATCCGCAGACAGCATGAAAGGAGTTTTTTAAATGGCACTGTTTGAAGTAAAACCGTATGACAGAGAAGTCTATGAGAAGGAGCTGAAGGACTTCCTGCCGCAGAAGATCATTGACATCCATACCCACATCTGGCTGGACAAGTATATCGACTACGAACCGCTGGCGCCGGGCGAGACGACGCGCATTGCAACCTGGCCGACGCTGGTCGCGCTGGACGATTCCATTGAGGATCTTCAGGAGACCTATCGCCTGCTGCTGCCCGGCAAGGACGTAACGCCGCTCATGTTTACGAGCAAGGGCGGCTGGGATAAAAACAATGCCTATGTCGCAGAAGCTGCAAAAAAGACCGGGTATCCCGCTCTCTACTTCAGCCTTCCGGAGCAGTCGCCGGAAGAGGTGGAACGGCAGATCCGGAAGGGCGGCTTCCTTGGCATCAAATCCTATCTGAGTTTGTCCCCCAAGTATATTCCGGAGAATGAGATCCGCATTTTTGACTTTTTCCCGAAGGCCCAGCTGAAAAAGATGGACGAGCTTGGCGCCATTGTCATGCTGCATATCCCGCGCAGCGGCCGGCTGAAGGATCCGGTCAATCTTGCGCAGATTCTGGAGATCAAGCAGGAGTTTCCGAATGTCCGTCTCATCATCGCGCATATTGGCCGCGCCTATACCAAATGGGATATCGGCAACGCATTTGACGTGCTTTCCGCCGTGCCGGATCTCATGTACGATTTCACTGCCAACTGCTGCGAATACGCCATCACAGAGGTGCTGCGCCATGCTGGCCCCAAGCATCTGATGTTCGGCTCGGATATGCCGATTCTCCGGATGCGGACGCACCGCATCGAGGAAAACGGAACCTACATCAATCTTGTGCCGCCCGGACTCTACGGCGACCCGAAGCAGGATCCGCACCTGCGCGAGGTCTCCGAAGAGGAAGCCAGGCACATTACGTTCTTCCTGTATGAGGAGCTTCTGGCCTTTAAGCGCGCCTGCGCGGCGCTTGGGCTGACCCGGCAGGACGTTGAGGACGTAATGTACAACAACGCACGGGAAATGATTGAGGGCGCACACAAGTCTATTTACGGATGACCCGGAGCAGCTGCAAGAGGATGCACCGCACAGAAATCGCGCAGGCTGGCGATTGTTCCGTCCTGCCTGCCTGAAAAACGAGCTGGCGCTTGGCATTCTGGCCGGTTCTGGCAGCATTCGCAGCTTTCTGCGGCAGCTATCGTCCTGCCCGGGATCCGATAAAAATTGATAATTGTTAGAAGAAAGGACACTCCAACTATGAAACCCATCATCCGGACGCCGTATTTTGAAGTCGGAACAAAAAACTATGTATACGGCGATCAGCTTTTGGAATACGCCATTGCTGCGGACAAAGCCGCCGAGAAGTACGACATTGACGTCCTGTTCATCTGCCCGGCACTGGAGGTCCGCCGCGTGGCGGAAAACACGAAGCACCTGTTCGTGCTGGCGACGTACATGGACACGCTCCGCCCCGGCAGAGGGTGCGCGGATATTCTGCCGGAGGGGCTGAAGGCCGCCGGTGCGGTCGGCGTGATGATCAACCACTGCGAAAAGCCCATGAGCCTGCCGCAGATGAAAAAGACCATCGACCGCGCGCGGGAGCTGGACTTCCTCGTCTTCGCCTGCGCCGATACGCTGGATGAAGCCAAGGCCATCGCCCAGCTGCACCCCGACATCATCAACCCCGAGCCCTCCGAGATCATCGGCGGCGGCAAGGGCGCGAGCCCCATGGCATACGTCCGGGATTCCATCAAGGTCATCAAGGAGATCGACCCCAACATCATGGTCGAGCAGGCCGCCGGCATCACCTGCGGGCAGGAGGTCTATGACTTCATCATGGCAGGCTCGGAAGCTGCGGGCGCAGCCTCCGGCATCATGAACGCCGCAGACCCCATCGCCATGATCGACGAAATGATCGCCGCCACGCGCCGCGCGGCCGACGATCTGAAAAAACAGGAGGGCTGATATGGTTTACAGAGAGAGCTTGAAGCTCCAGTCGCGTGACCGCGCGGTCTCGTTCCACGATGTGACCGAGCAGGTCAAGGAGATCGCCGCGAAGTCCGGCATGAAAAACGGCATCTGCGTCGTCTATTCGCACCACACCACCTGCTCTGTCATCACGCAGGAATGCGCGTTCGATATGTCCATGACGGGTCTGGAGACACTGCAGCAGGATCTGGTCAACGTCTTTGAGGAGTGGATTCCCACCTGCCGGTATGAGGGCATGTATCTGCATCCCGGCAGAAAGGCGCTGGACTTCGCCGAGTCCGTCGGCGAAGACAATTTTGGCTGCCATAATACCGACGCGCACCTGCGCTCGTCCATCATCGGCCGGAACGTCACCATCGTGATGGAGGACGGCGAACTGGATCTCGGTGAGTTTGGCCGCATCCACTTCATCGACTGGGACCAGACCCGCGCACGCAAGCGCACCGTGCAGGTCATGCTGATCGGCGAATAAATACAGAAATAAGGGGTATAACGAAATAACCCGATCGACAAAACCGCCGGCTTAGCCGGCGGTTTTGATGTTTCCGCTCTATTTCTGTGAAGCGGGGTGCTTTATTTGCCGAAGGATCGTGCCGATATCCGCCTGGATGCAGATGGCCTGCGGCTCGATCTCCTGCGGGCAGGCCGCCTGTCCCTGATTGATGCAGGCGTACACGGCGTTCGGGTTTCTGGCCGTCATCTGCCAGAAGGGATACTTGATAATGCCGGGCGTATTATAGCCGACGCCCAGCTCCAGAAAGAGCAGATTCTGCCCTTTCCGGGTACGGAGAAAATTTTCATACCGCTCCGCCGCCCGGTGCCAGCCCTCGTCCTCCACGAAGGTATCATCGCTGCGGAGATTCATGGTCAGGGGTTTGCCGCAGTGGGGACAGACCGGAAGAAGTGCAGTCGGAATGGCCATATTCTCCTGCCGCTCAACCATTTCGCGGATCACGGCTTCATTATCAAAGGTTTCCTGCCGGCACGGTTCGCTGCACTGAAAAAGGCCGTAATCCCCCTGCGTGTAAAACAGCTGCTTCTTGTCAAAGCCAGCCTTCTGAAAGCAGTGATCAACATTTGTGGTAATAACAAAGTAGTCCTTGTCAGCCACCAGCTCCAAAAGCTCCGCATAGACCGGCTCCGGCGTGTCCTGATAGCGGTTGATGAAGATATACCGGCTCCAATACGCCCAGAACACTTCCTGCGTGGGAAACGGATAAAAGCCGCCGCTGTACATATCGTGAATGCCGTATTTCTGCGCAAAGTCGGAGAAGTGCCGTTCGAACCGCTCGCCGGTGTAGGCAAAGCCTGCCGCTGTCGACAGCCCGGAGCCGGCCCCGATCACAATGGCATCGCAAGCTTGTAACGCTGTCCGCAGCTGCTCGATCTGCTCAGAGCAGCTTTTCGTAGATGGCCTTGTCCAGATCCTTGAAAACATTGAAGATCACCTTCCTGACGCTGGTCTGTCTGGTCATAAACGCTTTGACCGTCCGAACCGCAATTTCTGCCGCAAGTTCGTTTGGGAAGTGGAACTCTCCCGTGGAAATGCAGCAGAACGCCACGCTTTCCAGTCCGTTCTCCGCCGCCAGCTCCAGACAGGAGCGGTAGCAGGACGCAAGCAGCTTCTCGTCCTGCTTCGTCACCTGCCCATTGATGATGGGCCCGACCGTGTGCAGCACATAGCGGCAGGGCAGATTGAATGCCGGCGTGATTTTTGCCTGCCCGGTCGGTTCCGGATGGCCCTGCTGCTCCATCAGCGCTTTGCAGGCCAGCCGCAGCTCCACGCCCGCATAGGTGTGGATGGCGTTATCGATGCAGCGGTGGTTCGGAATATAGCAGCCGGTCATACCGGAATTGGCAGCATTGACAATGGCATCACACTTGAGCGTGGTAATGTCGCCCTGCCAGAGATACAGCCCCGGCTGCATGGGCGTCAGCCCGGCCACATCGGTAACGCCCTTTTCCGCAGTCTCGCCTTGCAGATATGCGTCCTGCACGCGCAGAAACTCTGCACCGATCCGCCGCGGCCTGCGGACGTTCATCAGCCCGCGGAGTAAAATTTTCTGCCGCTCGGAATCTGCCGGGATCATCTGCTTCTGGCAGGAGGGGCGTTCGTCCAGAAGCGCTTGTATGAGAAACCGTCTCTTTTCGCTCTGATTCATAGCTTTTCCACCGCCTTTACAGGACAATTTTCATAGCACGCGCCGCAATGCAGGCAATGCTCCGGCTGGATGGCGTATCGCTCGCCAAGGACAATGCAGCGCTGCGGGCAGTGCTCCAGACAGATACCGCAGCCGATGCAGGCGTCGGTGATGCGGTAGCCCTTCTCCTTCGCCTGTTCCTGTCCCACGGTATAAGTCTCCCGAAAAATCGGTTTCACGCCCAAGTTGAAGTATTCGATGGTAAAATCCTTCAATTCAAAAATGATGCCGATATTCCGGGTCTCGCCGGGATAAACATTGGTTAAATACGGCTGTTCTGCAAAGATCGTGTTGATCATCTTCTCCTGCGCCTCCGCGGGGACGGCTCTGCCGGACAGACGGATCATCTCCTTAAACCGGGTGTAGGCAAGTATTTGCACCCTCCCATCGGACAGCAGCTCGTCGCAGAATGCCTTGCCCCGTGCGGTGAAGAAAGAAAGCGCATCCGGCTCATAATGAATGGCACTGATGCAGCGGATTTGCGGTGCGCCGTTTTTATCCACGGTGGCAAACGACAGCACGCCGCAGAGCTTCAGCTTTTGCAGGCAGGTCTCAGCATTCATTTCCGTTCACCTCCGATACGAATGATACGTCCCTCTTTTCTTGGCTTCGGTTCAAACCGCCGGATGGATCGGCGGTGCAGAATGGTTTCAAAAATATCAGGCATCTTGTTTCAGCTCCTTCCAGCATTGCGGATCAGCCGCATAGAAATTCCCGTCTTTACCGCTTGCCACGGCAGGACAGCCCCGGCAGAACGCCAGCAGCTCGCATTTGCTGCACTTCTCGAATTTCGTGTAATCACGGTACTGTTCCATCTGGCACACCCAGACATCCGCCAGCCGGTCGGTGAACACATTGGCAACTTTGCTGTTCTGTACCCGTCGGCAGGCATACACATCCCCGGTGGGGAGGATGGTCAGGTGGCAGTTGCCGCAGTTGCAGCCGCCGTAGATCACACCGTCCTCCACGGTTTCGGGGATTTTGAACGCCCCGGTTTCGTACTCATACAGCGTCCACAGGTGGTCTTTCTTGTTGAAGTAGGTCTGGCAGCCTGCGGCCTCATATTCTTTGAATTTCTTATCGCAGTCAGCGAGCAGCTTGCGGTAACGCAGCGGCTCGATGCCCACATCCTTTTCTTCACTTGTGGGGCAGTAACGGGCGAATGCAAAGACATTTGCACCCGCCGCCACAACAGCGTCGATGATGCCGGGAACCTCGTCAATGTTCGTGCCGGAAACAGTGGTCATCACCACGGAGCGGATGCCCGCCCGATTGATGCAGCCGATTTTCTCCAACGTAGTATCAAAGCTGCCGGGCTTGCGGAACCAGTCATGGGTTTCACGCAAACCGTCAATGGAAAGCTGATATTTTTCGCAGCCATATTCTCTCAAGCGGCGGCAAACCTCGTCGGTCAGGTGGAACGGATTGCCGAGGATCGTAAATGGAACGCTGTGCTGCTTCATCAGCTCCAGCAGCTTCCAGAAGTCCGGGTGCAAAATGGGATCGCCGCCGGTGATGTAAAAATACGGAAGACGGTCATAGACCTCGCAGAAGTCCAGGCAGTTGTAGAATGTGTCCTGCATTTGCTGCCAGGACATGGCATCCAGCTTCTTATTGCAGTTTTCAGAGAAAATGTAGCAGTGCTTGCACCGCTGGTCGCATTCGTCCGTGATATGCCACTGGAAAGAAAAATACTGTTTCATGTGATCCTCCTTGTTGTGATGGGACGCATTTCCGAAAGTGCAACAGCCGTTGCCCCCTCGGAAATACGCCCCAAGATTGTTTTCTTGGAGCGTACTCCGACTTTTACTGCTTATCACCAGCGCCGCAGGCGGAGCCGCAAGCAGTGGGCTTCTCAGCGGGCTTGTCACCAGCACCGCAGGCAGAGCCGCAAGCGGCGGGCTTCTCGGTGGATTTGTCGGCAGCGCCGCAAGCAGTTGCAGGAGCTGCTTTCACCGGATCGTTCCATCCAAAGAGATTCGAAAGTGCCATGTTTATTTACCTCCATAAATTCTTGCCAAACGGTTTTCCCTGTTTGCAATTCTATTGTACGTCCTCGTCCTTCCGAAAAAAAGTACGCACAAATCTATTACTGAGTTACAAAAAAGTAACCGCTTGCAGGCAAGCGATTCCTGCACTATAATTGAATATAGCATTCGAAATGAAACCATTGGAGGTACCGCTATGCTGACAAAAGAAGAAATGCCTGCTTGCCCGGTAGCAACTACCGTGGCTCTGATCGGGAGCAAATGGAAGCTGCTGATCATGCGGAACCTGCTGGCTCGTGCCTGGCGGTTCAATGAGCTGAAAAAGGATCTGGAGGGGATCAGCCAAAAGGTGCTGACGGATAGTCTGCGCTCGATGGAGGCAGACGGTATCATCACCCGCACCGTCTATCCGGAAGTCCCGCCGAGAGTCGAGTATTCGCTGACTGAGCTTGGCAAAAGCCTGAAGCCGGTCTTGGACTCCATGCAGATGTGGGGCGAAGCGTACAAGGCCAGGCAGTAGCATGGAAAAGAATGGGAAACAGTTTGACATGCAAAACGATCCCTGCTATAATACGCCACAAATGCTCGGAGGGCGAGTTGTTCTTAGGAAACAGCAGCCGGATAAGGGGCAGACTGAGACGTCTGTTTCCTGTCCGGCTGTTTTTTCATGCAAAGGGAGGAATACAATATGGACTTTCTGAACGGCAGGATCCGGCCGATGTACCGCAGATACCTGTCGGCTGCGTTCGGCAGCGCCATGATCACGTCGGTCTACTCCATCGTGGACACGGCGATGGTCGGGCAGTACCACGGGCCGCAGGGCACGGCAGCGCTGGCGGTCGTTGCACCGGTCTGGAATATCATATAGTCTGGGTCTTCTGATGGGCATTGGCGGCAGCGTGATTTTCAGCACGAAGCGCGGCAGCAAGAACCGCGGCGGAAGCGAGAACCAGTATTTTACCGCTTCTGTGATTGGTGCGGTGGCGCTGGCCCTTCTGGCGTGGGTCGGGATCCTGCTTTTTGAGCGTCCGATCCTGACGTTCTTCGGGGCAGATGAAGCATTGCTTGTGATGGCGCAGAAATATATGCGCCCCATCAAATATGTGTTCCCGCTGTTCCTGTTCAACCAGATGCTGGCGGCGTTTCTGCGCAATGACGGTAATCCGGGCCTTGCGACCCTCGCCGTGCTGTCCGGCGGTATTTTCAATATCTTTGGCGATTACTTCTTTGTCTTTCCCTGTAACATGGGCATCTACGGCGCGGGACTGGCAACGGCCATCGGTTCCGGCATTTCGTTTCTAGTCATGTTGACGCACTTTTGGAGTTGCAAGAATACGCTTCGCCTGATAAAGCCCGAAACGCTCCTGCGGAAGCTGTGGGAGATCACCGTCACGGGCTTTTCCACCTTCTTTATTGACGTAGCCATGGGCATCCTGACGGTGCTCTTTAACCGTCAGATCATGAAATACCTCGGCGCGAACGCCCTCGCGATCTATGGCCCCATCATTCAGGTCAGCACCTTTGTCCAGTGCTGCGCGTACAGCGTCGGACAGGCGGCGCAGCCCATCGTTTCCACAAACTTCGGTGCCGGCAAGGGCAGCCGTATCCGGGAAACGCTTCGGCTGGCGCTTTGGACGACGGTATTCTTCGGCGTGTTCTGGACGGCGCTCAGTATGGCGTGCCCGAACGCCTATATCCGCATTTTCATGGCACCCACGCCGGAGATTCTCGATATGGCTCCTGCCATTGTCCGCACGTATGCCCTTTCGTTCCTGCTGCTGCCGTTCAACATTTTCTCGACGTATTATTTTCAGGCGATCATGCAGCCGAAGGCTGCGTTCATCGTCTCCGTGGCGCGCGGGCTTGTCATCAGCGGCATTCTGATCATGGCGCTCCCGGCTCTCCGCGCGGACGCGATCTGGTTCGCCATGCCGGTCACAGAGCTGCTGGTCATGCTCTACGCCGCTGCGGCGATTGGCAAATACACAAGGGCTTTGCCGGGAGGTACCACCTGCGCGGATCCGAACCATTGAAGCAAATAAAAAACCTGCAAGCGTCCCAACCGCTTGCGGGTAAAACCAGATAACGTAGTTTTAACCGTCTGTCCAGCGGCGCAGCTTCTGCGCCGCTGGTTTTCTGCACGGTTTTTTCGATCCTCGGCCAGCAGCCGGATCGTTTCGCCGCCGAGATCGATCCAGCTTGCTGCGGTCAGTGTCCTTCCGGCATTTGCAGGAGCTTCTTTCCGGCGAGCACAATGCCCGCAAGGATCTCCGCGACGGACAGGCCCATGAGCAGGCCGGATATCAGCGCCTGCACACCGGCTGCGCCGGTGGTCCTGGACATAGCGCCGCTGGCGATGCCGAGGACGACAAGAATAAGACCGTAGAGGATCCCCTTCTGCCGCTCGAGCTCCTGCGTGCGGCGCAGAAGCTCGAGGATCTGCGCGTCGTCATAGACCCGCACGCTGTCCTCTGCCGCGTCCTCGCCGTCCATCAGCTCCGGAAGCGTCACATGAAGCGCGCCGCAGAGCTTCTGGATGATGCTGTAATCCGGCATGCACTTGCCGGTCTCCCATTTGGAGATTGTCTTGTTGGACACACCGAGCTGCTCTGCCAGCTGCTCCTGCGTGAGGTTCTGTGCCCGCCGCTTCTGCGCGATATAGCTGCCGATGGCTGTCTGGTTCATCTGGAATCCCTCCTGTTTCTTTGGCTGCCGCCATTCTACCGCAGACCCGCGGCTGCGCACATCCCCTGACGGTAGAATCCGAGGGGAACGGCGTTTTTTATCCGCGGAAGGTCTTTCCGGCCCATGTCTTCAGCCATTGGAGGAGCTTCGGCGGCTCCTTGCCCGGCTGGGCAGGAATGTGCGGGGACTGCTGCATGAAATATGCCTGCGAATCGAACGGCACGGCGCTCTGCTTGCGGCAATAGGTGCCGTCCGGCAGCATCAGGCTTGCCTTGGCCGTGTCGCGCAGCTGGGACTCCAGTATCCACCGCAGCTGCTCCCGCAGCTGCGCGTCCGTCACCGGACAGGCGATCTCCACGCGGCGATTGAGGTTGCGCGTCATGAGATCGGCGGAGGAGAGATAGTATTCCGCACCCTCGCCGCGGCCGAACTGATAGATGCGGCCATGCTCCAGAAAGCGCCCGACGACGCTCGTCACGTGGATCTGCTCCGTCTCGCCCGGGACGCCCGGCAGGATGCAGCAGATGCCGCGGATGATGAGCTGCACCTCCACGCCCGCGCGGGACGCAGCAGCCAGCCTGTCGATGACCTCACGCTCGGTGACAGAGTTCGCCTTGATGCAGATATAGCCGTCCTTGCCGAGTACGATCTGCCGGTCGATATGTTCCAGCAGCATCGACTTGATGCCGAAGGGCGAAACGCAGAGCCGCTGATAGTCCCCGTCCAGCTTGTTGACGAGCATATTGCGGAAAAACGCCGCCGCGTCCTCGCCGATCGCGGGATCGGCGGTCATCAGGCTGAGGTCTGTGTACATGGCGTTGGTCTTCTCGTTGTAATTACCGGTGCCGATCTGCGTGAGATAGCTGGTTTTGTTATGGCTGCGGAGCGTGATGAGACAGATCTTACTGTGGCACTTGAAGCCCTCCGCGCCATAGATCACCTGACAGCCGGAGCTCTCCAGCATCTGCGACCACGCAAGATTGTTTTCCTCGTCAAAGCGGGCGCGCAGCTCCATCAAAACCAGCACCTCCTTGCCGTTTTCCGCCGCGCGGCAGAGCGTCTGCGCGATCTTGGACGACGAAGCGAGCCGGTAGATGGTGATTTTGATGGAAAGCACCTGCGGGCTCTCCGCCGCTTCGTTCAGAAGGCGCAGAAACGGCTCCACGGAATCAAAGGGATAAAACAGCAGCCGGTCCTTCTGCTGCACCTGCGGCAAGATCGGCTGCTCCCGCCGCAGATCCTCGGCCCAGCGAGGGCGATACGCAGAATACAGCAGCTGCGCCGTGCGTTCCTTCGGCAGCGCGCCGATCAGGCAGAACACATAGCGCATATTGAGGGGCACCGTGTCCACAAAGACCTGATGTGCCTGCACGCGGACAAGCGCGGACAGCATCCGCTGAAACTCCGCAGACACTGCCGCATTCAGCTCCAGCCGCACGACCGCCAGATGATCGCGCTGCTTGAGCAGCTTTTTCATCTGACGGCGGAAATCCTCCTCGTTGTCCTCAAACTTCTCATCGTCAAAGCTGATATCCGCGTTGCGCGTCACAGCCAGCACGCAGCTTTCCTTCACCGTATAAGCATCGAACAGTGCTGGCAGCCAGCGCAGAAGGATATTCTCTGTCCGCACGAAGCGCATTGTGTCCGAAAGCATGAAAAATGGCGGCGCACTCTCCGGCACCGGCACAATGCCGACGGCCCTGTGGCCCTTTTTGCTCTCCAGCAGCGCGGCGGCATAGAGATTTTTATTGACCAGATGCGGAACCGGGTGGTTTGGCCCCAGCAAAATCGGCGACAGAACCGGCAGAAGCTCTGTTTTGAAAAACCGGTTGACCTGCTTCAGCTCTCCTGCATCCAGTGTCTCGGGCAAAGCGTCCTCTATCCCGCTGCGGCGCAGCTCCTCCATGACGGCGGTATAGATCTGCTTTTTCATGGCAAGCAGCCCCGGAATGGCGCGGTAGACCCGGTGCAGCTGCTCTGCCGGTGTCCAGCCGGTCTTGTTGTCCGTGTCGTTCGGCGTCATGCGGGCAAGGTCGAAGAGACTTCCCACGCGCACCATGAAGAACTCATCGAGATTGCTGGAAAAGATCGAAACGAATTTCAGCCGCTCAAGCGCAGGAACCGCCGGATCTGCGGCTTCCTCCAGCACGCGCCGGTCAAAGCGCAGCCAGCTTAATTCCCGGTTTTGGGTGTATCGGTATTGTCCTTCAAAATTCTTTGGCATAGATATCCTTCCCGCACGCCATATTTGCTGACGACCAACTGTTCTGCATGGAAAAGATGGAACACGTGCTGCAAAATGAGCAGTCCCGGCACCAGCGTGTGGATACGCTCCGCTTCCAGCCGCAGAATGAGGTCGCTGGCTTCTTTTTTGCCGCTGCAAAGGAAGCTGCAAAGGCCATCCAGCTGCTCGGCGGTCATGCTGCGGCAGTCGTCCGAACTTTTATAATAGTGTCTTGCCAGCTTCAGCGCCGCTCTTGCCGTGCCGCCGACGCCGACCAGCAGCGCGCGCGGGGCCAGCGCGCCCTCGCTCACGTCAATGGTTTTGGAAATCTCCTGCCGCAGTCGCTTCAGAGACCCGTCACCCGGCAGGATCTTTTTGACGCACCGCCGGTACAGGCTCAAAGAGCCGATGGGGAAGCTGGCAAAATCGGCCGGCGCGCCGTCTGCAAAGGTGACAATTTCCGTGCTCGCGCCGCCGATATCCAGAAATGCACCGCCGGTCAGATGAAGCTCCTGCATCGCGCCCGCGTAGCCGAAGAGCGCTTCCTCCTCGCCGGAGATGACCTCGACCGGAAATCCGGTCGCCGCCCGGATCACGGACAGCGCCCGGCCCGTATTGGAGACATTGCGCAGGGACGCTGTTGCAAACACGCGGACATTTTCAATTTGCAGCGTCTGCAAAATTTTCCGGAACGTCAGCAGTCCTGCGCAGGCACACTCGATGCCCTCGGCGCTGAGCTTCCCGTCCTCCACGTATCCGGCAAGGCCCGCCATGATCTTCTCCCGGAAGAGAATTTTGAAGCTCTGATTTTCCGTTTCATAGAGCGTCAGGCGGATGGAGTTGGAACCGATGTCAATGATGGCCTGCTTCATTCTGCATCACCGACGGCTTCGACCGTCTGCTCCTGCGGTTCTGTCTCCGGCGTGCGGAACACGAGGATCGCCTTGGCGGAGTTTGTCACGGAGAACATCACCAGCTCCCAGCCGTCCTGCGCCTTTTCATTCGCGGTCTGCTCCACAGCCGCAGCCATTTTCTTCGCCTTGGGCGCGTAATCGATCACAATTGTTTTGTAAGTCATAAAGATCCCTCATTTCAAAAGCTCTATTTCAGTATGATTTCCGTTTTTGCGAAAAAATCCGGTGTGTGATATGCGATTGCTCTGGAAAAGCGGTTTTCCCGCAGCAGTTTGCGGTATTCCGTTTCGTTCTGGTGGACGGGATAGCGGAGAAGCTCCATTTTTCCGTCCCGAAGCAGCGTTTCACTGTAGGAGCCGCGCTCCGGCGTGCCGGTCATGACGAGACTGCCGCCAGCGGCAAGCACGGCACCGGCCAGCCTGCGCGAGTCCTCTCGCTTCAGCTGCGGGTCGGAGAGGAAGCACACGCCGCTGTCCGGAACGCCGGTCAGCGGCTGCACCTGCGTCCTCACGAGACTGTCGCGCGCGCTCGGCGCGAGCCAGAAGCGGTCGGTCTGCATCCAGTTCAGCTGGTACAGAAGCTGCGCGTCGCCATACACCGGCGTCTTTGGCCGTGCCCGGCGCAGCAGCGCCAGCAGCTCCAGCCCTCTGCCGTATTTGGGAACCGGCAGCAGAACCGGCTTCCCGGCAGAAAGCAGCGCCGCGAGGTGCGTCAAAAAATCGAACCGCAGCATCTCCGGCGATCTTGGGTCTGCGCCATAGGCGCAGTCGATCACGGCAAGCTCGGCCCGAACGCGGCGGATGGGATCCGTCTCATAGACGAGCGAGGATTCCGTATAGTCGCCGGAGAACAGCAGTGTCTTGCCGTCCAGCTCAAATTCATACCAGACGCTGCCCGGGCAGTGCCCGCTCCGGCCCCAGCGCAAACGCAAGCTCTCCGGCGGCCGGAACGAGCGGAGCGGTGTTGTGCTTGGAAGTGCAAACGGCAGCTGCCCGAACGTTTCATCACTCGCGATGACCGCTCCGGCAAAGCCCTGCTCCAGAAGCCACGGCAGGGCTCCCGTATGATCGGCATGGGAGTGGGTCAGGAAAACGAATTGCAGCGCCCGGATCTGCTCCAGCGTCAGCTTCGGGTACGGCTGTTCGCTACCCGCCATCTTTCCGCAGTCGACGAGAAAACAGACGCGTTCCCCCTTGACGAAAAAGCAGTTTCTCCCGTGTTCTCCAACGCCGCCGGCGATCAGAACCTCCATATTACGCTCCCTTCTGCTTTCCGACGAGCCGATTGAACACCAGCAGCGCCGTGGTCGTGATGAGGACACACAGAACCGCCATTGCCATGCCGAGCGAGACGCTCCCCTGCTCAAATTCACGGTTGATATACGTGGAAACGACGAGTGTATTCGGCGGCGCGATGAGACTGGCCGTGACCAGCTCGCGGAAAGCGATAATAAAAATCATCATCCATCCGGCAAAAATGCCGCGGGAGATCATCGGCAGCGTCACACGGCGGAAGACATACGCCGGCGTCCCGCCGAACACACGTCCAGCCTGCAAAAGGCTGTCATTGATCTGGGTAAATGCCGAGGTGACATACTGCACGGTATACGGCAGGTACAGAACCACATAGGCCAGCACCATAATCCAGATCGTGTTATAGAGCGGAAGGACCTTGTAGATCGCGTTCCAGAACAGCATGATGCCGATGACGAGGACGATGCTGGGCAGCATTTCAGGCAGCAGACTCACGCCCTCCAGCGCTTTTTTGAAAAAGCCGCTGGACTTGCGCACGGCGGCCACGACCGCTGTACCGAGCACCGAGCAGATCGTCGCGGACGAGACGGCAAGGAACAGGCTCTTCCAGATGGAGGCGAGCGCCTTCGGCGTGGTCAGCAGCTCTTTATAGTGGTCAAGGGTGAAGTTGCCCGCGGCAAGGCCATAGCCGCGCAGTTTGATGAGCGAGGTGGAGATGATGGAGAAATACGGCACGCCGATGGCGATCAGCACGACGAGCGCCACCCACAGCCATGCGCCGATCTGCCCTGCGGCGGAAAGCTCCGTCCGTGCCGGGCGGCTGCCCTTGCCGCTGACGAGCCGGTAGCTGGTGCGGGTCGTGATGGTGTTCTGCAGCAGCCACATGGCCATGCAGATGCAGACTAAGATGGAGGAAAGACTGGCCGAACGGCCAAAATCGATGGGCGCGGTGGTGGAATAGCGGTGGATATCCGTGGTAAACACATAAAACCCGATGCGTCTGCCAAGTGTGTAGGGCGTGCCGTACTCAGACAGCGTCTTCACGAACACCAGCAGCGCGCCGATGGCGTAGTTGCCGGTCAGCAGCGGGGCAAAGATCCGCCGCAGGCGCATGGAAAAGCCCGCGCCGAAGACCGCGCCGCTCTCCTCCAGACTTGCCGGGATGTTCAGCATGGCGTTTTTGAGCATGGTCATAAGGAACGGGAACACGTGCAGGCTCATGACCAGCACCAGACCGCCGAAGCAGAAGAACCCCTCCGCCCACGAGCCGGTCGCCGGGAAGAGCTGCTGGAACAATCCCTTTTTCTGCATGAACAAAATCCAGCCCATCGACGCGATATACGGCGGCGTCATAAACGGGATCATGAAGATGATGTCCAGCCAGCTGTGCTTTGCCAGCTGCGTGCGGGCAAGCAAATACGCCGTCGGCACGGCAATGATGGTCGAACACAGCACGACGCAGAGCCCTAACAGCAGGGAATTACAGACCGTCTGCACATTTTCCGCGCTGGCAATGGTCTGCCACGCCTGATACAGGTCAAGGCGGCCATCCGTGATGACCGCCTTGGCGAAAACTGTGATCAGGGGGCAGAGGATCAGTCCGGTCAGAATCGCCAGCAGGAAAACGCGCGGGAGGTTCTTTTGCAGCTTGATCGTTCTCATAGCCCCTCCATGCTTACTGGCAGAGACTGTTGAGCTTCGCCGCGGTGTCGGACGCAACTTCCATCATCTTCGTCCAGTCCGTGGGGATCTGCGGGATGTCGGCGAGATTGGTGCGGCTGTCGCACTGGATATCGCTGCGGCCGGGCAGCAGATAAGCGTCGGCGACGAGCTGCTGCGCTTCATCCGAGAACAGGAAGTCAATGAATGCCTTGGCGTTGGCCATGTTGGGCGCGGTCTTGAGGATCATGGCCGGACGGGGGTTCACGACCGTGCCGGAAGCGGGATAGTAGATGTTCAGCGGCTCGCCCTTGGCCATGGAGGAATAGGCGTTATAGTCCACGCCCGCGATCAGGATGCCCTTTTCGCCGGTGGTGACGGCTTCCAGCGCCGCCTTGTTTGCGCCGGGAATAGTCAGGCCGTTGTCGGCCCAGCTCTGCATGACGGCTTCGCCGTCAGCCGTGCCGGTCACGAAGCCCGCGAGGAAATCCTTGCACGCGCCGGACTTTTCCGGGTCGGGAATGGCGATCATGCCCTTATACTGTGCATCCGCCAGCTCCGCCCAGTCGGCGCTCAGCTCGGGAACGACGGTCGTGTTGTAGATGACGCCGACCGCGGAGGCGCTGGAGCCGAAGAGCACGCTGTCTTCATCGATCCAGCCCGCGTTGACCTTGTCGGCGTTGGCGGGGGTATAGCTTTCGAGCTTGTCGTCCGCTTTCATGCTCAGGCCATCCGACCACGAAGCGAGGATGACGACGTCGGCCACGGGGTTGGCCTGCTCGGCTTCGAGCCGCGCGAGGATCTCGCCGGTCGTGCCCTGGAACTGCTCGACCTCAACGCCGGTCTTTTCCGTGAAGAGCGCGGCCAGCTTGTCAGCAAGGCCGGCGGGGCTGGGCATGTAGACGGTGACCTTGCCGGAAAGCGCGGGCGTCTGGTCGGCTGCGGGTGCTTCTTCGGCGGGAGCTTCCTCCGGCTGTGCCGGGGCTTCCGCAGCTTCGGCGGGCTGGGTCTGGGCGGGTGCTTCGGCAGCGGGCGCTTCCGTCTTTGCGCAGGCGGCAAGGCTCAGGCAGAGACAGGCAAGCAGCAAAAGTGCGATCATTTTCTTTTTCATGATGCTGATTTCTCCTTTTCGTTGCATACAATGATCTGATTTGGGTCTATATAAACGGACAGGCGCTCTCCGACGGCGGCTCTGCGCCGTGCGTGAACGGTCCACGTGGTGTTCTGGTATTGCAGCTGCACGTTGTAGCTCTCGCCGAGATATTCCTCGCCGACAACCGGCAGCTCAAACCGGCGGAGCTCCGGCTGCGCTTCCAGCGTCGCCGTCTCCGGACGGAACAGCTCCGTCTCGTTCAGCCAGTTGGATTTTCCGACGAAGCGCGCGACGAACTGCGTGGCTGGCCGGTGGTAGATCCCCTCCGGCGTATCGTATTGCTCGACGGCTCCGGCATGCAGAACGGCGATGTGGCTGCTCATGCTCATGGCTTCCGCCTGATCGTGCGTGACAAAGACGGCGGTCAGGCCGAGCGACGCGACCAGCTCCTTGAGCTCCTGCCGCATCTGCTCGCGCAGAAGGGCGTCGAGCGCGGAAAGCGGCTCGTCAAAGAGAATGCAGCTGGGCCTTATGACGATGGCTCTTGCAAAGGCGACGCGCTGCTGCTGCCCGCCGGAAAGCTGGTGCGGGCAGCGCGTCTCAAAGTCCTCCAGATGGACGATTCGCAGCGCTTCGCGCACTCTGGCTTGCAGATCCTTTGTATCTTTTCTGGCCCGCAGACCGAACGCGACGTTTTCAAACACCGTCATATGCGGCCAGAGTGCAAAATCCTGAAACACGAAGCCAAGCCCGCGCTTCTCGGGCGGCAAATTGATCTTCTTCTCCCGCGAGAACACGCACTGGTCGTCAAACCATATCTCGCCCGCGTCCGGCGTCTCCAGCCCCGCGATCATGCGCAGCAGCGTCGTCTTGCCGCAGCCGGAGGGCCCGAGCAGCGTCGTAAAGCTGCCGCTTTCGATCGTCAGACTGGTCGGCTGTATGACCTGCTTTTTCTCAAAACTCTTGGTGATGCGCTCCAAACGTATTTCCATGGCGATCCTCTTTTCTGTACGCATGGCAGTATAGCAGCGCCATGTAAAGTCGGCGACCAGCCGCAGGTAAAATCATTGTAAAAAAAGCCGGTTTTTGTCAAAACCATGTTAGACAGCCGCCCGCGCCATGCCCGCATACGGTTTCTCCTATATAAAAAGCACCACCGGCACTGTGTGCCGGTGGTGCTTTGCTGCCCGCTGCGGGCAGGCTCCATATTCTTTTTTACAGGCGCTTCGCCGCGTTATCCCTTGACCGAGCCTGCGGTCACGCCCTTGACGATATAGCGCGAGAGGAAGATGTAGACGAGAAGCACGGGCAGGATGGCAAGCAGAATGAACATATACACCTTGCCGAGGTCAAACTTGGAATAATCCGCCGCGCGCAGCTGCGCGATCATGATTGGGACCGTCTTCATTTCCGCCTTATCGAGCAGCAGCGCAGGCAGGAAGTAGTTGTTCCACGACTCGACAAATGTGAAGATCAGCTGCACGGAGATGGCCGGCTTCAGCATCGGCAGTACGATGCGGTTGAACGTGAAGAACTCGCCGGAGCCGTCCACACGCGCCGCTTCCACGATCTCCATGGGCAGAATGCTCTTCATGTACTGGATCATGTAGAAGAACACGACCGGCGCCGCGATGCCGGGGAGGATCAGCGGCAGATAGCTGTTGGTCAGCTTCAGCTTGTAGCACAGCTGCACAAAGCCTGCGGCGGAGACCTGCTTGGGAATGACCATGACGGCCATGATGAACAGGAATGCGAGGCGCTTGAGCTTAAAATTGTAGGCGTGCAGGCCGTAGGCGGTCAGCGCGGAAAAATAGGTGGACAGGATCGCCGTTGCGGCCGCAATAATGAAGCTGTTGAGCATGCCGCGCGGGATATTGATGGAGCTGTCGTTCCACGCGTTTTTGAGATTCTCCAGAAAATGTCCCTGCGGCAGCGCTTTGAAGCCGCCCTGCAGATCCGCGTTGGTCCGGGACGCGTTGACGATCAGCATGTAAAACGAGAACAGGCAGAGGATCGACAGGAAAATGAGCAGCGCATAGACCAGCACCCGGCTGACGGTCAGCATGGCGCGCGCTTTGCGGCTGTCTGCGGAATTTTTCTTCATTGCAAGCGCCCCCTTTACTGCTCTTCCTGCTTCGTCAGCGACTTGAACACCACAAGGCTCAGAAGCCCCGTAATGAGGAAGATCACGACGGAAATTGCGCCGGACATGCCGTAGTTCTTACTCGTCTTGAGGTAATTGTTGAGGTACATGACGAGCGTCGTCGAGGTGCGGTTCGGCGTGCCGAGCGCGTTGGTCAGCACCTGCGGCACATCGAACATCTGCAGACCGCCGATGAGCGCCGTGATGATCGTGTAGACAAGGATCGGCGTCAGCAGCGGGAGCGTCACCTTGAAAAACACCTGCACAGACGATGCGCCGTCGATATTGGCCGCTTCAAACAGGCTCTGGTCGATGCCCATGATGCCCGCCATGAGGAGGATCGTCGTGTTACCGAACCACATGAGGAAGTTCATGAGGCAGATCAGGCCGCGCACCGTGAAGCGGATGTTGAAAAAGTCGATCGGTGCGTCGATCCAGCCGAGCTGCGTCAGGATCTGGTTGACCGGGCCGACATTGGAAAACAGCATATAAAACAGCATCGCGAACGCCGACGCCATGATGAGGTTCGGCATATAGATCACGGTTTTAAAGAACTGCTGGCCCTTGATCTTCAGCCGGTAGCTCGTAAAGAAGCATGCCAGCAGCAGCGAGATCACGACCTGCGGGATCGCGCCGCCGATCCAGAGGACGATCGTATTGCCTGCGTATTTCAGAATATCGATCGTGCCGTTCTTATCGGGTGTGAAGAGCGTGATATAGTTCTTCAGCCCGACGAAATTCGGCCCCACCTGCGTCAGACCCTCGCGGTAATTTTCAAAAAAGCTGTTGTAGATCGTCAGCAGCTGCGGTGCGAAGTGGAACAGCGCGTAGGCCAGGAAAAACGGTGCAATAAAGATATAGCCCCATTTTGCGTAGCTGATCTTTGAGCGTTTTATCTTCGATTTGGGTGCTTTTGTCGTCTGCATAAGACCTCTCCTTCCTGCTTCGGGTGCAGTTGCCAGCAGTCCGCGCCGGTCTGTTCGAAACCGCATCTGAATGGCTCTTCCGGGGCAGAGCAACTGCCCTGCCCCGGAAGTGTGTATGAAATTACGGCGTGACGATAGTCGGATACTTTTCGTTGATGTACTTATAGAAGTTGCTCATCGCTTCCTCTTCGGTGACAGTACCCTTGCAGTACTCTCTCCAGTTGGCCTGCAGGCCCTCGTTGAGCAGCTGGTCATAGATGGTGTGGTTTTCGAACTTGATGTTCTTGGCCAGGTCGCAGAACAGAGCGATGTCGTTCTGGCCGCCGAGGAACGCGCTGCCGTAGGACGGATCCTGCGCAACGGTCTCGTTGACCTTCTGGTTGTTGGAGAACTGCGCTTCGTTCTTGACGAGGTTCGTGCAGACCTCTTCATCGTTGATGAAGGTGTTCATGATATCGGCAACCATCGTGGGGTTGTCCGTGCCGGCAGGCGCCAGCAGCCACGTGCCGCCCCAGAAGTGTGCCTGCGGACCTTCGCAGATTGCCCAGTCGCCGAAGCAGCCCTTGTCTGCATCCTGCGCGTTGCCCATGGAGAAGTTGAAGTACCAGGCCGGCCCGAAGTAGCACATGGCCTTGCCTTCGCCGAACATCTGTGCGGTGCACTCATCGGACCAGATGTCGCAGTCCTGCGTGTAGCCGTTGTCGGAGAAGTCCTTCGCCTGCGTCATCCAGGTCTGGATGGCCGGATCGATCTGGAGATTGTTGTCCGCGTCAACCCACGGTTCGGAGACATTGTTGGAGAACACACGGTAGGTTGCAGCTTCGGACGCGGTCATCAGATAGCCCTTGGCCTTGGCTTCAGCCGCGACAGCGTTGAACTTGTCCCAGCTGTTCAGCAGCTCCTGCACTTCGGCAGGATCGTCGGTGCCCAGAACGTCCTTGGCAATGGAGCGGCGGTAAATGAGAGCCGCCGGGCAGCACTGGAAGGACACGCCCTTGACAACGCCGGAAGCGTCGGAAGCGGCCTGCACGGTGTATGCATAGGTGTTGGAGAAGTCGGTCACGCCAAGCGCGGTGACGTCCTGCGTCACGGGCGACTCGGTGTACTTCTGGATGTAGTCGGCTTCGGCCAGGAACAGGTCGACCTTATCGTCGGCGGAAGCATTCTCCTGATTGAGGAGCGCTTCGTCGAGCTTGTCCTGATAGGCGCCGTCTGCGCTCGGGGTGATGATCCAGTTGACGGTCACGCCCTCGGGAACGGTGTAATACTTCTCAAAGAAGCCCTTGAACTCTTCGTTCCATGCGTAGATGTTGAAGACCTTGCCTTCCTCGGCAGCGGGTTCTTCCGCGGCCGTATCCTCGGCGGGCGTTTCGTCGGTCTTGGCAGGCTCAGCCGTATCGGTGGAAGCGGCGGGCGTGTCGGCAGCGGGTTCCTTGCTCGCGCAGCCTGCAAACATGGCCGCGAGCATCAGGACTGCAAGAAGCAGCGCAAGATACTTTTTCATGTAAATTCCTCCTGTTGAATGAGATGGTTGGTGTCTGATCTATGTGCACTGCCTTGCGGCAGAGAGCACCATGTTCAGATCCCGCGGACGGAGCTTCCTTCGATCAGCCGGCCCGGAATGAGGATCCGGTCGACCAGCGCGGTACGCGGCTTTTCGATGAGTTCGATGAGCTTTGCCGCGGCGGTCTTTCCGATCGCAGCCGTATCCTGCCGGTAGGTGGTGAGCGACGGGTTCATAACGCTTGCGAGCTGGATGCCGTCATAGCCCGCCGCGCTGACGTCCTCGGGAAGGCGGAGCCCCATGCGGCGGATGGCGTTGCCGCCGCCGATGCTGGAAAAGTCGTCCGGCATCAGGATGCAGGTCGGCGGCTCTGGCAGCTGAAGCAGCTCGCGCGTCAGCTCCGCACAGCGGTCGGGGTCATGGTAGACGCCCTCGCGGACGTATTCCTCCGGGATCTCCAGGCCCAGCGCGTCGCAGGCACGGTAGAAGCCTGTCAGGCGGTTTTCCGTGACGGTGGTACGTTCGCCGTGGATGAACGCGATGCGGCGGTGGCCCTTGGCGTAGACGTAGCGCACCAGCTCCTCCATGCCGCGCACGTTGTCGGAGACGACGGCGGCGCGGTTATTGAAGACATGGTCGATGGTCACGACCGGGAGCCGGGAGTTGACCAGCTCCAGCACCTGCGGATCATTGAAGTCGACGCAGGCGATCACCACGCCGTCGACACCGCGGTACTGGCAGTGCTGCAGATACGTCGTCGCCTTCTTCCCGACGTTGCGGTTGATGAAGGTAATATCATACCCGTTGGCTTCGGCTTCGACCTTAAGGCTCTCCAGCATGGCGGAAAAATACTCATGGGCAAGGCCGCTGCGCCGCTCGTCGACGAACAGAACGCCGATATTATAGGTGCGGTTCGTTTTCAGCGCCCGCGCGGCGGAGTTTGTCATATAGCCGAGACTGTCGGCGGTCTTGCAGATCATATCGCGCGTCTGCTCGCCGATATCCGGCTGCCCGGAAAGGGCCTTGCTGACCGTTGCGACCGAAACGCCGCAGGCCTTTGCGATATCCTTCATCGAAACCATCCGGCCAGCCCTCCATTTCGTCCGCGGCTTTCTTAATCGTTTTCGTAATTTCAAAATAGCCGATTTGCTTCAAAATTGCAAGGGGATATTTTCATTTTTCGGTGTTTCCGATGAAGTTTGTCTGTTCTGCTCAGTTTGCTCACGCAAATTTGGCTGATTTGACAGCTTAACGCCGCGAAACTCCGTCTTCCTCTTTCCCATCCACAACAAAAACATGTTTTTCAGGAAGAATTGCAAGATACGTCTTGCATTTTGCGCAAAAAGCCGTTATTGTAAAGCTATAATTCTGTCACATTGATCGCTTAAACGATTTCGATTCTGCCGGTGTGCGCATGCCGACCGGCCAAGGAGGGGTTTTCAGATGCAATTCGGCCATTTTGACGATGCAAGGCGGGAATACGTGATCACAAGCCCGCGCACGCCGCTTCCGTGGATCAACTATCTGGGAAGCGAAGATTTTTTCACGCTCCTGTCCAATACCGCCGGCGGCTACTGCTTCTATCGCGACGCGCGGCTGCGCAGGCTCACGCGCTACCGCTATAATAACTGCCCGGCCGATCAGGAGGGCTTCCATATCTACATCCGGGACGGCGATACCGTCTGGAACCCCGGCTGGCAGCCCACAAAAACCGAGTTGGACAGCTATGCCTGCCGCCACGGGCTCGGCTACAGTGTGATTGAGGGGCAGAAGGACGGCGTTTCGGCCACGCAGACGCTGCTGGTTCCGCAGGGCGACAACTGCCTGCTCGTGCAGCTGCGCCTGAAAAACAGCACGGACGTGAAAAAGACGCTAGACGTGTTCCCGTATCTCGAGTTCTGTCTCTGGGACGCGATGGACGACGGCTCCAACTTCCAGCGGAACTTCTCCATCGGCGAGGTCGAGCTTGAGCCGGACGCCATTTACCACAAATCCGAATACCGCGAGCGGCGGGATCACTACGCCGTCTTCTGGGCCAACCGCCCGTATGACAGCTTTGATACCGCGCGCGACGCGTTTATCGGCCTGTATGGCGCGCCGTCTCTGCCCGAAGCTGTCCAGCGCGGACGCTGCACCAATTCCGTCGCCCACGGCTGGGCGCCGGTCGGCGCGATGCAGTTCCATCTGGAGCTGCTCCCCGGCGAAGTGCAGGAGCTCTGCTTCGGACTCGGCTATATTGAAAATCCGGAGAAGGAGAAATTCTCCGCGCCCGGCATCATCAACAAGACGCGCGCACGCGCCATGATCGAAAAATACCGTACTCCGGCGCAGCTTGACGCGGCGCTGGATGCGCTGCATGCATACTGGGACGCGCTGCTCTCCAACTATCAGGTCTCCACCGGCGATGAAAAGGTCGACCGGATGGTGAACATCTGGAACCAGTATCAGTGCATGGTCACGTTCAACATGAGCCGTTCGGCCAGCTATTTTGAAAGCGGCATGGGCCGCGGCATGGGCTTCCGCGATTCGTGCCAGGATCTGCTGGGCTTTGTCCATATCATTCCGGAGCGCGCCCGTGAGCGCATTCTGGACATCGCCGCCACGCAGTTCCCGGACGGCAGCGCCTATCACCAGTATCAGCCGCTCACGAAAAAGGGCAATCTGGCCGTGGGCAGCGGATTCAATGACGATCCGCTGTGGCTGATCGCGGGCGTGGACGCGTATCTGCGCGAGACCGGTAACTGGTCGATCCTGGACGAGCGTGTGACCTTTGACTGCGACCCGGACAATGCCGCGCCGCTCATGGAGCATCTGCGCCGCAGCTTCCGGTTCACCTGCACGCATCTCGGGCCGCACAATCTGCCGCTCATCGGCCGCGCCGACTGGAACGACTGCCTGAATCTAAACTGCTTCTCCGCCCATCCGGGCGAGAGCTTCCAGATCACCGGCCCCAGCGAGGGGCCCGTGGCGGAGTCCGTATTCATCGCGGGCATGTTCGTCAAATACGGCAGAGCCTACGCTGATATCTGCCGCCATCTCGGGCTGGAGTCCGAAGCGGCGGACGCGAGCGCCGCAGCCGCGGACATGGAAGCGGCCGTGCTGGACGCAGGCTGGGACGGCGCATGGTTCCGCCGGGCCTATGACGCGTTCGGCGCACCGGTCGGAAGTAAGGAATGCGCCGAGGGCCAGATCTTCATTGAGCCGCAGGGCATGTGCGTCATGGCCGGCATCGGCAGGCAGACCGGCGAAGCCGCCGCCGCGCTTCGCAGCGTGGAAGAGCGGCTCGACAGCCGGTTCGGCATCGTGCTGCACCAGCCCGCCTATACAAAATACTATCTGAATCTGGGCGAGATCAGCTCCTATCCGCCCGGATACAAGGAAAACGCGGGCATCTTCTGTCACAACAACCCGTGGATCACCTGCGCCGAGACTGTCCTCGGCCACGGTGCGCGCGCGTTTGAGACCTATCGGAAGATCTGCCCGGCCTATCTGGAGCCTGTCAGCGATATCCACCGCACCGAGCCGTATGTCTACAGCCAGATGGTCGCGGGCAAGGACGCGCCGACCTTCGGCGAAGCCAAAAACAGCTGGCTGACCGGCACGGCCGCATGGACGTTCGTGTCGATCTCGCAGGCCATTCTCGGCGTGCAGCCGGAGCTGGACGGGCTGCGCATCGACCCGTGCATCCCGCCGGAATGGAAGCAGATCACGCTGACACGCCGCTTCCGCGGCGCGCAGTACCGCATTACGATCGATAATCCGGACGGCGCGGAGCACGGCGTGCGTGCGCTGTCTGTGGACGGCGTGCAGCAGGCAGGCAATCTGATCGCGCCTGCCGCGCCGGGCAGCGAGGTCTGCGTGCGCGTGGTCATGGGGGCCTGACATGGCATTTTGTGAGGATTTTGTCTGGGGCGCAGGCTCCAGCGCGTATCAGACAGAGGGCTTCCCCACCGCGGATGGCGGCGGGGAAAGCGTCTGGGATGTGTTCTGCCGGAAGCCGGGCGCCATTGCAAACAGCGATGACGGTTCGGTCGCCTGTGACGGCTATCACCGGTTTGCGGAGGACATCGGGCTTCTGGCCTCGCTCGGCCTTCGCGCATACCGCTTTTCCACGAGCTGGGCGCGCATCGACCCGAACGGGGATGGCCATTGGAACGAAGCAGGGCTCGCCTACTATGACCGCGTGGTGGACTGCTGCCTGCAAAACGGTGTGACCCCGTGGATGACGCTCTATCACTGGGAGCTGCCGCAGGCGCTGGAGGACAAGGGCGGCTGGCTGAAGCGCGAGACCGCGGACGCATTTGCGCGCTTTGCGGCCATGATGGCGGCGCATTTCCAGGGCCGCGTGCAGCATTTTATTACGCTCAACGAGCCGCAGATCGTCCTCAAGCTCGGGTATTGCGACGGCGTCCATGCGCCGGGCAAGCACTATCCCCTGCCGCAGCTCGTGCAGTGCTGGAAAAACCTCATGCTTGCGCACGGACTTGCCCTCCGGGCCATCCGAAGCGCCGCGCCCGGCGCGCAGGTCGGCCTTGCATCCACCGGGAAGCTCTGCTATCCGCGCAGCGTCTCTGACGAGTCCGCCGCACGCAAGGAGACCTTCCGCCTGACGGATACCGACTGGATGTTCACGCACACCGCCGTGCTCGACGCCGTGTGCTTTGGCCGCGTCACGCCGGAGCCGGGCGCGCTTTCGGCTCTCATGCAGGGCGTCACGCAGGAGGAATGGGACGCGATGCACGCCGTCCCGGATTTTATCGGCGTCAACTCCTATAACGGCAGTGAAATTGCCGCCGGGTCGGATGGCAGCCCCACCTACCTGCCGCGGCCAAGGGGCTTCGCCTGCACCGCGCTCAAATGGCCCGTCACGCCCGAGATCATGGAATACGGCTACGCGTTTCTCTACGAACGCTACAAGCGCCCGCTCTATGTCACGGAATGCGGCCTGAGCTGCAATGACCATATCTATCTTGACGGTCAGGTCCACGACCCCGACCGGATCGATTTTCTCCACCGCTATCTGCTCGCGCTCCGCAAGGGCAGCGAGCGCGCCGACATCCGCGGCTTTTTCCACTGGTCGCTGACCGACAATTTTGAGTGGCACAGCGGCTACGCCGAGCGCTTCGGCCTGATCTTTGTCGACTACCCGACACAGAAGCGTCTCCCAAAGGACAGCGCGCACTGGCTTGCACAGACCGCCAGAGAAAACGGCGCCGGACTATAATACCTCCCGCCGCCTGCCGAAAACACTCCCGGCAGGCGGCAATTCTATTCCCGCCCGCAGTAAGCCACAGTCCCTGTCTCTGCCGTCCATTCCGAGTCGCGGAACTGGCAAAAAAGAACCTCCCTATTGGGAGGTTCCTTTTCGCTATGCTGATCAATCAGAGAATATCGCCCATATCGGCAAGCAGTGCGTCGATCTTCTTCTTTTCTGCGGCATCCAGTTCGCCAAGCGGACGGCGCGGCAAGCCGGCTTCGAAGCCCTGGCAGGCCAGAACATACTTGAAAACCTCGTGCCAATGCGGATCGTTGTTGTTGTAGGTGATGAAGTAATCAACAAACGGCATAACCTTCATCCAGTAAGCGTTTGCCTTGTCGACGTCCTTCTCAACGGTGCAGATGTCGAACAGCGTGCGGCAGAACTTCGGCAGAACCGCGGGCATGCCGCTGAGCCAGCCGTCAGCCTTTGCAAAGAAGCCTTCCATCGGGGCATAGTCATGGCCGTAGAAGACGGTCAGATCATCGCCGCAGTGGAACCGGAGGCTATGGATGCGCTCTGCATCGCCGTGCGCAGCCTTGATCGCATTGATGGAGCCCTCGTCAAACATCTGCTTGACTTCCAGAGCGTTCATCTCATAGCCGCAGAAACGCGGGTTATTATACAGGCAGATCTCCAGCTCTTCGCCGACAGCCTTGCGCAGGTCGCGATAGTGCTGCATAACGGCTCTCTTGTGCGGGATCAGATAATACGGCATAATCACGAGGACGCCTTCTGCACCGGAGTTCTTTGCCGCCAGGCTCATCTCGATGGTCTCTGCCGTCGTATAACGGCCGGTACCTGCATAGACGGGAACTTCATGATCGATGAAACGAAGCATGGAATCCATGATCTTCTTCTGCTCGTCAAGTCTCATGGAGATGTTCTCACCAGTGCTGCCAGTGATCGAAAGGCTCTGTGCGCCTTTGTCCATCAGCCATCTGAGATATTTTTCTGTTTCCTTCTGATTGTAGCTTTCGTCAGCATTCCAGAATGTCATTGCTGCGGGCATAACGCCATAGCCTTTAGTCTTTGCCATTTTGGTGTCCTCCTATATTGTTTTTTGTATCATTGCAAGACGTCAGACAATTCGTGCTTGCAAGCTCATTCTATTTGCGCACATTGTATTTGTCAAGATAATCTTTCAAAATCATATGTATCCACAACTTTAATGTTGTTTTTTTGTATATTCTGCTGTTTTTTTGCCTTGATTTCGTGTCTGCATCCATGTTTTCCCGTATGATGTGCAATATAACTAATATTCCACCGTGTTTCTCGTGAAAATGCGACATAATAACGTTGTTTTCCAAGTTTTTTCTCAAAATCGCTTGACAATTGCTCTCCTTTATCCTAACATTATTACTGTCGAACGTGTATGATTGTCTGATGTCATAACGAACATCCGAGTCTATAATCGCAACACACGCGGCAACTACTTTTTAGGAGGATCAACATGAAAAAGAATCTTTGCAAGAAAACACTCGCTCTTCTTCTGGCACTCCTCATGCTCGCCCTTGCCCTCGTCGGGTGCAGCGCAAAAAGCGCAACCGCAGACGCATCGCAGAGTCTGCTCCAAAAAGTATTGAACAGCGGCAAAATCGTCGTTACCCTCAACCTCGGCAACGAGCCCTGGGGCTATACCGATGAAAATGGCGAATATGGCGGCATGGCCGTCGAACTCATCCGGGGCTTCGCCGATCAGATCGGCGTGCAGGCGGAGTTCTCGCCGCTGGAGTTCTCCAGCATGATCCCCGCCATCCAGTCCGATAAGGCAGATATCATCTGCACGAACCTGACGCGCAAGGCTTCGCGTGCCACGAGCGTCACCTTTACAGAGCCTGTCGGCTGCTCCTATGTCGTTGCCGTTGTGCAGAAGAATACGCTGACTACAGTAGAATCGCTCAACGATTCCAATGTTACGCTCACGACGGAAGCCGGCTCCATCCACGAGGATATCGCCAAGGAACATTTCCCCAACGCACAGATGAGCGCCGTCAACCAGAACGCGGACGCTATCGCTGCTCTGAAAGCCGGCCGCGCCAATGCGTTCCTCACGGATCTGTCCGTTGCACAGGCTGCATGTGACGCTGACGACAGCATCACGATCATCGATACGCCCATCTATGTTGATACGTTCGCCTTTGCAGTGAAGTGCGACGCTTCCTCCTGGACCTTTGTAGAAGCATTCAACACCTATATGCGCCTGATCAAGGACGACGGCACCTACGGCAAGCTCTACGAGCAGTATTTCGGCGAACCGTGGAGCCCCATCACAACAGAAGTCGGTATGTAACCACTTGCTCCGGCAGCGGAGGATATCCGCCGCTGCCGGATGCCATCCGATTGCGTCTCCTGTCGAGACGTCAGTTTTTGATGAGCAAGGGAGTTTAATTTATGAACAGCAGTCAATTTATCGCGTGGCTACCGCATCTTCTGCAAAGTCTGGGCGTCACCGTCGGCACGTCGCTGGCGTGCATCGCAACGTCTATTGTCTGGGGTTGTCTGGTCGCCACTCTCATCAGCCTACGCAACCCAATCCTGACGCCGCTGCTGCGGTTCTATACCTCGGTCTTCCGCAATTCTCCGCTTCTAGTCCAGATGTTCTTCATCTTCTATGGTCTTCCCTTTGTCGGCATCAGCCTTCCGCCCATTGTCTGCGGCATTCTGGCCGTTACGCTGAACGAAGGCGCGTTTGTCGCAGAGATCGTCCGCGGCTCCATCAAAAATATTCCGCACGGAGAGATCGAAGCGGCCTATAGTCTCGGGCTCAACAAATATCAGGTCGTAGCACGGATCATTTTCCCGCTGGCCATCCGCGCTTCTATCCCAATGATAACCGGCCAGGCGTCCATTGTGATCAAAGACACCAGCCTGTTCTCCATGATCATGATTACTGAGCTGACCCGCTCTGGCGATCAGTTTTATAGTAAGTATCTGAATACATCGTCGATCTGGTTCGTCGCAGTTTTGTACATTGTTTTATTCCTGATTTTCAACACGCTCGGCAAGTGGATTGAAAAAACAGTGAAGGTCAAGCGATAAGGAGGCCACGATATGACAGTATTCAGTATGCTCAAATACATTTCCTCCGGTATCGGCATTACATTCCGGCTCGTTCCGTTGTGCCTGCTCTCCACAATTGTCATCGGTTCCATCCTCGGCATGATCCAGTTCCGCCGAATCCCTGTGCTTTCCAGCATCATTGATCTGTATATTCTCGCCATGCGCGGCATACCACCGCTGGTCGTAATGATGCTTCTGTTTTATTCCATCAATTTCTCTTCCTCGTTCCTGACCGCCTTTATTGCCCTGACAATCTACCACTCTGCCTACGTCACGGAAATCGTGCGTGGCGGGTTCGCATCCGTACCAAACGGACAGATGCAGGCCGGCGAGTCTCTCGGGCTTTCCTACTGGCAGATCATGCTGCGCATCTACATTCCGCAGATCGTGCTACAGATCGTGCCGTCTCTATGCGGTCAGTATATTCTGGTCGTCAAAGATACGACGCTCGTCTCCATCGTCGGCGTACAGGATATCATGTGGAAAGCGCGACAGCTGATCGCCGTCACCTTCGATCCCATCACCATCTATCTGCTGGCAGGCATCATCTTCTATATTCTCTGCCTTGTTCTGGAGATGATCGCGCATCGCGTTGAACGCCGGGTTTCAAAAACTGTTAAATCAAGAATGCAAGGAGTATGATTTATGGAAAAGAACAACAATGTACTCGTTCAATTCGAAGATGTTACAAAAACTTTTAAAGGTGGCGAGCTTGTCGTTTTGGATCATTTCTCCTTTGGCTTTGAGGCAGGCGAGACCCACGTCATCTGCGGCCGCAGCGGTGCAGGCAAAAGTACGCTCATACGCTGCATCAATCATCTCGAGACGATCAACTCCGGTAAGATCATCGTCGACGGCATGGCGCTCAGCGGCAAAACCGTCCATTCCATCCGCAAAAAAGTCGCCATGGTTTTTCAGGACTTCAATCTCTTCCCGCATATGTCCGTCCTCGATAATGTGACCTTCGGCCCGATCCACTCTTTGAAGGTAGACCGGAAGGAAGCCGAGGATACCGGCCGCATGTATCTTGATAAGGTCGGCCTGTTTAATAAGATTTCCTCGCACCCCAATGAGCTTTCCGGCGGCCAGAAGCAGCGCGTCGCCATCGCCCGCGCGCTCAACATGCACCCGGATATGATCCTCTTCGACGAGCCGACAAGCGCGCTGGATCCGGAGATGGTCGGCGAGGTCATTGATATCATGGCTAAGCTCTCGCAGGAGGGCATGAGTATGATCGTCGTCACGCACGAAATGGGCTTCGCCCGTGCCGCCGCGCACCGCATTTCCTTCCTGGAAAATGGAAAATTTATTGAGACTGCTTCGCCGGACGAGTTTTTCCTGCATCCAAAGCATCCGAGCGTCGCAAAGTTCATCAGGCAGATCTCGCACGAACGTACTTGAGCCCAACAAGCAGTACGCATAAGAAAGGATGGATTCATTATGAAAGAATATCTCTCGCTTGTTCCCGGCCCGACGCAGGTTCACCCCAGAGTTCTCGCTTCGATGTCCGAACAGGTCATGACGCATCTGAACGAGGAATGGAAGCCGTATTATCTGCGCGTCTGCGACAAAATGCGCAAGATCTTTAAAACCAGCGGCGAGGTCTTCCTGATGGCCTCCAGCGGTACCGGCGCAATGGAAGCCGCCGTGAGCAGCATGATCGCGCCCGGCGAAAAAATACTTGTTCTCTCCAATGGCCTGTTCGGCGAACGGATCGCCATGATCGCCCGCAGCTACCGGCTGGATGTTGAGGTTCTCTCTTTCCCGACGGACGGCCCCATCAGTGCTGACTCGCTTCGGGCACGTCTGGAAGCGGGAACCGATGGTATTGCCGCGGTCGGCGCCGTCTACAGCGAGAGCCAGAACGGCATTCTCAACCCTATCCGCGATGTTGCCAAAGTCTGCAACGCATTTTCCATTCCTTTGATCGTTGACACGGTTTCAGCTCTTGCCGGCGTAGAGTTTGACATGGATGGCTGGGGCGTCGATGTGGCTGTCAGCGCAACACAGAAGTGCATTGGCGGTGTCGTCGGCATGTCGATGATTGCCGTGGCAGACAAGGCTTGGAAGTACTTCGAAAATAAAGCCGGCACCGGCTTCTATTTCAATCTCAACCTCTGGCGCGACAGCGTCCACAACAATGTCATCCATCCGCATCCCTGGTCCATGAGCGAAACACTTGTCTACCATCTCAACGCCGCCTGCGATCTTATTCTGGAAGAAGGACTGGAGAACCGGATCGCACGCCACCGCGCGCTTTATGAATATTACGAGCGGGAGCTTGGCAAGCTCGGATTCCGCATGTTCGTTCCGCACAGCTGCGCCTGCCCGACCGTCATCTCCATTTATAGCCTGCCCGGCCTTCCCGTGGAGGAGTTGGCACGCATTTTGAAGGAGGAGTACGGCATTCTGATCGGCGTCGGCATTTACCAACAGCGGGGAAAGATCTGGCGCATCGGCAATATGGCGGAGCAGGCCTCGTTCGAAAAGGCCGAAAAGCTGGTCTCTGCCCTGAAGGAAATCGTCGTAAGATTCTAATTCCACAACATCTTCGTATGTTTTTTTTATTTTTGCTTGCATGTGGCAGTCATATTGCATATAATAATGTTCTGAATATTTGGCCAGAAGTGAGGAATGTCTATGCAGCCCGTTGAAAGGATTCCGGTATGCAATCAGGTCGTCCGGGGGATTCAGGAGATCATCCAAGAGCGTCAATTGAAGCCGGGAGATAAGCTGCCGACAGAGCGCGAGCTTTGCGAGTCATTCGGTGTCGGCAGATCCACAGTTCGTGAGGCCATCCGGACATTGCAGGCGCTTGGCGTTCTGACGCTCATCCAGGGTCGCGGCGCATTCGTCGGCTCCAAGACCACCGCTTCCACGGATCTGACTCCATGGTTTAGCAACATGGAAATCAATATGCGCGATCTGATCGAAATTCGCCTGGCTGTCGAGCCGTTGAGCGTCCGCCTTGCGATCGAGCGCGCAAGTGAAGAAGAGATTGCGGAAATTGCCAAGATCCATAGTCTGTTTATCCAGACCGTCCCAAAAGATGATCCCGTGCTGCTTGCAAACTATGACGAGGCATTCCATATGGAGATCGCACGCGCGACCCACAACAAGCTCATGGTCAAGCTTCAGGAAGCCATCCGCCGGGAGGTATACGAAATGCGCATCCGCTCGTTCTCCGTCGCTGCTCGTATGTCCGGTGCTGTGGAGCCCCACGAGCGCATTCTTCACGCGTTCTATAAGCGGGACATCCACGATGGAATGGAAGCAATGACGCAGCATCTGACAGAAGCGTTCGCAGAAGTTCTTGACAACGAAGCGTAACGCAGCAATCTGTTTGTCGTTTTTAAGGGTCAATTCTGATGATATACCGTCTTTGGAGGATGCTTGTATGAAAATTGTGAACTTTGGTTCCATGAATTTGGATCATGTCTATGCCGTTCCGCACTTTGTAAAGGGCGGTGAGACGCTGGCCGCCGATTCCATGAAGGATTGCGTCGGCGGCAAGGGACTCAATCAGTCTCTTGCTGTCGCGCGCAGCGGCGCTTCGATCTACCACGCCGGTATGCTTGGCGACGGCGGCGAGCTGCTGCGGGACTGTCTGGAGAAAAGCGGCGTCGATGTTTCTCTGATTGAGCGCTGCGATGCGCCCCAGGGTCACACCGCCATCCAGGTCACGCCGGACGGGCAGAATTGCATTCTCGTCTTCGGCGGCTCCAACCAGCAGATCGACCACGCATATATCGACCGCGTACTTGCAGGCTTTGCGCCCGGCGACTATCTGATGCTGCAAAACGAAATTTCGTGTCTGGAATATCTGCTCTCCGCCGCCGATCGCCGCGGGTTGAAAATCGTTCTGAACGCTTCTCCGATCGATGAAGCGCTTCTGCGGCTTCCGCTCGAGCATCTGGAGTGGCTGGTCGTCAACGAGATCGAGTGTGCAGCAATTGCCGGGATCGCGGATCCCATGCAGGCGGTCCGTGCGCTCCAGCAAAAATACCCCAGGATCGGCATTTTGCTGACGCTTGGCGCAGACGGCTCCATCTGCTGGAAAGATGGCTGCGAGTACCGCCAGACCGCTTTCCCGGTTCGCGCAGTCGACACGACCGGCGCCGGAGATACCTTCGTCGGGTACTTCATCGGCTGTCTCACACAGGGAATGCCTGTACAGGAGACCATGCGCACCGCGTCCGCCGCTTCCGCAATCTCCGTTACACAGTCCGGCGCAGCGGATTCCATCCCGTGGATGCGCGAGGTTCGCGCATTTATCGACTCGCGCGAAGCCGTCTCTGCAATGTAACGCAGCATCCCAAAACACAGCAAAACGTGCCGCCCCGCCGGGCGGCACGTTTTTCGCATCCGCTCCCGGCAGGATCGGGCGCAGTCCCGCATTCCTTACACTTTGTTTACAAGTTCTTTAGGTTCCCTTTAGCTTCCGGCGCTATGATACAGGCACAACCAAGAAATAAGGAGGCTGTTTTTTATGAAAAAGCTGATTGCATGTTTCCTCGCAGCAGCGATGCTGCTTTCCCTCGCAGCCTGTGCTTCGACCGCAGACACGGAAGAGACCGACTTGGCAGCCACGTCCGCTTCTGATGAAGCGCCGTCCGAAGCCACGGGCGAAGAAGCGCTCGCAATGGGTGACGGCGAAACGCCGCCCGAAAAGCCGGACGGCACACCGCCGGACAGCGAAAACGGCCAGCCCGGCGATCCCCCTGACGGCAATCCGCCTGACGGCGCACCCGGCGGCTTCGGCGGCAGCGGCGAAGTGACGCAGGGCACGAGCGCCAACACGATCTCCGAAGACTCGACCGTCACCGGCACAAGCTACACCTCGACCGGTGACGACGAAAACGCCCTCCGCGTTGACGGCGCGACCGTCACGCTGGACAGCGTCACCGTCGACAAGAGCGCGGGCGCAACGTCCAACACCGAGGACGGCGATTTCTACGGCATGAACGCCGCCCTGCTCGCCACGAACGGCGCGGCGGTCACGATCAAAAACGCGACTGTCACGTCCTCCGCGCAGAATGGCAACGGCGTGTTCAGCTATGGAGCAGGCACGACCGTCAACATCTCCGATTCCACCATCACGACGACCGCCGATAATTCTGGCGGTATCCAGACGACCGGCTGCGGCACGACGAACGCCGAAAACCTGACCGTCACCACCTCCGGCAACTCGTCGGCGGCCATCCGCTCCGACCGCGGCGGCGGTACGGTCAATGTAACCGGCGGCAGCTATACCTCGAATGGCTATAACTCTCCCGCCGTCTACTCGACGGCAGCCATCACTGTCCGGAACGCGAAGCTGACCGCGAACAACTCCGAAGCGCTCGTCATCGAGGGCCAGAACTCCATTGCGCTTACAGGCTGCACCGTCACCGGCAACATGAGCAGCACGAAGGGCTCCAGCTCCGACGAGAATGTCCACACCGTCATGATCTACCAGTCCATGTCCGGCGACGCGGACGTCGGCACGTCCGAATTTTCCATGACCGGCGGCTCGCTGACGGGCAAAAATGGCGACCTGTTCTACATCACGAACACCCACTGCATCCTGACGCTCTCCGGCGTAACGCTCCAGAATGAAGATTCTGACGGGTATCTGCTGCGCGTGACCGGCAATTCCGCGTCCCACGGCTGGGGCACAGCAGGCAGCAACGGCGCGCAGGTCGAGTTTACTGCCGACAATCAAGTGCTCAGCGGCAAGATCCTCGTCGACACGATCTCGACGCTGAACCTGACGCTCAAAAACGGCAGCAGCTTCACCGGCACGATCAATATTGCCGAAAACGCCGAGGGCGGCACGGCGGTCTCCGATAACGCCGTCGTGACGATCGAATCGGGCTGCACGTGGACGCTCACCGGCGACTGCACGATCACGAGCCTGACCAACAACGGCACGATCAACTTCAATGGCCACACCATCACGCTCGCTGACGGCACCGTCCTTCGCTGAAGCAGCCGTTCCTTGGCTCTCCCTTTGGGAGAGCCAGGGGATGCTCACAGACTAAAAACGGCTTCCCCGAAGCCTTTGGAAATCGCGCGAACCCCCGGAGCGGCAGCTCCGGGGGTTCGTTGTCTCTTTTATGATCGTGTATAAGGCTTGCGTAGCCTGCTTCAGTTTTCCGCCCGCTCTTCCGCGACCTGTTCAAGGTATTTGCCGTAGGCAGTGTTTTTCAGCTCCTGCGCGCGGCGCAGGAGGTCGTCCTGGGTCAGGCAGCCCATGCGGTAGCCGATTTCCTCCAGACAGGCGACAAGGCGGCCGGTCTTTTTCTGGATCTCCCGGATGGTGCTGGCTGCGTGCAGAAGGCTCTCGGCGTGACCGGCGTCCAGCCACGTGAAGTCCTGCCCGAGCTTCACCACGTGCAGGTCTCCGCGCTCCAGATAGGCGGTATTGACCGCCGTGATCTCCAGCTCGCCGCGCGCGGAGGGCTCGATCTGCGCCGCAATATCGACGACGCTGTTGCGGTAGAAATACAATCCCGGCACGATATAGTTGGACTTCGGCTGCGCGGGCTTTTCCTCAATGGAGATCGCGTTGCCGTCCGCGTCAAACTCCACCACGCCAAACGGCCGCGGGTCGTCGACGTAATAGCCGAAGATCCGCGCTTCCGCCGGGTCGTTTTTCGCTTCGCGCAGACTCTGCACAAGGGTCTGGCCGTAGAAGATATTGTCGCCCAGGATCAGGCACACGTCGTCATCCCCGATAAAGGAGCGCCCCACGAGGAACGCGTCGGCAATGCCGCGCTGCACCTTCTGCACGCGATAGGTGATCTGGACGCCGAAGTCGCTGCCGTCACCGAGCAGGCGGATGAACGGCGCCATTTCGTCCGGCGGCGTGATGACCAGAATGTCCCGGATGCCCGCCTGCATGAGGACGGCCAGCGGGTAATAGATGAGCGGCTTGTCATAGACCGGAATGAGCGGCTTGCACACCGGGAGCGTCATGGGATACATGCGCGTTCCCTTTCCGGCTGCGAGGATCAATCCTTTCATGGCTGCCCCTTTCCGGAGCCGCTACCGGCCGACGGCCGCTGACGGCTCCTGCTGTGTCGTTTCTGGCAAATGATATGTCGGAACCAGCTTCTGAAGAATGCTGCGGATCTCCGGGCTGTTTGCGTGACAGGCGGTATCCAGCTCCTTCAGCTCTTCCATGAGGGTACTGCGGTCAAAGTCGTTGAAGTGGCCAATATAGATCAGCTCGTTCGGCGTCTTGTCCAGCCCTTCGTCCTGCATGAGCAGCTCCTCAAAGAGCTTTTCGCCCGGGCGCAGGCCGGTGTATACGATCGGGATGTCCACGTCCGGCTCAAAGCCCGCCATGCGGATCATATTGCGTGCCAGATCATCGATCCGAACCGGCTCGCCCATGTCCAGCACGAAGACCTCGCCGTCCTTGGCATAGCAGCACGCCTGCAATACAAGCGACACTGCTTCGGAGATCGTCATGAAATAGCGGATAATATCCCGGTGCGTGACCGTGACCGGGCCGCCGCGCTTGATCTGTGAGAGGAAGAGCGGAATGACGCTGCCGTTGGAGCCCAGCACGTTTCCGAAGCGGACGGCGGCGAAGCGCGTTTTGGAGCTCTGCCCCATGACCTGCACGATCATCTCGCAGATGCGCTTGGACGCGCCCATCACGCTCGTCGGGTTGACCGCCTTGTCGGTCGAAATGAGGATGAAAGCTTCGGCTCCATACCGATCCGCCGCGCGGGCTGTCTGCAAGGTGCCGAAGACGTTATTTTTGATCGCTTCATTCGGGCTGTCCTCCATCAGGGGGACATGCTTGTGCGCCGCCGCGTGGCAGACGATCTGCGGGCGGTATTCGGCGAAGACCGATTCGATGCGCGCCTCGTCGCGCACGGAGCCGATCAGCGTCACAAGATCCAGCTCCGGATGCAAAACACGCAGCTCCTGCTGGATGGCGTAGGCGTTATTTTCGTAGATATCAAAGATGATGAGCCGCTTGGGTTTCTGCTGGGCGATCTGGCGGCAAAGCTCGCTGCCGATCGATCCGCCGCCGCCTGTCACGAGGACGGTCTTCCCGGCAAGATACGCGCCAACCTCGTTGAGGTCGGTCTGCACCTTATCGCGGCCGAGCAGATCCTCCACCTGAATGTCGCGGATCTGCTTGACGCGCACCTGTCCGCTGGCCAGCTGGTACAGGCCCGGCAGGATCTGCGTGCGGCAGCCGGTGCGCTGGCAGATCTCGATGATCTGGCGCTTATTCTGCGGTGAAAGCGTCGGGATGGCAAGAATGATGTCGGAAACGCGGTACTTTTCCACGGCCTTCTCGATCATGTCCCGCCCGCCGACGATCGGCACCGCGAGAAGATACGTGCCCTGCTTCTGCGCATCGTCGTCGATGATGCAGACGATGCGGTTCTGGCTCCGCTGGCTGCGCTGCAGCTCCCGCAGAACCATCGCGCCGCCCGCGCCCGCGCCAATGAGCATCGTCCGGCGCAGCGCCGCGTCACTGCGGCGGAACCAGCGCCGCGCGATCCTGTAAAAATACCGGATCAGCGTCAGCGCCAGAAACAAAAACAGCAGATTCAGGATCGGCAGGCTCCGCGGCAGCGCGATCCCCATGGCATGCCAGATGAGCATGCCCGCAAGCGTTGCAAACACGGCGGACAAAATGATATAGCGCAGCTCATCCACGCTCGCGTATTCCCAAAGACTCCGGTAGAGCCGGAACAGCGCAAAAATCGCGATGCACGCCACGGTATACACCGGCGCGGAGCGCAGGTAGGCCTGCACATAGCCGGACGCCTCCAGCGCGCCGATATTCAACTCGAACCGCAGCAGCAGCGCGGCCAGCACCATCGCATTGACCGCCAGAATATCCAGCAGCAAAAGCGTAACGACCCGGCTATGCCGTACCGTGTCGACAGGTTTTTTCTCTTTCTCCATGTCTCTTCTCCTGCGGCCACACTCACCGGCCGCGCGTGGATGTTTCCTTTTCTCCGTAGCCCCTGTAGGACTTTCCGCTTCCGTAGCCATAATAGCCGCCGCTAAGCGTACTGCCGGTGGCGTAATTGATCACGCAGCCGAGGATCGGCAGTTCGCTGTCGGTCAGACTGCGCACAGCTTCCAGGATCTGCGTCTTGGACGCGTAGTTCTGCCGGACCGTCAGAATGGCGGCGTCGGCCAGTGCCGCAGCTTCCGACGCGTCGGCCAGCAGACCTGCCGGCGGCGTGTCGAGAATGACATACTGGAATGGCTTGCGGCAGGCGTCCACGAACGTCTTTGCTTCCGGCTTTGACAAAAGCTCCGCCGCATCGCGGCACGGGCTGCCGGCAAAGATGTAAAACAGGTTCTTGTTATCCGGACTCTGCCGGATGATCTGTCCGCAGGATGCGCCCTTCCGGAGGTATTCCACGAAGCCCTCCGCATTTTTCTGGCGCATGCTCTCCGCCACGGACGGACTGCGCAGATCGCAGTCGATCAGAAGCGTCCGCGCGCCGCCTGCGGCCAGCGCCGCGGCAAGATTGGCCGCGACCGTCGTCTTGCCCTCGCCCGCCGTCGCGCTGGAGACGAGCAGGACACGGGCGTCCTGCTCCTGCATTTGCTTTTCCGTGCGAATGCGCATCAGCCGGACGGCTTCCATAAAGCCGGGATGATCCTGCCGCCGGTCATTCGGCCGGTACAGGAGATATCCGGTCTTCCGCTGTCCGCGCACCTGCGGCAGCACGCCCAGCACGCGCAGATTGACGAGCGACTTGAGCTCGTCCTCATTGTGCACCGTCGAGCGCAGCATCGTCAGCACGAAGGAGACCGCCAGCCAGATGACCGCGGCGATGATCGCGCCGCGCTTGGCCGCCTGCCGGTAATCGCGCGTATTTTCCGGCCGCTGCGGGACGCCGCTGTCGTCGAGCAGATTCATGACCGTCGGGCCGACGACAAACTCGGCGACCTCCGGATAGTTCCGGATGACCGATTGCAGCACGTTATAGGCCAGCTGCGCGTCGTTGGAGGTCACTGTCAGCGTAAAGATGTTCGTATTACTCAGAACAGACGCCGACACGGACGGCATGGAGCTGATGCTCAGCTCCTGCATGACGCGCTCGCTGAGCGCGCCGCTCGTGAGAATATAGGGAAAGGTCTTCGCCATCTGCTCGGCGGTGGTCGTATTGTAGCTGCGGATCTCCGATTGCAGGGCGTTCGTCACATAGACGGTAAACGTCGCGCTGGCCTTGTAGACCGGGCGGTAGGACCGGTACGTCCGCCAGCACAGCGCCGAGACGCAGATGATCAGCGCCGCCGCCAGCAGCAGCCACAGCCGCCGCAGCGTCTGCCAAAGATCCTGCAAAAACAGGCGCAGATCCAGACCGGGAATATTCAGTTCGCTGCTCTCATTGCTCATGCATTTTCTGCTCCGATTGCGCCTGCCGCGCGTCGGCGGCTGCGTATTGTCCGTATTTTCCGTACTTTCCGTATTTCCCGTACTGGCCGTAGCCGCTGCTGTAGCCGTATCTGCCGGAGCCATAGCCATAATTGCCCTGCTCCGACAAAATTGACAGATAGCAGTCGTTGAGCACGCAGCCAAGCAGACTGGCGTGCGCTTCCTGCAAAACATCCAGCGCGTTCAGAAGCGCCTTTGTGCGCGCCTGATCCTGCCGGATGACCAGCAGCGACGCATCGCAAAGCTCCATCATGCATTCCGTGTCCGGCCCGGCGGCCATCGGCGGCGTATCGAGGATGACGACGTCATACTGCTCCCGCGCCTGCGCGATCAGCTGCGCCATGCCCTCGCCCGCGGCGAGCTCTGCCGCGTTCGGGCTGCTGCGCCGCTCCATCAGAAGCTGCAAGGCCGGGCTTCTGACATAGCCCACCACGGCTTCCTCCAGCGGTGCCGCGCCGCGCAGGACATCGGTCGTCGTGGCGCGCCATTTCCGGCACCCCATGATCTTATGGCAGGCTGGCTTGCGCAGGTCGCCGTCGATCAGCAGCACGCGCTGCTGCTTCTGGGCAAAGGCGAGTGCCAGATTGACGGCTACGGTCGACTTGCCCTCGTTTTCCAGCGCACTTGTGACCAGCAGCACCTTGCCGCCCTCCGGCATGTGCTGCTCCACCTTGCGCCGGAGCGAGCGGATGGTCTCGGTATACGAGAACGAGGTCACGGGATCATTCATCAGGATGCCGGCCTTTCTGTGCCGCAGCCATGATAAAAACGTCTTATATTTGCGCTCATGCCGGATCTCGGCCAGCACGCGGCAGTCCAGCTTCTGCCGGATCTCCCAGCTGCTGCGGACCGTATCGCGCAGAACCGCCGTGACAGCCAGCAGCGCGCACACGGCCACAGCCGTCACGAGCGCGGCCTTTTTAGCCTGAGACGCCGCCCGCATCGGGTTCGACGGCGCCACCGGCACGCGCGGCTGCTGCAATACCTCGAGGATGATATCGCCCATCACCTGATAGGAGACCTCGCTGTGATGCTCAATAACCGCCTTGCTGACGAGAAACGCCGTCCTTGGGTCGGACGCCGTCACCTGCATGGTCAGAAGATTCGTCTCGTCGACAACGGCGGCGGAGATCTTCCCGTCAAATGTGCGCATGTCCAATGAGTTCAGGACAGTCGTGCGCAAAATGGAGCTGTTGAGCACCGAAGAGAAGGTCGTTGCCAGCGTCGAGGCGGCGGAAAGATTCTGAAACACGCTCGAGGAGCTGCCCTGCATCGTCACGACGAAGGTCGTCGAGCAGGTATATTCCGGCTGATAGGTGATCTCCGCCGCGGTGTACGCGCCCTGCGCGGCGAGGATCGCCAGCACGACGATCAGATACCAGCGCCGCAGCACGCTCCGGATGACAACAAGGGGATCGAATTGCAGCAGCTCCGCCTGTGACTCCTGCTCTGTCATGTGTTCTGCCGCCATGCTTTACTCCTCTACCACTACGATCAGGCGGGTCCGGGCATGATACTGCCCCGATTCCGCCGTATATTCCACACAATAGGTTCCCGGGACGGAAGTGTCGACCGGATCGTCGATCTGCACCTTGATGCTTCCGTCCGTTCCATGCAGCCGCGTCCGCTGTGCGCCGGCCTGCCAGCTGTCCAGATACTCCGCCGCGTCAAACGCGTCCTCCGGCTCCAGATATACCAGATACTGCGTCAGCGTGATCGCCGCGTTGTCCGCCTGATCGGTAACAAGCACCGGAGCCGTCAGGTACGCAGTGTCGCCCAGACTGTTCGTGACCCGGAACTGCACCACATGCTCGCCCAGCTCATAGATCTGCCCTTCCCCGGACAGGATCGTTCCCTTGATCCGATCCTTGAGACTTCCGTCAAACACGTCCGCCGCGTCCAGCGCGCCAAAAATGTCCGACGTTCCGCTGGGCCGGAAGATGAGCGGCGCGGACAGGGAAAAGCGCGGGCTTTCATAGTCGGTATACAGAACCGCCCGCTTTGCCTTGGCCACGTTGCCCGCGCGGTCAAAGGCCGCATAGGTCACCTGAAACTGCCGCTGCGCCACCGCGCCATAGACCGACTCGACCACCACGGACGTCGTTACATCGCCGTCCTTCGCGTCATACGCGCGGATCCCCTGCAAAAGCTGCGCCGGATCGTCCTGCACGGACAGCTCCAGCGGCTCAGACGGGACTGTGATGACAGGCGGCTGCGTGTCAAGCGCGCGCCCGCGCCACGACTGATACAGGATAAACGCCGCGCTGCAAACTGCCAGCAGCGCCAGCATCAGCAGCATTCCCTTCCCTCGTTTCACAATACGCTCCTCAATCGAACCAATCCGGTTCGTCCAATGTGATTTGTTGGTTTCCCAGCACCCGGCCCGGGTTTTCCTTCAGAAGAAGATCCGCCGTCCGGACGGAAAACTCGCTGCACAGCAGCGTGTACACGTCATGCATCCACGGTGTCCGCCGCAGCGGCGAATGCGCGTCGCTGGCGACAAACGAAGCAAAGCCGCGCTCGACCAGCGCGAAGGCCAGCGCCTGCTCCCGCCGGCCGAACCGGCCAAGCAGGCTCCCGCGGTTCACCTGTAATAAGCACCCCATATCTGTCCAGAGGTTCAGAAGCCGCGGCTCAGCCTGCGCGAACAGATAGCGCTCCGGGTGCGCCACGATCGGGCGCAGCCCCAGCTCCAGGATCTCTCTAAGGATCCCGGTTGCTTCGTGCGCGTAATCCGAAAACGGGAACTCCACGAGCGGATACCGCGACCCCGCCAGCGTGCAAAGGCTGCCTTCCCGCAGCCGCAGCGCCGTGTCCGGTGTCCCGAAGATCTCCATGCCGCAGGACAGCCGCAGGGTGCTCCCATGCGCCCGCAGCGCGGCGGATAACTCCGCGCAGGCGTGCGTGACGCCCGCCGTATCCAGACAGTCTGTGCGCGGCAGATTGCAGTGCGGCGTCACGATCATCGTGCTGACGCCGCTCTCGGTCGCCAGCACAGCCATTTCCAAAGAGTCCTCCATGGACGGCGAGCCGTCGTCCACGCCGGGCAGGATATGGGCGTGAATGTCGATCATGCCTGCTCTTCCAGCGCGCCGATCTGCCGCATCTGCGAAAGGAAGTCCCGCAGATCCGCACGCGCGGTCTCGTTATCTACGTCATATTCGGATACGATCGCCGCCAGCAGCGACTGTTCGGTCTGTTCGTCCGCCAGCTTCCGGAAAATATAATCGCCCAGCTCGTTGAGCGTGACAAGACCGTTGATCCTTGCCGCGGCTGCGCCGGTCGGCACCAGAAGATATTCGCCCGCGATCTCGCGGCGGATAAAGTCCGGGGATGCTCTCATGAAAAAATCCTCCCTATGGCTTTGAGCCTTGTATACAGGCCGAGCAGGCGTTCGCGCTGTGGGATGACGCGGATCCAGACCCGCGCAAAAAACTCCCACCAGAAGCAGCCCGGCCCCTGATAACGTCCTTTTCGTCTGGCAGAGCGTGCCACAGCCAGGATCTGTTCCGGCCGGATGCCCGGCTCCACGATCCGCTGTGCATCGCCGATCATGCTGTAGCTGCCATCCGCACAGCAGCGGCAGACACGATGCAGTACATATGCACCGCTTTTCCGGCGGTACAGCACGATATCGCCGCGGCGCAGCGGCCGCTTCGGCTTTTCCAGGAGCACACTGTCGCGCCCCGGAGCAAGGAACGGCCCCATGCTGCTGCCGGTGATGCCCAGCGGCAGCGTCTCGACTGTATCGAGAAGCACACGGTATTCCTCCAGCAGCTGCGCAGTCGGCAGCGACTTTTCCAGATGCTCCATCACAGCTCCTCCCGCAGCTCGCCCGCCTGCAAATGGTACCGGCGGCGGCAGATGCGCGCCGTCTCCGCCCGGTGCGTCACAAAGACGCAGGTGCGGACAAAGGGGCAGGCCATGAGGTTTTGCAGGAGCTGCTTTTCCGTCTGCGCGTCAAGCGCGGACGTCGCTTCGTCGAGCAGCAGCACCGGCGCGCGCCGCAGAAGTGCGCGGGCGATGGCCAGCCGCTGCGCCTGTCCCTCGGACAGGCCCTTTCCACGGCTGCCGACGCGATAGTCCAGTCCCTCCGGCAGTGCGCGGACAAACCCCGCCGCGCACGCAGTCTCCAGCGCGGCGTTCAGCTCATCCTCGGATGCGTCCGGACGCGTCAGCAGAAGATTTTCCCGGATGGTACCGGCAAACATGCTGTTGCCCTGCGGTACATAGGCAAAGGCGCTGCGCGTCGCCGCGCAGAGCGGGCGCCATTCGGCGCCGGTTTGCAGCTCCGCTGTCCCCTCCTGCGGCTGAATGAGCCCCAGAAGCAGGCGGAGCATGGTTGTTTTTCCCTCGCCGGAGGGCCCGGTCAGCGCGACCAGCTCATCCGGCTCGGCGTGGAACGCAATATGTTTGAGAACCGGCTGCTTGCCCTGATAGGCAAAGCTGCAATCCATCAGCCGGAGCGAGACGCGATCGCCCGCGGAAAACTCCAGCGCGGCCTGCGGCTCCTTCGGCAGCTCCGCGATGGCCATAACGCGGCCCGCGGACGTGGAAATGGAGATGGCCGACGAGACAAGGCTGACAAGCGAGGAAAACGCCGACCGCAGCGTGGAGGACAGCTGCAAAAACATCGTCAGCGAGCCGTAGGTGATATGCCCCGACCAGAGCCGGTACACGCCCCAGCCAAAGCATGCGGCGGACACCACCGCGCCCATCAGCGACAGGCAGGCGGAGGTGCGCACGGAAAAGCGGTTATAATCGAGATATTCCCCGGTATACCGCTTCTGCTCGCCCAGCATCCGATCCCAGAACAGGCGGCTGACGCCGAAGGCTTTGATGCTCGTCAGATTGTTCAGAGAATCCTCATAAAACGACATGAGGTCGCTGGAGATCTCCTTCATGCGCTTGTTATGCAGGCGCATGCTGCGCACCAGCACGCGGGACGAGACCGCCGCGACCGGCACGGAGATGAGCGCGATGGCGGCCATGGTGCTGTCAAAATACAGCATGATGACCAGCGCACCGAAAAACTGCATGAGACCGGAAAACAATCCGGGGATCAGGCTCGTCACGCCGCTGCATACCGTCCCGATGTCGCTCGTCAAGCGGTTCAGGAGGTCGCCTGCGCGGTACTGCTCCAGAAGCTGCCAGTCCGCGCCGAGGATCTTCTCATACGCTTCCGCCTGAATTTCGTTCTGGACACGGACATTGAGCTTCGCGCCGACGCGCGAGGTCACGCTTTTCAGCAATATTCCGAGCAGCAGCATCCCGGCCATCGCGGCGGCGGCCGCGCCGATCGTACCGGTCTTGTGGCCGGTGACGGCGTCGATCAGATATTTGGATGCGACGGATGTGCCAAGGCTCATCACGATGGCCAGTACGCCCAGCAGAATGTGGACGGCGACGACGGCGCGGTAGCGCTTAATGTACGCACCGACCCACGCGGCTTCGCGGCAAAACTCCTGTAACCAGCCAGCTTTGATCTTCTGTTGGAGCTTCCGCAGGGTCGTCATCGCTTCGTCCGCCTTTGTGTCAGTTTATATGGGATCGTGCTTACGTGCCGGACGTCTGGGATGCTTCGCACGCGGCGCGGATCTTTTGAAGGTATGCCCCGGTCATGCGGCAGAGGTAGTCCGGGGGGTGGGTAAAGCTGCCGCTTTCAGCCTGACAGACGGCAGCGCACTGGTCGCACGCGTGCCGCGCCGGGCAGACGGTGCATTTGGCCGGAACGAGGATACGGCCGGTCTCGTCGCGGAGCTTCTGCCACGCGGCTTCGAACGGCAGATCGTCCAGCCGGACGCCCGGCTGCGTCATCATGCCGCATGGGCGCAGCTCATGCTCCCACGTGACCCAGAACGTGCTGCTGCCTGCGCGGCAGGCAAGCTTCTGGGTGGGCATCTCCTGACATTCCGCATCCGGATCCGGGACGGCTTCGCCGCGCAGCAGCGACTGCCAGCGGCTGCGGCATTCGTCCGGCGAAAAGCGCAGACGGTCGCAGCGGAGCTTTTCCTCCGCGGCCTGCGCCGGGGTCAGGCGGTCGGCGCAGAACGCGCCGTGCTCGCACGCGCGGACAGGCGGGAACATATAGGTCGCGGCTTGCAGCGGCAGGCCGTGTGAATTTGCAAAGTTGAAGATCGCCGGGACGTCCTGCCGGTTATACGGCGTGACGGACAGATTCAGCTTGACGAGGATCCCGGCGTTTTGCAGCAGTTCGATGGCGCGGGTGGTCTTTTCCCACGCGGACGAATTGCCGCAGAGCACGCCGTAGGTTTCGGGCGACGCGCCGTAGAGGGTGATATTGACCCGCAGCGGCGGGTCGTTGGCGAGAAATTCGGCCATTTTCTCGTCCAGCAGCGATGCGTTCGTGTTGATGGACAGCATCAGGCCGAGACGCTTGCAGCCGGAATAAATCTCGCGAAAATCCGGGCGCAGCAGCGGCTCGCCGCCGGTGAGCAGCAGAAGGAGCGTCCCCGCGCGGCAGCAATCCTCCGCCAGACGCAGCCAGTCGGCCGCGGAGCGCTCCTGCGCGAGGGCGGCGGCGTCGTTCTGCGCGCGGTGGATGTAGCACATTTTGCACGAGAAATTGCAGCGGGGCGTCAGCTCGAACGTGCCGGAAAGGGGCACGCCCTGCGCGCCTGCGCGGGCGAAGAGCAGCTGACTGTAGATCTGATAGGCGTTCATAAGTCTCTCCCGGTTCAGGGATCACAGGCCAAGCGCCTGTGCGAGCGCGGCGACGGCGCTCTTGTCCGGCGTGCAGGCCAGATGGAAGATGGGCACGGCGGCGGCGAGGTCGAGCAGGCGCGAGAGCGTCTGCTGCCACTCTTCGGCGACGCGCATGTCGGCGAAAACGTTTTCACTCAGGCGGGCGATGGCTTCGGCGGGGCCGAGACGGCGGATGCTTGTTTCCGGGGCCTGCGAGAGGGTGACGACGGCGCGCAGCGGGAGGGTGCGGTTTTCGCAGACGCCGCTGGTGCCGGAGAACGGCATGCCGCAGGCGCAGAATCGGCCGCTTAGCATGCGGACACCGGCCTTATCGCCGTTTATGAGGGCCGCGGCGCGGTATTGCTGCCAGAGGGCGGCCTGGGTGGACTTGCCGGTCTGGCTGGGGGCGGTGAACAGGATGGCGGAGCCATCCCACTCGATGTAGGACGCGTGGAAAACCAGCGCGCCGAAGTGGGACAGCAGCTGCGGGAGGGCGACGCCGGGCCAGAAGAACTGCGAACGCGTCGCCCAGCGCCAGTCCTCTTCGCGCACGTGACAGGTCACATGGTGCACGTCGGCGAGGGTGTAGCTCGCGGACATGTGGGGCAGGGGGCGGAAGGGGTCTTTGGTCTGGCGGGTAATCAGATCTCCGGAGCGCCAGAGCTTTTTTTCGCCGAACGCGCCGAGCAGCTCGCCCGCAGGCTCCGGCAGGGCGGGGACGGGGCGGGCTTCGATGGAAACATCCGGCTGGCAGGGGGGGATATGAAATTTGGGGCTGTCCGCGTCCTCCCACATGGGCTGCTCCGTCAGGACGCAGAAGCGGACGCGGCAAAATTCGTAAAAAAGTTTCATGCTTCGAACTTCATAGAAAACCAGTGCCCACGCCCAGCGGGGGCGTGGGCACTGCTGGATTGTGCTTAGCGGTCAGGACCAGAAAATTGTACTGACAGATGTATGCTTGCAGTAGCTCTCCAGACCAGGTGCCTGATTTTCACATGCTTCAGGCTGGCCGAAGTCTTTCTCACCAAAGTCGCTCCAGTCAACTATACCGTCTCCATTACTGTCAAAGCCATTGCCAAGCAGGATTGCTCCAATTCCATTGTCTCTGGCCGGATCAGCGCCGCAGCCGCTGCAAAGCATGTCGTTAGCCGAGATGGAGAGCGTCATCAGAGCAGGTTTTGTATATTTCTTCATGGTATGCGCTCCTTTCTCAGCCCTTGACCACGATCGGCTCGCTTGCAGTGCCGTCGGAGTTGTAGGCGATGATGGTGTAGGTTCTGGTCTCGCTGCGGCTGATGGTCTCCGTCACGGGGATGGTCACGGTTTTCAGCCAGCGGGAGAAGAACTGGGACGGGGTATAGGTTCTGCCGTTGACGGTGACGTAGGCGACGTCCTTGGAGACGGTGATGCCCAGCGTGACGATCTTGCTGCGGAACATCGGCAGGGACGTGACGTGCACCTTGAAGGTGTCCGGCGTGAAGAGCTCAGGCTCGACGGGTTCGGGCGCTGCGGCGTAGACCGCGCGGACGCTCGCGAGGATGACATTATCCGAAAGCTCGGAAGTGGTCTGCACAGTCACACTATTGGGAACCTTCACGTTGCCGATGGCAAGCAGGCCGTCGCTCTGCTTGTTCATGATCGTCACCGTGTACTGGCCGTCAACCAGTTTAGGCTCGACCTCGTAGTACATTTCCGTGATGGAGCTGATCTCGGTTCCGTTCCAGTCGGATGCACCGCTGACCGCACGGAGACTGACCTGAATCGGGTCGCCCGTGCTGACGCCGAAGGAAATGGCCTGATTCTGTGCCAGATAGACCTCGTTCTGCGGGCCGCCGTTCTTTTCGTACTCGGTCGGCGTGCAGCTCACGACATTGCCGCCCTCAACTGTCGCCGTAATGATCTTGCTGCCCAGCAGATCAATGATGTTCGTGTAGGTCAGGTTCTGTTCTGCGGTGGGGTAGTTCTGGGCAACGGTGCCGGTGGTGGAGCGATAGACGCGGAAGCCTGCGATCTCAACATGGTCGCCTGCACCATGCTCGATCGAAGCATATGTTGCGACAGCCGGGGCGCGCCGGACTGCGATCGGGGAAGACGCGATCTGGTCGCTGCCGATGTACTCGGCATCAGCCACGGACAGGCCGTATTCAGCCAGAATATCGGCTGCCGGGTCATTCGCCGCGTTCACGGACATGAGCGCTGGTGCAGAATAGGCAGCTGCCTGCTTGGAGCCTGTGGCCTTCAGACCCGCAGCGTAAACGTAAGCGGTATAAGCGCCCTCTGCGCCCATTTCGAGATGCGCAAGCGGAACCTGATAGATGTTGCTTGTATAGCGGGTATCAATGATTGCAGCCTTGAGCCCCTGATGGGTGCCCTGCTTAGCGATGATCAGCATGACACGGCCGGTCGTGGGGCCGCAGTTGCCGATTAGATCAAAGGCATTGCCATAGAAGTCAGCAGTCAGCTCGCCGGTAGCCGCAGTCGTGGTAAGGCCGGTTGCCTTCCAAACACCGTTTTCGTTATCGGAGCCTGCATAAGCACCGTCGTAGCCGAAGACGTTGTAGGTCTTGCCGTCGTTGGCCTTTTGCAGCTGCTGTGCGGAGGTGATGCCGGCGGGCGTCACTGTCCAGTTGGCAGTGTCCGTCGTGGTGAGGAAGTTTTCTTCGTACAGGACGTTGGAAGCAGGGATGAAGTTCACGTTTCTGGTGTTATACTCCATAACGCCAGACGCATTCTTCTTACCGACCTTAAGCTGGAGAGATTCCGTCTCAAGCAGGGGCTTGGTCGGCGTGTAGTACAGGATATGGTTTACCTTGTCCAGTTCTGCCTTGCCGAACTTTGCGCCGGAGATCAAGGATTCTTCCCAGTTCGTGTTGTCATACCCCATATCATCGGCGGTAATGGCAACCTTCGTACCGAAGTCGATGATAAAGCTCGTGGTGTTCTTGAACGTGTAATACAGGGTGACTTCTTTTCTGTCGTCGCTGCGCGTTACATCAACGCATTCGTAGTCAGAATAGCCATAGGAAGCACTGAGCTTCGGGAGCGTCGAGAGGTCAGCGGAGACTGTCTGGGTGTTATTCTGTTTATTTGTAACCGTACCATTGGCCAGCGGCCCCTTCCACGGGCTGCCAAGGCCAATATTGGAATCAAACAGTGTGCCTTCCCAAACGGCGATTTCGTATGTATAGAACTCAGTATTGGAATCCCGGTCAACATAGCGGACAGTCAGCGAGGTCTCCGTCTTCTTGGCGCGGACATAGTAGGTGACGAGCATGCCCTGTCCCTTTTTGATCGTAATGCTCGGAATGGTAGCTGCTCCGCCCACGCTGAAATCAGCATGATGCGTGCTTTCATCGGCAAATTCGCCCAAATCCGCTTCATTGTCTACCCAGACAACTTTTTCCGTTCCGTTATACGCGTATGTGCCAAGCTTCGTCACTTCGGTGCCAATGACATCGCTCCCGTCGCTTGTCGGCGTCAGCGTGATCATGTATACTTCATAGTCAGCCGTTTCTACAGCGTTTACGCGGCCAATTGTTCTGGTAGCATCCTCCGCAGCATAGGCAATCGTTTTATCATTCTTAAACGTATCCGGTACTTTTTCGCCGGATTCATATTGTACTGCGAAATCAAGAACTACGAAGTCACTGGTTATCCAGAACAAATCCCCAGGTGCAGGACCCCAGTCGACGACATCCGTCGTGACCTCATCCGTGACCTTCGTCCGCTGCATGTAATATGCAACCAACTGATAGTTGGAATCTACGTCTTCCCATTTCTTGTTTTCGGAATCGTAGACCGACCACGTGCCATTCAGATAGCGGATACGCGTAAACAGGATGCCGCTCAGCGTGTTATCGTCGCCGCCGTCATACGTCTGTTCCTCAGTTTCAGAACCGGAATCATCGACCTTGGACTTGTTAAGTGCACGGCCAATCCAGTAGACATAGTTTGCCGTATCGCCGCTATCAGCCAGATTGGTTGCCTGTTCCGGTGTGAAATCGGTAATCGGAAGACCGTTTTCCGAGTTAATCCCTGCGGTCGTAGCCGGGATTTCAAGATAATACGCCGTGTATGTCTTGCTATCCTTCTTATTCGTTCGCGTTTCAGACTTAAGGTCATCGCGAACCTTAAGCGGACGGTTGGTGATCCAGTATTCCAGCTTTGCGGTATCCGTCTTGGTGAGGTCTTCAACCGTCACGTGGATATTATACTTGGTATCGCCGACGATGACGTAGGTGTCGCCGGTTGCGATGCCGGTGACGGTCATTTTCGTGCCGCTGACCGCGACAGTGGCAAAATTCTCATTAAGATCGGTCTTGTCCAATGTGCCGCTGACGGTAACGGTTGCGGTGTTGCCGACCGTGACGTTGACGGTCTGCTCTTTGTATTCGACCGTGATGTAGTATCTCGTGTCGCCGATCTTGATGCTGGTTTCGCCCTTCGATACACCGGTGAAGGTGATTTCGGTTTTGTCAACCTTTTCGCCCGCAGTATATTTTACCGGCGATGCAAATGCATCAGTATAATAGCCGAAATAGCTATAATAAGTTCTATAGAATGTGCCGTCGTTAAAGTAAAGCGTTGTTGCGTTGTTACTACTCGTCGTTGTCTGCCATTTGCTTCTATAATATCTCAAGTAGTTGCTGCCGTTCTTCAGGTAGGTTCCATCCCACGTCCACTGCACGGCGCTGGAGATATCGTCGACCCAGTTTGCGGAGCTGTCCAGATACTGACTGCCGTTTTTGATATAGTATGCTTCGCCGCTGCTTACGCTGGTCACGGCTTCTTCTTTGCCTTCGGTCGTCTGCTGCTTGTGTTCAATCTTAGCGCTGGCGACCTCATCGAAATTGTCGTCTTTCGTGACTTTCGACGTTACATCGCCGTCCTGCGTATAGGTCGTGGAGTCCTGACCGACCTTCAGCGTGAGCTCGACCTTCGTCTCCCCAGTCTCGCCGCCAGGGTTGGTGGAATCCTTGTTGATCGTGCCGTCCGCGTTGAAGCCGTTGGTGACGACACCCGTGTTGATCGTGTCGATGTTCTCGCCCTGCATACGCGCGGCCATTGCGCGCAGCACAAGACGGGTCTTCTGAGCAACTACAGTCTCTGTTTCTGCGTTCGGATAATCACACCAGATGCAGAACATGGAGCCTATGGGTTTGGAAATGGACGAATTACCGGAGAACACGGTATTCTGGAATCCAGAAGCATAACTGTAGCCACTGTCAAAGTTATCGTTCTTGCCAAGGACATAGTAATAATCGCCGTGCGTGTTGATCATGGAATGACCGTTCGCAGAAATGGTGGATGCCGCGGCAACATTATAGCCATTCCAGCCGGAAGACCAATAGCAGCACTGAATTTCTGTATTGGGGGTAGAAATATCGGTGTATCTGTTGAAATCTTTGTAGTACAGGCCGTCATTAAAGGCTCGCGGCGTCATCTTCTTCGTAATAATGTACGAAGCCAACTCATTGATAAAGTCGATAAAGCTGCTATACTGCGTGGCATTCAATCGGCTGAAGCTGAAACTGCCGCTTGCATCGTTTGCATATTCATCAGCGCCGAAGCTGAAGAACTTGCAGCCCTTACCGGCGAAATAGTCGACGTATTTCTTGAAAATCGCCAAACCAAACTCACGGGCATTCGCGTTGGAAGCAACATTCAGAGTATTGTTGGAGCCGGATGCATTGTATGCATCATCAACAATATCCAGAATCGCGTTTGCGTGGCCGGGCAGATTCAGAAGGGGGACGATCTCGATGCCGAGGCTATTCGCCTTGGTGATGATCTCGGTCATTTCAGTCTCGGTCAGATAGCGTTCGTCACCGCTGCTGTTCTGCGCCTTGTTACCGGCTTTGACCTTTGTAACGACCGTCTCATTCAAATAGGTCGTGCCGTTCGCGGTGAAGGACATATCGTCCAGCAGGAAGCGAAGGCCGTCATTGCCAAAGGCAAGCTGGAGCTGGTTATAGCCAGCGTCCTTCATTTCGTACAGCAGGGCAATGATCCAATCCTTGCTGAAATACTTTCTGCCGCAGTCCAGATGCAGAATGCGGTAAAAGCTATCATCCGTCGCGGCCTGTGTGTCGACGACGGGACGGTCGGCGGTCTCGGCGGGCTGCGTTTCGGCGGTATCGCCCCGGTTCCACCATGCGGCGGACGCGGATACCGGCAGCAGGCCGAAGGTCATGACCACGACCAGAAGAACAGAAAGAAGTCTAGTGAGAATTTTTCGGTTCATCGTTGCTCTCTCCTTCATTGATTACGTTTCGTTCGTATTGCGGGGGTTGGCAGCTTCGTGATGCTGCCGGGTGCGGATTGGGGTGTGCGGTTCCCTCATCCGCCCCAGTGTGCGCACTGGGTCACCTTCCCCCGAGGGGAAGGCTTTTTTATTAGTTACCGTTGACGACTTCGCCGGGGTTGGTGGCGGAGTTGGCGTCGGACCAGGCGCGTTCGAAGGCGGCCCAGTCACGGACGGGCAGCTCCTTCGTCCAGACTTCGTAGTCCGTGATGCTGGCGCGCCGGTACTCGTGGGAGTTGGTCGCTTCCTGCACGGCGGCGTAATACCACTGGTTCTTGTCCATGTTGTCCGGCCAGGTGATCATGTCCTTGCCCGGGAGCAGGTGATCCTTATGCGGCGTGCGGCGGAGCGTGTTGTTGACGATCGTCATGGCTTCGGCGCGCGTGATGAGCTTGGCCGGCTTGAAGGTGCCGTCGGGATAGCCGCTGATGATATTGCAGAGGTACGCGGCGTTGATGTACTGTCTGGCCCAGCTGGTGCTGATGTCGGAGAAGATGTCGGCGTGGTTCTTCTGCGACTCGGTCAGCTCAAAGAAGCTGACCGCCATCTTCGCAAACTCGGCGCGCGTGATGCCCGCCATCGGGCGGAACGTGCCGTCCGGGTAGCCGTCGATGATGCCGAGCTTCGAGAGCGTCGAAATGGCGTTGTTATACCAGTCGGTGGAGCTGACGTCGCTGTAGTTGTTGGTCTTGCTCCAATAGTAGTTGCGCGTTTCGTCGGTCAGCATGCGGAAGAAGATCGTGGCAACCTCCGCGCGCGTGATCGTCGCCTGCGGGTAGACATAGCCGTCGGGACGGCCGATGATATAGGCGAAGTGATCCGTCAGGTTCAGGAACGGGCTGTCCGGAACACCGGGGATGATCGTGCCGATCTCGCGCTTCAGGAGAACCTGAACGACGTTGGAGACCCACGAGGTGATTTCCTGATCATCGCCGAAGCGGAGCGTGTTGCTCCAGCCCGGATGATTGACAAGACGCTCCATGTGCGCGATGTCGGTCGGCACCTCGGCGGTAGCATAGGTGAAGTCGCCGTCCACCGTGCCCCACGCTTTGACCGTGCGCCAGGTGCGGCTGTCATAGGTGACGGTCTCGGCGATGCCGTCCTTAACCTTCATGTCGGCGAGCGTCAGCTTGATCTCATGCATCCAGTCTTCGACGGAAAAGTCCTTGTACATGACCTGCTCGCTGCCGTAGCCTGCGTCCAGCGCTTCGTCAAAGCCGTAGGCATCGCGGCCGGCGTTCGTGTAGACGATCAGCTCCATCGGGACGACGATCTCGCCGCGCTGGCGCTCGGCCCACGCGCGGTCGACCTTCAGGATGTAGGTGAAGACGCCGTCGGTATAGCTGTCGAGATAAGAGGTATAGCCGTCGGCAGCCGTCGTGGGAACGGGCTTGAGGAAGGTGCTGGTGAAGGTGAAGGTCAGCTCTGTGCTGTCCGTGTCAAATTCGAGCACTTCCATATCCACGTTCATGTGGATGTTGAAGTTCGCACGGCAGAGCTGCGCCTGACGCGCCTGGAGGTAAATGGCCATTTCCTCCGTCATGCGCAGCGTGGCGGAATAGGTCACGTCGACGCGTTCTTCCCGCGTGCTGTAGTTGTGGACGCCGCTGTCGGTGGTGACGCCGTCGCACGTCTGCGTGATGGTCACATCCGCAAGCGAAGCCTTCGCGTCATAGACGTTGTCCGCTGCGGACGCCATGACGCAGAACATGGACAGTACCATGATCAGCGCAAGCGTCAGGGAAAGCAATTTCTTTCCAACGATCCGATGCTTCATGATTGTTTCCTCCGTAGCTTTTGGGCGATAAAGCATATCGCTTCCTCACCCATTTTCACTTTTATACTATACAGTATACTCTTCCAGACTTTTCAAGTCAAGCCGAACTTCATAAAAAATTCAGATTTTCTGCCGAGACCGCCCGGTTGACAAGCCGCAGGCGGCTGGCTATAATTGGGATGCTATATTTATTACAGGAGACGCCGTATGCGAAAAAAGTCAAAGAAAAAGCCGGGGCTGCTGATCGCACTGCTGGTCGTGCTGATCGCGGTGGGCGGCGTATGCTTCTGGCAGCGGAACAACCTCAAGGCGCTGCAAATGTCCCGCTCCATGTCCACCGAGACGCTGGCCGAGACCATGCAGGCCCAGCAGGAAAAAACCGAGCAGGCCGCCCGCGCTGCCGGCGTCATCGTCCGCATCCCGACCAAGGAGGAGACTGACGCCCTGCGTGACAACTCGCTCTCGCGCGACGAGCTGATCGCCCGCATGGCTGCGGATGCCGCCGCAGACGAGACCTCCCCTGCCCCGGATGCTTCCTCCGGCGCCGCGCCCGCGCAGTCCGACTCTGACGCGCAGCCCCAGACCGATCCGACCCGCGACCGGCTCAACACCTGCATGGCCGAGGTCTATGTGATGCAGGCGGAATACACCGCGTGGCTCGAAGACGCCAATCAGGCCGCCATCGACGAATACAACGCCCTGCCCGAGGAATCGAAGAGCGCACAGGCCAAGTTCTCCATCGGCATGCGCTACATGAACGAGGCGCTCGGCAAGGAAAAGGAATGCGACGCAAAAATGTCGGAGCTGGAGGACGAGATCCGGTCGCTCCTGAACCAGCTCGGCGAGGACACCGCCCTTGCCGACGAGATCCACAGCACATATCTGGAGGAAAAGGCCGCGAAGAAAGCCTACTATCTCGGACTGCATTCCTGACCCGGCACAAGCTGACCGCCCCGGTATTTCCGGGGCGGTTTTTTCTGCCCTTTTTCTCATTTTTCAACTAATTTACACGTTTCTTACAAAACCAGGCACGTCAGATTGTACAGAAAATATGTTGCATTCCCCTGCGGTTTCATATATTATATATAATATAGCTGGCAAGGAAAATGATATCGTCGTATCTCCGATGCCCTGCTGCTCCCAGCGCCACGCAGTCCCGAGCGTGGTTTTGTTTTATTCTGGAGATATCAACAGTCATCAGTAAGGGGGAAATCCGAGCATGAATGATACCCAGCGCGCAAGAACCCTGCAAATCATCGACATGCATGGCCGCGATCCGGCCTCGCTGATCGCGATCCTGCAGGATGTACAGGCGGAAAACAGCTATCTCAGCCAGGAAAATCTCGAACTCATCGCGGCCGAGCTGAATCTTGGCATTGCCAAGGTGTTCGGCGTGGCTACCTTCTTCGAAAACTTCTCGCTCGAAGCCAAGGGAAAGCACATCGTCAAGGTCTGCAACGGCACGGCCTGCCATGTCCGCAAGTCCCAGCCGATCTACGACGCCGTTCACGCGCATCTGAAGCTGCGCGGCAAGCAGAAAACATCCGACGACGGCCTGTTCACGCTTGAGACCGTTGCATGTCTCGGCGCGTGCGGTCTGGCCCCGGTCATGACCATCGACGGCGAGGTCCACGCGAAAATGGACCCGGACAAGGCCGTCGCTCTGCTCGAAGAGATCCGTGCAAAGGAGGCGGCTGCTGAATGAAATTTACCACACGATCCGATCTGACTGCCCGCCGCGCACAGGCGCGGGCTCTGGCCGAAGCGGATACGCGCGTCATCCTTGTCTGCGCGGGCACCGGCTGCATCGCGGGCGGCTCCATGAAGGTCTATGAGCGCCTGACCGAGCTGTGCCGCGAGGGCGGCTACCGCGTGCGCATTGCGCTGCGCGAAGAGGGCGGCGAAGATACGCTCCACTTCAAAAGGAGCGGCTGTCAGGGCTTCTGCGAAATGGGCCCGCTGGTAGAGATCCAGCCGGAGGGTATCCTCTACACCCACGTCCATCCGGAGGACTGCGAAGAAATTCTCGAAAAGACCATCCGCCGCGGCGAGGTCATCGAGCGCCTGCTCTACAAGCTCGGCGAGCACACCTACGCCCGGCACGACGACATTCCGTTCTATAAAAAGCAGCGCCGCGTCGTTCTTGAGACGAGCGGCAACACCGACGCCGAGGATCTCGACGAATATCTGGCCAACGGCGGCTATGAAGCGCTGGAAAAGGCGCTGTTCGAAATGACGCCGGAGCAGGCCTGCGCAGAGGTCTCCAATTCCGGTCTGCGCGGCCGCGGCGGCGCAGGCTTCCCCACGGGCAAGAAGTGGGAGAGCGTCCGGCGGATGCCGGAGGGCAAGAAATACGTGGTCTGCAACGGCGACGAGGGCGACCCCGGCGCGTTCATGGACCAGTCCATTATGGAGGGCAATCCGCACGCCATCATCGAGGGCATGATGATCGCGGGCCGCGCCGCGGGCAGCGACGAGGGCTATATCTACGTCCGCGCGGAATATCCGCTGGCTGTGCGCCGTCTGCAGACCGCCATCGGCAAGGCCGAAGAGGCGGGGCTGCTCGGCGATGATATCCTCGGCAGCGGCTTCAATTTCCACCTGCGCATCAACCGCGGCGCGGGCGCATTCGTCTGCGGCGAGGGCAGCGCCCTGACCGCCGCCATCGAGGGCCGCCGCGGCATGCCGCGCGTCAAGCCGCCGCGCACCGTCGAGCAGGGCCTGTGGGCCAGACCGACGATCCTCAATAACGTCGAGACCTTCGCGTGCGTCCCCGTCATCATCCGCCGCGGCAGCGACTGGTTCCGCACGATCGGCACAGAAAAGAGCCCCGGCACCAAGGCCTTCGCGCTGACGGGCTGCGTGGTCAACACGGGTCTCATCGAAGTGCCGATGGGCACGACGCTGCACGAGATCATCTTTGATATCGGCGGCGGCATCAAGGACGGGAAGAAATTCAAGGCCGTCCAGACCGGCGGCCCGGCCGGCGGCTGTCTGACGGAGGAGCAGCTCGACCTGCCCGTCGATTTTGACTCTCTGAAGCGCGCGGGCGCGATCATGGGCTCCGGCGGTCTTGTCGTCATGGACGAGGACACCTGCATGGTCGAGACCGCAAGATTCTTCATGAACTTCACCCAGAGCGAAAGCTGCGGCAAATGCGTCCCGTGCCGCGAGGGCACGAAGCGGATGCTGGAAATTCTGACGCGGATCGTCAATAACGAAGGCACGCTTGCCGATCTCGACATGCTCGAGACGCTTTCGCAGACCATCACGCAGACGGCGCTGTGCGGTCTCGGCCAAGCAGCCTGCAACCCGGTCGTCAGTACGCTGCGTCACTTCCGCAGCGAATATCTCGCCCACGTCGTCGACCATCACTGCCCAATCTGCAACGGCCCCAAGGCGCATCTCGCGATCGATCCCGAGAAGTGCAAGGGCTGCGGAAAGTGCAAAAAGAACTGTCCGATGGACGCCATCAGCGGCGAAAAGAAAAAGCCGCACACCATCGACACGGCCAAGTGCATCCGCTGCGGCGCCTGCCAGGAGGGCTGTCCGTTCGATGCGATCGAGCTCGTAAAGGAGGAGGCATAAGCGTATGGCAAAGGGAACCATGTACGTTGACGGCGTATGCGTGCCGTTTGACGGAGAAAAAAATGTCCTTGCGGTCATCCGCAAGGCCGGGATCGACATGCCGACGTTCTGCTATTACTCCGAGCTGTCCACGTTCGGCGCATGCCGGATGTGCGTGGTCGAGAATGAACAGACCGGCAAGATCGACGCGTCCTGCTCCATGGAGCCGCGCGACGGTCTGCGCATCCGCACGAATACCGAGCGGCTGCTCAAGCACCGGCGGATGATTTTGTCTCTGATGCTCTCGTCGCACTGCCGTGACTGCACGGTCTGCGAAAAGAGCGGCCGCTGCCGCCTGCAAGAGCTGGCGCGGCGCTTCGGCGTCTACAACATCCCGTTTGAAGACACCCGGCCGCACTATGAAAAGGACTGGTCCAGCCCGGCGGTCATCCGCGACCCCAACAAGTGCATCCTCTGCGGCGACTGCATCCGCGTGTGCAATGAGCTGCAGGGCATGGGCATTCTGGACTTTGCATACCGCGGCAGCAACGTGCAGGTCATGCCTGCCTTTGACCGTAAGCTTGACCAGACCCACTGCATCAGCTGCGGCCAGTGCGCCGCGGTGTGCCTGACGGGCGCAATCACGATCCGCAATCAGATTGCGGAAGCATGGAAGGCCCTGCACGACCCGCAGCTGCGCGTCGTCATCCAGATCGCACCGGCCGTCCGCGTCGCCCTCGGCGAAGCCTTCGGCCTGAAGCCCGGCGAGAATGTCCTTGACAAGCTCGTCGCTTCGCTCAAGCTCATGGGCGCGGACGAGGTCTATGACACAACGTTCGCCGCCGACATGACCGTCATGGAGGAGACCGCAGAGTTCCTGCGGCGTCTGGACGCCGGCGGCCCGTTCCCGATGTTCACGAGCTGCTGCCCCGCGTGGATCCGGTATCTTGAGCAGGAGGATCCCAAGTATCTCAAGCATATCTCCACCTGCAAGTCCCCGATGGAGATGTTCGCCGCCATCCTCCGCGCCAAACCGGACACGGACGGCAGAAAACTTTACCACATCGCCATCATGCCCTGCACGGCCAAGAAGATGGAAGCCGGACGCAAGGAATTTACGCAGGACGGCCAGCCGGACGTGGATCTTGTCCTGACCACGCAGGAGGTCATCCAGATGATCAAGGAAGCCGGCATCCGCTTCAATGATCTGCCCAGCGAAGCGCCTGACATGCCGTTCGGTCTCGGCACCGGCGCAGGCGTCATCTTTGGCACGACCGGCGGCGTCGCAGAAGCGGTGGCGCGGCGCGTCATGGCGGATGAATCGAGAAACACGCTGCAGGCCATCGCCTATTCCGGCCTGCGCGGCAGCGGCGCGATCCGCGCTGCGGAGCTGCACGTCGGCGACAAGACCATCCGTGTCGGCGTGGTGCACGGTCTTGCCAGCGCGAAGCGCCTGATCGCGCAGATGGAAGCCGGCGAGGAGCATTTTGACCTCGTCGAGGTCATGACCTGCACCGGCGGCTGCGTCGGCGGCGCAGGCCAGCCGCGCGGACTGACGCCGCAGAAGAACGCCCGTGCCGAGGGTCTGTACGAAGCCGACCGCAGCTCGCTCATCAAGGCTTCACAGTCGAACCCGATTCTGAACACGCTCTACGAGAAGCTTCCCCCGGAGCAGGCCCACCATCTGCTCCACGTCCACTATACCGCTGAATAATCCCATACATATCAAAGCGCCAGCCGGAGGCCCCGGCTGGCGCTTGACTTTTCACTTATTTGGCTTATTTTTCCGCGCAGATGAGGTTGCGGTAGAAGCGTACCGCGCCGGGCAGGCAGCTGTATTCGATGTTCTCGTTGACGCCGTGCATGCCCTTCATCTGCTCCGGTCCATAGATGACGGGGGCAAAGCGGATGCAGCTTTTACAGACGGGCTGATAGAACTGCGCGTCCGTCGCGCCGGTCATGACGTAGGGACTGGACGCGAGTCCGGGGAACGTCTCGCCGATGATTTTCGTAAAGAGCGTGAACGCTTCGCCGTGGATATCGACCGGCGGCGTATAGTCGTTCGCGTGCAGAACCTCCATGGCAAGGCCATGCTTTTCGGCGCGCCTGCGGATGATGGCAAGGCTCTCCTGCTCACCCTGGTGGGGGATGAAGCGCAGGTTCGCGCCAAGCGTGGCTTCCTGCGGGATGACGTTATACGCGTCCGAGCCGGACTGCGTGGTAAAGGCGATGGTCGTCTTCAGCATCGCGCCCGCCTGCGCGCTGACAGAGGGCAATACGGCCTTCAGCAGCGGCGAAAACAGCCACAGATTCCCCAGCAGCAGCCGCAGTCCGAAGGACGACGCATAGCTGGACAGTGTCCGGAACATGGCCGCGACCTCCGGCAGGAGCTTTTTCCGGAACGGGCTGTGCGTCTCCGTCTCATTGACAAATGCGGCCAGCCGCGCGATCGGCGTATGCCTTCCCGGCGCGCTGGCGTGGCCGCCGGTGGACTTTGCCGTAAATTTTACGTCGGCCTTGCCCTTTTCAAACACGCCGACCATCGCAAAGTTGCCGGGAATGCCGCCGATCGGTTCGGAGATAATACCGCCGCCCTCATCGCAGACGAGAAACAGCTGGGTGCCCCGGCGCTGCAGCTCCGCCACGAGCTTCGGCGCGCCGTCGCCCGCCCATTCCTCCGTGCAGGATGACGCCAGATACACATCCGTCGGCGGCGTATAGCCCTCGGCCAGCAGCTGCTCGACCGCTTCAAAGAACGCCATGACGGAGCATTTCGTGTCCGAAGCGCCGCGCCCCCAGACCTTGCCATCCGCGATATCGCCGGAGAACGGCGCGTGGAGCCACTCGCCCTCCGCCGGGACAACGTCCTGATGGCTCATCAGGAGGATCGGCTTTTCTGCCGACCGGCCCTTCCAGTAAAACAGCAGATTCCCGTCGATCTCCGTCTTTTCCAGCTTCGAAAAGACGAGCGGGAACAGCTCCGCCAGCGTCCTGTGGAACGCGCGGAAGCGTTCCGGGTCGTCGCCGCCCGCGTGGGAGGTCGTGTCGACCCGGATCATTTTGGAAAGCTTCCCGGCCAACCGCAGCGCTTCCTGCTCATCCTCCTGCGGCCGGTAGTCCGACGTTTTCCGGGGCGAAAGGAGCGTCCGCACGACCGCGATCAGGAGCAGAAGCACAAGAATGCCCGGGATCAGCAACAGATACTTCATTGCGCAGTCTCCTTTCCGGCCTTTTTCCTTTTATAGATCGTATACGCAATGCCGATGGCCAGCGCGCCGGACGGAAGGATCATAAAGCTAGTGGACGAGATCAGCCCCGGCACGAGCGTAAACAGAACGCTCATCACCACCAGCGGCGCGATCGCCACGACGAGATTTTTCCGGTAATACTGATATGCCATTGCGCCGAAGAGCGCTGGAACGACGTTCGCGAACGCAGGCTGAAGCGCGGGGCTTTGCAGCACGGGCTGGAGCGGGACGAGCGCCAGCACGCCGAGCGCCAGAATAAGGATCGTGACCAGCGACGACGCGGCGATCGAGAGCGTGGAGACGATCTCATTTTCCGCTGTGCCCGTCTTGACGCCCGCCAGATCGCGGGCGTTCACCGCGCAGGGGATCTTCATGTTGATGAGATTGCCGGTGATGAAGGCCAGATAGCCGCCGCCCGCGCCGAGCATCGGCGTGTAGATGAGAAACTCCGCCACGCTGCTGACGGTCCACACAAGGCCGACGGACAAAAAGCCCCGCGCCGTCGCGCCGAGATCCGGATAGGCCCCGAGGAATCCGCCGATCACAAACGGCGCGCCAAGCAGCAGCGCAACCGTGATGATGCTCAGAATGCGTCCAAGCACATGCGTCTGCTTACTGTATTGCGCCCAGAGGGCGTCCTTTTGCTTCTGTTCCATCTGTCCGCCCTCCTTACAACTGCCCGAACAGCACAGCGGCCGCCATACCGGCCAGCATGCTGCCCGCGATCGAGAAATTCTCGACCCAGGTCACGTGCTTCTTCTCCGCCAGATACGAAAACAGCGCCATCACGCCCGCCGACACCGCCGCGACCGCCAGCGGCGTCCAGTCGCCGGAGCACGTAAACAGGCCGTTCGACGAAATGAATCCGCCAAGATAGCTGCCGAGATACGCGCTGACAAGGCCAATGAACATGGCCGTCATAGCAGCATCGCCGAAGCCCGCCGCGCCCTTGCCGCCGGATGCGGACGAAAGTCTGCGCGTGTAGCGCTTATTGAAGAAGATGGACAGCACAATGCCCCAGATGATGCAAAGGCTCATGAGAAGCGCGATGGTCGCGAAGCCCTGCGGCGTCATTTCCGCCGCAGACAGGCTCTTCATGCCGACCTGCTCGGCGGCCGCCTGCGCGACCTGCGTCTCATAGTGCAGCGCTCCGATGACCGACAGCCGCAGCCACGGCCACGGCGTCCCCAGACTGCCGGACAGCGCGATGACGCCCAGCAGAATGCCGACGCTCGGCAGCGCCGAAAACGTCGCGCTCGAGACGATCACGCGCTTCATTTTCACCCGGTCCATCCCGATGGCAAGACCGGCGCGCCACGCGCGGACGAGAAACACGATGCAGATGACCGCGACGAACGCAACAATGCCGCCGCAGATCAGATACATCACAGGACTGTTGAGCTTGGATAGCATGGACATAGGCAGCGCCCTCCCTTTTCTTTCTGCGTCCAGTATAGCACGCTTTTTCTGGAAAGCAAAGCGCCGCAGAAAAAATTGGCAGTCAGCCGCGCGCTTCCTTCGGCGTGCACAGCCGGACAACGAGCTGGCAGCCGCCGATCACCACCAGCACGCCAAGCTCCGCCCACAGGATGTTCCAGCTGCAGTTCGCCGCGGCTTCCTGCGGCACGATCAGCGCTGCGGTATAGTAAAGGAACGCGGCGGAATTGAAGACCGACGGCAGCAGCGGCTCCGCCAGAATGACCAGCGCCAGCGTCACAACGACCGGCACGATGGCCGCCGCTTCTCCCATCCCCGGCTCCAGCCAGCCAGACGCCAGCACGGTCAGCGCGGCAAACGCGCAGCCCGCCGCCGAGCCGAGGACAAGCTTCACGAGCTTTTTGCGCGGCTCCCCTTCCGGCATGGCAAAATACAGGATATTGCACATGAAAAAGCTCCAGCTGCGATAGCCGACGGCGGCGACCGTGCGGCCAAGCAGGATCATCAGTGCGTTGACGGCGGCGACCCATACGAAGATCCAGAACCGCCCTTTTTCGATCACAGGTTTTTTCGCAGAACTCCTCATCCCGTTTCCTCCCATCTGCCGCCGGTCTTTGGGCGGCAGGTTTTATAATCATAACCACCGGCCGTGCCGGTGGTTTGCACAGGCCCCCTTAGGGCCTATTACCAGCCGAGCCTATAGGCTCATCGAATTTTCTTTCTACTGCATGATGCGCCCTACTGCTATTGAAATAGCGGCCTGGCGCATTTTGCTTTTCACCTCTCTCGATTATCTACCTTTTTGAATCGCACCTTATCAACTGCTTTCCAGACTTGTTCCTCGCTTCGCTCGGATATTTTTTCTGGGCATAGCTAAAGCTTTTTGGAACCACCGGCATTGCCGGTGGTTTTCTTTATACAAAAATGCTGGCGCTGCAAATGCAGCGCCAGCGGGTGCGTAAGCTGTGGAAAATCAGTTCATCAGGTCGTAGTTCTTCTTCAGCTCTTCCGGACCGCAGCCCCAGACGCGGAGCGCTGCCGCGAGCTCGGGATGCGTCTCGGCATACTGCCGCAGGCCGATACCGTTGATGGTGGCGTCGATCGCCTGACGCATGGCCCTTGCGCCTGCGCGGCTGCCGTCGGGATGGCCGTGCACGCCGCCGCCGGCTGCAAGGCAGACATCCTGACCCATGATCTTCAGGATCTCAGGCACAGAGGACGGGATTGTACCGCCGCCGGGCAGTGCCAGCGTCGGCTTGATGCCGTACCAGTCCTGCGTGAAGGCATGGACAACGCGGGACAGCGCCAGACGGTTGGACGGGAACTTGCCGACCGGGTTGCCCCAGATGTGCATATCGGCGCCGGCCAGACGGGACAGACGGCCGATCCACGTCATTGCGTCAACACCCCAGTACGGGCTGGCAACGGTCGCGCCGGAGAAGTCGACGTGCGCCAGGATGGGAACATTGATGTTGGGATCCTCGGTGATCATTCTCGCGCCGGCCAGACCGACGGTGTAGAAGTTGATCATCAGCGCGTTTGCGCCGTATTCCAGTGCGCGGTACGCGTTATCGCGCAGATGCGCCGGATCGGTCGTGATGTTGACCGTGTAGAGGGTATGCTCGCCGGTCTCCTCAAAGGCCTGACGCTCTTTTTCCATGAACTTGGTCACGCGCTCCTTGAGCGGGCAGAACGGCATGTCCGCGCTCAGCAGCTCGTCGTCCTTGATGATGTCGACGCCGCCGACAGCAGCCTCATAGAACAGCTCCGCGCCTTCGTTCGGCGTCCAGCTGATGCAGGGCTTGATCATGCAGTTGAGGAGCGGACGGTCGTGCACGCCCAGAACGTCACGAATGCCGGGGATGCCGAACTTCGGGCCGGTGAAATTCTTCAGATAGCTCTCCGGCAGGGACAGGTCGATCAGCTTCAGCTTGCCGGAAGAAGCGATGTTGCCGATGACGGTCGTCAGGAGCATGGAGATATCCGCAGCGAAGTTGGTGCTCGGATAGCCGATCTGGATGATGAAAACGCTCTCCTCCGTCGGATGGGCCAGATCAATGGGCGGGATCTGAATGATATTCAGCACACGGCCGCCGAACTGACGCTTTTTCTCCTTGGTCTCGTACTTGACCTTCGTCCAGGTGCCTGTGGTCTGCTCGTCTGCGATGGCCATAGCCAGCTTTTCTGCATCCTTCGTGTTGCTGATGACCTGATAGGTTGCGACGATGAAGTCCTTGGAATGGGCAACCTCGGGGAAATCGTACAACATGTTGAAATCCTGATAGGTCTGCATATGAAATCCTCCTTAAAATATCTTCAAAACGATTTTGTTTTGATTACAAAGATCCGTTGACTTCCTGATAGAAGTCCTTGACTGTCTCATAATATTTCTGGTGCAGCTGCGCGCCGCGGTCATACAGCTCGCGGTATTCTGGGCGCGGCGTATAGGTCCTGCTCACGCGGATGAGACCGCCGATGTCGCCAAATTGCAGCACGCCGGCCGCGACGAGCGCCACATAGCCCGTGCCCTTTGCCACGGCATTCGGTGCGTCCTCGATGACGTCGAGCGTTACGTTCATGATGTCGGCCAGAATCTGCATCAGGTATTCCGACCGCGTTCCGCCGCCGGATACGCGCAGGCGGTCAAAATGATAGCCGTGCGACTTTTCAAACTCCTGTAATGTCCAGCGGGTCTCATAGCCGATGCCCTCATAGACGGCGCGCAGGAGATCCGCGCGGTTGTGATCCGGGTTCATGTTCCAGAAGCCGGCGCGCACATAGTCATCGCAGACCGGATTGCGCTCGCCGCAGAACTGCGTGCTGAAGAACAGCCGGTTCGCGCCGGGCGGCGTCGTGTCGAGCAGCTTGTCGACCTTGCGGTAGCACGCATCCATAGTCAGCGCGTTCTCGTCGGGCGCAAACAGCTTCTGCACGATCCAGTCGATACAGCCGCCGGCCATATCGTTGGTCAGAAGATACATTTTCTTGTCCGGGTTGGTCGACGGGAAATTATAGGCCGTCGCGCAGCTCGGGCTGTCGTCGGTGTTGGTCATGCAGAACAGCATGGACGTACCGATGTACAAGGACGCGTCGCCGGGCTGATAGCAGCCGCCGGCCGGTTCGATGGCGCTGCAGTCGGAGAAACCCGCCGTGACCGGAAGTCCGGGCGTCAGCCCCAGCTCCTGCGCGGCCTTCTCGGTCAGATGGCCGGCCGTGTCCGACGCATTGACGACCTTCACCAGCTTCGAGCGGTCAATGCCATACGCGTCAAACAGCGCATAATCCCACGACAGCGTCTCAAAATCGACGCCGTAGGAGATCGCGTCCTGACAGGAGATCACAGCGTTTCCTGTCGCTTTATATACCATGTAAGCCGTATCGGAAAGGAAGAAATCCGTCTTGGCCCAGATCTCCGGCTGATTTCTCATGAACCAGACGATCTTGGGGATGGAGTCCTTGCCGCTCCACAGGCGGAGCCCTTCCTCGCCGGTCTTCGCCGCAAGCTCCGCGTTCAGTTCGTTTGCAACGCCGCTTGCGCGGGAATCCAGCCAGATAATGCTGGGATAGAGCATGCCTTTTTCTCTGGATACCGGAATAAATCCGGCGCTCGGGGCGTCAAAGCCGACCGCGCAGACAGCTTCCGGCGAAACGCCGCTGTCGTGCAGCATGGAGTTCGAGATCGCGCATGCGGTGCGCCACCATGCTTCCGGGTCAGATTCTGCCCAACCTTCCTGGGGGAAACAGGGATGAAGCTCCCGCTTCTCAGACGCGACGATGTTCGCGTTCTGATCCATCAGGATCGCCTTCATCGAGGAAGTGCCAAGGTCAAATGCGATTACATATTTCTCTGCCATCTTTGGTTGCTCCCTTCGATTTGTTGGCATAGGTCTTTTCTATTTCCTGCTCCATCCGGATTTTCCGCATTGACGAAGGATTCCGTCCACATTGGCTTGACTAAAATCCGGACAGCGGCTATAATGTATTTACACACAATGAATGGAGATAAGGCAAAACTGCTATGGAAATCGATTTTTTAGGGTGCGAAAGAAAGGATGATTCTGCTGTTCTTTCCCGACGGGAAAGAAAGAAGCGAGACCAGAAATACGCGATCATCCGGGCGGCGCAGGATATCATTGAAGCAAAGGGCTACGCAGCCGCTTCTGTCAACGAGATCGCGGAAGCCGCCGACATCGCATACGGTACTTTTTTTAATTATTTTCCCACGAAAGAAGATATGCTGCTCTTTATCGAGCAGGTCGAATATGAAGATTTGCACGAGATCATCAGTATCCGCTTTGCAGATGTGGATACTGTTTCTACTGTTCTGGAGGGTGTCTTTTTAGAGTGGTGCAACGACTCGTTCCGCTACCGGAACACCTCGATCCAGCTGGACGCCGCCATCATCCGCGTCTATCCGCCCAACTACGTCGGGAAGATTCACCGTCTGCTGGTCTCCGTTTTGCAGGAGGGTGTCCGCCGTGGAGAGTTCCGTGCGGATCTTGACTGCGAGCTGGCCGCCTACATGCTCGAAGCCATCCGGCATGTCGCCGTGCGCTCCGGTCAGGCATCGCTCATCAAGGCGCTGTTTCAGCAGCAGCTGCAAAGCATGCAGGCCTGAGGTCATATTTTTATGGAGCCGCGCCGATCAGGGCGCGGCTTTTTCCATGCGCCGAAGCTCTGCGCTGATATCGTGGAACGTCTCCCACCGGAAAAACGGCCTGCCGCTTTTCTCCATATACGCGATGAGATCGTCCCGCGCGAACACCACCTCGCAGCGCTCCGCCATGCCGAAATCCGTCAGAGAGTCGCCGATGCAGATGGCCTTTTGGGGGGCGTAGCTGTCAATGATGCGGTCCTTGCTGACGTTCTCCGTTTCGCTGCCGTATTTGCAGGCGAAGTTCATGTATTCGCCGCTCAGGTCCAGATCGCAGGAATACAGCGCTTCGATCCGATCCATATACGGCGCGAGCAGCTTCTCCTGCATGGCGCGGATGCCGCCGGAGATCACGACCACCGGGATACCCAGCTCCTTCGCCGTGTCCAGAAACTCGGAAAAGCCCTCGCGGATCTGGATGGTCTTTGCGTACTCCTCCACGATCGGATAGCGGCTGCTTTTGACGCGGGAGAAGAGCGTCTCGATACACAGGCGCAGCGGGATCTCCCCGCGCTTGAACCTTCCGAAGCAGTCCTCCAGACTCTCCTGTGAGCAAAGACGCATCAGCGAGCCGACAAAGGTCTCCTCTGTGGTGATCGAGCGGTCAAAATCGCAGAAAATCATCGTCTGACTGGTTTGGTTCATCGTACACGCTGCTCCTTTCTCCATGTTCTGTTGTCCGCCGCGGCCGGGGTCATTTCCCGGCTGCGGCCTTTTTATGCATCTGCGCCAGCTGCTGCAATGCAGCGACTTCTTCGTCCGGCAGGGCCTTTTCGCCGCCGAGAATGCGCGTGCAGATCATGATTTTTGCGAGCTTCTCCACTGCGCGGGCCTGCGAATACGCCACCAGCAGATTCGGGCCGACGGCGACAAGGCCGTGGTTTTCCAGCAGGACAGAGCTGTAGCGCGGCAGATACTCCGCAAAGCCGGCTGCGATCTCCGGCGTGCCGGGACGGCCGTAGGGAACAACGGGGATCTGCTCGAAGATCTCCAGAACCTCGGCAAGACCGCGGCTGCAGATCGGCTGACCGGCTGCTGCGAACGCCGTGGCATAGGCGCTGTGGTTATGGACGACAGCGTTGGCCCGCGGGCAGACCTTGTACGCCTGAAGGTGCATCTTGAACTCGGAGGACGGCCGCTTGCCGCATTCCGGATTCAGAACGGTGCCGTTCTCATCCAGCTCCAGAACCATATCCGCCGTCATGGTCTCCTTGTCCGTCTGCGAGGGGGTGATGAGATAGCGGTCTTCCCAGCGCATCGAGATATTGCCCTCAAACAGGTTTACCATGTCCTGATGGTACATTTCCCGCATGTAATATACGATTTGTTCTTTTGCTTCCTGCAGCGTCATAGTTGTTCTTCCTTTCTGGAAACATGTTCATTTTTATTTCCGACCAGTTCCATTGCTGGAACTGGTCGGAAATGCGGGGGAAGGTATGAAAGAAAAGGATCATACAAAAGGACTTATTCGAACTCCTTGAAGACACGCTCGTAAGCGGCAAGCGCATCGTCCAGAATGGGGATCGAATCGTAGCAGATGTAGGTCTTGCCGCCGCCGGAGATGATGACACCTTCCGCTGCGAGCGCCATGGCGAACTCGATCATGCCCATGTAAGCATCCTTGACCTGAACTGCATATTCCGGGTCGTCCTTCTCATAGAGGAAGGCGATATGCTGGAACGCATGCGGGTCAATGTGCAGGATCGACTGCTGGTTGAAGCACAGGCACGGCACATCATACTTCTGGGTCAGCTCGGCAATGCCGTGGATGAAGTAATCGGCAGCCTTGGCCATCTTCTCGTGGGCGTTGAGACGCGCCAGCTCCTTGATGGTCGTGATGCCGGCGAGCGCGGTCATGGGGTTCGCGGACAGCGTGCCGCCGACGCGGACGCGGTCAGCCGGCTGTGCGCCGATACCGGCAGCCAGACGGGACATGATGTCGCGGCGGCCGCCGATGCCGCCGGCTGCAGGATAGCCGCCGCCGATGATCTTGCCGAAGATGGTGAGGTCGGGCTTCGTGCCCATGACGGACTGTGCGCCGCCAAGACCGAGACGGAAGCCGGTGACGACCTCGTCATAGATCAGCAGGACGCCGTGCTTCTTGCAGATCTCAGCCGCCTTCTTGTGGAACTCGCGCGTGGTCGGCAGAGCGCCGGAGTCCTGGCCGACAGCTTCCATGACGAACGCTGCGACGCCGCCCTTGTCTTCGAGGGAGACGATCGTGCGCTCCAGATCCTCCGCGTCGTTCGGCATGATGGCGTGGGTATTCTGGAAGCAGTCCTTCGGGATACCGTTGAGCTGCGTGCCGCTGTCGATGGCGTCGGAGTTATAGACCAGCTGATCGGACCAGCCGTGATATCCGCCGCGGATACGGACGATATGCGTTCTGCCGGTGAAGGCACGGGCCAGACGGATGCCGATGATATCCGCTTCGGTGCCGCTGCCGAGCATACGGAACATTTCGCAGGAGGGATAATATTTTGTGACCAGCTCAGCAAGCTCACGCTCTTTTTCGCTGTACATGCCGGTGACAGGGCCGTTTTCACGGATGAAGTCGCAGACAGTATCGCGGACCGTGGGGAAGTTGTTGCCGAGGATGGTCGGGCCGCCGGCCATCAGGAGGTCAATGTAGCGGTTGCCGTCTTCGTCGTACAGATACGGACCCTCTGCCTTAGCGATCGAAAGCGGGAACGGATGGTTGTTCGCCAGATTGTGCTGGATGCCGCCGGGGATCAGCGCCTTGGCCGGCTCCACACGCGCCTTGGAGATGGCGCATTTCTCATCAAAGTACTTCGTGTAGCGGTCCATCGCACTCTTTTTCAGGTGCTTTCTGTGCTTCATGATCTCCTTTGCATACTCATGGATCGCAGGATAATCATACCCATCAAAATACTGTCCCATTATTAGTTCTCCTTCGCTTAGTTAAGTTTTGCAAACAGATCCTTCAGGGCGGGATAGATCTCCTTCCACAGCCCGTAATATCTGTTATAGCGCTCTACATTTTCCGGGATCGGCTCAAAGGTGCGTTCCGTCTGGATGAACTTGTCCACCTCGTCGACCTTGTACATGCCGGAGCCGACAGCCACGATCGCCGCAGCGCCGATGGCGCCGGAGTGGCGGCAGTTCTTCGGCCGGTAGAAGGTCGTGTTCATGATATCGGCCATCATCTGCATCCAGTGGTCGCTCTGCGCGCCGCCGCCGATGGCGCCGATCTTCTCGGGCCACTTTCCGCCGGTGTCGCGGTAGTAGTAATCCATCTGCATGCGCAGGCTGAAGGCGATCGATTCCATCATCGCGTTGACCATGTCGCGGCGCTGCGTCAGATTTGAGACGCCGATGAACACGCCTCTGGCCTTCTCGTCCATGATCGGGCAGCGTTCGCCCATGAGCCACGGCGAGGCAAGCACGCCGTTCGATCCAGGAGGAACCTGCGAAACCTCCTGCTCAATAAGCGAGAAGATCTCGCCGCCCAGCTCCTGCTTTTCCTTATGGTAGAAGCTGTCGATCGCCCAGTTGAAGGCCAGGCAGGCAGCCTGTACGCAGCCGCCGTAGATCAGGGCGTTGACGTCCAGACTCGGGAGCTGATAGATGCCGGTACTGACGTCCGTCAGATAGCCGGAGCCGGTAATTGCAGAGATCCAGCCGGAGGTCCCGAGGTACACATGCACATCGCCCTCTTTGCAGCAGGCTGCGCCGGTCGCCGCGACGGTCACGTCGACGACGCCCATGTAGACCTTGACGTCCTCGGTCACGCCCAGCTCCTGCGCCGCCTTCGGCGTCAGATCGCCGACATAGCCGGAGCACGGGATGAGCGGCGGGAATTTTTCAAGATCCAGACCGGCGGCTTCATAGCGCTTCATGAGGATCGAGTCGATCGCGGCGATCGGATAGTAGGGTGCGGAGCCGGTATAGTCGGCCACGCATTTGCCGGTCGCCTTCATGGTCAAAAAGCCCGTGCAGTCGAGAATGTATTTGGTCTTCGCGTAAAGCTCCGGCTCGTTCTGCTTGTACCACAGGAGCTTCGAGAGCGTATCGCTGGCGTCAACGGTGTGCTCGCCAAGCTTGGCGTTGATCTCGTCCGCCTGCTCTCTGGCGCGGCTGTCGATCCAGGTGATGTTGTTGTACAGCACCTCGCCGTTCTCGTCCACAGGGATGATGCCCATGCCCTGCGTGCCGAACGCCATGCCGAAAATGCTGTTGTGCGGCACATTCAGCTTTTCAATGACAGCTCTCGTCGCCTTGCAGACCGCGTTCCAGTAATCCTTCGGATCCTGCTCGGCATAGCCCTGACGGACGGAGATGAGCGGATAGCCGCATTCCTCGTAGCCGTACAGCGTGCCGTCAAAGCCGACGAGCGCAGCCTTTACGCCGCTGGTGCCAAAGTCGTATGCAAGTATATATTGTTTCATGGTTCCTCCTGTCCAGACAGCGAGCAGTTACTGTGCACTGTGCTTGGCTTCGTCTTCCGCTTCGCGGGCAGCCAGATCAGCCTTGATCTGCGCATACTTCTCTTCGCTGATGCCGAAGAACATCTGGATGACAGCGTGGACAACGCCGAGGATGGCGGGCGCCATCATGCCGATGAACAGCAGGCCGTCCTTGATGCTCTGGGTCAGCTCAACGCCTTCGGCGTAGCCGATCGCACTCAGAGCGAAGCCGACGATTGCCGTGCCGATCGCGCCGCCGGCGGTCAGCGTGAAGCCGTTCAGGGAATAGATGAAGCCGGACTGGTTGTAGCCGTTCTTCCATGTGCCGTATTCAACGGCCATCGGCAGCTCTAGATAGCAGAAGTTGTAGTATGCGCCCTGAATGAAGCCGCCCAGAATGAACAGCCAGAACAGCACGCCCCAGGACAGGGACTTCTGCGCCGCTTCGAAGTTCATCGATCTTGCGATCACCCAGAAGATCACGCTGTCGGCGACCAGCAGGAGCGTCCAGACGATGTAGGCACGGTTGGTGCCCTTGAACCACTTGATTGCGGGGTTCATGACCAGCGCGCCGACAACGGCGGCGATGGTCATCGCCGTCAGGGCAACGGTGCCCATTTCCGGCATTTCAAAGTAATAGTTGAAAACGTAGACAGCTGCGGAGGATCGGAATGCCTGCACGACGTACATCACGAAGATACCGATGACTGCGATAACGGCAGGCTTGTTGGTGAACAGGGTCTTGAACTGCTGGCCGATCTTCGGCTTTTCGCCGCTTCTGTCCTTCAGCTCCAGCTCTTCCTTCCAGGAGCCGTCAGGGTTCAGCTCATACTTCTTGGACATTGCGTAGTCCGCCCACAGCAGGCCGATATACGGGATACCGACAACGATCGCCGCGAACAGGAAGCCGTTGCTGCCGCCGCCGAATGCGTTCACGAGCGGCATGAAGATTGCAACCGTCAGGACGGAAGCGATCTGGCTGGCGACGCCCTTCCATGCGACCAGAGAAGCGCGCTCGCCTTCGTCCTGGGTCAGCGCCTGCAGCTGGCAGTTGGTGGGGATATAGTACAGGGTGCAGCCAATGGCGCCCATGCAGCCGTAGGAGATGATGGCGAGGATGATGTTGAGCGTCATCTGGCCTTCGATGACCACCCACATGAGCGGCCACAGGATGATATTGACCGGCAGAGCGAACCGGATCCACGTCCGGAACTTGCCCCACTTGAAATGGCAGTTATCGACAAGACCGCCGATCAGAAGATCCGTGAACGCGTCAAAGATCTTCGCACCGGCCATGATCGTACCGGCCAGTGCCGCGCTGATCTTCATATAGTCCGTATAGAAGTACAGCAGGTAGTAACCGACGACGACCCACGGGAGGCTTGCGACAAAGCCCTGCGAGCACCAGATAAACTTGTCTATGAATGGCATTTTTCCGGTTCTGAGCGAGTTCTCTTTCATAGTAGTTCCTCCATAATCTTTCTTTTTTTCAACAACAGCCGTATGTGCACGCTGCGGCTGTTAATGACGGTTCCGTGTGCCGGGAAATGGCCCGGCGGGATTTCGATTATTTCGTATCGATTAACTATTATTGATTTAGATATTTAATTTTGAATTACAGGTACATTATAATTCTACCTATCAGAACCGTCAATCAGAAAATGACTTGCAGTTCATTTTTTGTGCACTGTGCATGATTCATTTCTACCGTTTTGGCAAAAACAGAGAATCTAGGAGGAAAATTCAAGAAATCAGGGAAACGGGGCTTGGAACACGCTGGAATGCTTACAAATCCTTTGCAATTTTGTAGGCTGCCCAGATGGATTCCATGATATTTCCGGGCCGCGCCGCGTCGCCGATGAGGTGGGCATGTTCGTTCTCCTCCGCCGGACACAGCGACTGGTCGCTCAGATACCCGACGGACAGGATCACATGGTCGGTGGGGATCCGGTGCGTCCGCGGCAGGCCGCGCGTGCCGATCGCCACGTGATGCCGGGCGCGGTTTGCAATGTTCGGATAGTTCTTGATCGTTTCCGTCACGACGGCGCAGCCGTCCTCAAACGCAGAGACGACCGCATTCTTGATGACCCGGACGTGATAATAGTCCAGAAGCTCCATGAGCATGTTGTAGTTCGCGGCGCACAGGCCCGGTGCGTTGAGGATCGTCTCGGTCATCTCGACGATCGTCACCTGCTTGCCGCACTTCGCCAGCTTGTAGGCGATCTCGCAGCCGGTCAGACCGCCGCCGATGATGAGCATATTCTGCCCCGCCGGATCGTCCGGCTTCATGAGCGCTTCCACGGCGTAGTCCGCAGGAACCGACTCCATCCCCGGGATCGCAAGCCTGCGCTCGCGCGCGCCGGTCGCAAGGATCAGCTCGTCATACTGCATCTGCCGCAGCATGTCGCCCGTCACCTCGCAGTTCAGGTGCACCTGCACCGGCAGCCGGGAAAGCTCCTGCCGGTACCATTGCAGCAGCCGCTTGTCGTCGTCCTTGAAGTCCGGCTGCGCAGCCGCGATGAAAATACCGCCGAGCACGCCGTTTCTCTCATAAAGATCGACCGTATGTCCGCGCAGCGCGCAGACCCGCGCCGCTTCCATGCCGCCGAGGCCGCCGCCGATGACGACGACGTGCTTTTTGACCGCCGCACTGGTCAGCGCATAGGTTTTTTCTCTGCCGCAGGACGGATTGACCGCGCAGCTGATGTCCTTGCCCTGCAAGATCTGGCTGAAGCAGCCCTGATGACAGCTGATGCACGGGCGGACGTCCCCGGTGCGGCCCTCGCTCCATTTTTCCGGCAGATACGGGTCGGCCAGCAGCGCGCGGCCAAGCCCGACGCCGTCGATCTCGCCGGCTGCGATCGCCGCTTCCGCCAGCTCCGCTTCGTCGAAGCGCCCGGCGCAGAACACGGGGATATCCACGACCTTTTTGATCTCGCGCACGTCCGCCAGATTGCACGCCTTCGGCATATACATGGGCGGATGCGCCCAGAACCAGGAATCGTAGGTGCCATTGTCGCAGTTGAGCATGTCGTAGCCCGCGTCCTGCAGGATCCGCGCGACCTTTTTGGCTTCCTCCAGATCGCGGCCCTTTTCCTCAAAGTCCTCACCGGGCAGCGCGCCGCGGTTGAAGCCCTTCAGATAGCTGCGCACGCTGAAGCGCATGGAGACCGGAAAATCCTCGCCGCAGCGCGTCTTGATCGCGCGGACGATCTCGGTGGCAAAGCGCATCCGGTTCTCCAGACTGCCTCCGTATTCGTCGGTGCGGTGGTTCATATACGCGATCGCAAACTGATCGAGCAGATACCCTTCGTGCGTGGCGTGGATCTCGACGCCGTCGCCGCCCGCTTCCTTGACAAGGGCAGCCGCCGCGGCAAAATTCTCAATATAACGGTGGATTTCTTCTTTGGTGATGGCGCGGTTTTTGATCGTCGGATCCCAGACGTTCTGGATCTCCGACGGCGCAGGCGAATAATACAGTGCTTCCTCCGACTCGCCATGGGCCGCACGGCCATGCATGGCGGTCAGCTGAATGAAGATCTTACAGCCGTATTTGTGGACGCCGTCCATCAGATAGCGGCTCTGCTCGACAAATTCACGCGGGTGGTCGACCGGGGTCTGGAAAAAGGTCGGCATCGGGTTTTCCACAATGGATACCAGACCGCTGATCAGAAGACCTGCGCCGCCCTTGGCGCGCTCGATATAATAATCTGCGCCGTCCTTGGTATAGGCCGCCGTCTTCGGATCAAACAGCCGCGGGGAGAAAACGCCCATCGGCATCATCGCGATCCGGTTCTTGATCTCCAAAGCGCCAATCTTCAGGGGTCTGAAAACAGAGGGGTAGGTCATGCGCGTTACATCTCCTTTATTTTTATACTGTTGATATAATTTTATATAAGCAGACTACATCCAGCTTTTTCTTTTGTCAACAGGTTTCGTCTGTTTTTTTACGTTTCTCTCTTTTTCACAGATTTATCTTCTGAAATTTAAGCGAACTGACAAAAGCTCCCCCGGACGCTCCGATCGCGTCCGGGAGAGCTTTTTGATCCTTACAGCGCGCTGCGGAAGATCCGCAGCACATCCTCCGCCTGCAGCGGCACAAAGCCATAGGCAAGCCCGCCTGCGGCGGCCTTGCGTGCCATCTGTTCAAAATGGGCATCGTCGATCTGCACGTCGGACAGATGCGCCGGCAGGCCGAGCGTGTCAAAGAACGTCCGCGTCTTCGCGATCGCCGTCTCGGCGATCTCCCGCTCCGGCAGGCTGGGATCCAGCCCCCAGACGTTGACGCCGTATTCCACAAACTTGTGCATGGTCTTCTCCGACAGCACATACTGCATCCAGTAAGGCGTCAGGATGGCAAGACCCGCGCCGTGGGTCAGGTCATAATAGGCGCTCAGCTCATGCTCCATGGCGTGCACGCTCCATGCCGCGTTCTCGCCGTAGCGCAGAAGGCCGTTGATGGCAAGGCTTGCCGACCACATGAGGTTGGCGCGCGCTTCATAGTTCTCCGGCTCCTTCAGGACGATCGGGCCATAGTGGATGCAGGTCTTCAGAAGGCCCTCGGCCAGCCGTGCCTGCACATACGCGCCCGGAACCTGATTAAAGTAGCTCTCAAACACATGGCTCATGATATCCGCCGTACCGGCTGCCGTCTGGTAGGCGGAGACCGTATAGGTATAGGTCGGATCGAGGACGGAGAAGACCGGGCGCAGCTTGTCGCTGGCCGTGCCGCGCTTTTCGTTCTTTTCCATGTCGGAGATGACCGCGAACTCGTCCATTTCCGAGCCGGTCGCCGCAATGGTCACCACGCAGGCCACAGGAAGTGTCTTTTGGATCCGGGACGGATCGGTCACGAGCTCCCACGTGTCGCCGTCATAGCAGGCGCCCGCCGCGACCATCTTCGCGCAGTCGATCGCGCTGCCGCCGCCGACCGCCAGTACGACCTCGACGCCATGCTCACGGCACAGCGCCACACCCTTCCGCACGGAGGTGATCCGCGGGTTCGGCTCCACGCCGCCAAGCTCCGTCACCTCTGCGCCCGCCTGCGCCAGCTGCGCCATGACGGCGTCATAGAGACCGGTTCTGCGGATGCTGCCGCCGCCATACACAAGCAGCACATGCCTGCCAAGCTCTGCGATCCGCGCGCCGAGCGAAGCGAGCTGTCCCTGCCCGAAGCAGATGTCTGTCGGGATATGATAGGTAAAGTTGATCACGGTCCTGTCCTCCTGTTTTTATGGTTCGGTTTCTGCGTTGTTTGTATATTTTGATTATATCGGTTCATTTATATACTGTCAATATATTTATAATCACAACTTCTCTCTTGCGCCCCGCATGGTTTTGTGGTATGCTTTGTTTATAAACCGACGATATATTTTTATATCCTAATTCTAAAACAGAAAGTGAGCATGCGTATGTCTGTCTGTAAAAAATGCGGAACCTACTATGAAACCGACCGGTGCCCGACCTGCGCAAAGGCTTCCGAACCGGCCGCGCCGAAATCTGCGGAAGAGGAAAAAGCAGATCTCCGGCGGCAAAAGCTGCGTCTGGTCGCCGTGTTCGCCGCGCTGTTCATCATCAGCGGCCTGCTGTCCATGTGGATCATCCACGTGCTGACCTGACCACAGCCATAAAAAACCCGGCGTCCCTGCCGTTTGCCCAACAGGCAAACCACGCAGAGCCGCCGGTTTTTTATTGTTTTCTCACGCTCTTGCGCGCTTGTAAATGCCGATCACATCTTCTCTTCCGAGCGGCACCACGCAGCCGACTGTGCCGCCGCAGGCGCGCAGGCAGCTGTCTGCCATCTGCTCGATCTGTGCATCCGTCGGCGCGACGCCGAGCTCCCGCAGGTTTGTCGGCATATGGATCTCGCGGTAAAAGTCCTCCATGGCGCGGATGCCGTTTTCCATGGTCTGCGCCTGTGTTTCGCCCGGCGCTGTGCCGAGGACGTTCCGGGCAAAGGAGACGAAGCGCTCCGGCGCAGCCCGGCAGACCGTTCTTGCCCAGCTGCCCCAGAGCGCAGCCAAACCCGCACCGTGGGCGACATCGAACATGCCGCCAAGCTCGTGCTCCATGTTGTGGCACGCCCAGTCGCCGCCGCCCGTCGCACAGCCGGTCAGGCCGTTGTGCGCCAGACTGCCCGCCCACATGATCTCGGCCCGCGCTTTCAGATCCTGCGGATCGTGCATCAGAACGCGTGCATAGCGCATGACTGTGCGCATCAGCGCCTCGCTCACCGCGTCTGTCACCGCCATATTCTCGCTCTGATTAAAATAGCGCTCCATCATGTGCATCAGGATATCCGCGATTCCGCTGGACGTCTGATATTCCGGCAGTGTCAGCGTCAGCGCAGGATCCATCACCGCAAAGGCCGGGCGGCAGAGATCGTCGTCATAGGCGCGCTTTTCGCCGGTTTTTTCATTGGTGATGACGCAGCCGCTGCTCATCTCGCTGCCCGCAGCCGCGATGGTCAGCACCACGCCGACCGGCAGGCAGCGCTCCGCCTGCGCCCGATGGGTAAACAGCTCCCACACGTCGCGATCATCTGCGCACCCATAGGCGATCGCCTTCGCCGTATCGATGACTGAGCCGCCGCCGACCGCCAGAATGAAATCCGCCTGTATCTGCTTCCCCAGCGCGATGCCCTCGTAGACCTTATTCAGATGCGGATTCGGCACCACGCCGCCGAGCAGTGTGAACGGCAGCTCCTGCTCCTTCAGGGCCGCTTCGATCCTGCCAAGCAGGCCGGAACGGACGGCGCTCCCGCCGCCGCAGACGATCAGCACGCGTGTGCCGCCGGCGCGGCGGATCAGCTGCGCCGTTTGCAGCTCTGCATCGACGCCGAAGACCACTCTGGTCGGCGCGTAATACTCAAAATTCATGTACATAGGCTGTCCCTCCGTTTTTATCTGTATGGGAATTATAGCACGCCGTTCCTCGAAAATTCTCTGATAATTCCGTCCTATTATTGGACAATTCCGACACATGTTGTATAATCATACTACTTTCGTTTCGCAGACAGGAGGTTCTTTCCATGAACCAGAACACACGCTTTGAGACCGACGCGTATCAGATCGAAAAAATCGCCGGCATGACCGACGCGTATCCATACTGCATGCACCGGCGCGATCTGACGGAGTTCGTCGTCCCTTGGCACTGGCATGAGAAGCTGGAGCTTGGGTATCTCGAATGCGGCGAGAGCGTCATCCAGACGCTGCACGCCGACTATGAGCTCCATGCCGGCGAGGGCTTTTTCATCAACACCAACGTGATGGACCGAAAATACAATGCCCGCCCCGGTACGCCGGTACGGGAGATCAATCACATCTTCCATCCGGTCTTCCTGGGCGGGCATTTCCATAGCCGCTTTGAAAGTAAATATCTGTATCCGATCCTGAAAAATCAGCAGCTGGAGGTGCATATCATCCGCCCCGCGCAGCCCTCCGGGCAGGCGCTGCTGCAAAAGCTGCGGGCGCTGCATGACTTGCAGGCGCTGCCGGATGTGGAGTTCCAGACGCGGAGCCTGCTCGGCGAATGCTGGCTGCTGTTATTGCAGAGCATCCGAGAAAGCAGCCCGCGGAGGGCTGAATCGCCTTACAGTCCCAGAGACTGCACCCACTCACGGAGCGTTTCGGCAGACGCGGAAGCGCTCAGGCGCTTGCCGGGCAGAACGGTCGCACCGGGGCAGCTCTTTTTCAGGATCTCCGCGATCTTGCCCATGGAGCTGCCGCCGGACGTGGCAAACGGGACGACGGTCTTGCCGGTCAGCTCACACTGCTCCAGAAACGCCTGCACGATGCGCGGCGCTTCGTACCACCAGATCGGGAAGCCCACAAAGATCACGTCATAGGCCGCCGTATCCACCGGCGCAGAACCGATGGCTGGCCGCGCCTGCTTGTCCTTCATCTCGATGGTGCTGCGGCTGGACGGGTCGTTCCAGTTGAGATCCGCCGCGGTATACGCCTTTGCAGGCTTGATCTCGTAGAGATCGCCGTTGACCGCGCCGCAGAGCGTCTTTGCAAGACCTGCGGTCACGCCGCTGGCCGAAAAATAGGCTACCAATACTTTTTCATTTGTACTACCTCCTATTTATATTGTACTTACATAAAGCTCGCGGTCGCCGTCACGCACAGACGGCCATCCGCATCAAACACGCGCGCGTTCAGAAACGCGACACTCCGCCCCAGCTTTTCCATGCACGCCTGCACCGTAACAGACCCTCGCGCGCGAACCGGGCGCATATAGCTCAGCCCCAGCGTGACGGTCGAGACCGTGCCGGTGTGGCGGTAGAAGCGCGTCAGCATGCCCATGGTCAGATCGATCGTCGTTGCGATGATGCCGCCGTGCATCGTCCCCATCGGGTTCAGCATCCATTCGTTCAGCGGGAATCGCAGCTTCAGCGTCTGCTGTTCGGCGCTGCAGAAGACAAATTCCGGCTCCAGCATGTCGTTGACACGGGCCGGGCGCGCCTGTCCGTCCTCCGCCGGGCCGCAGGCCGCGCGGAAGACCCGCTCCATATACTGCTGCGCGGATTCGTCCGTCTGCCGCCCAAGCGGGCCGGTTCCCATCTGCTCGAACGCGGAATACTTCATGAACTGGCTCCTTTTGTTTGATACATACAGTATAGCACATTTATTTCATTTCTGCACCTGTCGGCTGCACTTTCTCCCCAAAAACGCACAGCGCCGCATCCGCAATTGTAGGGGCCGATGCCCACATCGGCCCGAGAAAGGTTGCGAATTTGCCGTAGATTCCTTCAAAATCGGTCTGCTCTGCCGGGACGATGCGACGCCCGCAGGCTAGTTTCGAGGCGCAACCGCGCGCAGCGCGGCTCTTAGCGCCGAAGATGGGCATCGACCCCTACGAACAAATCAGGTGAATCCCGTCTGAGAACCAACAGTGAAGGTTTCGGCAGCCTGTTGTTCGTCCTACAGGATCTCCCGGCAGACGGCGGCGGTGTGCAGGAGCTCCTGCTCGGTATTGAAAGCAGAAAGGCTCAGACGAACGGTTCCGGTCTGGAGCGTCCCGGCAGAATCGTGCGCCAGCGGCGCGCAGTGCAGACCGGCGCGCACGCAGATCCCCTGCTCCGCCAGCTTTGCCGCGAACGTCTGGCAGTCGCAGCCCGCCGCACGCAAGGAGACCGTCCCACTCTGCGCCGCGCCGCAGAACAGCTCCAGCCCGTCTGTATCGCGCAGTGCCGCGCAGAAGCGCTCGCGCAGGCGGATCTCGTGCGCCAGAAGCTTCTGCGGCGTCCGCTGAAGGACAAACCGCAGCCCGGCAGCCAGGCCGCAGATGCCGCAGACGTTCTGCGTCCCGGCCTCGGCATGCTCCGGCAGCTCCGGCGGCATGTCAGGCAGCCGCGAAGCGCTGCCGCTGCCGCCCTCCAGAAGCGTCTCCGGCGTCCGGCCGCAGACGAGAAGTCCCGTGCCCTGCGGGCCATAGAGCGCCTTATGCCCCGGCATGCAGACAAACGCCGCGCCAAGCTCGCGCAAAGACACCGGCAGAAGCCCCGCCGACTGCGACGCATCGACGATCAGCGGCACCTGCCGCTCACGGCACAGGGCCGCAATCTCTTCAAGCGGCAGGATATAGCCGAATACATTCGACACATGCGTGCAGACGACGGCCTTCGTGTCCGCCGTCACAGCTTTTCGGAAGCTTTCAAGCGTATCCTCCGGGTCAAACAGCCGCGTCCCGGCGACGACCGTCTCCGCGCCGATGTGGTGCAGCGGCCGCGTGACCGCGTTGTGTTCAAAGCCGGAAATGACCACGCGGTCGCCCGGGCGGACGAGCGTCTTGATGGCAAGATTGAGCGCGTGCGTCGCGTTCATCGTAAAAACGACCTGCTCCGGCGGCGCGTCAAACAGCTGCCCCGCCAGCACGCGGCAGCCATAGACCGCCTCCGCCGCCCGCATGGCAGGTGCGTGGCCGCCGCGGCCCGGCGTGGCGCAGCAGCGCATGGCGCTCTGCACGCGGCAGGCGACCATCGGCGGCTTCTGGAGCGTCGTTGCGCCGGAATCGAGATAGATCACAGCGCCGCCCCCTCGAGATACCCGTTCGGGTGCAGCCGGTAGATCCCGGAGATGGGCCGGAGGGCCGTGCGCAGCAGTGCCGCCGCCCGGAGCCCATCCGCCGCCGGCACACGCACCGCCCACGCGCAGCCGAGGCTCGAAACCTCCTGCGGCGCACGCTGGATCCGGGTCTCGATCCCGGCCCGGTAGAGATCATTCCGGCCCGACTGCGCCGCCGTCAGGCTGCGGAATGTAAAAAGATAGGAAAACATGCTACTTCCCTCCCGCCCTATCGTATGCGCCGCATGCACGATCCGCCACCGTTCGGCACGCGAATGCATAAGCTTTCAAAAACGTTCAAATTTTATTCACAAACCTGTTGACATTTCCGGCAGTTTCTGTATAATGGTGGGCAGTTATGATAGAGGCGCGGCAAACAAGAGTACGATGCGTTTTCCCGGCAGGAACCGGGCATCGGAAAGGGAATGCCGCCGAAGGGCCGTCTGCCGTTCCTGCGGCGAGGGTACCTGGGCCAGAGGAAAAGATCTTCTGGACTGTCACGCAAGTGGAGAGCTGTCATGTACGGGCATATCGGTTGCGATTTATGTTGCGTCATGATAACGAATATCATGACGCAATTTTTATTGATTGGAGAGAAGATCATGAAGAAATCCCGTTCCAACGCGATCATCACCGCAATCGCCGCCGTCGTGTTCATTGTCCTGATGATCATCGCGGGCGTCCGGTGTGCAAACGGTCAGCCGCTGGCCAACACAGCCTGGTCGCTGCTGCCGCCGATCATCGCCATCGTCCTGGCGCTCATCATCAAAGAGGCCTACAGCGCCCTGTTTGTCGGCATTCTGGTCGGCGCGCTGTTCACCTGCGGCTTTGCGCCCGTCGCCACGCTGGATACCATCGTGAATGACGGTCTCATTTCCGCCCTGTCCGGCAACGCCGGTATTTTCCTGTTCCTCGTGCTGCTGGGCATCATCGTCGCACTGGTCAACGCCGCCGGCGGCTCCGCCGCGTTCGGCCGCTGGGCCGAGACGCACATCAAGACCCGCGTGGGCGCGCAGATCGCGACGTTCGTGCTGGGCGTGCTCATCTTCATTGACGACTATTTCAACTGCCTGACCGTCGGCTCCGTCATGCGCCCGGTCACCGACAACCACAAGATCTCCCGCCCGAAGCTGGCGTATCTCATCGACGCCACGGCCGCGCCCGTGTGCATGATCGCGCCGATCTCCTCCTGGGCGGCGGCTGTCTCCTCCACAGCGGAGGATCTCAATACCGGCATGAGCGGCATCGAGCTGTTCGTCAAGGCCATCCCCTATAACCTCTATTCGCTTCTGACGTTCGTGTTCATCATCGCGCTCGTCGCCATGAAGTTCGATTACGGCCCCATGCGTGCATTCGAAAAGAAGGCCGCGCAGGGCGACCTGTCCGCGCTGGAAAGTGAAGAAAGCGAGACCGCAAATCCCAAGGGCCGCGTCATCGACCTCATCCTCCCGGTCGTTATTCTGATCATCACCTGCACGATCGGCATGATTTACGTCGGCGGTTTCTTCGGCGTTGACGCTTCCGGCTCCGCGGATTACGCAGGCGACTTCATCGGCGCCTTCGGCAACACCGACGCGTTCATCGGCCTGCCGTGGGGCGGTCTGATCGCGCTCCTTCTGACGGTCATCTATCTCGTTGCCCGCAAGGTCCTGTCCTTCAAGGAAGCCATGGCCTGCGTCCCCAAGGGCTTCATTGCCATGGTCCCGCCGATCATCATCCTGACGCTGGCCGTCTCGCTGAAGGCCATGATCAATTCCCTCGGCGCGGACGTCTATGTCCATGATCTCATGTTCGCCGCCTCCGCGAGCCTCTACAGCATGCTGCCTGCCGTCATCTTCATCGTGGCCTGCATTCTGGCCTTCGCGTCCGGCACGAGCTGGGGCACGTTCGGCATCCTGATCCCGATCGTCACCGCCGTCTTCCCCGCCGACAGCCAGCTTCTCATCATCGGCATCTCCGCCTGCTGCGCGGGCGCTGTCTGCGGCGACCACTGCTCCCCCATCTCCGACACGACCATCATGGCTTCCGCCGGTGCGCAGTGCGAGCATCTGAACCATGTCTCCACACAGCTGCCCTACGCTGTGACCGTCGCCATCGTCAGCTTCATCGGCTTCATCATTGCCGGCTTCGTGCAGAATGTGTTCATCACCTGGATCGTCAGCTTCGCCCTGATGCTCGCCGTCCTGTTCATCATCCGCGCGATTGAAAAGAAAAAGGCATAATTGCATCCATAATCCCCTGCCGCGCACCGCTCGTGCGCGGCAGGGATTTTTCTTTGCCCTCTTGCTTTTACGGCCCGCTTCTGCTATAATGATGGCACACGTGCCATGTAATAATTGGCAGGTCGTATTGCAAGGGAGTACTCCCTTGCACGGGGATATCCCCGTGCATCGCTCCCGCTGTCTTTCCCTTTTCCACGGAGTACGGAAAAGGTACGCAACGAAAGCGAGGATGACCCTATGAAAAAACGACTGCTCAGTGTCCTGCTCCTTGTCTGCATGGTGCTGACGCTCCTGCCCACGGCGGCGCTGGCCGGGGACATGCACGAACACGAAGCGCTTCCTGCCGCCGCGCACACCCACTGCTTCTGCGGCGGCTCTGTCAATGCGGGCAATCATACCAGTCATGACAACGTCGTGACCTATAAGGCGTGCACAACGTCAAACTACCTTCGCCAGATTTTCTACATTGAAAAAGTCGATGTAGCCTACGCTTATCTGGAGAATGATATAACATTAGACGGCAATTTGTCTATTCAGGACGGACATACGCTCTATCTCTGCCTGAACGGGCATACGCTCAATTTGGGCGAATACTATATTTGGGTTGGCCGTAGGGGTGCCAAGCTTTATCTGTGTGATTGCAGCGCCAAAAAGACGGGAACGATCTCCGGTGGTTCAAACTGCTGCGTCAGCGTTGACGATGCCGCCGATTATGAAGCCACGTTTAACATGTACGGCGGCACGCTGAAAGACGGCAATAGAACAGGCCATGGCGGCGGCGTTGGTGTACTAAACGGCACGATGAACATGTACGGCGGCACCATCACCGAGAACACAGCTACCACTGACGGCGGCGGTATCTATGTGGGTACAAAAGGCACATTGAACCTGTACGGCGGCACGATCACCAAAAACACGGTCAATACAAACGAAGCCCGTCACGGCGGCGGTGTATACGTGGAAAGCAACGAATGGACCGGCGTCGGTACGATCAGCATTTCCGGTTCCCCCGTCATTACCGGGAACACACGGGTATATACCGATGCGACCACAGGCGAGAAAACGACGAGCACAGAAAACCTGTATCTGTCGTATGGTTTTTATAATAGCGGCCAGTTCCCGACCATCACGCTTGGGACGCTCACCAGCGGCGCGAATATCGGGATTTGGGCCGGCGTCAGCGTATTCTCCACTGCGAGCGAAACCGACTATTCCGGGTATTTCTCTTCCGATGTAGCCGGTTATCATGTGGAATACAATGCGGATAAACAGCTGGAGCTGAAACCCGGCGCGGCCCTGACTCTTACCGTAAAGTTTGACGCCAATACCGACGATCCTACCGTCACGGGTATGCCTGCTGATATGCTGGTGACAGCGAAGGACGGCGCTTTTGTGTTCAACCTTCCCACCGCAGCCCCGAAGCGGACGGGATACCATCTCAAATGGTGGTCGGAGCTTTCGGATGCGAGCGGAGGTAATTATGATCCGGGCGACCAGGTTATAATACCGGCAAGTGCTTCCAGTGAGAAGACATTCTATGCCATTTGGGAAGCGCACAGCGACACCAACAAAGACCATACGTGTGACGTCTGCAAGGAAACGATATCGGCGCACGATTTCACCGCTGAAACCGCTGACGAAAAATACCTCAAATCCGCTACCGACTGCGAGAATGCGGCTGTCTACTATAAGTCCTGTGCCATCTGCGGCCTGAGTTCCAAGGGCATGGAGGGCGAAGCAACCTTTACCTCCGGCAATATCCTCGGCCACGACTGGGGCGAACCCAGCTACACGTGGGCAGAGGTTCAGGACGGCTACATGTGCTCGGCAACGAAAGTATGCCAAAGATGCAGCACAGATGTCGCAGAAATCGCAACTGTGTCCTACGCCGTGACGAAGAAACCGACCTGCCTGAATACAGGCGTCGGTACGTACACCGCAGCGTTCTCCGCTGCCTATGGCTTCCCCGCGCAGACCAAAGACGTCATCCTTCCCGCCACCGGCCACAGCTGGGGCGAAACAGAATACATCTGGACAGAGACCGAGGACGGCTACAACTGCACCGCAAAGCGCGTCTGCAAGAATGACGGCACGCATGAGGAGGCCGAAACCGTTTTCGCTGCTTATTCCGTCATCACCAAGCCGACCTGCCTTACGACCGGCCTTGGCAGATATTACGCTTCCTTTGCGGCCGACTGGGCAACAGCAGGCTCGACCAAGGAGGTAACCCTCGCCGCGCTTGGCCATGCATATGGCAATTGGACATCCAACGGCAACGGTACGCATACCCGCGTCTGCGCAAATGATTCCTCGCACACCGAGACCGGCGACTGCACCGGCGGCACGGCTACCTGCACGGCAAAGGCCGTCTGCGAGACCTGCGGCAGCGCATACGGCGAGAAAAACCCCGACAACCATACCGGCGCGCTGGCATGGACGATCACCGAGGCCCACCACGAGCAGGCATGGGCCTGCTGCGGTCTGGTCACGGTCGCAAAGGCCGCGCACACGTTCGGCGACTGGGTCGTGACCCAGTATCCCACCTACCGGCATGAGGGCGTGCTCTCGCGCACCTGCACCGTCTGCGCGTACACCGAAACGAGAGAACTTCCCCCGACCAGCACCGGCGTGTCCTCTTACACGCTGACCTTCGAGTCCAACGGCGGCAGCAAAATCGCCAGCGTGACCGGTCAGCGCGGCACCGTCATCGATCTGACGCTCACAACGTACACGCCCACCCGGAGCGGCTACGTCTTCACCGGCTGGTACAGCGATAAGTCGCTCACGAAGCGCGTCACCTCCGTCAAGCTGACGGAAAGCATGACCGTCTACGCCGGTTGGAGCATCGCAAACCTGCCCTTTACCGATGTGAGCAAGAACGACTGGTTCCATGACGATATCCGGTACGTCTATGAAAACGGTCTGATGAACGGGATCTCGTCCACGCAGTTTGCCCCCTATTTCAGCACCACGCGCGGCATGATCGTGACGATCCTGTACCGCATGGAGGGCCAGCCCGCCGTTTCGCGCGACTGCCCGTTTGCGGACGTCGCATCCGGCTCGTATTATGAGCGCGCGATCACCTGGGCCGCGGCCAACGGCATCGTCACCGGCCACAGCAGCACGATCTTCGCGCCCGACGCCAACATCACCCGCGAGCAGCTGGCGGCCATTCTGTACCGCTATGCCATCTACAAGGGGCTGGACGTCAGCGTTGGGGAAAGCACGAACATCCTCAGCTACGAGGACTTCGCTTCCCTCTCCGAATACGCCATCCCCGCAATGCAGTGGGCCTGCGGCGCAGGCGTTCTGTACGGCTTTGGCGGCAGCCTCCTGCCGGACGCCCCGGCCAACCGTTTACAGGCCGCCGCGATCCTGCACCGTTTCTGTGTGAATATTCTGAACTGACCCTCGTTCCCCCCCAAAAGAACCGGCCCGGACAGAGATCTGTCCGGGCCGGTTCTTGCAAGCAAAAAAAGACGGACAGCGCTCACTGTCCGTCTTTTTTATGGACTTTTTACTTCTCCACGATCTCCAGCAGCTCCATGGGACATGCTTTGACGCAGATGCCGCAGGCGGTGCATTTGGTGGAATACGGCGTGTTCTCGTCCTTGACGATCAAGCCAAAAGGACATGCCTCGGCGCACTTGCCGCAGCCGGTGCAGGTCTTGCGGTTGATCATCCAGACGCCCTTGGGGTTCTGCGTGATCGCGCCCGCGGGACATGCTTCGGCGCATTTGCCGCACTGCACGCAGACCATGGGACGGGCCGCGTCCTTGCGCTGCACGATCTGCAGACAGGCCTTGTCGGGATGGAACTCCTTGTAATACGCGTTGGAACATGCACGGACGCACTCCAGACATGCCATGCACTGCACGCCCTTCTTGATAGACAATTTTTTCATGGAAATTCTCCTTTTTCTTTGTTTTTCATCTATTTTTTATTATACAGGTATATCGAAAAACTTTCAATACGCTTTTATCGGTTTTTCAACAAATCATACCAGCATACCGCGTGCGGCGCGCGCAGATACTACGAGCAGCGATATCATTCGCAACGAAGGAGGAAATTTTCATGAAAAAAGGCTTGATCCTGCTGCTGGCGGCGCTGATGCTCGCCGTCATGCTGACCGCCTGCGCGGCGACGCAGCCGTATTACGACGGCTACTCGAACGTCTCGACCACCCGCAACGGCTATGTCAACGGCACCAACGGCTATGCCGGCACCTATAACGGCATGTACAACGGCTCCTATCAGCCGAACAGCGCCAATGGCTACACCGGCTATTCCGGCACGACCGGCCAACGCATGACCGGCAGCACCGCCGGCACGACCGTCCGCTGACGGCCCGGAGGAAGCATATGAAGGTACGCAGCTTTCTTCTGACCATGGGCGCAGGCATGGCCGCCGGCGCACTGGGCGTCATGATGCTGCCCAAGAGCAGCGACGCCTACCGCATGACCAAGCAGGCCGCCAAAACCATCCAGCACGAAGCCGAAAAGGCCGTCCAGTCCATTTCGTCCGGCATGCAGTAACGCTCCGCCCTCCTCCGGCAAAGCCGCGAGGAGGGCAATTGCATAAAAAAATAGAAACGCGGCTGACCTTCGTCAACCGCGTTTCTGGTACGCCGGAAGGGACTCGAACCCCCGACCTACTGGTTCGTAGCCAGTCACTCTATCCAACTGAGCTACCGGCGCATACCACGCTTCCTCAGCGCCCCACTATACTAGCACAACCAGATGGAAAAAGCAAGTCCCTTTTTTATTTTTTGAGGATTTTTTTGTTCAATTCCAAAGCTTCATTCAGAGCACCTGCATCTCAAGCTCCCCGCAGGTCTCCAGCTGCTCGCGCGGGCCGAGGACGCAGACGGTTCCCGCTTCCAGCGCCCGGCCGATCTGCACGCCGCAGACGGCCAGATCCTCCGGTCTGGCGTCCAGCATCTCGTGCCGCAGCTGGCAGCGGCTCTGCTCCGTGACATGCTTCAGAAGGCGCATATCCGAGACCGCGCCTTGCAGCCGCGGGGACAGAAGCGGCTCGGCGTCGCTGATGGCGCCGATGATATTGACGTCCAGCGGCGTTCCCTCCGCCGCCTGCGCGCGCAGATAGTCCGCCGTCTGGCCAATGGTGCGCAGCGAGCGCGCGCAGTCCGGATCGCGGTAGGTATACGCGCTGACAAGCCCCGTCTCACGCACCAGAAGGCCGGTGCCATATGCGCCGCCCTGCACGCGGATCTCGTTCCAGAAATGGCCGAGGGACGCGACGTGGCAGGCAATGCGCATCTGCCCGCAGTATTCCCCTTCTGCGGCATGCAGATCGCCGCAGGCTGCGGCAAACGATACATCCGACGGAATAATGATCCCTTCGCGCTTTGCCTGCAAGCAGCGGGCCTTCTGCGCAGGTCCTGCCGGCTGACCGGTGGGAAGCTCCGCGTCCAGCGTGCCGGTGACGGTCTCCGCCGCCTTTTTCGTGCCGGTCACAGAACAGAGCAGGCGCGCTTTTACAAACAGCCGCTCCGTAAGCGTCTGCAAGGTATGGATCAGCGCTTCGGCGCGCGCATCAAAGTCCTGCTCCAGCGCGCGCAGCCAGCGGTAATAGGCGATGCCGCCGCAAAGCTCCGTGCAGGCGCTGGCCGGACTGAGCGCCGCGCAGGCGCGGATCATGGCAAAGGACGAGCCGGAGCCGACGATCTGCTGCTGTAGGCTCTCGCGCAGTTGACGGATCAGCTCCAGAAGCCGGGCCTTGTCCGTGAAGTCCGTCTTCGTCAGGATCTCTGCGCTCAGGCGCATGGCTTCCGGCAGCTTCGTCTCCAGCGCGCTGCACGAGACCGCAGCGAACAGCCGGTATTCCTGCGACGACTGATATTTTGTGCACGGCATCAGGCTGACAGAGAAGCTGCCGAGCAGCAGCCGCAGCTGCTTTTGCAGCTCCAGCGCGTCCATTTCCTGCGTCGGCAGCTGGGACAAGATCGCGCACAGCAGCGACGCATACGGAAGCTCCTCCTCGGACAGATCGTCCGCGGCAAAATAGAAAACCGGATAGGCAATGCCGTCCGTCGGCAGCTCGTGCAGAAGGAGCGTCCCGTTCTGCTCGATCGCAATTGGCAGCTCGGCCGGCTCACGCGGGATATCGGAAAGGCGGATGTGCGGGATGGTCTGCAAGGCTTCCGGGCTGTCCGGCTCCTGCTGCATCTGCGCGAGCGTCTGCTGCTGTGCGACTATGTCCGCGCGCATCTGCGGCGTCATTCCCTCCAGAATGGCTTGCAGCTGTGCCTGACTGCGCGCCTGCCGCTCTGCGCCGCAGGTCTCGGACGGCTGCATCCGGATCTCCGCCGTATGCGGATTTTCCAGCAGCAGCTCACGCAGGAGCGCCTCAAAATATCCGTCCTCGATGGCCGCGTGCAGGCGCTCAAACACCGCGCCGAAGCTCAGCCGGGCAGCGGGATCGCCGTCATAGAGCCAGCTGGACAGGATCTCAAACATAAAGACCAGTCCGCGCGGCATCGTCCCGTAATCGCGCTCACGCAGGCGGAACTCGAAGCTCGCGAGCGACGCTTCCAGCTGCGCGTGATCCAGACCGTTCTCGGCCAGCGCCGTCAGCGTTTCCTGGATCGTCCGGTCGATCTCCGGCAGATCCTCCTGCCGGAAATTCTGCACTTGCAGCACCAGCATGGGCTGCATCAGCTCGTCGTCGCAGACAAGACTCACATCCTCGGCCAGATCCTTTTCCAGCACGGCGCGGCACAGCGGCGCATGATTGCTGCCGCAGAGCACGTCGCAGAGGATCTGCGCGGCAAAGATTTTCTCATCGTCGGCTTGGCCGAGCACATAGCCGCGGCCAAGCTTCATGCGCTCCGCCAGCGGCTCTCCGGCCGGGAGCTGGTATTCGATGGTCTGCGGCGGCGGGCATACCGGCGGCTGCGGACGGATCTGCGTATCCGGGCAGATGGCCGTAAAGCCTGCCAAATATGTATCCAGCAGCCGCAGGCACGCGTCCAGATCGATGCTGCCGTCCAGCAGCAGATACGAATTGGACGGATGATAAAACCGTCTGTGCGCGGCGGTAAACGTCTCGTAGCTCAGGCTGGGGATCGACTCCGGGTCGCCGCCGGATACGAACCGGTACGGCGTATCCGGGAAGATCGCGCGCGTCAGCGCGTTGGCCAGCAGCGTATCCGGATCTGCGAACGCGCCCTTCATCTCGTTGAGCACAACGCCGCTCTGGGTCAGCTTCCCGTCGTGCAGCTCATAGTGCCAGCCCTCCTGCCGGAAGATCTCCGGCTTGTCATAGATGCGCGGGAAAAAGACCGCGTCCAGATAGACGCGCATCAGATTCAGGAAATCCTGATCGTTGCGGCTGGAGACCGGGTAGCACGTCTTGTCCGGGTAGGTCAGCGCGTTGAGGAAGGTATTGAGCGAGCCCTTCATCAGCTCGACAAACGGCTCCTTGACCGGATAATCCCGCGAGCCGCAGAGGACGGAATGCTCCAGAATATGAAACACGCCGGAATCGTCAAACGGAAGCGTCCGGAATGCGGCGCAGAACGATTTGTTTTCATCCCTGCGCTCCAGCCAGCAGAGCCGCGCGCCGGAAGCTGCGTGAAGGTACTCGTGCAGCGTCGCGTCCAGCTCTTCGATGCGCCGCGCGCGCGTACAGGTAAAGCCGTGCAGAACGGTCATAGTATGCTCCTTTTCTGCCCCAGCGGGCATTGGATTTGCTTTTATTCTAGCACAATCCGACTGCTTCTGCAATGGCAGGGCAAGGCAGAAAAATCCGCCCCGCCGGAAGGCGCGGGCATCTCTTGCCTCTCCCTCTGGGAGAGGTGGCTGAGCGAAGCGAAGACGGAGAGGGTAAACCGTGACTGCCAAGTGCCCTCTCAGTCGCCTGCGGCGACAGCTCTCCCGGAGGGATAGCCAAGGGCGTTGGCATGAGAAATGGAGCGTATCGGTATCGATACGCTCCATGGGGATCTCAAATCAGTTCATCTTCGCATACGCGACGGCGATCTTGCTTGCCGCGTGGGCGTTGTTGTAGGCCAGCTCGAGGTTGGCGGCGAAGGACTTGCCCTCGGTCATATCCTTGATGTGGGCCAGCAGGTACGGCGTGATGGCCTTGCCGTGGATATGCTCGGCGTTCGCCTGTGCAACAGCCTTGTCGATGATGCCGTTCATGTAGGCGGGATCCATCGCGTACTGCTCGGGGATCGGGTTGCCGACAACGGCGCCGCCCTTGAGACCGATGTCCCATTTGGCCTTCATGATCCTGGCGACGGTCTCTTCGTCCTGGCAGTTGTAGTCCAGCTTGAAGCCGGAGGTACGGCAGTAGAAGGCCGGCAGCTCATCCGTGCGCAGACCGAGAACGGGGACGCCCTGCGTCTCCAGATACTCAAGCGTCAGGCCGAGATCCAGAATGCTCTTTGCGCCCGCGCAGACGACGCAGACAGGCGTGTTGGCCAGCTCCTGCAAGTCGGCGGAGATATCCATGGTCTTTTCCGCGCCGCGATGCACGCCGCCGATACCGCCGGTGGCGAAGAAGCGGATGCCCGCCATGGAAGCAATGATCATCGTGGTGGCGACGGTCGTCGCACCGGTCTGGCCGGTCGCCAGATAGACGGCCACGTCGCGGCGGCTGACCTTGCCGACGCCCTCGGCCTTGCACATGACGAGCAGCTCGTCGGCGTTCAGGCCGACCTTCAGCTTGCCGCCGATGATGGCGGTCGTCGCGGGGATGGCGCCCTCGGCGCGGACGATCTCTTCGACCTTATGTGCAAACTCCACGTTCTGCGGATAGGGCATGCCGTGGCTGAGAATGGTGGACTCCAGCGCGACGACGGGCTTACCGGCAGCGATGGCTTCCTGGATTTCCGGGGTAATGGACAGATAATCTTTCAGATTCATATGAATAACTCCTTTCAGATGGGTATACAAACTCAGATCCTGTGCGCTTCCAGAATGTCTTCCAGCAAAGAAACGCTCATATTCGGATTGATGGTTCTCTCGTGCGACAGCGCGGCGATCCCCGCCGCCATGGCAAAGTCCAGCGTCTTTTCCACGCTCCAGCCGTTCAGCGTGGCATAGAGCATGGCGGCGGCAAACGAGTCACCCGCGCCGGACGCGTTGACCATCTGCTTGACCGGGCGGAGCTTCCGCCGCAGGACAAGGCCGGTATGATCCATATAGAAGCAGCCCTCCGCACCAAGGCTGACGAACAGCCGCTTCAGGCCCTTCTCGATGAGCTGCGCGCCTGCGCGCCGCAGATCCTCGTCCGACCGGATCTCCATTCCGGCCAGAATTTCAAGCTCCATGCGGTTGGGCTTGACCGTGTGGACGCGGCCGATGTACGGAGCCAGCACGCGCGCATACGCGCACGAGACCGGATCGGCGGAAACGACCTGCTCCGGCGTGCACAGATCCAGCAGCTGCAAAAACGCAGTCTCGCCCATGCAGGGGTCGGTCGTGATGATCTTCGCGCCCTGAATGAGTTCCTTCTGCGACTGCAAATAGGACTGCGGCATGTGCTCCTGAATGATGCGCATGTCGGACATGCCGATCAGCATATCGCCGTCGGCGTCCAGAATGGACAGGTAGATGGACGAACCGACGCCCGAAACGCGGTTCAGATAGGAGATATCGATGCCCGCTTCCTGGCAGGACTGGCAGATGAAGCTGCCGAATGCATCGTCGCCGACGCAGGACAGAAGCTTCACATCCGCGCCCAGCCGCGCGAGATTCTCGCACACGTTGCGCGTCACGCCGCCCGCGGACAGGCTGATGTGGCCGGGATTGGAGTCCCGCAGATGGATCGGTGCGCACGACGCGCCGTTGAGATCCAGATTGGCGCCGCCGACGCCGACAATGTACGGTTTTTTCTCCATGCAAACGCCCCCTGTTTTCTGGTGAAATTGTATCATAGCGAATCGGAACGAAAAAGTCAAGAGGGAAAAATAAAAGCCGGGCGCGCCTTTTGGGCGCGCCCGGTGCGGAGCTTTTTCAGCGGGTGAGGAAGAACATGAGGGCGAAGAGGATCGTGATGACCCAGGTGCCGGCGTTGACTTCCTTGATCTTGCCGGTGAAGATCTTGATGAAGACGTAGGAGATCAGGCCGAATGCGATGCCGTAAGAGATGTTGTAGGTCAGCGGCATGAACGCGACGGTCATGAAGCCCGGAACAGCGGCTGCGGGATCGTCCCAGTCGATGGAGCGGACGTTCGCCATCATGAGAACGCCGACGTAGATGAGAGCCGCGGCGCAGGCGTAGGTCGGGATGAGCTGCGCGACAGGCGCGAGGAACATCGCGATGAAGAACAGAGCCGCGGTCGCCATGGAAGCAAGACCGGTGCGGCCGCCCTCGGCAACACCTGCGGAGGACTCGACGAACGTGGTGACGGTGGAGGTGCCGCAGACGGCGCCGCAGCAGGTGGCGACAGCGTCAGCCAGCATGGCCTTGTCCATGTTGGGGACATTGCCGTCCTTGGTCAGCATGTTGCCGGCTGCGCATGCGCCGTACAGCGTGCCGAGGGTATCGAACATGTCGACCATGCAGAATGCCAGCATGGTGGTGAGGAACATGACGATGAAGTTGCTCATGCCATGCTCAGCAATGTACGGGCTGAAGTCAAAGCCTTCCGTGAAGACCTTGCCGAACGCCTGCGTGCCGAAGTCCTTGAACGCACCGAAGAAGTCGGAGGACAGGTTGGGCGCAACAGCAGTCGCATAGAAGTCGGGGATGGTGATAAGGCCGATGACGTAGTAGAGAACCGCGCCGCCGAGCATGCCCCACAGGACAGCGCCCTTGACCTTCTTCTTGGACATGGCGCCGATGGCGAAGACCGCGATGATCGTCAGGAGCATCGGGAAGATGGTCGCCCAGGTGGCGGTGCCGGAGAAGACGTTGAAGGAAGCGAGGTTGACGAGGGTCGCGCCGTCGTCAACGACGATACCGGCGTTCTGCAGGCCGATGAAGGCGATGAACAGGCCGATGCCGGCGGAGATCGCCGTCTTGACAGCTGCCGGGATGGCGTCGAAGATCATCTTGCGCAGGCCGGTGACGGTCAGCAGGACGAACACGATGCCGTCAACGAGGACGAGCACGAGGGCGTTCGCATAGCTCAGGCCGAAGGTGAAGCAGACAGTGTAGACGAAGAATGCGTTCAGACCCATGCCGGAAGCCTGCGCGAGCGGCAGGTTCGACAGCAGGCCGATGAGGACCGTGCCGATGACGGCGGAGATGGCGGTCGCAATGTAGATCGCGCCGTAGCTCACGGTGCCGAGACTGGAGAACATGCCGGCATTGACCATCAGAATGTAGGCCATTGCCATGAACGTCGTGACACCGGCCATGATCTCGGTGCGGACGGTCGAGCCATGCTCCTTGACCTTGAAGAAGTTGCTCATAGAAAAAAATCCTTCCTTTCTTTTCTTGGCGGCGTCCTGAAAGATTTTCAGGACGCCTGACTTTCTGACAAGGTGATTATAAAAGAAAGCCGCCTTAAAAACAAGAGGTACCACCAACAAAAAGTTCACAGAAAATTCACGGAACTGCACAAAAATCGCATTTTGTTCGCCGATGGCGAAAATATAACAATTTGCATAAGGAATTGACAACCGCGGCCGCCGGAAGTATAATATTTATCTGGAAAAACGCGACAAGCGCATGAAGGAGAACGTTCTGCATGAAATATAAGATGAACATCGCGGGTCTGGACCGCGAGCTTCCGCTGTGTAAGGTATCGGACGATCTGTACATCGGTGCATTCGTCATGTTCGGCGACGCGGAGATCACCGTCGCCTGCGCGCGCGAGCTGCTGGCCCGCGCGCCCAAGGACTATGATTACCTGCTGACCGCCGAAGCCAAGAGCATCCCGCTCATTCACGAGATGGCCCGTCAGTCCGGCGCGAGCGAATACTTTGTCGCCCGCAAGGGGCTCAAGGTCTACCTGACCAATCCCCTGCACGTGACCGTCCGCTCCATCACGACCCAGCACGACCAGGACCTCTACCTGTCCGGCGAGGAAGCCGATAAAATCAGGGGCAAGAAGATCCTTATCGTCGACGACGTCATCTCCACCGGCGAATCTCTGCACGCACTGGAGGATTTGGTCGAGAAGGCAGGCGGCACCGTCGCCGGCCGCATGGCCGTCCTGGCCGAGGGCGAGGCGCAGAACCGCCCGGACATCACCTACCTTGGCAAGCTCCCCGTCTTCAACGCCGACGGCACCGTGAAGGCGTAACGCAGCACCGAGACAAAGCTGCCAATGTCTGTTCTTTGCCGAAGACCTTCTGGTTTGTCTGTAGGGGACGATGCCTATCTTCGGCGCTAAGAGCCGCGCTGCGCGCGGTTGCGCCTCGAAACTAGCCTGCGGGCGTCGCATCGTCCCGGCGAAACAAGCCGATTTCACGAAGGCTTACGGCAAATTCGTAACCGCTACAGCGGGACGATGTGGGCATCGTCCCCTACACGGCCAGTACGCATCACGTACTGCTCTACAAAAAGCGCCCCCTTTCTCAGTCAAAATCTCCCATGATGCCGCTGGCATCATGGGAGATTTTTTATTGTATGCCCGCTTCCGGATCCCTGCAAGTGTCAATTTTTGACGAAAGCGGAACGGAAAATCTGTTCAGGTTTCCATATGGCGAAATTCTCCGGTTATGTTACAATAATAACGTTGTTATGGAAACCAATTTGGAGGATATGGGAGAACTTGCATGGAGCATACACGATGGTATAAAAATAAAGTTTTTTATCAGATCTGGCCCCGGAGCTTTTACGACGGAAACGGCGACGGGCTGGGCGATCTGTGGGGCGTATATGAAAAGCTGGACTATTTGCAGGCGTTGGGCGTGGACGGCATCTGGTTTTCGCCGCTGTACCCGTCGCCGGGCGTGGACTGCGGATATGACATTTCCGATTATATGGACATCGCGCCGGAATACGGCGGAATGGAAGCCTTTCAGGCCGTTCTGGACGGCCTGCACGCGCGCGGGATGAAGCTCATCATGGATCTGGTGGTCAACCACACCAGCGACGCGCACGAATGGTTCCAGAAATCGCGCCGCCGCATCGAGCCGTACACGGATTTTTATATCTGGCGGCCTGCCCGGCCGGACGGGAAGCTGCCGAACAACTGGGACAGTCTTTTCGAGGGCAAGGCGTGGCAGTGGGACGATCTGCGGCAGGAATATTACCTGCACCTGTTCGCCGTGCGGCAGCCGGATCTCAACATGGATAACCCGCTCGTGCGCGATCAGGTTCGGAAGATCCTCAAATTCTGGCTCGATCTCGGCGTGGACGGCTTCCGGGAGGACGTCATCACGTTTATCTCCAAGCGGCAGGGTCTGCCGAACGACTACCTGTTCCCGGTCTGCAAGGGCATCCGGTTTTATAACCACGGCCCGCACATCCATGAATACTTGCAGGAGTTCCGCCGCGACGTGCTGGCGAACTATGACTGCATGACCATCGCCGAAGCGCCGCTCGTCACGCCGCAGCGCGCGCTGGACTACATCACCGAATCCGACACGAACGAAATTGACCTCATGATCCAGTTCCAGTGCATGTGCGCCGACTGCTTTTTCTCGGACTTCATGCCGCGCAAATTTTCGCTGCGGCGGCTGCGCCGGGCGTTTTCCAGCTGGCAGACGCAGCTGGACGGCCGGGCGTGGAACCTTCTGTATCTGGAAAATCACGACCACCCGCGCGTCATCTCGCGCTACGGCAGCGAAAAATACCGCGTGGAGAGCGGCAAGATGCTTGCCGCCTGCTATCTGTTTCTCAAGGGCACGCCGTTTGTCTATCAGGGACAGGAGATCGGCATGACAAACTGGTACCCGGACAGCACAAGCCTGTATGAGGATGTCCAGACCCGCAACCAGCATCCCGACTGGCCGGAGGAAAAGCGCCTGCAATTGTTCCACCGCGCTTCGCGCGACTCCGCGCGCACACCAATGCAGTGGAGCGCGGAAGAAAACGCCGGCTTCACGAGCGGCACGCCGTGGTTCCATATCAATGAAAATTACAAGGAGATCAACGTCGCGGCCGCACTGGCCGACCCGGACTCCATCCTGAACTTCTACAAAAAGGCCATCGCCCTGCGCAAGAGCCTGCCCGTGGTGCAAAACGGCAGCTATCAGGACTACTATAAAAGCTCCAGCGAGCTCTATGTCTACGCCCGCGAGACAAAGGAGCAGAAGCTGCTCGTCATCTGTTCGTTCACCGACCGGCCGGTGCGCTTCCGTGCGCCGTACAACTTCTCACTTTCCGACATGACGCTGCTGCTGAGCAACTATCCCGTCTCCGACAGCGCCGACAGCTTCCTCACCCGCCCGTACGAGACGCGGGTATATCTGTACGAATAAGAAGCACCACGCCCGGCTTTCGAACCAGAAAGCCGGGCGCGTAAGACTGTCAAGAAACGGCACTGTCCGTTTTGGACAGAACACCGCCCCATTTGGTTGTAGGGCTCAATGCCTTTCTTCGGCGCTAAGAGCCGCGCTGCGCGCGGTTGCGCCTCGAAACTAGCTCCAACGGGACGATGTGGGCATCGTCCCCTACAGACAAACCAGAGAGCTTTCAGTCATGAACAGATAGCCGGATGATTGCCCATTCCGTGTCAGTTTTTCAGAATTTTCCGCTGCTGTGCGAGAAGCCGCCGGAATTGACACTGGTTCCGCCGCTCTTTTCCGAGGTGACCTTCACGCGTGTCTGCGTGACAGTCAGGAAACGGTCCGTCTGCTCGCGGATACGCACGCCGTCCGCCGGGATATAAGCGTTCGCGTGCGTCTGCGCGCGGGCGGTCTTCATCTTTCCGCGCAGGATCAGGCACACGATCAACGCCGTCAGAAGCGGCACCAGCACGACCGTGATGCCCTTCAGAATGCGGATATCCTCCAGCCGCTCCGGGTCGCTGCCCCGGTCAAACGGCTCGCCGTTCTCCGCCTGCTGCAAAAAGGTCTTGCAGCCGTCAAGATAGCGCTGCATCCCGGCAGCCCAATCATCCTGCCCGAACGCGTCCAGGAACCACCGCTCGGCGAGAACGCCCTTGCCGTAGTCCGTAAACGCGTAATGTCCCAGCGCGCCATGCGCGCAGAGGTCGTAATCGCGCTCCGCCATGCTCAGAGCCAGCAGGATCCCGTCCTCCTCCGGGCCAAGCCCAAAGGAAAGATCCGTGAACGCCCCCTCCGCGAACTGCTCGATATCGGACGCTTCATAATAATTCTGATAGTCGTCCACCGTCACGACATAGACGCCGCAGCCGTACCGCTCGGATATCTGCTGCGCGTTTTGCTCCAACGCCGCAGCTTCATCTGCGGACAGAAGTCCCGCAAAATCATAGATGTACTGTGTCTGCCCGCCATCCGCGCCGAGCGCCGGCGCACACAGCGCCAGCAGCACCAGAAGCGCTGCAGCCAGACATAAGATCCGTCGTTTCACTCCCGGCACCTCCTTACAGCACATACAGAAGGACAGACAGCACAGCCGCCAGTCCGCCGGCGATCCCGGCAAAATACGCCCAGAACCGGCCCGCCGACACCGGCAGATCGCCGGTCAGCTTGCCGGTCTGCCCGTTCATGGAAAAGAGATAATCCTTCCCTTTCCACTTTGTATGCAGCACCCACACCGGCAGCAACACATATTCTGCCTTTCCGCGGTGCAGGCTGATCTGCTTCTGCTCCGGCACGCAGGTCGCATAGCCGGTGACGGTCTGCGTCATCGCGCTCTCGCAGCTCGCGCGGCAGCGCGCGTCGGCGCGGGGCGCGCTTGCTTCCACATCCACGTCGTAGCGGTCAGCCAAATATCCCGGCAGGTACGCGTTGGAAAACGGCTTCAGCTCGCGGTAATCGAACGGCTCGATGGAGTCCATATTTGCATCCGGCATCTTGCTGGACGCGTCGACGGGCACCTTTTCAAAGGACACCGTCCCCGCGCGGCGGACGAGGAAATGCTGCGTGTCGGTCACGTCATAGTCGCCCTCGCGGCGCGTGATGGAGCGCGTGCAGCGGTAGGTAATATCGGCGTCCGCTTCTCCGCTGAACAGCCAGAACGGGACATAGACGCCCTGGATTTTTTCGATCTGGTTCTGCGCCGAAAAGGCCTTCGGCAGAAGCGGCTTCTTTTTATAGTGCGCGCGGAGCGCGTCGACCGCCGCCTTCTTATCCAGCCGGAACGGGATGATCGCGTCCGGCCGGAGCGCCCCGGACAGCTGGCCGGGAATGATGGACGGATTGCCGCAATACGGACAGCTCGACGCCGCCGTCGATGCGTCGCACAGAAGCTCCGCCCCGCACGACGGGCAGCTGTAGGCCTGCATGCCGTCCGTGTCCCAGCTGTCCGGCGCATGTTCCCACGTGCCGGTATCCTGCGCGGCCTTTTCGGCGTAGAGCGCTTCCATGTTCTCGACCGAATAGCTGCTGCCGCAGTAGTCGCACAGGAGCTTGCCGCTCGCGCCGTCAAAGTGCAGCGGGCCTGTGCAGGCCGGGCATTGGTAATTGGTCACCTGCTCTGCCATGTTCTTCTCTCCTTATTATTTGCGCCCGCGCAAACGCGCGGGCGCAGTCTGTTTCTTATCAGATCTGATCGCCGTCGTTGAACGGATCACCGCACTCGGGGCAGAACTTCGGCGGGTTCGTCGGATCCTCCGGCTCCCAGCCGCACTTATTGCACTTGTAGCGCTTGACGGCCGAGGGTCTGGGCTTGCCGCATTCGGAGCAGAACTTGCCCTTGTTTACCGCGCCGCAGGCGCACGTCCAGCTGTCGTCCGCCGGCTTCGGGCTGCCGCACTCGGCGCAGAATTTGCCCGTGTTGCCCGTCTTGCCGCACTTGCACGTCCAGCCGGCCGGAGCCGCAGGCGCTGCCGGAGCCGGCTGCGCTGCCTGCTGCTGCGCGCCCATCTGATAGAGGTTCTGCGCATTCATGCCGCCCACGCTGCCCGCCATGTTCATGCCCATGAAGGCCATCGCGGGGCCTGCGTTCTGATTCGCAGCCGCAGCCTGCATCGCGCTGGCCTGCGCGCCGACGAGGTGCGCGGCAGCTCTGGTCGGATCCATGAAGGCTGCGTTGCGCTGCAGCTCCTTGAGCATCGCTTCGTCCTCTTCGCTGGCCTTCACGCTGGAAACGCCGAAGGAGACGATCTCCAGGCCGCGCAGATTGCGCCACTTGGAGGACAGGACGTCATTGAGTGCGTCCGCCAGCTCCATCGTGTGGCCGGGCAGCGAGGAATAGCGGATGCCCATTTCGGAGATCTTCGCGAACGCGGGCTGGAGGGCCGTCAGAAGCTCGGTCTTGAGCTGGCTGTCCAGCCGGTCGCGGGTGTAGCCGTCGGTCACGTTGCCGCAGACGTTCGTGTAGAACAGGATCGGGTCGCAGATGCGATAGCTGTATTCGCCGAAGCAGCGGAGGGAAATATCAATGTCGATGCCCGCACGCTGGTCGACGACGCGGAACGGCACCGGCGACGGCGTGCCATACTTGTTGCCGATGAGCTCCTTGGTATTAAAATAGTACACGCGCTGATCCTTGGGCGGCTCGCCGCCGAAGGTGAAGCGCTTGCCGATATTCCGGAAGGTATCGCCGATGCTCTTGCCGAGAGAGCCGGAGAAGATGGACGGCTCGGTCGAGCTGTCGTATACGAACTCGCCCGGCTCGGCGCAAAGCTCCGTGACCTTGCCCTGATCGACGATGATCATGCACTGGCCGTCAGCCACCGCGACGACAGAGCCGTTGGAGATGATGTTCTCGCTGCCCTTGTAGTTGCTGCTTCTGCCCGACACGCGGTGCTGGCCCTTGACGGCCAGCGTCGTCTCCGGGATCGCTTCACAATAAAAATACTCCTTCCACTGGTCAGCCATCACGCCGCCAGCCGCGCCCAATGCTGCTTTGATCAGTCCCATTTTGTTCGCTCCTTTTCTGAATTAAGTCGTATGTCGCTATGTGTTTTCTATATTTTTCATGGTATCATATTTAGACGGGAACGGCAATCCTTTTGTTCCCGCCTTTTGGAAAACCACGCGGCACGCATCACGTCAAACGGGCACAAATCGAAAACTGTCTGTAGGAAACGGACACGCCGTCTGGTATACTGTTCGGAAACAGAACGGAAGGAGGCGGCCCGTATGTACGCGCTGCACTGCATCGTCTATATTGCCGCCATCGGCATTCTTGGCTTTGTCTTGGGCCGCCTTGTGCCGAAGCGGTGGTTTGACTACACCCGCTTTCCCTATCGCGCCGCCGCATTTGAGCGCGATGGGCAGATCTATGAAGCGCTCGGCATCCGCCATTGGCAGAACCGCGTGCCGGACATGAGCCGGATCTTTCCGCACCTCATGCCGCCCAAGCGCATGGCGGCGCATCTGGACGCGCAGACGCTGCTCGTCATGATCCGCGAAACCTGCGTGGCAGAGCTTATCCATTGGCTGCTGTTTTTCGCAGGGCTTGCGATCCCCGCGATCTGGCCCGGCGCGTGGGGCGTCGTGGTCTGCGTGTTCTACTGTGTCTTCGGCAATCTGATCTTCATTCTCATCCAGCGCTACAACCGTCCGCGGCTGGTTCGCCTGTATACGCGTCAGAACAAGAAAAGGAGCGACCCGACATGAACGTACTGATCCTCAGCTGCAACACCGGCGGCGGCCACAATTCCTGCGCAAAGGCCATCGCCGCGGAGCTGCAGTCGCGCGGCCACGCCTGCCGCATCGACGACGCGCTGGCCTATGTCTCCAAGGGCACCTCGCGCTTTGTCAGCAACTGGCACGTGCGCTTTTACCGCTATTTTCCGAAGCTCTATAATAAAGGGTACGCCTACGCCGGTTCGCACCCGGCGTCCTTTGACGAATCCTCCGCGGCCAGCCGTCTGCTGCGGCGCGGCTGCCAGCGGCTGCGAAGAGCCGTCTCGGACGGCGGCTTTGACGCCGTCGTCAGCGTCCACCTCTTCCCCGCGCTGATGCTGACGTTCATCCAGCACAGCGACCCGCTCCCCATCCGGACGCTCTTCGTCGCCACGGACTATACGGCCAGCCCCTCGTGCGACCGCATCCGGCCGGACGTCTGCGTCATCCCGGACGCGTCCCTGACCGATGAATTTGCCGCCGCGGGCATCCGGCGGGAGACGATCACCCCCTGCGGCATCCCCATCCGCGCCGCACTTTATCAGAAGCTTTCGCCCGCCGAAGCAAAAAAGCGCGTCGGGATCGACCCGTCGCACCGCCATCTTCTCATCATGACCGGCAGCATGGGCTGCGGGCCGATGGAAGAGCTTACACAACTGCTTGCAAACTTGCTCCCGCCGTCGTATGATGTAAGCGTGGCATGCAGCAATAACGAGCAGCTCATCCGCCGCATGCGGCGCGCCTTCCGGAAACAGCCCAACATCCACATCTGCGGATACATTGACAATATCTCCGCCATGATGGACAGCGCAGATCTTTTCCTGACCAAGCCCGGCGGCATCAGCACGACGGAAGCCATGGTCAAGGGTCTGCCGATGGTGCTGGTCAACGTGGTCGGCAGCTGTGAGACGCCGAATCTGCAATTTTTCGTCTCTCACGGCGGCGCTGCCACCGCGCAGACACCGGAGGAGATCGCAGCGCTTTGCCGGGATCTGCTTTCCGACGACGCAAGGCGCGGCGCCATGCACGACGCGCTCGTGCGGATGCAGAAAAAGCCCGCCGCCGCGGCGATCTGCGACTGTCTGGAATAAGGCTGCGGGTCACAGGCCCATACTAGAGACATAAGGAGGTCACGCAGAATGACAACACTGACATTGGATAACTTCGAGCAGGAGGTCATGCAGGCAAAAACGCCTGTCGTGGTCGATTTCTGGGCAAGCTGGTGCGGCCCGTGCATGATGCTCTCGCCCGTCATGGAGGAGCTGGACGGCGAGCTGCCGCAGATCAAATTCTGCAAGGTCAACGTGGACGACGAGCGAGATCTGGCCATGGAGTTCCAGATCGATTCCATCCCCACGCTGCTGTGCGTCAAAAACGGCCATGTGGTCAAGCGGCTGGTCGGCTACCGCGAAAAGGACGCGCTCAAGAAGGAGCTGGAATCGCTGTGAAGGTTCGTCTGAACGAAGACGCCGCCGTCGTCGCCCGCGTCAAGGAGGGCCTGAAGCGCACCGGCGGCTACTGCCCGTGCCGTCTGGCCCGGACAGAGGAAAACAAATGCATGTGCAAGGAGTTCCGCGACCAGATCAACGACCCCGACTTTGAGGGCTACTGCCACTGTATGCTCTACTACAAGGAAAAATAAGTGCTCCGCCGCCGCTTCCCGCTCAGGAAGCGGCGGCGGTTTTATCCATGTTCTTCCGGAACTGGAAATGAAGTTGTGAAGAATTTCTGAATTATTTACAAAAGTATTGCAATTCTAAATTCTTAAGATAAACTGTAGACAAAAAGAATGCGGGCTTCCCCGCAGAAAGAGGTGTACAGGAATGAAACGTACCATAAAAAGAAGTATCAGCCTGCTCCTGGTTCTGGTTCTGCTCCTTGCTGCGCTGCCGGCCGCTCTGGCCGCCGGTGAGACGCTGCAGGTCGAGAACCGGACGCTGCACGTGGACGAATCGACCACCGCGCATGTCAAGGGCTCTGACGGCAATGACGTCGAGGCTGTCTTTACCAGCAGCGACACAAGCGTCATTTCCGTCAACGGCAATCAGCTGACCGCCCGGAAGATCGGCACCGCTGAGATCACCGCCACGCTCAACGACGAGGACAAGACCCCCGTCGCCGGCTCCGTCACCGTCACCGTCGCGTCCAGCGTAACCGGCATCCAGACGGCTCCCACGCGGTCCATTGACGCCGACACGTTCACTGCGGACGACGTAACGATCACCGCCGCAGTCACCGGCGCAGGCGCGGGCGACACGCTTCAGGCCGTGTCGAGCGCACCGGAGGTCGCAGCGGTTTCCGCTTCCGCCGACGCTTCGAGCGGCACAGCCACGCTGACGCTGACCCCGAAGAAGACCGGCCAGACAACCGTCACGCTCTCCTGCGGCGACCAGACGGCTGCCGTTGCCGTTACCGTCACGGCCAGCGCCGACCACACCATCCGCTTTGACAAGAGCCAGCTAACCGTGGAAAAGGGCAAGAGCGTCACCAATGCCGTTGCCAAGGCCACCAGCACGGATAAAATCGCATACACCAGCAATAAAGCTGCCGTCGCGACTGTCAACGCCGAGACCGGCTCCGTGACCGGCGTCGCCGCCGGTACGGCGACGATCTCCGCCGTTGTGACCAACGCCAAGGGCGTGGAGATCACTGCCGCGGCCAAGTCCTATACGGTTGAAGTTGCCGACACCTATAAGATCGTCCTCAAGACGCCCTCCGGCGCTATAACGGCCGGCACGGCTTCCGATATCTCCGCAACGGTCTATCAGTATGACGCCGAGACCGGCTACACCGCATACCGCCAGAATGTCACGATCACCTGGCAGGCCTACCGCGACGGCATCGCCGCGTTTGACGGCGAGACGAAGAACAGAGCCGTCACCACCACGACCCGCACCGGCTCTTCCACGGTCACGCTCTATACGTATTCGACCGGTACCTCCAGGACCTCCGTCTCCGTCCCGCTGACGGTCTCCGTCGTCATCGGCGGCACGACCTATACGGCGGCCGACGCCTCCGTCGAGGTCGCCCCGGCAGAAGCCGCTTCGTTCACCGTGCAGGAGGATACGGCCTTTGACGCGGACGATTTCTCCAACGCCGTCGACGCGGCCACCGGTCGTTACGCCGGCAAGCTCGCTTCCATCAGCATTTCCGAGACGACGGGCGGCTCCGTCTACGACGGCAACGGACGCGTCTCGACCGGCACAAAGTACTTTGTCACCGGCTCGAGAAGCTATCTGATCTCGAATCTGTACTTCAAGTCGTCCACCACCAGCACATCCTCGCCGTACTTCTTCTATGTCGGCTATGACACGGACGGCAACATCATCGCGACCGGCAAGGTCACCGTCGGCAGCCAGAGCGTCGATATGGAATACGCAGTCAGCTTCGGCGGCAGCGTCACGTTCGACGAGGCCGATTTCAGCAAGGCCTTCTCCAGATATGCGCGCTCCAATGAAAAGCTGGATTACGTCACGTTCTCGCTCCGCAATGCTGTAGTCGTGATGAACAGCAAGACCTACAATCTGAACGACAGCAACAACGACACCATCTTTGGCTGGGCCTATCCCACCCGCAGCAGCTCCTCCAAGCTGTCCGCGACGGATAAATGCTATTATCAGGCCAGCAGATCGCAGATCGATCTGGACGCCGTCACCTATGTGACCGGCACGTATACGACCAAGTACACGGTCTATATCCCCTATACCGCCGTCGGCACCTCCGGCACGCGCTATGAGGGCTATACCGCCGTCATCGTCAGCAACGACGATACCATGACGAGCGTCGGCGCTTCGCTCAAGTCCACGAACGCCGCCGAGCAGATCCTCGCCGCATACCCCAACGCCGCTTACGTGATGTTCTCGCAGCCCGCGGCCAGCGAGGGCCAGCTGCTTTACAACTTCCGCAGCATCGTCAACGCCAACTACGAGACCATCCGCTTCTCCTCGGACAAGTTCTATCTGACGAGCAGCAATTCCAGAAACCTGCTTCTGGACAGCGTCTATTTCCTGCCCGCAGCGGACTGCGCTTCGCAGATCAAGCTCTCCATGACCGTCTACAGTTCGTCCGACAGCAAGCTCGGCTCCGCAGAACTGACGCTCCGCGTCACGTCGAAGACTTCGTCGTCCGTGTTCTCGGATGTCACCGCGCGCACCTGCTCGTGGGCAGCCGATGCCGTTGACTTCATGAACCACTACGGTCTCGTCAAGGGCACGAGCGCTTCGACCTTCAACTGGAGCGGCAACATGACTCGCGGCGATTTCGTCCTGATCCTCTACCGCAACGCCGGTTCCCCGTCCGTTTCCGGGGTGTCCAACCCGTTCACGGATGTAAAGAGCTCGGATTATTACTACGAAGCCGTCCTCTGGGCGTATAAGAACAGCATCGTCAACGGCTCGAGCCGCACGACGTTCAGCCCGAAGGGCAAGATCACGCGTGAGCAGATCGCTTCGATCCTCTGGCGTCTGGCTGACAAGCCCACCACCGGCACGAGCCTGCGCAGCTACACCGACTACCAGAGCGTCAGCAGCTATGCCTATGACGCAATGAGCTGGGCCGTCGGCAGCGGCTATGTCAAGGGCAGCGGCTCCAAGCTGAACCCCGGCAGCAACGCCACCCGCGCCGAGGTCGCCGTGATGCTCCACAGATTCCTGACAAAATAAAAGCCATGAAAAAAACAGGCACGCAGCAGCGTGCCTGTTTTTTATTTTTTTGCAGTCCCCGCGCCGCAGGCGCAGGGACTTTGTTGGTCTGCTTTTATCCCTGGAACGGGTCGGCATAGGACGCGTAATAGGACACCGGTTCGCCGGCGGCGAGCAGATGGTCGGTGTTGCCGAGCGTCTGGCAGCGGAAATAGGCGATGCCCGGCTCCCGCTCCTCCGTGTTGAGAACCGTCACCGACGACGGGGCCAGAAACGTCCCGTGCAGCGTGGTAAACGGCGAGACGTTCCACAGGTGCGACAGCAGAACCGCCGTAATGCCGAAGTGGCAGAAGCAGACGACGCATTTGTCGCTGTGCTCCCGGCTCTCATAATAGCCGCCGTGCCGGAAATAGCCATAGCGCGTCAGCATCTCGTCGAGCCCGGCCACGGCCCTGTCATATTCCGCCTTGACGTTGCTTCCCTGCAGAATCGGAGCATTCTCCCAGCCCTCCGGCTGGAGCAGCTGCGGCTGCTTTGTCCACACGGCGGGCATCAGATCCCAGCAGATATGCGTGCCGCCGTCCTGATCCAGCAGCTCGCCGCGGAACTCGTGCAGCCAGTCCATGACCTCGGCCCTTTTGCCGTGCTCCTTCAGGGTAAAGGACGCTGTCGCCTGCGCGCGTCCGAGCGGCGACATGTAAAAGTCGTCCACCTTCCAGTTCTTTGTCCGGCGGGCCAGCAGCTCCGCTTCGCGCCAGCCCTTTTCCGTGAGCGAATCGTGCTCGTAATCCGGCTCGGCATGGCGAATAAAAATCAAGCGCATGGTAAAAACCTGTTCTCCTTCTGTATTTCCGAATCAGCCCCACAGCGCAGTCAGCGACGGGATCACCTGCTTTTTCCGCGACACAATGCCCGGCAGGAAGCAGGTATGATCCTTCAGCTGCACGCCAAAGGCCTGTGTGATGATATCCTCGTCGCCAAGGTAGAGCAGCTGGCTGCCCTCCAGCAGAACGTCCGTCAGCATGAGGATGAGCAGCGTATAGCCGCGCTCTTCCATCGTTTTCTGCATGACCTGGAGGAACTCGTCCTTCCGCTGCATCATGCGGCCGGAGTCGATGCAGGTGATCTGGCTGACGCCGAAATCGTGGTCGGCGATGTGGAAATCCTTGAAGTCCGTAAACAGCAGCGTCTCAGCCGGCTTATCGTCGGAGATGGACGCGGAGAAGATCTCCTTGCCAAGCTCGCTGAGTGAAATGTTGGCAATGCGCGCCATCCGGTCAGCCATGCGGCGGTCGCGCTGCGTGGACGTGGGCGATTTGAACATGACCGTGTCGGCGACGATCGCCGCCGCGATCAGGCCCGCCAGCTTCGCCGGCGGCATCAGCCCGCGCTCCTGATACATCTCCGAGATGATCGTCGCGGTGGAGCCGACCGGCTCGTTGCGGAAGTAGATGGGGCCGCCGGTCTGGATATCCGCCAGCCGGTGATGGTCGATGATCTCCACGATATCCGCCTGATCCAGTCCCGGCACCGACTGCGAGACCTCGTTGTGGTCGACGAGCACGACGCGCTTGCGGCGCGGCTTGATGAGATGATACCGGGAAAGCGTGCCGACGACCTTGTCGTTTTCGTCGAGGATCGGGTAGCTGCGGTGGCGGCTTTTGAGCACGACCTCCTTGACGTCGTCGAGGAAATCCGTCAGGTGGAACGCTTCCAGATCGTCCGTCCGGCACACACGCGCGACCTCAATGGCGTAATAGACCATACGGGCGGCCTTGTAGGCATCAAACGGCGTGGCGATCACGCAGGTCTTCGTCTCCAGCTTCCGCAGCTCCTCCGGCAGCTCCGCCTGACACACGATCAGGCAGCTGACCTGCTGCTCGATGGCGCGGCGCGCCATCTCCGGCTGCTCGCCGACAATGACGATCGCGTCCGGCCCCTTGAAGAGAAGATTCTCGTTCTGCTGCGGCAGCGCGATGGACACCTCGCCGCTGATGGTGTCGACGAGATAGCCGGATTCATTGATGATCTTGCCGTCCAGCACGCTGAGAAGGTTGAAGACCGGGATCTGATCGACCCGCGCGTCAGACAGCGTGCGCATATCGTAGCTCGCGATCTCGCTGGGCGAGAGCATGCCGAACAGCTCGCCGTTTTCGTTGGTAACGGGGATCGCGGGGATGGATTTGGCCTTATTGCTCTGCAGCGCCGTCCACGCCCGGTTGACGGTGACGGCGCCGGACAGGGCCGGCGGCGTATCGTAGTCCAGATCGCGCACCTGCGTGCGCATCGTCTGGATCCTCACCGGCGGCTCAAAGCCGAACCGGTCCAGCACGAGCTTTGTTTCATCGGAGATATGCCCCAGCCGCGCCGGGACAAATTCCCGGTCGCCCAGCGCGTTGCGCAGCGCCGCATAGGCCATGGCCGAGACGATGGAGTCGGTATCCGGGTTGCGGTGACCAGTTACATAGATTGGTTCCATACCATACCCTCCTTATGCCTGCGGAAATTCGATGCCCTGATGATGCAGAATGAAACGAACCGGGTAATAGCAGTCGAGATAATTTTTGCAGAACCATTCATACGTCGCGTCCGGCAGGTGTACCAGCTCCGGCGCCTGCGTGCGGAAAAGCTTGAACGTCTGCTCATCGCCGCACAGAAGCGCGGCGGCCAGCTCCATCTCGCCCTCGGCCTCCAGCCGGTACAGGCATTTGTCCATGATGGCGGCGCAGGCGCGCTCCTCCTCGCTGCCCAGAAGCTCCTTGTTGCCCAGCCACGCGAGGAAATCGTCCAGCTTCAGCTCCGTCCGCGCCGCGGCGTGCGAGAGCTTGGTAAACTCCGGCTCGGCGTGCCGCTTGAGAATGTCGATCAGGTAGACCAGCAGGTTCTCGTCCAGACACACACTGTCGAGGAACACCTCGAAGATATCGCGTGTTTCAGTTCTGACCGGCTCCTGCGGCGCTTGCTCCGGCGTATTTTCCTGCTGCGGCTGCGAAGCCGAAGCCAGCTGCGCGATCGCCGCGTTCAGCTCCGCCGGGTCAAAGCTGTCGTATTCCTCCTGCGCGATCTCGGTTCCGTCCGCTTCCGCGCAGGCCCTGACAAATGCCGGAATGCCGATCCGGCTGATCTCCGCCTGCAATTGCAGCGCCTTTTTGAGATCCTCTTGCTCCGTCAGCACAATGCCCTCCGGCGCCTTGCGCGTCCCCTCGCAGATCTCGGATAAATATTGCAGATAATACGGAATGAGCGACATGAACTGTCCTCCTGTTTTTTCTTTTCAGTGTAGCACGGGGATGGAGAAATGTCAAAAAGTATGGAAGTCTTTTGCAAATTTGCACCCAAAATGCCTTCCCCTGGGGGAAGGTGGCCCGAAGGGCCGGATGAGGGTCGGGGAGCACGATCGATGCTGCTGTGCAGCTATTCGGTGCATTCAGGCCCTCATCAGTCACGGCTTACGCCGTGCCAGCTTCCCCCAAGGGAAGCCGATTTGGCCTGTGCAAATACGTACCATTCAGCAAATTTCGAGAGTACCTTCTATTGACTGCACTGATTCATCAGTTTCCTGTCTGAATTGTACCGCGTCCCCAGCACTCTTTTCTCCCCTATCTTTTCTCTTGCGAGAGAAAAGATAGGGCCTCCGGAGGAATCATACGACCGTCTCGTATTCCCCTTCTCCGCCGTCGGAGAAGTACCGGTGCAGGTCAAACGGCGAGAAGACGCCGCGGTCGGTCACGATGCCGGAGATGAGGTGGGGCGGAGTCATGTCAAAGGCGGGATAATAGCCCTTGACGCCGTCCGCCGCCGTGCGTACGCCCATCGCTTGCAGCGTAAAGGCCGGGTCGCGCATTTCGATTTTGACGGTGTCCTTTGTCTCGTGGCCGATGTCCGGCGCGCCGGTCACAAAGGTTGGGATGCCGAAGTGGTTGGCGCAGATGGCAATTTGCATCGTGCCGACCTTATTGACCACATAGCCGTCCAGGCAGATCGCGTCCGCCGCGCAGGTGAACACATCCACATGCTCGCGTTCCATGACGAACGCGGGCATATTGTCGGTGATGACCGTCACGTCAAAGCCCATGTCGCGGCAGACCGTGGCCGTCAGGCGCGCGCCCTGAAAATACGGCCGCGTCTCCGGGCAGAACAGGCGGAACTGCTTCCCGGCCAGCTTCGCTTCCTTCAGCATCATGCCGACGATCGTCTCGCCGAAGCACTGCGTCATGACCGTCCCGCCCTCCGGGAGGAGCGGCACCAGATATTTTGCGATCTCGTTGACCTTGCTGTAGCGGCGGTTGTTCGTGCCCACCGCATGCTCCCGGATGGCCAGATCGACCGGTTGCCCCTCCTCCAGCGCGAGCCGGGCCGCCTTCAGGCAGCCGTCGCAGATCATGCGCATGCGTTTGGCCGTCGTCGGCCGGGCGTTGGAGATGGTGTCATCCGCCGCCTGCAAAAAGGCCAGCTGCTCCACCTTGGACTTTTCCCGGCACTCATAGGCAGCCAGCGCCATGCCCATGGCCGCCGCGGTATACGGCCCCGCGCTCTGCGTCACCATATCCGCGATCGCCTGCGCAACCTCGCCGTGCGTTCTGCACCGGACAAACTCGATCTTCGCCGGATAGATCCGCCGGTCAAGGATGCGCACCTCGCCCGCGTCATACCACGCGACATTCTCATATTGCAGCATAAATGCAAGACCTGCATCGGCCCGGAACTGTGTCATACGTCCATCTCCTCCACAATTTTTGTTAGATACCGGCTGAAGCGCTCCGCCACAGCCGCGCCGGTCTCATTGACCTCCTCGCCGGTCACGGCGCCGCCCGTGATGCCGGCTGCCATATTGGTAATGACGGAAATGCCCAGCAGCGGCAGGCCGCAGTGCGCCGCCGTCAGCGCTTCCGTGACCGTGGACATGCCGACCGCCTCGCCGCCCAGAATGCGGATGGCGCGGATCTCCGCAGGCGTCTCAAACTGCGGGCCGGGCATAAAGAAGTAGACGCCCTCCTTCACCTCGATCCCAAGCTCCGCCGCGCAGCGCTTCGCCAGCGTGCGCAGCTCCGGCGTATACATGCGCGTCGTGTCAAAAAAGCGCGGGCCAAATTCGTCCAGATTCTGTCCGCGCAGCGGACTGGCTCCGTTCAGCTTGATCTGATCGGCGATCAGCATGAAGTCGCCCGGCCGGTAGCCGAGGTTCACGCCGCCGGCGGCGTTCGTCACGATGAGCGCCCGCACGCCAAGCTGCTTCAGAAGCCGCACCGGCTGCGTCAGCTGCTCGAAATCATACCCCTCATAGCTGTGGAAGCGGCCTGAAAGACACACGAGCTTCTTCCCGCCCAGTTCCCCGAAGATCAGCTTTCCGGCATGACCCGGCGCAGTGGAGACGGGAAAATTCGGAATGTCATGATAGTCGATCTCAGCGGTATTTGTAAGAGTCTCCGCAAACGGCCCGAGCGACGAGCCAAGGATCACCGCGAGCTGCGGCGCAAACGGCATCCGCGCACGGACATATGCCGCGCCTTCCTCATAAAATGCAAACGGTTCGTTCATAAAATCGTCCTGCCTTTTTCAGTTTTTCCGTTTTTCTTATTCTACCGCACCGGTGCGGCGCGGTCAACGCCGGGGAAAAATTTCACCGCGCGCATTGACAGCTTTCTCCGCGCATGCTATAACTGTACCAGTACAGTTCATACAGTCAGGAGGTGCCGCTTCTGTGATCTCCATCAACTACCGCGATCCCCGCCCCATTTATGAGCAGATCCAGTCCGAACTGCGCAGACTCATGCTGACGGGCGCGCTGCCGCCGGGCAGCCGTCTGCCGTCAGTGCGCGAGCTTGCCGGGCAGCTCGCCATCAACCCCAACACCATCCAGCGCGCCTACCGGGAGCTGGAGACGGACGGCTATATCCTCTCCGTCGCCGGAAAGGGCTCCTTCGTCGCGCAGGTCGACCAGATCGCCGAGCAGCAGAAAAAGCAGGCGGTCGGCGCGTTCCGGGCCGCGGCGCAGCGGCTGCGCGCGCTCGGCCTGACGCAGGCGCAGCTGACGCAGCTTCTGACACAGGAGGATCCTGCCAATGATTGAGCTTTCCCACGTGACCAAGCGCTTCGGCGCAAAAACGGCACTGGACGATCTGTCCCTCACTGTGCCGCAGGGCGCGGTCTACGGTCTTGTCGGCTCCAACGGCGCCGGCAAATCCACCGCACTCCGGCACATCATGGGCATCTACCGGCCCGACGCCGGCAACGTCACGATCGGCGGGTTGCCGGTCTATGAAAATCCGGAGGTCAAGAGCCGCATCGGCTATATTCCCGACGATCTGAGCGTGTTCGGCGGCGGGACGATCCAGGATCTGGCCGCCTTTTACCGCGCCATGTACCCGCGCTTCGACCTCTCCCGGTTTGACGCGCTGCGGGATGTGTTCCGGCTGGAGGAAAAGACGCCGCTGCGCCGATTCTCCAAGGGCATGCAGAAGCACGCGGCCTTCTGGCTGGCGCTGTGCATCCGCCCGGACTATCTGATCCTCGACGAGCCGGTCGACGGGTTGGACCCCGTCATGCGCCGCCAGATCTGGAGCCTTGTCGTGGAGGACGTGGCGGGCTACGGCACGACAGTGCTGGTCTCGTCCCACAATCTGCGCGAGCTGGAGGATATCTGCGACCATGTCGGCATCATGCACGAGGGTACGATGCTGCTGGAGCGCGCGCTTTCCGACCTGCAGGACAATATCGTAAAGGTGCAGCTCGTCAGCGACCAGCCGCTGCCGGACACCTTGCAGATCCTGCACAAAAGCACACTCGGCCGGGTGCAGACACTCATCATCCGCGGCAACCCGCGGGAGGTCTCGAGCGTGCTTGCCGCCGGGGCGCCGCTGCTGTGCGACCTGCTGCCGCTTTCTTTGGAGGAAATATTCATCTACGAACTGGGAGGGACCGGCTATGACGTCAAAAATCTCGTGCTTTGACCGGGCGGTCTTCCGCCGGTCCGTCAGACGGACGCTGCCGCTCTTTCTTCTGCTGGCCTGCTACTGCCTGCTGCTGCCGCTGCGGCTGCTCTCATACTGCCGCGGGGTCTCGGTCTGCACGGAAGATTTCTTTGCGCAGGTTGAGCGGACGCTGCTCGATTACGCGCGGCTGAACGCGTCTGTTTTGCCGTTTCTCTTCGGCGGGCTTCTTGCATGGGTGCAGTTTTCGTGGCTGTTCCGGACGAACACCGCCTATTTTTACGCTGCCCTGCCCGTCCGGCGCGAGACGCTGTTTCTGACGAATTATCTGACCGGCCTGCTCTTCTACGCAGGGCTGACGCTTGTTTCGTCGCTCCTTTCGTGGGCGGTCGGCGCGGGCTTCGGCGCGGCGGCCTTCTGGCCGGCCATGCAGATGTTTTTTGCGGCGATGCTGGGCTTTCTGCTGTTCTATTCCTTCGCCGTGCTCGTGTGCATGGTCGTGGGGCAGATGGCGGCCATGCCGATCGTCTATCTGATCCTGAATTTCGCCGTCTACGTGCTCGAGAGCATCGTGCAGCAGCTGCTGTACACCTTCGTCTACGGCATGCCCTACACGCAGGCGACGCGCATGCACGAGCTTGCGCTGCGCGCCACGCCGCTGCTGGGGCTGCTGCAGGGCGACTTCCGCATTGAGAGCGACTGGATGGATGTCAGCGGGCTCGGCTATGAAATAAACCCGCATCTGGTCGGCTGGGGCTACCTCGGGCTGCTTGCGGCGGCGGGTGTCTTATTTGCCGTGTGCGCGTTTTTCCTGCTGCGGCGGCGCGAGATGGAGCGCAGCGGCAGCGTGATCGCCGTCGGCTGGCTGCGGCCGGTCGCGTTATATGTGTTCACGATCGGCTGCGCGCTGGTGGTCGGCGAGGTTCTGATGGAGCTGCTGGCCAGCAATACGGCAGATAACTTCTGGTACGTGCTGCTGTTTTTGATGATCGGCGCGTTTCTGGGCTATTTCTCCGGAAGGATGCTGCTGCAAAAGACCGTCCATGTCTTCCGGCATGGCTGGATCGGGTTCGGCGCATGCTGTCTTGCGCTGCTGCTGGCGTTCAGCGCGGCGGAGTTTGACCTGTTCGGCTATTCCCGGTATCTGCCGCAGCGCAGTGAGATCCTGGCTGCCGGGCTGACGCACGAGCAATACTTTGGCTCGTATACCTCCGCCGACAGCGCGTATATTGACGACGTTCTGGCGCTGCACACCGCGCTGGTGGAAAACCGCGCCGCGCAGGAGCACCGGCGGGCCGCCTATCAGACCGGCACAGATCAGACGCAGAGCTTCTACATCACCTACCGCATGGCGGACGGGCAGCTCATGGAGCGGTATTACAGCGTGGTCTATGACGAGGCCGACGCCGCGCAGGCGGACAGTCTCATCTCGCAGTTCTCCGCGCTCTACAACAGCACGACCTGCGTGCGCATCCGCACGGGCTTCGACACGCCGCGCACGGAAAAGAACGTGCTGTCGTGCTACGTCTATTCCAACGCCGGATACGAAACCGGCGAGCTGACCGGTCTTGATGCGTGGGCGGTCTATGACGCCTGCCGGCAGGACATTGACGCCGGGCGGCTCGGTGCGGAGGACGTCAGCGGCATCGGGACGGCCAGCGACAACGGGAACTATACCCCGCTCAACCTGATCTTCACCGTCACCTCCAGCGTCCCGGGCGAAACGGACAGCCTGTACGTCGAATCCATCCCGCTGGACGCCAGCGCGACCGTCAAGGCGCTGCAAGGCTTCGACTTCGACCCGTATTGGCCGGTCTCGGAATCCTGATACGCCCAGCGGCCTGCATGTCCGGATGCAGGCCGCTGCTTTCTTCCTTTCTTTTTATCGAACATATTTTCGATTTTCTCTTGACCACGGCCGCACTTTGGTGGTATCATATCCATATCCAAAGGAGGTGACGCGGTATGGCAGAGCCCTGCTATCTTGCCATTGATCTGAAATCCTTTTATGCTTCGGTCGAATGCGTGGCGCGCGGACTGGATCCGCTGAGAACGCATCTTGTCGTCGCGGACAAGAGCCGGACGGAAAAGACCATCTGTCTTGCCGTGTCCCCCGCTCTCAAGGCCTATGGCATTCCGGGGCGCGCGCGGCTGTTTGAGGTCGTGCAGCGCGTGGCCGCCGTCAATGCCGCGCGGCGGGCTGCCGCCGGGCGGCAGCTTTCCGGCAGCAGCTGCAATGCGGATGCGCTGCGCCAAGATCCGTCCCTTGCGCTGGACTATATCACCGCGCCGCCGCGGATGGCCCTTTATATGCAGACCTCCGCGCAGATCTATCAGATCTATCTCAAATACATCGCGCCGGAGGATCTGCACGTCTACTCCATCGACGAGGTGTTCATCGACGCCGCGCCGTACCTGCACACAGGTCTCACGCCGCGTGCGCTCGCCATGCAGATCATTCTGGACGTCTACCGCACGACCGGCATCACCGCCACAGCCGGGATCGGCACAAATCTCTATCTTGCCAAGATCGCCATGGACATTGAAGCCAAGCATACCCAGCCGGATGCAAACGGCGTGCGCATCGCCGAGCTGGACGAGCTGCAATACCGCAGGACGCTCTGGCAGCACCGGCCGCTGACCGATTTCTGGCGCGTCGGCCCCGGCATTGCCCGGAAGCTGGAAGCGAAGGGCATCTATACAATGGGCGATCTTGCGCGCTGCTCGGCCGGCGCACCAGACGCGTTTTATAACGAGGAGCTGCTCTACCGCATGTTCGGCGTCAACGCGGAGCTGCTGATCGACCATGCGTGGGGCTGGGAGTCGTGTACGATGGCGGATATCAAGAGCTACCGGCCCGCGTCGTCCAGCGTCGGCTCCGGTCAGGTTTTGCAGTGCGCATACCGCGCGGACAAGGCGCGGCTCGTGCTGCGCGAAATGGCGGATGCGCTGGCGCTCGACCTGTTCGAGCGCGGGCTTGTCACCGACCAGCTCGTTCTGACAGTCGGCTATGACGTGGAGAGCCTGTCCGCGCCGGACGCGCAGAGCTGCTATTGCGGGCCGGTCACAACCGACCGCTATGGGCGGCGCACGCCAAAGCCCGCGCACGGCTCCGAAAATCTTGGTACGCCCACCGCGTCCGTCCAGCAGATCACGCAGGCGGCTTCGGCGCTCTTTGACCGCGTCGTGGATCCCGCGCTTCTCGTGCGGCGGATCTACCTCACCGCAAACCACACCCTGCCGCGCGAGCAGGCGGCGCAGATGGAATATCGCCAGCTGGACTTCTTTTCCGACGAAGCGCAGACGCAGGCCGAGCAGCTGCGGCTCGCGCGCGAGCGCCGGATGCAGGAAGCCATTCTGGCCATCCGGCACAAATACGGCAAAAACGCCATTGTCAAGGCCATGAGCTTTCAGGACGGCGCGACCGCCCGCCAGCGCAACGGACAGATCGGAGGGCACCAGGCATGAAGGACGACTACCGCGAGCTTCTGTATCTGCCGCACCACCGCTCACAGACCCACGCGCCCATGCCGCGGCACGACCGCGCGGCGCAGTTCGCGCCCTTCGCCGCCCTCACAGGCTTCGACGCGCAGCTGCGCGAGACCGAACGCCAGACGCAGTCCCAGGCCGAGCCGAATGAAGACGCGCTGCAGGAGCTGGATCAAAGCCTGCATACGCTTTTCGCGTGCGTCCATACGCAGCCTGCGGTACAGGTGCGCTGGTTCGTGCCGGATGCAAAAAAATCCGGCGGCGCGTACAAGGCGGCCGCCGGGCGGGTATTGCAGTTGGATCGTAACCGGTCGCTTCTGGTTCTGGACAGCGGGCCGGTGATCGCGCTGGGCGCGATCGCGGAGCTTCGGTTTTTGTAATTACAGCGCCAGCGTGTGATAGACCGCGCCGGACAGGTCCTTCCACGTGAAAACGCCGTCCTCCAGCGTCATATAGCTGTGCGCGCTGCCGTTTTTCGGGATGGAAACGGAGCCGGGGTTCAGATAGAGGTTGTTTTCGCCGAACGGCTCCCACGCCGGGATGTGCGTGTGGCCGTGCAGCAGGATATCGCCCGGGCAAAGGGGCGGCAGGTGGGCGGTGTTGAACACGTGGCCATGCGTGGCATAGATGAGCCGGTCTCCCACCGGGAAAATGCTGTAGTCGGCAAGAATGGGAAACGTCAGCACCATCTGGTCGACCTCGGTGTCGCAGTTGCCGCGCACGCAGAAGAGCGCTTCGCGGCGCTCGTTGAGCATGGCCAGCACCTGCTTGGGGGCGTACTCGTCCGGCAGGTCGTTGCGCGGGCCATGGTAGAGAATATCGCCCAGAAGCAGCAGGCGCTGCGCGCCCTCGCGGTCAAAGGCGGCCAGCAGCTCGCGGCAGTAGCCCGCCGCGCCGTGGATATCGGATGCGATCATGAGTTTCATGGAAATGATCCTTTCTTTTACTGGACGCAGACGTCCTTTTTCGCGCCGTGCGCGCCGAAGATCTGCCAGTCGCCGGGACTGAGCCGGTCAAAGACGGCCTTGCGCTCTGCAGCGCAGAGCTTCGGGTCTGTGTCGACGGAGGTCATGAGGATGGGCGCATACTGGTTATAGGCCGTCTGTGCCGCTGTCATGCCGTGGATATTGACGTAGATATCGCCGGTGAAGGCGATCCGGTGGATCTCATCCACCAGCACGATCTCGCCCGGCAGATGGCCGCCTGCGCCCTCATAGACGGAAAATTGCAGATCGCCGAACGAAAATTCTCCGATTGGTGCCAGCGGGCAGTCCAGCGGCGTCAGATCGCCCCAGAGAACCTTCAGCCGCTCTGTCGGCGCCGGGCGGTAGCTGGTCAGCAGCTTGCAGATCTGGATATACGGCTTGTGCAGCGGGTTCTGCTCCCGGAAGCCGTCCTGCCCGGCGTCTTCAAGCCGCAGGCACTGCGCGCTCTTGGCGCTGACAAGGATCTCGTCAAATACCGGCAGCAGCCCGCAGTGGTCAACGTCGGCATGCGTGACGAGGATGGTCTTCTTTCTCCGGTTAAACTCCGGCACAAGCTGCCGGAACAGCGCCAGCATCTCCTGCTCATAGCAGGCATAGCCGCTGTCAAGGAACAAAACGTCCTCTCCATGCGTCAGGATCGCCGTATTGCTGCCGCACGGCGGCTCAATGAGCGTGAGCGACGTTTCCGCCGTCAGGCGGCAGGCTGTGATGCGCGGGCAGAACGCTTCGCCGCGGCTTTTGGACAGCAGCTCCGCGAAGCGGCTGATGGAGTCAAACGTGCGGTAGGGCGACAAGCCCCGCTCGTCCAGCGTCTGCATGGCAAGATTCGCGTTGACCAGCAGTGCCTGCCGCGCGCTTTCCGGCAGATCCATCGCCTGACACAGACCGGTGACGAAGGAATCGTAGAAAATGCTGTTGTCAAAGCTCTTTTCTGCGCGGTTATAGTCGATCACGCGCACGGGGCAGAGCTGCCCGGCCTGCGCGAGGAAGGCGCGGATGCGCGCCGGATCTTCGACAAACAGGCCCATTTTAAAAAGCTGGAAGTTGGTTCCATTCTCCTGCGAGCTGAGGTATGAGATATTGAAGCCGAACTGCTCGATGAGCGCAAGGATATCGGTCAGCCCGCCCGGCTCGTCGCGCAGCTGAAACTCCAGCAGGACGACGCACTTCTCCGTCTCACCGCTGTGGAGATAGCCGATCTCCGCAAGCTGCCTGTCTGCCTGCGCCAGCTGCTCGCTGCTGCCCTCCGCTTCCATAAAGATCGTGTGGGAGTCGACCGCCTTGTTGTAGCTGACGCGGGTGATGTTGATGCCCAGCGCGGCAAAGCGGCGGCTGGCCGCAAGGAACGCGCCGATGTGGTTGGGAACTGTGGCAATATACGTTTTTTTCATGCCCTCGACAGATCCTTGACGACCTCGCCCGCGATGATCAGGCCCGCGACCGACGGCACGAAGGCCGTGCTGCCCGGGATATCGCGGCGCTCGGTGCATTTGTGCTTTGCGCCCGGCGGGCAGATGCAGTGGCTGCGGCAGCTGATGGACATGTCCTCGATGGGCCGCGTGGGGATCTCGTCCGAATAGACGACCTTCAGATGCTTCACGCCGCGCTTTCTGAGCGCCGTGCGCATGACGCGCGCCAGCGGACAGCCGCTGGTCTTATAGATATCTGCTACGCGGAAGCGCGTGGGGTCGAGCTTGTTGCCCGCGCCCATGCAGCTGATGATGGGCACGCCCGCCTTCTGCGCTTCGAGCACCAGCGTGACCTTGGCCGTCACGGTGTCGACAGCGTCGACCACGTAATCATATTCAGAAAAATCGAACTGATCCGCCGTCTCCGGCAGATAGAAGCACTGGTGCACACGCACGTCGCAGTCGGGGTTGATCTCCAGAATGCGGTCGCGCATGACCTCGACCTTATACTTGCCGACCGTCCTGCGCGTGGCGATGATCTGGCGGTTCAGGTTCGTCAGGCAGACCTTGTCGTCGTCGACAAGATCAAACGCGCCCACGCCGCTGCGGACGAGCGCTTCACAGACATAGCCGCCCACGCCGCCGATGCCGAACACGGCCACGCGCGCGCCCTTGAGCTTTTCCATCGCATCCGCGCCAAGCAGCAGCTGCGTTCTTGAAAACTGATTGAGCATAATACCCTCTTCTCGATTACATATAAAGTTTATAGGCTTATCATACGTGTACGGGGATACTCTGTCAAGCCGCCATGGGTGTTTTGGGCAGATTTCCGAAAATAAACCGTGACTTTTCCCGCTGTTTCATATAAACTGAAAGAAGAACCGGATGCACGGCCGGAGCCGCTGCATCTGAACCCCGAAACAGATGAAAAAGGAGAGAGCGCTTTGAAAGAGAACTACAAACCTCTGCTGACGCCGTGGAAGATCGGCAAGGTGGAGATCAAAAACCGCATCGTTCTGACCAGCATGGGCGGCACGGACCTGTTCGGCTGGATGGAGGTCAACCATTTCGACAAGGACGGCGCGCGCTTCATTCTCGAGGTCGCAAAAAACAACGCCGGTCTCGTCCTGCCCGGCTGTCAGCCGGTCTATAACCCGATGTACGGCCAGTGGCTGCACAAGAACAAGAAGATGTACGAGGATCTGGCCAAATGGATGCCGGAGTTCCACAAGACGGGCGCGAAGCTGTTCGTCCAGCTGACGGCGGGCTTCGGCCGCAGCTTTACCATCTCGGAGATGATGGAAAAGCTCTACACCAACAAGGCGCTGCGCGTTATCTCCAAGCCGTTTATGGATCTGGACAAGATCACGGCCACGGCCAGCCCGTCGCCGAACCGCTGGTCGGACAAGGTGCCGTCCCGTGAGATGACAAAGGCGGAGATCCAGGAGATGATCGACGCGTTCGCAAAGTCCGCAAAGCTCCTGCAAGACGCAGGCGTCGACGGCGTGGAGGTGCACGCGGTGCACGAGGGGTATCTCCTTGACCAGTTCACGCTCCACTACGTCAACAAGCGCACCGACGAATACGGAGGGAGCCTTGAAAACCGCTACCGCTTCGCCGCTGAGATCGTCAAGGCCATCAAGGCCGCCTGCGGCGCGGACTTCCCGGTCTCGCTGCGCTATTCCGTCGTCTCCAAGACCAAGGGCTTCCGCGAGGGCGCGCTGCCCGGCGAGGAGTATGTGGAAGCCGGACGCGATATGGCGGAATCCGAGATCGCCGCAAAATTTTTGCAGGACGCGGGCTACGACATGCTCAATTGCGACAACGGCACATATGACGCGTGGTACTGGGCGCACCCGCCGGTCTACATGCCGGAAAACTGTAATCTGGCCGAGGTCGAGCACATCAAGAAGTTTGTCGACATCCCCGTTGTCTGCGCAGGCCGCATGACGCTGGACGCCGCCGCAGCCTCCATCGCCGAGGGCAAGCTCGACGGCGCGGGCTTCGCGCGCAACTTCCTTGCGGACCCCGAATGGTTCACCAAGGTCATCGAAGGCCGCGAGGACGATATCCGCCCGTGCATCCTCTGCCACAACGGCTGCTTCAACATGTGTCACTACAAGGGCGTGCCGAACGATCAGGACTTAAGCGACTCGCTGCATCTGGCCCGGTGCGCGGTCAACGCGGAGATGATGCAGTGGGACAAGCACTACATCAAAAAGACCGACAAGCCCAAGACCGTCCACATCGTCGGCGGCGGCATCGGCGGCATGGAGGCTGCACGCGTCCTGACACTGCGCGGCCACAAGCCGGTCATCTATGAAAAATCCGGCGAGCTTGGCGGTACGTTCATCGCCGCTTCGTCCGAGAGCTACAAGAGCCGCCTGCGCGAGCTTCTGACGTGGTATCGCCGCGAGATGGACAAGCTCGGCGTTGAGATCCATCTGAACACCGAGATCAAGGAGATCGAGAGCTTCGGACAGGATCCCGTCATCATTGCCACCGGCTCCACGCCGCGTGTTCTCAAAAAGGTTCCGGGCCACGAAAAGATGCTCGAAGCCTGCGAATATCTGCTGGGCGCACCCGTCGGCCAGCGCGTCGCGGTCATCGGCGGCGGTCTGACCGGCTGCGAGATCGCGTATGAGCTTGCCCTACAGGGCAAGGACGTGACGATCGTGGAAATGAAGGACGATCTTGTCTCGCAGAAGGGCGTCTGTCTTGCCAACAGCTCGTATCTGCGCGAGTGGTTCGCGTGGAAAAAGGTTCCCGTCTACCTCGAGACCACGCTCCGCGAGGTCAAGGACGGCTCCATCGTCTGCGCTGGCAAGGACGGCAGCACGACCGAGATCGCCTGCGACAGCGTCATCTCCTCGGCCGGCTATATCTCCACGCCGCTCGTGGAGGACAAGGGCCACCGCAACGTGCAGCTCGTCGGCGACTGCATGCACGTGGGCAACCTCAAATCCGTCGTCTGGCGCGCATACGAAGCCGCCATGAAGATCTGAGCCAATTGACAAACAGAGCCGCTGCCATCAGGCAGCGGCTCTGTTTTTATGCGTTTATGCCTTCGCCATCAGCTCGGCGGCGGGCATGACGGGGTCGGTGTCGACCTCGGCCATGTTCCCTGCGTCAAACTGCGCGGCGACCTGCGGATCGATCGGCAGCCGGGCAAGAACGGGCAGGGAGAATTGCAGCGCCAGCTCGTCCAGCTTGCTCTTGCCGAAGATCTCGACTCTTTTGCCGCAGTCCGGGCACTGGAAATAGCTGTAGTTCTCTACAAATCCATAGACCGGGACGTTCATCATCCGCGCCATGTTGACCGCCTTGGAGACGATCATGGACACAAGGCTCTGCGGGCTTGTGACGATCACAACGCCGTCGACCGGCAGCGACTGGAATACCGTCAGCATCACGTCGCCCGTTCCGGGCGGCAGATCGACGAACATGTAATCCACATCGCCCCAGCATACATCCGTCCAGAACTGCTTGACCGCGCCGCCGATGACCGGGCCGCGCCAGATGACGGGATCCGTCTCGTTGGGCAGCAGCAAATTGATGGACATGACCTTGATGCCGTCCTTCGTCTCAGCCGGCAGGATGCCGTCGTCGCTGCCGAGCGCGGGCTCGTGCAGGCCGAAGGCCTTGGGGATGGACGGGCCGGTAATGTCGGCGTCCAGGATCGCCGTTTTGTAGCCCATTTTCCGCATCGCGACGGCCAGCATCGACGTGACCGTCGATTTGCCGACGCCGCCCTTGCCGGAGACGACGGCGATGACCTTTTTGATGTTTGATTTTTTGTTCGGCTCCGCCAGCAGGCTCTCGGGCTTGCGGTCGGAGCAGCTCTCGCCGCAGCTGGAACAGTTGCCGCTGCATCCGCTCATACAGAAAACACTCCTTTGTGTCGTTTTTTATCATTCTATCACAGGCCGCCGGAAAGTCAACGGTGCGCCTGATAAACCGCCTTGCAGAACGCGAAGACCTCGCGCAGCGTGTAGTTGAGCTTCAAAATCCACGGCCACGTGCGGCTCGTCAGCCCATACGGCTCCATGCCGAGCGTCCTTGCAATGTATTTTGCCCGGCACATGTGAAAATCACTCGTCACGATGAGCACCCGCGACGTGTCGACCCCGCGCGCTTCGGCAAGCGCCGCGGAATAGAGCAGATTCTCCCGCGTGTTGGACGCCTGATCCTCCTCGATGACCTGCGCGGGTTGCGCCCCGCGGGAGAGCAGATACTGCGCCATGACCGAAGCTTCGGTGTGTGCTTCATCCGCACCCTGCCCGCCGGAGACGATGACGGTCTTGTCCGGATGCTCCTGCAAAAGCTCCAGCGTCCGATCCAGCCGTTTCTTTAACGTCAGCGACGGCCCGTCGCCCTGCACCTGCGCGCCAAGCACAACGATAAAATCCGGCACGTCCGCTTCCTGCATGCTGCTGTCTCTTCCCTGCACGGCAATATACCCCATCGCGCCGCAGATCACCGCCATCGAAGCGGCCGTCAGGCCGATGAGGATCCGGCTCCAGACTCTCGGCGCGTTCTTTTTCTTTAAGATCCGCAGCGCCAGCAGTACCGCCGCCAGAAGCAGCAGACACACGCCCGTCATGCCGATATGCAGCGGCAGCGCCAGACACACTGCGCCCACAAGCGCGATCAGAACGATCAGCCAGACAGGGATCATGTCGCGTCCTCCAGTTCGCACGAGAGCGTCTCCCACTCGTCCATCATCTTGGCAAGCGTGTCCTCCGCCTGCTGCTTTTCCTCCATCAGCCGCGCCAGCTCCTGATAGTCCGAAGCAGCCGCTTCGATCTTCCCGTCCAGCTGGGCGGACAGCGTCTCCTGCTTTTCGATCTCACGCTCAAGCGCGCGGATCTTCTTTTCGATCATCTTGCTGCCGGAGGTCTTCGGCTTTTCCTTGTGTTCCTTTTTGGGCTTCTCCGGGACGGGCGCGGCGATGGCTTCCTTTTCCTTAATGGAGCGGTATTTTTCATAGCCGCAGAGATAGTCGCGGATGTGTCCATTTTCCAGCTCCCAGATACGGGTGGCAAATTTGTTGACAAAATAGCGGTCGTGGGAGACGAAGATGAGCGTCCCCTCATACTCCTCCAGCGCGTCCTCAAGCCACTCGCGCGAGTCGATATCCAGATGGTTCGTCGGCTCGTCGAGCACCAGCAGGTTGATCTTCTCGTCCATCAGCATGCACAGCCGGAGCCGGCTCTGCTCGCCGCCGGAGAGCGACGAGACGGTCTTGAACACGTCCTCGCCCTCAAACAGATACGCGCCCAGCCGGTCGCGTGCGGTCTGCACAGAGCAGTTTTTCTCATAGAGCATCGTGTCAAGAAGCGTCCGCTCCGGGTGGGCAAAGTGGATGATCTGCGGCAGATACGCCCACTTGACCGTGGGGCCGAACTTGATGCGCCCTGCGCCCGCTTCCTCGCCGAGGAGAATTTTCAGGAACGTGGATTTTCCCGTGCCGTTATCGCCGAGCAGCGCGATCCGCTCTCCGCCCGTGACCTGCAATTCGACGTCCGAGAACAGCGTCCGCCCGTCATACGCCTTGCCAAGCCCCTTGACGGACAGCACCTCGTCGCCGAAGAAGTCCCGCTGGGCAAATCTTGCGCGCATGGTCTTCTCCTGCGTGGGCCGGTCGGTCTTTTCGATGCGCTCCATGCGGTGCTGGATGGACATGGCGCGGCGGTAGAGCGTGCGGTTATTGATGCCCCAGCCCTTCATACGCTCGAGCGTAAAGCCGAGCTGTCCGAGCTTGGCCTGCTCCTTCTCATACTGCTTGAGCTGCAAATCAAAGCGCGCCTGCTTTTCCTGCACGTAGAACGAATAATTGCCGGAATAAAACTCCGCCTTGCCGTCGTGCAGCTCCACGATGCGCGTGACGACGCGGTCAAGAAAATACCGGTCATGGGAGATGGTCAGTACCGTCCCCCGGAATTTTTCAATATAGCCCTCGAGCCACTCCACCGCATGCATATCCAGATGGTTCGTCGGCTCGTCGAGCAGGAGAATGTCCGTCTTTTCCAGCAGCAGACGCGCGAGGTTCACGCGCGTTTTTTCTCCGCCGGACAGGCTGTCAAATTCCTGCTGCCGCTGCGCCGCAGGGATGCCGAGACCGTTGCAGATCTTGTCCGTCTGCATGTCCGTTTCATATCCGCCGCCGGTCTGAAAGCGCGTGGAAAGCGCGTCATACTCCGCAAGCGTCGCCTTGTCCGGGTGCGCCGTCATCTGCTGCTCCAGCTGGCGCAGCCTGGCCTGAATGTTCGTCAGCTCCCGGAAGGCCGTGCGCAGCACGTCCTCGACGGTATAGCCCGCCGGATAGTGCGGGATCTGGGAAATGAGTCCGACCTTGCGGCCGGGCGCAAAGCGCACCTCGCCGGAGTTATAGTCCAGCTCGCCCGTCAGTATCTTGAAAAGCGTGGTCTTGCCCGCGCCGTTGCGGCCCAGCAGCCCCACGCGCTCGCCGGCCTGCACGTCAAAGCTGACGCCGTCGAGCAAATTTGTATCCGCGTCAAAGCTCTTGACGAGATCCTTTACGGAAATATCGATCATGGTGATTCCTCTTCTATATCAGTCTGCAAAAACGCCTTCCCCTCCGGGGAGGGTGGCGCGCAGCGCCGGATGAGGGACTGCAAGCACTATCGATACTGCTATACAGACATTCGGTGCATTCTTTCCCTCATCAGTCTGCGCTCCGCGCAGCCAGCTGTCCCTACCCCTTTTGTCCCTTCGGGACATTTCCCCCTGACAGGGGGAATCGGCCCCCAGGGGAAGCCTTTAGGCCGATGCAAATACATACATACCCACATATTTTAACGGCAGTTTCTATTATCTGCACCCATTCAAAGGCGCTCATTATCAAATCTGACGCCCACTCCAACGGGCGGCGCGTACCAAAGCGCCCGTAAGGTGACCCAGTGCGAGTGCAGAAGCTTTCAAATCAGTTTTCTGCCTGAATCGCACCGCAGTATGCACGAAACGCGTTCCAAGCACTCTTTTCTCCTCCATCTTTTCTCTTGCGAGAGAAAAGATGGAGCCGTCGGAGACACGCGTCTCATAACTCTGAAACCCGCGCCAGAAATTCTTCCCGCGAAAAAAGCGTATTGACCGCCTGCAAAAGCGCGTTCGCGCTCATGTGCGCGGGCAGTTCCAGCTCTTTTAAGAGCGCGGCGCGCCGTGCCGCGCTGTCCGGCTTCCCGGACAGGCCAAGCGCAAAGAAGTCATGCTTGGTAATTATCGTCCGGGCCGGCCTTTCGCCGCTGTCTTCAAATATGCCTCCTGCGTCGCGCAGCGCCTGCAAAATAATTTCCGGCTTCATGCCCTCCACGCCGAGAAGCCCCTCCTTGCCCGGCGCGGCCTTGCGCCGCTCCTTGCCGGGGATATCCGGGATATAGGCGTGCAGCACACCCTCTTTTGGGAGCATCCCCTTGAGCGTGTTGCGGATGAGAAAGCCTGCGCCGTCCGAATCCGTCAGAATGATCAGTCCCGTCGTCTGCGCCGCATGGCGAAGCAGGCGCAAAAGCGCCGGATCCTTCATGTCGGTAAAGCCGTTCGTAGCGAAAACAGCCGTATCCACCAGCTGCCGGAGCGTGTTCTGGTCGTATTTGCCCTCGACCACGACGGCCTGCCGGAGCTTCACTTTATCCATGGCGCGTCTCCTGCGCCAGCTGGACGATCAGCAGCTCCAGAAGCCGCTCCGGGTCGTCCGCGCCGGTCTTCATGGCGACGTCCGTCTGCAAGACCAGCTCGACCGCTCTCTGGCAGAAGCCGTCGGTCACGCGGCGCGCCGCCGTCATGGTCAGCCCCGCGGGATAGCTTTTGAGCCCGGTCAGCTCCATCAGTTCCTTCTGCCCGCCGCCCGCGGACAGGATCACGCGCGCGTAAAATAATCTCCGCAGCTGCGCGCCGATCGCGCCCAGCACGGCAATGGGGTCGGTCTGCATGACATACAGCTCCTGCAATTTATAAAGCGCCGTCTCAAAATCCGCCCGCACTACGGCGTCGCTGATATCAAAGGTCTGCGCGTTCAGCGCGGGAATGACGACGGCGTCGATCGCGCCGCGCGTGATCTGCGGCCCTTCCTGATAGGCCGCGACCTTGTCGATCTCGCCCGCCAGCGTCGTCATGAGGCCGTCCGTGCGGAAGATAAGATACTGGCACAGCTGATCCGTGATTGACTTTTCGTGGGCGCGGAAATGCCGCGTGATCCACGCGCACAGGTCCCGCTCCGACTGCTTGCCAAAAGAAAGGATCTGCGCGTGCGTTTTGAGAGCGGACGCCAGCTTTTTCATCGTACCGTTGATCTTGAACTCCACGGTGTCATAGACGAACAGCACGCAGCAGTAGTCCGGAAGGTCGGATAAGATGGCGGCATACTGCTCGCGCGCCGCCTCCGGCTGCTTAAAGAGGTCGACGTCGTCCACCCGGATGAGCGTCCGTTCGGCCATCATGGGCATGGCGTCTACCGCGTCGGCCAGTGCCTGCGGCGTGCAGTCCGCCGCGGAAAAGCGGTGGCTGTTGAACTCGCCCGCCGGGCCGTCGATGAGCTTCTTGGTGATGAGGTTCACATAGTGGTCACGCAGAAAGGCTTCTTCGCCGCAGATGATATAGAGCGTTCCCAGCGAGCCGTTTTTGAGATCCGTTTTGAAGCGCCGCAGCGCTTCGCCCGCGTCTTCGTCGAGCGCCTTTCTTGCCATTTGCTTACCCCCTGATGGTAATGGTGCCGGACAGATCTGTCCGGTAGACCGCCGCGCCTGCGCGGCGGATGCGCGCGAGCGTCTCGGCCGCCGGATGTCCGAAGCGGTTGTCCGCGCCTGCGGAAATGAGGACCGCCTGCGGCTGTACCGCCCGCAGAAGCGTCTGCGAGGTCGAGGTCTTCGCCCCGTGATGCCCGGCGACGAGCGCCGTCACGTGCGGCAGCTCGTGTTTGGAAAGCAGCCGGTATTCCGCCCGCTCCGGCAGATCGCCGGTTACTAGAATATCACATTTTCCGCATGATGCCAAGACGCAAAGTCCGTTATTGTCCTCCTCTGCATCGCCGACCGGCGCAAAAACAGTCAGCATCCCGCCCGGAACGGGCAATGGAAGGTCGCGCGCGACCTCGCGCACCGGCACGCCCGCCTGTGCGGCGGCAAGCAGCAGCTGCGCACGCACGGCGTTCGTCTGCGCTCCGGCGGGAAGCAGGATCGTCCCGACCCGGATCCGGCGCAGAAGCTGCCGGACGCCGTTGCAGTGGTCGGCGTCGTCGTGCGTCAGAATAAGCCGGTCGATCTGCCGCACGCCGCGGGCGAGCAGATACCGCGCAGCCGTCTCGCCGCTCGCGTCCTCCTGCCCGCCGCAGTCGATAACGCTCACGCTGTCTCCGGCCCGGTAGACAAGGCACTGTCCCTGCCCGACATCCAGCATGGTAAAGCTGCTCTCCGGCAGCCGGTAATCCAGGCAGGAAAGCCCCATGCAGCAGCCTATGACCACGACCGCGGCCAGCGCCGCCTGCCACAGCCGCACCCAGCCCGGCCGGAGCGCGAGCAAAAGCGCAAGGCCATAGAGAAAGACCGCCGCCGTGATGAGATAGCCGTTATCCAGATACAAAGCCGCGAACGGCGCCCGCGCCGCCGCATGGACGACAGTCTGCACCAGCCGGACCGGCCAGCTGAGTACCCACGCCGGGATCGCCGCGCCCACCGGCCATACAAGCGCCAGAAACCCCGTCAGCATGCCGCCGCTGAACACGATCGAGAGCATCCACAGGCACAGCACATTCACGACCGGCGCGGCCAGCGACAGCTCGCCAAACTGCGCCGCCGTGACCGGCAGCGCGAAGACCATGGACGCGACTGTGCAGCTGAGCGCAGCGAGCATCGCACGCAAAAGCCGCGTGAGGGGCGTATTCCGCCGCAGAAGCTTCTGTAGCGCGGCGCTCCGTCAGGCTCCGGTAGACGCCGCCGGCAAACAGGATGATCCCCGCCGTGGACGCGAACGACAGCTGCAATCCGACATTCAGAAGCGACCACGGGTTCTGCGCCAGCAGCACCAGAAGCGCCGCGCAGGTGGCCGTCGGCGGGTCGTTTTCCCGCCGCACGAGCGGCGCGCACAGAAGCAGCGTCTGCATCACACCCGCACGCACGGCGGACGCGGGCGCGCCGGTCATAAGGATGAAAAACACAATCACCGGGATCCCGAGCGCCGCCGCGAGCCGGTGGTTTCCGCCGCAGAGCAGCAGCACCATCCCCAGAAGAATGGACACATGCATGCCGGACACGGCGACGGCATGATAGATCCCGGCGATGGACAGCTCATTCCGCTCCGCGTAGGAAAGCGCAGTCTTATCGCCCAGCAGCAGCGCCTGCAAAAATCCCGCGGTATCCGCCGGAAAAGCCGCACCGATCGCCGCCCGGAGGCGTCCTGCCAGCAGCGCCGGCCATAAAGACACCGGTGCGCGCCCCGGAGAGACATGCAGCGTCCCGCGGCAGCTGGCCGCCAAAAGGACGCCGCGGGAGGAGTCATAGACGTTGCCGCGCTCCAGCTTCTGCTGCGCGTCCGTCAGCTTCGCTTCGCATTGCAGCCAGCCGCCCGGTTCGATCCCGCCGTCGGCTTCATCAAAATATAAGACTGCCGGATAACTGCGCCCGCCGAGCTGCACGCGCGCATCGACCGAAAAGCCGTAGGCCGTCTCCTGCGCGCTGTCCTGCGCCTGCGCGGCGATGAGAAGCGTCCGCCCGTCATACTGCTCCAGCGGCCGCAGGCGCAGTGCTTCATAGCCCCGGCACCAGCCAAGCCCGGCAAGGAAGCCCAGCAGGCAGATGGCCGCGCGCCGCGTGAGCTTCGTCCGCAGCGCGAAAAGCAGCGCGCAGAGCCCCGCCGCCGCGGCAAGCATCGCCCACGGCGCGCCATGCAGCAGCCAGAGATACGCCGCCGCAGCCGCGGCAAATCCGCCGGAAAACAGGCAAAGTCTGCGCATGTCGCTTCTCCTTCTCTAACATAGAAAAAGGGCGTGCTGGATCCAGCACGCCCGCCAGACTGTCAAAAATATTACGTTCTATTTTTAACAACAATCTTTCAGTTTTGTTCGTAGGGCTCGATGCCTGCATCGACCCGGCAGAGCGAGCCAATTTCACGGAAGTCTGCGGAAAATCCGTACCCCCCGCAGCGGGACGATGTGGGCATCGTCCCCTACATAGACAGTGCTTATTCAGCCCGTTCTCTGAAAATCCGGCTCCTTTGACGCACTAACGGGCGTGCTGAAACAGCACGCCCGCGTTGATTTGCTTATTCCTCGGTCTTGGGAGCTTCCTCGGCCGGTGCTTCGGGAGCGGTCTCCTCGGCAGCTTCGGGGGCTGCGGCAGGCTCGGCTGCTTCTTCCGCCTTCGGCTCGTCGTCGGTCACGACGATGTCAAAATCAGCGTTTTCCGCTTCCTGCTCTTCAGCCTCTTCGGTTCTGACGGACGCGATGTAGTCCTTCAGCTCCGCGATGGCCTTCTTGGACTCGTCGATCTTCTGGCACCACGGCAGATACTCTGCGGTGTCCATCTCTTCGCCGACGGCATAGTCGCGGTAGTACAGCTTGCCAAGCTCGATCTCGGCCTTCTTGACCTTGTCTTCCTCGGCGTAGATGGAAATATTGGCCTTTGCAACAGCGGCCAGCTCCTTCGCCTTGGCGGCGGCAGTCTGGGCGGCTTCCTTTGCAATGTTCTTTGCAGCTTCAAAATTATCAGTAAAACTCATGGAAAAAACTCCTTTCCGTTTTTCTATGTTTTTGTTAGTATAACATTCTATCCTTGAAAATGGAATAGGCAAGCGGCTGTAAATGCCGGTTATTTTGTAAATTTTCTTTTAATCCGCCGTCTCTTCCCCGCTCTGCGGCTCCGCTGGCCGGCGGTTCACATACAGGCCTGCCGCCGTCGGCTTTTTCCGCAGCAGCACATACACGAGCACACCTGCCGCGGCCAGGAACGAGACCGCCGCGACCAGCTGGCTCACGCGGATGCCTGTGGAGAACAGATACAGGCTGTCCGTCCGCAGACCCTCGATCCAGACGCGGCCAAGGCCGTACCACGCCACGTACAGGAGGAACACCTCGCCGTCAAATTTCCGCTTTTTCGAGAAGAAATGCAGGCCGATGAATCCAATGAGGTTCCAGACGGACTCATACAGGAACGTCGGATGGTAATAGGACACAACGCCCGATGCGTCCTGCAAGCCCATTTTTAAAAACGCGTCCGTCACCGCGCCGTGCGCTTCGCGGTTCATGAAGTTGCCCCACCGGCCGACAAGCTGGCCGATGATCACGCCCATCCCGGCAAGATCGAGCAGAACCGTTGCTGGGATCTTCTTTACCTTCGCCACGACGAGCAGCGTGATCGCGCCGCCGATGATGCCGCCGTAGATGGCCAGTCCGCCCTCCCAGATATAGAGGATGGAAATGGGATCGTCGGCATACAGCTCCCAATAGAAGATGCAGTAATACAGCCGCGCACAAATTACGCCGATCGGCACGGCCCACAGGATCATGTCCAGCACGTCGTCCTGCGTGACGCCAAAGTCCTTCGCGCGGTACAGCATATACAAAACCGCGAGCAGGAAGCCCGCTGCGATGATGATGCCATACCAGTAAATATCCTTTCCGAACACGGTAAAGGCGACCGGATCCGGATCGATCGTGATTCCCAGATTGGGGAACGTGATCGGAGATGCCAGAAACATAGCTTTTCCTCCTTGCCGCGTCTGCCATGCAGACGCTGTGCCTATACGATAGCAGTTTGCCCCGTCCGCGTCAAGTGACACACCGAAAAACAAGGGCTTGTTATTTCTGTACTTTTCGTGTAAACTGGATATAATATCGCGATTTCCGGTGCGAAAGGCGCCGGGCAATCAGGAGGAATCACATGCATTGGATTGAAGTCACCGTCAAAACCACCTCCGCGGCCATCGATCTTGTCTGCGACCGGCTGACCGTGCTGGGCTTTGACAGCTTTATCATCGACGATCAGGAGCAGTTCCACGAATTTCTGGATCAGAACCGCCAGTACTGGGACTATGTGGACGAGGAGCTTGAAAAGCAGATGCAGGGTCTGTCCCAGATCCGGCTGTATCTCGAGGAAGGCCCCGCCGTCCCGGAGACCATCAGCAACCTCAAGACCCAACTGCAAGCACTGCGCGCGCAGTACCCCGCGACCGACTTCGGCTCGCTCGACGTGCAGCTTGCCAACGTCAAGGATGAGGACTGGGAAAACAACTGGAAGCAGTATTACCAGCCGCTTCCCATCGGCCAGAAGCTGCTCGTCGTGCCGGAGTGGCTGCACCCGGATAATCCGGAGCACCGCGTCGAGGTTCTGCTTGACCCCGGCATGATCTTCGGCACCGGCGCGCATGCGTCGACGCAGATGTGCATGCGCGAGCTGGAAAAGGCCATCCAGGGCGGCGAGCGCGTGCTCGATCTCGGCAGCGGCAGCGGCATTTTGTCCATCACGGCGATCCTGCTCGGCGCATCCCACGCCACAGGTGTGGACATTGATCCCAAGGCCGAGGATATTGCCCGCGAAAACGCCGCCATCAACCAGATCTTCTCCGACCGCTTTACCGCCGTCACCGGCGACGTCATCGGCGACAAGGCCATGATGGAGTCGCTCAAGGGACACTACGACGTGGTGCTCGCCAATATCGTGGCCGACGTCATCATCCCCTTAAGCCGCGTCGTGCCGGAATTTTTGCAGGAGGACAGCATCTTCATCTGCTCCGGTATTCTCAACACGCGCCTTTCCGAGGTTCTGGACGCGCTGGAAGCAAACGGCCTGCAGATCCTCTCTACGGAGCAGCAGGAGGACTGGTGCCGCGTCACTGCCGCTTTGCAGGAAGCATAACGGGAGGTTAGCCGCGTGCGTATCTTTTCTTACCGCAACAAGCGGTTTTTGAAGCGGGCCGCGCTCATTGCCCTTCTGGCTGTGCTTCTGCTCGCGCTTCTGATCGTCGCGCGTATCAGCTATCTTGGCCGCTTTGTCGTCTATTCGCCGGACGGCGTCTACTTCGACAAAACGCAGAAGCTCTCCCGCACCGATCAGACAGTCCCTGCGCAGGATGACGGGGAATACCCGTTCGAGACGGTGCTCTCCGCCGCGTCTGACGAGGAGGAGACGTCGCCCGCCGCCGTTCAGCTGCACGGATATTATATTTCCACGACCATGCTGGCCGCCGGCGTGGTCGAGGTCCGGCAGGCGCTGAATGCCGCGGACGACTATAACGCCGTGCTGATCGACGTCAAAAGCCCGCTCGGCAACTTCTATTATTCCACCGACATTGCCGACGCCCAGACCGCCGACGCCGACATTTCCGCCTGCGACGCGCTCATTCAGGAGCTGACGAGCCAGCCGGATCTGACCGTCATTGCGCGCGTCCCCACGTTCTCCGACCCGAACTTCGTTGCCAAGCACTACTCCTCCGCGCTGACCACCCGGTCAGGCGATCTCTGGATGGACGAGCGGCGGTGCTACTGGATGCGCCCGGATTCCATCGACGCGCAGAGCTATCTGGCCGCCATTGCGCTGGAACTGGACGCGCTCGGCTTTGACGAGGTGCTGTTTGACAATTTCTACGTCCCCGACGACGCTTCGATCGTCTGGGACACGGAAGCGATCACCCAGGTAGCCGCGCTGGAAAACTGCGCGGAGAATCTACAGGCCAACCTGACCGGCAGCAGCATCCGCCTTGCGCTCGGCACCGAGGTCTCGTCCGTGGCGCAGTACGCCAGCCGCGTCTTTATCACGACGGAAAAGGCAAACGACGTGACGCGCATCACGCAGGAGATGACCGACGTCCTCTCCGACCCGTCCACACAGCTTGTTTTTCTCACGACCTCGCACGACACCCGCTTTGACAGCTCCGGTCTCATCCGCCCGCTCATGGGCGAGGAGTCCTGAAAGCCAAATAAAAGGCCGCCCGTATGGGCGGCCTTTGGATTTTTCATGAGCGCCTTCGAAAGCGTTTCCGGAACAGGAGGGCGAGCCGTCCCAAAATCAGATCGTACAGCACGAAAAGCGCAAGACCCATCGCGGCGGTCAGCCAGAGAATGACCGGTGCGGTCTCGGCAAATTCCGTTACAAGTGCGTCCAATCGCAGGACGAAGAGCAAAACCGCGTATTCCGCGCCGACCGCGCACACGGCGATCGCCAGCTTGCAGAGCATGCGCAGCGGCCGCCGGACGATGGCATCCAGCCGCGGCTTGAGGAGCGGATAATAGCCGAGGAACACGAACAGCAGCGCCGATTCCCGGTCGGCGTCCAGAAGCGTGCCGAGAATGGCGATGGCTGCATAGCAGCACCACGCGACCGCGCGGCTGCACCGCTCCCGCACGGGCAGGAGTACTGCCGATGCCAGAATGGGGCAGGCATACATGGCCAGCGGCAGAATACCGCCGAGACACAAAAACGCAGTTCCCAGCGCAGCGAACACGCCGCCGAGCGCCAGCTCCTTTGCCGATGTCATCGCATCACAGCTCCTTTCGATTTTCTTTACTATAGCAGAAACCGGCGCGAAAGAAAAGCGACGGATCCGCGCAGGTGTCTGCATACGCGGATCCTGCAAAAAAAGCTTGACAGCGAGGGTTAAAGATGTTAAACTACAATGCGGTTAGAGGAGACTAACCAGTTGGATCAAAACGACGCTCCGCCGCTGAAGTCTGAATCAGGAGGTTTGATATGGCTGACTTACAAAAAAATCTGACGCCGTCGGCGATCAAGTACCTGCTGGTTCTCCGGGAGCTTTGCGCGCCGGAAAAAGGCGCGCGGTGCATGGACATTGCCGAACGGCTGCACGTGACCAAGCCGAGCGTCCATTCCATGATCTCCAACCTCTGCGACGCGGGGCTTGCGGAGCGGAAAAAATATGGTACGGTCTTTCTGACGCCGGCGGGCTGCGAGGAAGCAGAGCGGTATGCCAGCTGCTGTTCGCGGCTGTCTGACCGGCTGCAGGATGCGCTCGGACTGGAAGCAGAGGACGCACGCAGCGCGGCCTGCGCCGTGCTGTCACAGCTTCCGGACGCGCTGCAGCGGCTGTCGCAGACGCTTGGCGGACAGAATGCATAGGGAGGCACCGCATATGGAGCTTTTGACATCCGTATTGATCGCCGGAGGGGTCTGCGTCTGCGTCGGCGCAGTCAAGGCCGTCTGCCGGCGGCTGAACCGGAACAGAAAAAACGCCGAATAAACGCACGCGCGGCCCGCAGATTTCATCTGCGGGCCGCTTGCTGTTTATCCGTTTTTCAGTGCCTGCGCGAGCTGGTCAACAGTGTCGCAGATGCAGCTGGCGCCGGCATCGAGCAAAACCTCCCGCGCGCGGAAGCCCCAGCTGACCGAGATGCAGGGCAGCTGGGCGTTCTGGGCCGTGGCGACGTCCACCTCGGAATCGCCGATGTAGACAGTGCTCTTATCCCCGGCGTGCAGCTGGTCGATGACGGCAAAGACGGAATCCGGATACGGCTTTTTGCGCACGCCATCCTTTGCACCGGCGGAAGCGGCAAGCAGCCCCGGGAAATACTGCGCGGCGAGCGTCTGCACGGCAAAATCCGGCTTGTTCGAAACGACGGCAGTCTGCACGCCGTCCTTTTGCAGCTGGGCAAGCAGCGGCAGGATCCCGTCATACGGCTTTGTCAGCTCGGCGCAGTGCGCGCCGTAATATGTCTGAAATTCGGCAAGGACAGCGTCCTGCTGTGCCTGGCTGAGTCCCTCCGGGACAGCGCGGGCGATGAGCTTCTGCGCGCCGTTGCCGACGAACGCGCGCACCTCGTCCAGCGTGCGTGGCGCATAGCCGAAGGCGGCCAGCGCGTGGTTGACGCCCGCGTGCAGATCGGCCAGCGTGTCAAGGAGCGTTCCGTCCAGGTCAAAAATTGCAAGCTGATACATGATTCTATTCTCTCTTTCCGTGTTCTGATGCGATTATAAAGTTGCGGGCAGTGCTTGTCAATGCTATAATACAGCTGATTTGATTCTTGCTTGAGAGGAAACACTGTGATGCAACTGCGGGAAATTACCGATTTTCATGCGCCGGAGCTGGACATCTACGCCAGACTGACGGAAAACCAGCTCGTGAACCGGGCAGATCCGGAAAACGCCCTGTTCGTGGCGGAAAGTCCGCTGGTCATCGGCCGCGCGCTGGACGCCGGGTGCGAGCCGGTCTCGTTTCTGATGGAAAAGAAGCACGTCACAGGCAAGGGCGCGGAGCTGCTGGCCAGATGTCCGGACGTGCCGGTCTATGCGGCGGAGCTGGAGGTTCTGACGCAGCTGACGGGGTTCCACCTGACGCGCGGCATGCTCTGCGCGATGCGCAGGCCGAAGCCCTCGGATCCGGCGGACATTCTGAAAAATGCCGTGCGCATAGCCGTCCTGGAAAACGTGATGAACCCGACGAATATCGGCGCGATCTTTCGTTCGGCGGCGGCGCTCGGCATGGACGCGGTTCTGCTGACGAGCGCGGGGAGCGATCCTCTATACCGCCGCGCCATCCGCGTGAGCATGGGCACGGTCTTTCAGGTGCCGTGGGCGTATCTGCCGGAGGAGTGGCCGGTGCTTCTGCATGCGCAGGGCTTCCGGACGGCGGCCATGGCGCTGCGGGACGATTCCGTGCGGCTGGACGATCCGCGGCTGCTGGCGGAGGAAAAGCTCGCTGTCGTCCTCGGCACGGAGGGCGACGGGCTGGCCCCGCAGACGATCGCAGCCTGCGACTATACGGTGCGCATCCCCATGTGGCACGGCGTAGACTCCCTGAATGTCGCCGCGGCGAGCGCCGTGGCGTTCTATCAGCTCGGCAGAAGGCCGGAATAGCAAAGCACAGCAGCCACGGCGAAGCGTACCGCTTCGCCGTGGCTTTCTGTATCCGCTCAGATTTAATTGTGGCGGTAAATTTTCTTATCCAGCGCAAAGATCCGGTTGCTGAACGAACCGGCGGGCAGATCCTGCATCGCTTCGGCATAGATCTCCATGCGGCTGTCGATGAGGTCGATCTCGGACAGAAGCTCCGCTTCCGCGCACTGCGGGCGGACGGCCGCGCCGAACTCCGGCTCGCCGTGGTGCGAGAGGATCATGTGCTGCAAAAGAAGACTCTTCTCCTCTGGGATGCCAAGCTCCTGCGCGCACTGCGCCGTCTCCTGCGCGCCCATCACCAGATGGCCGATCAGCTGGCCGGAGAGCGAGTAGTCCGTCACCATGCCAAGCCCGGAGAAGCAGAACTCCTGCTCCTTGGCAAAGTCGTGCAGGAGCGTTCCGGTCAGAAGCAGGCTGCGGTCAATGATATCCGCATAAAGCCCGGCGAGAAAATCCGCGATCTTCAGCATGTTGGACGTGTGCATGAGAAGGCCGGACAGGAAGCTGTGGTGGACGCTCTTGGCTGCGGGAATGGAGCGGAAGGCGGCCAGATGCCGCTGCAGCATGGTGCGCGCCACAGCGCGGTAGTCCGCGTCCTGCATGGAATCGATCAGGCGGTCAATTTCCTGGATCCGCTCATCCGGGTCGATGGGTGCAACCGGGACGAGCGCGGAGACGTCATACTGGTCGCCGTCCTGCGCCATGCGGATGCGCCCGGCGGTCAGCTGGGCAGACCCCTTGAACTCCGACACCTGCCCGCGGATCTTGACGACGCGGCCGGTATCACCGCTGCCTGCGCCGACAGGCCCATTGTAATCCCAGACCTTGAGATCGATCACGCCCGTGCGGTCGGCCAGCACGCCGGACAAAAACGGCTTGCCAGCGGCTGTCGTCTTCAGAAGCGCGTCCTTCAAAACGTAAAAGCCCTCTACATCGTCGCCGGGGCGCATGTCGGCGATCGGCTTGTTGTATTCCATATGCGGTTCCTCACTGTCATTCAATTTCACCCTATTATATCAGTCTTTTCCGGCGCGCGCAATCATAGAGATGAACCTGTGAACAAAAAGTTAAATTCCCTGAACGCCCGGCGGAGAGCGACATTTGCGGTTGTTTTCCGGCAGTTTTCGTGGTATACTGTGAAAAAATCAGGAAGCAGGAGGACCTGTGTATGGCCGACTTTTCCAAATTCCGTACCGCCGTCAGCGGCTTTAACCGCACCGACGTCGTCAATTATATCGAATCCGCATCCATTGAGCACCAGAAGGCCCTGCGCAAGCTGACCGACGAGCGCGACCGGCTGGCAGGCGAAAACGCCGGCCTGCAGACCCAGCTCGAGGCGCTTCAGGCGCAGCTGCAGCAGGCAAAGGAAGAAGCCGAATCCCGCAGCGAGGAGCTGCGGCAGGCGAAAGAGGAGAATGAATCCCTCAGCGAGCAGCTGAACACCCTCGCGCAGGAGGGCGCGGAGCTCGCCGCGCAGCTCAAGCAGGCGGAAAGCGCCGCGCCGCAGGAGGAATCGGAAGCGGAACCGGCATCCCAGCCGGAGGAGCCCGCGCAGGCCGACCCGTCCGTGACGGAAAAGGAGCTTGCAGCCTACCGCCGCGCCGAGCAGGCCGAGCGCAACGCCGCTGTCCGTGCCAGACGGATCTATGCCCAGCTGTCCGGGCTCTGCGAGGATGCCCGCAGCCGCTATCTCGACTCCGGCGAGGAGATCGCCGCGCTGACCTCCGACCTGTCGACGGGCCTTTCCCGCTTGCAGGACGCGCTTGCCGACGTGCAGGTGATCTTTGACGACGCGCAGAACGCCTTTGACGGCATGCAGCTGCCGGAGACGGACGACACGGAGGAATAAGGCGCAGAGACTGCCGAAAAAACAGAGTCTTCCCCTTACCCGGGAAGACTTTTTCATGTATGGAGGGTGCAATGAAGCTTGTATCATGGAATGTCAACGGCCTGCGGGCCTGCCTTGGTAAGGGATTTCTGGAGTACTGCGCGCAGGAGGACGCGGATATCATCTGTTTGCAGGAGACCAAGCTCCAGCCGGAGCAGGCACAGTTTGCGCTGGACGGCTACGAGCGGTATTTCTATTCCGCGGAGAAAAAGGGCTATTCCGGCACGGCGATCCTGACGAAGACGCCGCCTGTTTCCATCCAGTACGGCCTTGGGCAGGAAGAGCACGACCACGAGGGACGGCTCATCACGGCGGAATATCCCGCGTTCTATCTTGTCTGCTGCTATACGCCAAATTCGCAGGACGGGCTGAAGCGCCTGCCGTACCGCATGCAGTGGGAGGACGCGCTCCGCGCGTATCTGGTGAAGCTGGACGCAAAAAAGCCTGTCGTCTACTGCGGCGATCTCAACGTGGCACATGAGGAAATTGATCTCAAAAACCCGAAATCGAACCGCCAGAACGCCGGCTTTTCCGATGAGGAGCGGGAAAAGATGACGCAGCTTCTCTCGTCCGGCTTTGCCGACACGTTCCGCCGCCTGCATCCGGGGCTGGAGGGCGCGTACTCGTGGTGGAGCTACCGCTTCCACGCGCGGGAGAAGAATGCGGGCTGGCGTATCGACTATTTTATCGTCTCTGAGCGTCTTCTGCCGCAGGTGGCCGCGTCCGAGATCCGCGCGGATGTGCTTGGCAGCGACCACTGCCCGGTTGTGCTGGAGCTGCGCGTATGACGCCGGAGGAATTTACCGCCCGCTATATGCCGCACTTCAGCGCGCAGCAGCGGGCGGCCGTCTGCCGGACGGAAGGGCCGGTTCTGCTGCTGGCCGTGCCGGGCAGCGGCAAGACGACGGTTCTTGTCACGCGTCTTGGCTATATGGCGCTTTGCTGCGGCATCGAGCCGGAGCGCATTCTGACCATGACGTACACCGTCGCCGCCACGCGCGAAATGCGCGCGCGGTTTCTGGCGCAGTTTCCGGAGCTGGAGGGCCATACCCCGCAGTTCCGGACGATCAACGGCTTATCGGCCAAGATCATCGAAGCTTACAGCCGCGGCCGCGGTACGTCCTTTTCCCTACAGGAGAACGCGGCGGAGCTGGCCGCGCTCGTGAGCCGGATCTATCACGAAAAGACCGGCGAATATCCCACCGACGCTACCATCCGGGAGATCCGCACGGCCATCACCTACTGCAAGAACATGATGCTGACGCAGGAGGAGATCCGGGACACGGATTTCGACATCCCGGGCTTTGACGGTCTGTACGCACGCTACTGCGCGGAGCTGCGCGCGGCGCGGCAGATGGACTATGACGACCAGATGGCCTACGCGCTGGCCATTCTGCGCAGGCACCCGGATCTCCTGCTGCAATTCCAGACGCAGTACCCGTATCTGTGCGTGGACGAGTCGCAGGACACCTCCCGCGTGCAGCACGCGATCATCGAGCTGCTGGCAAAAAAGAGCGGGAACCTGTTCATGGTCGGCGACGAGGATCAGAGCATCTACGGCTTCCGCGCCGCATATCCGGACGCGCTTCTGGCGTTTGAAAAGACGTATCCCGGCGCAAAGGTCCTGCTGATGGAGGACAATTACCGCTCCACCCGCGAAATTCTGCATGCCGCGGGCGGCTTCATCGCGCGCAGCCGTAGCCGCTATCCCAAGACCATCCGCCCTGCGCGCGGCTCCGGGCTTCCGGTGCAGCTGGTGCACACGGTCTCACGGCAGGCGCAGCTGCAATATCTGTTCGCACTGGCAACGCAGGCGGACGCGCCGTTTGCCGTTCTCTACCGCAACAACGACAGCGCGCTCCCGCTGATTGACCTTTTGCTGCGCAGCGGCGTGCCGTACCGCTGCCGGAGCTATGACGATACATTTTTCTCGCACCGGATCGTGTGCGATGTGACAGATATCATCGGCCTTGCCTACGCGCCGGACGATCCGGAGATCTTTCTGCGGATCTATTATAAGCTCGGCGCGATGATCTCCAGGGACACGGCGCTGGACGCCTGCGAGCAGAGCCTCCGGAGCGGCGCGCCGGTACTCGCGTGCCTGCTTTCGCAGAGCGGATTGCCGTCCATGTGCCGGGAAGCTGCGGAGCAGCTGCAAGCGCAGCTGGCCGCGCTGCCGGAGGTGCCGGGATCGGCGCTGATCCGCACGATCTGGGGGCCGATGGGCTATGGCCGGTTCGTGGCGGAGCGGCGGCTCGACCCGGGGAAATTCTCCATTTTAAGCATGCTGGCCGAGCAGGAGCCGACGCCGCAGGCGTTTCTGGCGCGCTTACAGGCGCTGCGGCAGGCCGTCCGGACGCACGAGGATGCACCGGAAGCGGCGCTGACGCTCTCGACCATCCATTCCAGCAAGGGACTGGAATACGACCGGGTCTATCTTCTCGACGTGCAGGACGGCATTCTTCCCGCGCGGCCGGATGGGCAGGACGCGGACGCGCAGACACGGCGGGAATACGAAGAGGACAGGCGGCTGTTCTATGTCGCCATGACGCGGGCGAAGGAGGAGCTGTATCTGTTCGATTACCCGGATGCACCGTCCCAATTCGTGCGCGAAATTCAGACGCTCGCGCCGCAGGCGCGGCCGGACGCGGACGATCTTGCCGCTCTGATCCCGGAAAACGCCTGCGGAAAGCGGTATTTCCACCGGACTCGCGGCGAGGGGCGCATTCTGGCGCAGTGCGGCGACCGGACGCTCGTGCAGTTCGCGGACGGCGCGCAGGCGCTCATGACGATCGGCCAGATGCTCACCGAGCGCGACCGGACGGTCCGGAATCGCCCGGAGAAGAAGCCCGCGGACGCGCCTGCTTTGTCCGCAGCCCCCGGCCAGAGCATCTGGCACAAGAAATACGGCCGCGGGCAGATCGTCTCGCAGAGCGGCGGGCTGGTCGGCATCCGGTTTGAAGGGCCGGAAGAAACAGGAATCCGCCAGTTTGCACTGGCGGATTCCCTGAAGCGCGGATTTTTGTTTTTCAGAGCGGACTAAAACCGCTCGGAGTAGCCGCAGCGGCGGCAGAGCGGCTCGGTGCGTTCGCCACGCGCAAAGCCCTCCCGCATACGGCAGGCACGCGGGGACGCGAGAATGTCGCCCAGCTCCTGCGTGAACAGATTGCCGAGTGCAAGCGTCCCCTCGTGGTCAAGGCAGCACGGGACGACCGTCCCATCGCATAGAACCGCGAGCTGGTCGGAGAGCGCACGGCAACGCCCGGCGGCGCCGTGGTCAGGCGCACCCTCATCCGGCCAGTCAAAGCGCTCGCCATAGCTGAGAAAAATTTTGTCCTCCAGCCGCCAGCCCCAGGTATTCTTCTGCCATGCGCCGGGGAAGACCCGGTGCAGGTGGGCAAGGATCGCGTCATTCTGCTCGTGCAGGCCGCGCGTCGCGGCTCCGTCCAGATTCCACAGCCGGAAATCGGACAGAATCCCGGCTTCTTTCGCGGCGGCGGCAAAGTCTGTGCAGCCGGACAGATAGGCCGGAAAATCGCCAGCCGCATTGGCTTCAAAGCTGTGCAGGCTGATCGAGACCTTCCGCAGAGCAGGCGCGGCGAGCAGCTGCGCCTGCTTTTTTGGCAGCAGCGTCCCGTTGGTGGTCAGATTGGCGCGGAAGTCCAGCTCCCGGCAGATCGCAAGCAGCTGCGGCAGCTGCGGATGCAGAAGCGGCTCGCCCATAACATGCAGATACAGATACTGCCCGTAGGGACGCAGCTTCTGCGCTAGGATCCGGAACTGCTCCGGGGAGAGAAACGCCGCCGGCCGCTTTGTGCCGGGGCAGAAGCTGCACGAAAGATTGCAGCAGGTAGTGATCTCAAGATACAGCCGTGAAACCATGCAAAAACCGCCTTTTTCGTTCTGCCTACAGTATACCGGTATCCACGCAAAAAGGAAAGATGGAAAAATCACGCCCGCCGTGGTATCATACCATTGAAATGAGGGATGCGGATGTGGACACTTGAACAGGTACGGCAGGAATACCGGCGGCTCGACGCGATGCTGGGCATCGACACGAGCGGCGTCGGTCTGGAGTTTTCCAGGCGCATGACTCGGCAGTACGGAGTCTGCACCTTTTATAAGAATAAACCGCAGACCATCCGGCTGGCGGAGTTTCTGCGGTCGGAGGAGCAGGCCTTCTGGGATACCGCCCGCCATGAATATGCCCATGCCGCCGCGGCGCTTCTGACCGGCCGCCGCCATGGACACGATGAGGTCTGGCGCGCCGTCTGCCGCCGGATCGGCTGCCCGGCCGACCGGCTTGCGCCGCAGTGCGCAGCCGCGGAGGAAAACCGGCGGCGTGTGGCTGCCGCGCGCGGGGTGTACGTGGTGACGTGCCTGCAATGCGGCGCGGAATCGCGCTATTTCAGGCGCGGAACCGTCGTGCAGGCGCTGGAGGAACAGCGCGGCGGGATCCGCTGCCGCCGGTGCGGCGGACGGCGGTTCCGGCTGGAAAAGCGATATGAGGAGCAGGAGGACGCATGCAGATAACGTATATCGGCCACAGCGGCTTTTTCGTGCGCACGCGGGAGATGTGCTATCTCTTTGACTATGAAAAGGGCCGGCTCCCGCAGCCGGAGCCGGGCGAATGTATCGTGATGCTGGCAAGTCACGCGCACCCGGATCATTATAATCCGGACGCGCCCGCGGCGCTGCGGGCGCTTGGCTGGGAGGTTCCGCTGGCCGTCCTTGCACGGGATATCCGGGCGCGGAAGTATCCGCCGCAGACGGAGGTCTTATCCGTCCGCGCAGACCAGACGTATTTGCTGCCGGGCGGCGCGCAGCTGCGAACGCTCCGGTCGACCGACAGCGGCGTCGCATTTCTGCTGCAAACGGCAGAAGGGACGGTTTACCACGCGGGCGATCTGAACGACTGGACATGGGACGGCGAGCCGGAGCAGGAAAACCGTCAGATGCGCGGCAATTACCGCCATGAGATCGACAAGCTGGCGGGTATCCCCATCGGCACTGCCTGCGTACCGCTGGATCCGCGGCAAAAGACGCATGCGGCGGACGGGATCCTGTATTTTCTGAAGACTACACAGGCAAAGGTCGTTTACCCCATGCACTACTGGGACGAGCCCACAATCATTGACCGCTTCTTACAGGACTATCCACAATACGCGGGGCGCGTCATCAGCCCCGAGACGATCCGGGAGGACATGATATGACAAAAGCAGAACGGGCAAGAGAACTGTTTTTCGAGGGCTGCAACTGCGCACAGGCGGTGCTGCTGGCATTTGCAGAGGATAAAATGGACCGGGAGACCGCGATGAAGCTGTCCTCCGGCTTTGGCGGCGGCATGGCCGGGATGCGCGGCGTGTGCGGCGCGGTGAGCGGGATGTTCATGGCCTATGGCCTGCTCCGCGGCCCTGCCGACCCGACAGACCGCGCGGCAAAGACGCGCAATTACGAAACGCTGCGGCAGCTGGCCGGCGAATTTGAAGCGCAGAACGGCTCCATCATCTGCCGCCAGCTGCTCGGCCTTGACCCCGATTTCAAGCCCCAGCCGCCCGAACCGCGGACAGACGGCTACTATAAAAAGCGCCCCTGTCCGGAGATGGTCTACTGCGCGGCAAAAATTCTGGAGGAGTATCTGGAGCAGAACCCGGAATAAAAAAAGCCGCCCGGAAAGGGCGGGCCGCATGAGACAGCACACAGGCACAGCAGGATGATCTGCTGTGCCTGTTCTTGTATCATTTGATTTCACGCAGGCATCCCTTGGCTCTCCCTTTGGGAGAGCTGTCGCCGCAGGCGACTGAGAGGGTTTTTGCAGTCACGGTCAGCGCGTACCCTCTCCGTCTTCGCTTCGCTCAGCCACCTCTCCCAAAGGGAGAGGCAAGGAATGCGGGGAAAGAGAATTTTTGGTGCAAATCCGCCGACTTCCCGATTTCTACGCCTTTCGCGCCAGTGTCGCCCAATAGGTCGGGATATTGTGCTCGTGCAGGTTGCCGTAGCCGTTGGTGTCCTCATAGAGGTCAAGCAGCTGCAAGCCTGCCTTGAGCTGGCCGGTCAGCTGTTCGTGGGCGGTGTGGGAGAACTGAATGCCGCAGTTCGTCTTTTGCAGCTGGCGCATCTGCGTTTCATCTTCCAGTGGGTTGAACGGCAGCGTGTTGACGATCCTCGTCTCGTCCTCGTCAAAGGCAAAGTTCAGCCCGTTGTCCAGTCCGGCGAGCAGCCGTCCGCCGGGCCGCAGGATCCGCGCACACTCGTGCCAGATCGGCAGAACGGCGTAGACATAGCAGTTGGAGACGGGATGGAAAATGAGATCGAAGCTATGATCGTCAAACGGCAGGCGCTTGGTCATGTCCGCGCGGACGATGGTAATGTCATAGCCCTCACGCTGCGCGACCATACGCTCCGATTCCAGCTGCTTTTCCGAGTAGTCCAGCACCGTGCATGTCGCGCCCAGCGCGGCAAAAATGGGCATCTGCTGCCCGCCGCCGCTGGCCAGGCCCAAAACGCGCTTGCCTTTCAGACTCCCGAACCACGCGTGCGGGACAAATTTGACCGGCGTCAGCTTCACGTCCCACGTGCCGTTTTTCGCGTTTTCGTATGCTTCATGCGAAATGGGCTTGCCCCATTCCCAGCCGTCCTCGACCCAGCGGTCGACGGTTTTGCTGTTGATATCCTGATAGGAAAGTTCCATAGGGTTCTCCTTTAGTTCGATTCCTTTGCCAGCTTCCATGCCACGTAATCGTCATAGGAGCTGAGCCGGTCGACGATTGTGCCGTCGGGCTGGAACTCGATGACGCGGCTGCAGGTGGTCTGCAGCAGCTCGTGGTCGTGCGACGCGAGCAGGATGTTGCCCGGGAAGGCGCACAGTCCCTTGTTGACGGCCTGGATGGCTTCCATGTCGAGGTGGTTCGTCGGCTGGTCGAGCAGCAGCACGTTTGCGCCCGAGAGCATCATGCGCGAGAGCATGCACCGCACCTTCTCGCCGCCGGAGAGCACGTTCACGGGCTTGAACACCTCTTCGCCGGAGAAGAGCATCCGCCCGAGGAAGCCGCGCAGGTACACGTCGTCCTTTTTGGCGGAATACTGCCGGATCCAGTCGACGAGCGATTCGCTGTGGCCCTCAAAATATTCGGTGTTGTCCTTCGGCAGATAGCTGGTCGTAACGGTCTGGCCCCATTTGACGCTGCCCTCGTCCGGCTCCAGCTCGCCCATGAGGATCTTGAAGAGCGTCGTCTGCGCCAGCTCGTTTTCGCCGACAAAGGCGATCTTGTCGTTTTTGTTCACGATGAACGAGACCTTGTCGAGAAGCTTCACGCCGTCGATGGTCTTTGACACGTCTGTTACAAACAGAATGTCCTTGCCGACCTCGCGCTCGCGCTCAAAGCCGACGAACGGATACCGGCGGGAGGACGCGGGCATTTCCTCGACGGTCATCTTGTCCAGGAGCCGGCGGCGGCTGGTCGCCTGTTTGCTCTTGGCCTTGTTGGCCGCGAAGCGGGCGATGAAGGTCTGCAATTCGGCGATTTTCTCCTCCGCGCGCTTATTCTTGTTGCGGATGAGCTGCTGGATGAGCTGGGAGGATTCGTACCAGAAATCGTAGTTGCCGACGTACATCTTGATCTTGCCGTAGTCAATATCCACGATGTGCGTGCAGACGGTATTGAGGAAATGGCGGTCATGGCTGACGACGATGATGAGCCCCGTGTCCTCATAGTCGAGGATAAAATCCTCGAGCCAGTTGATCGCTTCAATGTCAAGGTTGTTCGTCGGCTCGTCGAGCATAATGATATCAGGCTTGCCGAACAGCGCCTGCGCCAGCAGCACCTTGACCTTCAGCCGCGGGTCGGTATTGCCCATGAGATCGTAATGCAGCTCCACCGGGATGCCAAGGCCCTGCAAAAGCTTCGACGCGTCGGATTCCGCTTCCCAGCCGTCCATGTCGGCGAACTCCGCTTCCAGCTCGCTCGCCCGCATGCCGTCCTCCTCGGAGAAGTCCGGCTTTTCATAGAGCGCGTCCTTTTCCTTCATGACGTCGTACAGGTGCTGGTTGCCCATGATGACAGTATCGAGGATGGAATAAGCGTCATACTGGTTCTGATCCTGCTTCAGAACGGACATGCGCGCGCCGGGCTTGATGGAGATTTGGCCGGAGGTCGGCTCCAGCTCGCCGGAGAGCATTTTCAGAAACGTCGATTTGCCGGCGCCGTTCGCGCCGATCACGCCGTAGCAGTTGCCGGGCGTAAATTGCAGATCGACCTGCTTGAACAAAACCGAACCGCCGAACTGCATGGCAAGATTGGAAATCGTGATCATGATAAAACCTCGTTATTCTTATAATTACGGATATCATACCACAGTTTTTTCGGTTTGCATAGGCGGAAAATGGATGTCTCCGACGGCTCTATCTTTTCCGCCTTGCCGGAAAAGATAGGGGAGAAAAGGGGCGCTGGATACGTTGGGTGCATACTGCGGTGCAGTTTAGGTAAAGAACTAATTTGAGAACTTCTGCAATCGCATTCAGCCACCTTATGAGCGCTTTGGTACGCGCCGCCCGTTGTAGTGGGCATCGGATTTGCTGCATTGTGCCTTTGAATGGGTGCGGTCAATAGAAAGTGCCATCAAAATTTGATGGATGGTACGTGTTTGCATCGGCTCAAAGAAGGACTTCTTGGGAGCGCATTTCTATCAAATCCGCGCGGGAAAAGTCCAGAAAAACCGAAGGGGTTTTTCTGGGCGCTTCAAGGGGGTCCGGGGGGAAATTCGCAATCCCCCCGGGCTCCAAACCGCAAACCAGCGCAGCGTTTGCGGTTTGGAAAGGAAGAAATGAGCACAGAGGATAAGAGACGTCGCTCGCGGCGGCTCGTTCCGTCGTGGTCATTTCTGACGCGCCGCGTTTTCTTTTGGAGAAGCAAAAGAAAATGCTGGACCGCAGTTGCAAATTTGTAGGAGGGCATCAGCCTTCTTCCAGTCTTCCTCAGCTTCTGTGAATATACTATGAATTTTACAAAACCCCCTTGCAAACGGAGGAAAGTGTGCTAGAATACAGTTAGCACTCAGATGCGTTGAGTGCTAATCTGCAAAGGACGTGACAACTATGGCAAAAAAACAGTTCAAAGCTGAATCCAAGCGTCTGCTGGATTTGATGATCAATTCTATTTATACGCATCAGGAGATCTTCCTGCGTGAAATTATTTCGAACGCCTCGGACGCCATCGATAAGCTGGCCTATCAGGCGCTGACCGACGAAAAGGTCGGTCTGAACCGCAGCGACTTCGCCATCGAGCTGAAGCCGGACGAGACTGCGCGCACCCTGACCGTCAGCGACAACGGCGTCGGCATGGATAAGGACGAGATGGAAAATAACCTCGGCACCATCTGCCGCTCCGGCAGCCTGCAGTTCAAGCAGGCGCTGGACAAGGACAAGGCCGCCGATACCGACATCATCGGCCAGTTCGGCGTGGGCTTCTATTCCGCGTTCATGGTCGCCGATAAGGTGACAGTCATTTCGAAGAAGTACGGCTCCGACGAAGCGTGGAAGTGGGAATCCGAGGGCGCGGACGGCTATACCATGACGCCGTGCGAGCGTGCAAACGCCGGTACGGACGTCATCATGCAGCTCAAGGCCGATACGGACGATGAGAAGTATTCCCGCTTTCTCAAGACGTGGGAGCTCCAGCAGCTCGTGCGCAAGTATTCCGATTACATCCGCTACCCCATCCGCATGGCAGTCGAAAAAAGCCGCATGAAGGAGGGCACGGAGAAGAACGAAACGCCCGAATACGAGACCTATACCGAGGTCGAGACGCTCAACTCCATGGTTCCGATCTGGAACAAGAATAAAAAGGACGTCACGGACGAGGAATACAACAACTTCTACAAGGAAAAGTTCTTTGACTTCGAAGACCCGCTGGCCGTCATCCACGCAAATGTCGAGGGCGCAGTGACCTACAAGGCACTGCTGTACATCCCGGCCAAGGCGCCGTATGACTTCTATACCAAGGACTTCAAGAAGGGCTTGCAGCTGTATTCCTCCGGTGTCATGATCATGGAAAACTGCGCCGATCTGCTGCCGGACTGCTTCCGCTTCGTGCGCGGCGTGGTCGACTCGCAGGATCTGAGCCTGAATATCTCCCGTGAGATGCTGCAGCATGACCGCCAGCTGAAGTTCATCGCGGGCAATCTTGAAAAGAAGATCAAGTCCGAGCTGCAAAAGCTGCTGGACAACGACCGCGAGAAATACGAGAAATTCTTCGCCGCCTTCGGCCCGCAGCTCAAATACGGCGTGCTGGCCGACTACGGCGCGAAGAAGGACACGCTTCAGGATCTGCTGCTCTACTGGTCGAGCAAGGAGGGCAAGCTCGTCTCGCTCAAGGAATATGTCGCAGCCATGCCGGAGGAGCAGAAATATATCTACTATGCCAACGGCGAGAGCCGCGAGCGCCTTGGCCAGCTGCCGCAGCTGGAAAAATTGCAGGCGAAGGGCTACGACGTCCTGTTTATGACCGACGAGGTCGACGGCTTCGTGCCGCAGACGCTCGGCAAGTATCAGGAGAAGGAGCTCAAGTCCATCACGGCGGGCGACCTTGGTCTTGAGACCGAGGAGGAAAAGAAAGCCGCCGAGGAAAAGAGCGAAAAATCGAAGCAGACGCTGGACTTCGTCAAAAAGACGCTCGGCGATAAGGTCAAGGAGGTGCGTCTGAGCGACAACCTTGGCAGCCATCCCGTGAGCGTCATCCCTGCCGAGGGCATGACGTTTGAGATGGAAAAATATTTCAAGCGCGTCGACCCGAACTCCGGCATGAAGGCGGAGCGCATCCTCGAGCTGAACGCCGATCACCCGATCTTTGCCAAGCTGCAAATTGCCGTTGCGCAGGATGAGAAGAAGGCCGAAGACCTTGTGAAGATTCTCTACACGCAGGCACTGCTGATGGCCGACCTGCCGGTCGAAAACGCCGGCGAGTACACCGATCTGGTGTGCAGCCTGATCGGATAAAGAAAGAAGCAAAGGCCGCCCGGACAAACCTGTCCGGGCGGCCTTTTGCTATAAATCCGTTATGTTTCCGTCCACTGGCCGTACAGGCCGCGCATCCACGCGCCGACATCCATGCCATAGACCGGATCCAGATGCTTTTTATTCAGAACCTCTGCCGCAGGCCCGCAGGCCACGGCCCTTCCGTGGTCGATCAGCAGCGCGTCCGTGCCGAACGCCCGCGCAAGCGACAGATCGTGCACCACGCTCACGACGGCGCGGCCCGGCGTTTGCAGCCACCGGCTGACCAGCGCGAAGATCTGCTTCTGATAAATGAGATCGAGGTGGTTGGTCGGCTCGTCCAGAAGCAGCAGCTTCGGATCCTGCGCCAGCACCTGCGCAAGAAACGTCCGCTGCAATTCACCGCCGGAGAGCGTCAGGACAGACTGGCTGCGCTTATCCTGCAAGCCGGTCATCGTGATCGCCCGCTCGACCATGGCCCGGTCGTCCGTCTGCTGGCGGCCGAACAGGCCGGCGGAATACGCAAAGCGGCCCAGCCGCACGACCTCCTCCACGGTGAAGCTGTAACCGACAAAATGATTCTGCGCCAGAATGCCGATCGACTGCGCCCGCACCGCAGGCTTCATCGACGACACGCGCGTTCCTTCAAATAAGATCTCTCCCGTATAGGGCGTGCCCTGCGTCACGGCGCGCAGCACCGTGGACTTCCCTGCCCCATTCGGGCCGACGATCATCAGCCACTGTCCTTCCGAGACAGAAAACGACAGCCCGTCGACGATCTTTTTCGCGCCCAGCTGTACAGTCAGGCGCTTCAGCTCCAGCATCGGCATATTCAGTGCTCCTTTCTGGACTGATAGAAGATGACGACGAACACGATCGCGCCCACGAAGCTCGTCACAACGCCGATCGGCAGCTCCAGCGGGTTCAGGAGGATGCGCGCGATGAGATCGGCCAGCATCAGAAAGCAGGCTCCGCCGAACACCGACGCCGGCAGCAGCCGCTTGTGGTTCGGCCCGACCAGCATTCTGGCCATATGCGGCGTCACAAGACCGACAAAGCCGATCGTGCCGCCGACGGACACGCACACGCCGATGAGAACTGACACCACGATCAGCAGCACCAGCTTCGCCCGGCGCACGTCCACGCCGATCTGCCGGGCGTTGTCCTCGCCGACGGCAAAGGCGTTGAGCACCTGCGCATGCAGGAAAATGACGCCGCCGCACACCAGAAGCGCCGCGGCGAGCATCGCCGCGTTCTGATACGTGCTGCCGCTGAGACTGCCCATGGTCCAGAACGTGATCCGCTGCACCTTGTCTGCGGCAAAGGTGATGATGATGCTCATGATGCTGGAAACGAACATGGAGAAGATCACGCCGATCAGGATGATCGTATTGGTCGAGAGCGACCGGTCGAACTTGTAGGAAAGCCCCAGGATCACGAGCAGCGAGCCGAACGCGAACAAAATCGCCATCCCAACCGTCCCCGCGAATGGCAGCCCCGGCAGCGTGATGCCAAACGCGATGGCGCACACCGCGCCGAGCGACGCGCCGGAGGAAACGCCCAGCGTCGAACCGTCGGCCAGCGGGTTTTTGAGCAGTCCCTGCATCGCCGCACCGGCCAGCGACAAAGCGGCGCCCGTCAGCGCCACGCACAGAACGCGCGGCAGGCGGATGGGGATGATGGACGAGACCATGCCCTCCGGCAGAGTGCCGCCGGTCAGCTTGGCAGCAAAAAACGCCAGCGTGTCGCCAAGCGGCACGCGGACGCTGCCCACACAGACGCAAAGGCACAGCACCGCCAGCGTCACGAGGGCGAACAGAAGATATTCCCAAGCTCTGAACGTTTCGTGATGCCGGCGCATGCTGTGCCTCCTGTGTTTATTCTGTCCTATTATTCGCCGTAGACGAAGTCATACAGCGCCTTTGCGCCCTCTGCCAGACGCGGAGCCGGGCGGGAAAGCTCATTGTTTTGCAGGTTGAGGATCTTGCCGTCCTTGACAGCAGTCACATTCTCCCAGCCTGCGCGGGAAGCGATCTCTTCCACCGGCGTGGGGCCCTCGCCATAGTACATAGAGATGGTCACGATGTAGTCCGGGTTACGAGCGAGCACCTGCTCTTCCGAGATCTCGGCCCAGCCCTCCACATCGGAGAAGCAGTTCTTGAGCCCCATCATGGTTGCGATCTCATCCATGAACGTGTTGGCTCCGGCCGTCCAGAGACCGTACTCCAGCGGCGAGACCTCAAAGTAGACGGTCTTGCTGCCATCGCCGGCGTTGGCCTTGATCTCGTCAAAGGTCTTCTGCATGCTCTCCACCACGGAAGCAGCCTCGTCCTGCTTGCCGACCAGCTCGCCGATCATATTGATGGCGGTATAGACGCCGTCAATGTCCTGCGCGTCGCTCACGACGACATGGATGCCGGCAGCCTCGAGCTGCTGGACCTGTTCGTCGGTCTGCGACATGGTGCTCATGATGAGAACCTGCGGCTCAAGTGCGATGATCTGCTCGATGTTCGTCTCATAGCCGGACTGAACGGACGGAACGTCCAGAACCTCCGCCGGATAGTCGCAGTATTCGCCGCGGCCGACCAGCAGATCGCCTGCGCCCAGCGCGTAGAGGATCTCACAGTCGGAAGCGGTCAGCGCGACGATCCGCTCCGCCGGTGCGTCCAGCGTGATCTCGCGGCCCGTCATGTCGGTCAGGGTAACGGCAGTCTCCGCCGTCTCCGGCTCTGCGGGCACTTCTTCCTGCGCGGGTTCTTCCGTCTCGGGCTGCTGCGCAGCCGTGTCTTCGGTCTGGGTGGTCTCCGGCTCCTGCTGGGCAGGCTCCTGCTTTGCCGCGCAGCCGGTCAGCAGCGCGAAGAGCATGACGGCAGCCAGCAGCAGCGCAAGCATTCTTGTGTGTTTCATGATACAGTCTCCTTTTTTGTTTTTAATTCAAAACAAAAGCCCTTCCCGGACGGGAAGAGCTCTGCGCCCATGCTGCACGCACGGACGCCTGACTGCTCAGTCCCAGAAGCTTCACATACGCAGACAGGTCTCCCGGCTCTGCATCCTCCTCCAGGATCCCTTCCCGCCTTTCGGCAGTGGTTCTGATCCTTTCGTCCGCATTACGGTTACTGGGTTAGCCCGGAATTTGCATCCGATTCCCACGGCGGTCGCCCGCCGGTGCTCTCGCACAAAAGCGTATGGTATTGAATTGTCTCCATTCTATCTGCCATCCGGTCCGCTGTCAAGCCCCAGATGCCGCCAGTTATGCCTGCGCGTCCTGATACTCGGTCGGGCTCATGCCGACGATCTTTTTGAACGTGCTGGAAAAATACGCGATATCCCGGTATCCGACGGCTTCGGCCACCTCGTAGACCTTCATCCGCCGCTGCGCCAGCAGCGTCATGGCCTTCTGGATACGGCAGCGGGTCAGATAGCTGCCGATCGTGCAGCCCGTCTCCTTTTTGAACAGGTGGCTCAGATGGCCCTCGCTGAGACCGAGCTTCGCGGCGATCTGGCCAACGGACAGATTGCTGTCCGCGCAGCTCTCGCTCATATACGCCATGGCGTCCAGCACATACCGGCTTTTCGCGCCTGTCTTTACCTCCGGCAGCGCGGGCGCGGGCTGCGTCTGCTGCTCTGTGAGCTTTTTTTGCAGGGCAAGCACGGCGTTTTCCAGATCGCCGTCATGGAACGGCTTCAGAAGGAAGTCCACCGCGCCGAGCCGGATCGCCGTCTGGGCATAGGTGAACGAGTCATAGGCCGTCAGGATGATGACGTATGCGCGGTTTCCGAGCTCGCGCAGGCGGCGCACCATCTCCAGCCCGTCCATTTTCGGCATTTTCAGATCGGTTATGATAAGAGACGGCCTGCACTGCTCCGCAAGCGCCAGTCCCTCCTCGCCGTTGGCCGCTTCGCCCACGACGACGCAGTCCAGCGCCGCCCAGTCGACCGCCAGCACAATACCGCGGCGGATCATTTCCTCGTCCTCGACGACCATCACTCTCAGCATTTGCCCACTTCCCTTCTCACCGGCAGGCGCGCAAGGATGCACGCGCCGCCGCTGGCTCTGTTTTGCAGGGACAGGCCGAAGCCCTCCCCATAATGCTTCCGCAGGATCGTATCCACGTTGAACAGGCCCAGATGGCCGGTCTGCTTCTCCGGCGGCCGGTACGGCCCCAGCAGCTCCGGCGGGAAGCCGCAGCCGTTGTCGCAGACGCGGATCTCCAGCGTATCGTCCGGCGCGAGCTGCGCCGTCACGAGAAGCTCTCCGTTCTCCGCGCCGGACAGGCCGTGCAGGATCGCGTTTTCCGCCAGCGGCTGCAGCAGCATCTTCGGCACCATGCAGTCCAGAAGCGCCTGCGGCACCTGCGCCTGATAGGTGAAGCTGTCCGACAGGCGGATGCGCTGGATCTCCACATAGCGCCCCAGAATCTCCATCTCCCGCCGCAGCGGGACAAACTCATCCGGCGAAATGCAGAAGCGCAGGATATCCGCAAGGTTCGTCGACATCAGCGCGACCTGCGGCACCTGATTGATCTTGCTGATCCACTTCATGGTGTCGAGCGTGTTGCACAGAAAATGCGGGTTCAGCTGCGCCTGCAGCATGCGGATCTGCGCGTCGTTGAGCGCCTGCTGGTTTTCCAGCAGCGCCTGCTGGTTGTGCCGGAGGGCGACGACCATGGCGTTGAACTGCTGGGCCAGCTCGCCCAGCTCGTCATGCCGTCCCTCCGGGACAGGCACCTGCACGTTGAGGTTATTCTTGCCGACCTGCCGGATGGCGTGGTGGAGCGTTCCGATCGGCTGGAAGACCTGCCGGCTCAGCCGCAGGCTCATCAGAATGCTGATGGCGATGCAGAACAGCGCGCACATCAGGCTGACCGTATACAGAAGGCGCAGCGTTCCCTTGGTGAACACCTGCGGCTGCTGCAAGACCAGATACAGCCCCGTCGCCGGGTGCTGGCAGGCAGTATATAATAATGTGTCCGACAGGCCGGTCAGCGGCCGCGACGCCAGAAGCTGCCCGCGCAGCGCGTCCGCAAGACTCTGCGCCTGCGGCGGCTGCGTGCAGTAGACCGCGCGCCAGAACTGGTCGAGCACCAGAAGCTCGCTCTGCGCACCGGCCACGCCGCCAAGAAGCGTCCGCAGCTGCGGCTCCATCATGCCGATCACAAGATAGCCGACCGGCGCACCGAAGCGATCCGTCAGCAGCACAGCCGCATGCAGAAGCGGCTCGTCGGTATCCGACGGATCCTCCGCCGCACTGCACACGAGCGTTCCCGCGCCCGCGCGCGCCGCCTGCGCAAGGATGCCCCAGTTCGTCGGCAGTGTCCGGTCCGCGGGCGCAGACTGGGTCGAATAGCGCCACGTGCCGCTGATGTCGTAGAGGTCAAAGCGCGCGAAGCTGCGCACCGACTCCGTCGCGGCGAACAGCTGACTGTAGACCGCCGCGTCCTCCGCGTCCGCGTCAAAGAGCGCGCGCGTCACAAGCGTCTTGCGCTGCAGGGAATCCGCCGTCTGCGCAAAGCCCTCGTAGAGCGTATCGAGCGCCTGACAGGCGCTTGCAAGCTGCTGCTGCGCGGTCTGCTGGGCGCTGGAGGTCATCCGCAGACGGAAGATCTGCAACAGAAGCGCCGAGCAAAGCAGCAGCGGCACCAGAGAAACCGCCAGAAACGCTGCGTTGAGCCGCTGGCGGAACGAAGAAAAGTGATTCTGCTTCATGCGTCCGGCTCCGTTCCCAGATAAAATGCCCAGCTCATCAGGATCGCGTCCCGGTTCTCGCTCGCCCAGCTGACGTCATAGTCGATCTGCGCCAGCTGCCCGAGCGGCGGGAGCTGGCTGGCCGGTTCCACGTCGCTGCGGACGGAACGGCGGTAGAAATCGGTTTGCAGCAGCTGCTGCACGTCCCGGCTGACTGCAAAGTCCACGAATGCTTCGGCGTTCGCCCGGTGCGGCGCGCCCGCGACGATCGCACAGCCGTCCGGCACGCAGCTCGTGCCGTCCGATGGATAGACCATCGCAATGCCGTCGCCGGCGGCGATACGCTTGCGTGCCGTCTCCTCCAGCGTGACGCCGACCCACGCTTCTCCGTTTGCCACGGCGGAGATGATCTCGCCGGAGCCGGAGAGCACGCGGCCATCCAGATTCGCGGCAAAGTCCTGCAAAATGGTATCCGTATCGTCCGGCAGCGCGCAGAGCATCGTCACCAGCGCCGTATAGCTCGAGCCGGAAACGGCCGGATCGGCAAACGCGATCTCACCCCGCAGCGCCGGATCCAGAAGATCTGCCCAGCCGTTCAGCCGTCCCGGCGCGAGCAGCTTCGGATTATAGACCAGCACCACCGGCAGCGAGGAAAACGGCGTCCAGAGATCGTCCGCCGCGCGGTACTGCGGCAGGATCTGCGCCGCGTCGCGGCAGATATAGGGCGAAAACAGCGCGCGGTAGGACTCCAGACTCTCCACGCCGCCGCCGAACATGACGTCAGCTGCCGGCGCGTCCTTCTCGTCGTCCAGCCGTTCCAGCAGCTCGTTTGTGCCGCCCTCCACGACCTCGACCCAGACGCCGGTGCGTGTCTCAAATTCCTTGACGATCGGCCACCACACCTCTTTTTTGTGCGCCGTGTACAGGACGAGCCGCTCGGTCTCTTCCGGCGCGAAGGCGGACGCGTCCTGCGCCGCAGGCGCGCAGCCGGTCAGCGCCAGCAGCAGGCATAAAATAACAGCAAGAAAACGTTTGCGCTTCATAGTCCCTCATAACCCGCCCGCCGCAGGGCAGGCGTCAGCAATCTTGTGAATGTGCCCTGATTATAGCACATCCCCGCGGTCTTTTTCATTGATTTATCACAACAATCTCAGAGAATCACAAAAAATAGCAGTTTTGTCCCCTGTCTTTTTGTGCAGATAGTCCGTAAAATGGAGCTATCCGATGCAGGAACCGTTCCTGCATCCGAAAAATGAAATCAGGAGGAATACTCAGAATGAAAAAGATGCTTGCACTTCTGCTTGCAGCCGTCATGGTTCTGACGATGGTCGCCTGCGCCGCAGCGCCCGCCGACACCACCACCACCAATGACACGCCTGCGCAGACCGAAACCCCCGCCGCAGCCGAAGATACCGCCGAAGCGCCCGCCGAGACCGACGACACGCCCGCCGAGGAGCCTGAAAATCTGACTGCCACGCAGCAGATCATCAAGGAAGCCGAGGGCATGACGCTCGAAGAGCTGGCCAAGAAGGCCATTGAAGAATCCAACGGCAAGATGTTCTATGGCGTCGGCAACTCCAGCCGCGGCAAGAGCGCGCTGCCCCTGTTCATCGAGTATCTGCAGTCCATTGACCCCAGCTACAGCATGGAGTTCGAGTGGCAGCAGCCCAAGAACAACAAGATCTTCGATCAGCTGACCGCTGACTCCCTGAAGGGCACCGGCACGTTCGCCATGACCCTCATCCAGGACGGCAACCAGATCGAGAGCAAGATGGTCCAGACCGGCATCCTCGACACCTTCATCCCGAAGGATTGGGCAGACGCCAACGGCACCACCGCTGACGACTACACCGGCTTCCTGCCGCTGCAGACCCTCAACAAGGTCTTCATGTACAACTGCACCGGCGACAAGACCTATGACAACTGCTGGGACTTCGTGGCCGAGGGCGAGCATGGCCTGTTCATGGACATCGACTCCGAGATCGTCGGCAAGAACTTCCTGTACATGCTGACCCGTGACGACTATGCCGCATGGCTGAAGGAGTCCTTCGAGGCTCTGTCCGCCGACGAGCAGGCATACTTCCAGCCCACCATCAACGAAATGGAATCCGAAGCTGCCGACCTGGGTCTCGGCGCTGACGGCGCTTACGCGCTGGCATGGATCAAGCTGTGGGTCGAAAGCTACAACGCTCAGACCGACGACGGCCCCATCTGCAACACCCTTGTCGACGCTTCCGCGAAGGATCAGTTCGGCCTTCTCGTCTACTCCAAGCTCCGCTCCGTCGAGGAGTCCAGCTCCGTTTCCGTCAACAACATCAAGGTCGCCGCATATGAGGACGGCTATCAGGGTATCGGCGGCTACGGCTACTGCCATTACCTGTTCGTCACCGACAACTCCCCGCTGCCCTGGACGGCCTGCGCGTTCATCGCTTACATGACCTGCACCGCTGACGGCTTCTCCGCATGGGGCAAGGACATGGGCGGCTACTCCTCCAACCCGACCGTTGCCGAGGAGACCGAAGCCAACTTCCATCACTCCATCGGCGGCATGGCCGAGGACGGCACGACCGTTGAGTTCGCAGCCAAGAACGACCGCGGCTACGAATGGTGGACCAACGACGGCAAGCTGGTTCTGGAGGATCCGGAATACTGCGCAGACGTCGCCTTCACCGTCGGCAGCTGGATCGAAATGCTGACCAAGTATTCCGCGGGCTAAGCTTTACACTATCCCTTCCGGCGCCCTTGGATCGCGCATCCAAGGGCGCCTTTGCAAAAACGCTGTTTCATTGGTGCTTTTGTAGGGGCCGATGCCCACATCGGCCCGTTCCGCCCCATTACAGGGCTGTACGGATGGGCCGATGTGGGCATCGGCCACTACAGGAAACAGCATTTCCAATCCCCTATCACCCTGTCCCTTCAAATCCGAGAAAAGAGGAGGAAGCCATGAGCAGACCCACTACCCTCCGCGCCAGCAGGAGCACCATTGTGCTCAACAAGGTCAAGACCTTCTTTTCCAAGCCGTACAACGTCATTCTGCTGCTGCTTGGCATTGTTCTGACCTTCACCACGGTCGCGCCGATCGTTGCCATCGTGGAGGATACCTTCAAAATTCACGCCGGTACCATCGACGCCCATCTGACCGGGCAGGCATCCGGCTACACGACCGTCAACTACGTCGACCTTTTCACCAGCCGCATGGCCAAGACGAACCTCTGGACGCCGCTTCTCAACACCGTCCTGCTCGCCGTCGGCACGTGCGTGGTGTCCATCCTCTACGGCGGGCTGTTCGCGTTTCTGATCACGCGCACCGACCTTGCGTGGCGGAAATACCTGAGCTCTATTTTCATCTTCCCCTATATCATGCCGCAGTGGACGCTCGCCGTCGTGTGGCAGAACCTGTTCAACTCCAACGCCGTCACCGGCACATCCAACGGTTTGCTCGCCGCCCTGTTCGGCGTCAACATGCCGATGTGGTGGTGCAAGGGCCTGTTCCCGAGCCTGATGGTTCTGGGCCTTCACTACGCGCCGTTCGCCTATATCCTGATCGGCGGCATCTTCCGCAACATGGACGCGAACCTTGAGGAAGCCGCGACCATTCTGGACACGCCCAAGTGGAAGACCATGTTCCGCATCACGCTCCCGATGGTCAAGCCCGCGATCCTGTCCACGATCCTGCTCGTCTTCGGCAGCGCCATGGGCTCCTACCCTGTTCCGCACTATCTGGGTCTGAGCACGCTTTCGACCAAATATGTCTCGATGAACTCCAAGTACACGGGCGAAGCGAGCATTCTGGCCATCATCATGATGGTCTTCGGCGTGGCGATCATGCTGCTGAACCAGATGTCCCTCAAGAGCCGCAAAAACTACACGACTGTCACCGGCAAATCCGGCCAGATCTCCAAGATCACCCTCGGCAAAACTGGCCGCGTCGTGATCGCGCTGATCCTCGTGATCCTCACGTTCTTCACGAGCATCTTCCCCATTATCTCCTTTGCATTCGAGACCTTCCTGCCGAACCCGGGCGACTATTCGTTCCTGTACACCGGCGACGCGTCGAACCTGACGACAAAGTGGTGGATCACGTCCGAAAACGTCACTGAAAACGGCATGTACGGCCAGAAGGGCATTCTCTACAACGAGACGATCTGGCGGGCGTTCAAGGGCACGATCCTTGTCTCGGTCGCCTGCGCGCTGCTGGCCGGCTCCATCGGCACGATGATCGGCTACGCGGTCTCGAAATGCCGCCGCAGCCGCTGGGCCAACTATGTGAACTCCGTCGCGTTCCTGCCGTATCTGATGCCGTCCATCGCCGTGGGCGTCGCATTCTTCATCCTGTTCTCGACGGAGAAGCTGAACCTCTTCAACACGTATACGCTCCTTATCATCGTCGGCACGGTCAAATATATCCCGTTCGCCAGCCGCAGCTCGCTCAACTCCATGCTCCAGCTGTCCGGCGAAATTGAGGAAGCCGCCATCATTCAGGATATCCCGTGGTTCAAGCGCATGACGCGCATCATCATCCCCATCCAGAAATCCTCGATCATCTCCGGCTTCCTGCTGCCGTTCATGACGTGCCTGCGTGAGCTGTCGCTGTTCATGCTGCTGTGCGTGCAGGGCTTCATCCTCTCGACGACGCTCGACTACTTCGACGAGATGGGGCTTTACGCCTTCTCCAGCGGCATCAACCTGATCCTGATTATCACCATTCTGGTCTGCAACACCCTCGTCAACAAAATCACGGGCGCAAGTCTCGACAAGGGAATAGGAGGATAAACACATGCCTGAAATCAAACTTGAACACGTTACAAAGCGCTGGGGCAAATTTTATGCCGTCGAGGATCTGAACCTTGTCATCGCCGACAACGCGTTCGTCACGCTGCTCGGCCCGTCCGGCTGCGGCAAGACCACAACGCTGCGCATGATCGCCGGTCTGGAAACACCGACCAGCGGCCGCATCACCATCGGCGACACGGTCGTCTTTGACAGCGATCTCGGCATCAACGTTCCGGCCAACAAGCGCAAGGTCGGTTTCCTGTTCCAGAACTATGCGCTCTGGCCCAACATGACCGTCTATGAAAACATCTCCTTCGGCCTGTCCAACATCAAAGAGCCGATGGCGAAGATCGACTTCGAGTCGAAAAACGCCGCCCGGCTGGCGCAGATCCTGAAGACGCCTGCCGACGTCGCAGCCGTTCTGGACGAATGCCGCGACAAGGACGGCAAGCTGGAGGAAAAGAAGGCCGTTCTGAAGCTCATCGACGCGTTCACCCTCTCGCAGTATACGGCGAAGAAGCTGTTTGACTATCATCTGGAATCCAAAAAGGACTGCCACGCGGAGATCGCCGCGCTGGAAGCCCGGGCGGAATCCGCGCACAAGGCTGCGCAGGACGCCGGCTGCACGCTGGATGAGGAATACCGCTGGTGCAAAGACGGCGAGCCCGTCATGCAGGTGCGCAAGCTCACCAAGGAAGAGATCGACCTCACCGTCCGCCGCGTCAGCCGCATCGTCAAGATCGGCATGTTCATGGATCGCTACCCGGCGGAGCTTTCCGGCGGTCAGCAGCAGCGCGTGGCCATCGCGAGAACGCTCGCACCGGAGCCCACGGTTCTGTTCATGGACGAGCCGCTTTCCAACCTCGACGCGAAGCTGCGTCTGGAAATGCGCTACGAGCTGCAGCGCCTGCACGTCGAGACCGGCTCCACCTTCGTCTACGTCACGCACGACCAGATGGAAGCCATGACGCTCGCCACGCAGATCTGCCTGATCAACAACGGCGTTTTACAGCAGTACGAAGCGCCGCTGGACGTCTACCATCACCCGGCAAACCTGTTTGTCGCCGACTTTGTCGGCAATCCGTCCATCAACTTTGTCGAAGCCAAGGGCCGCCAGGCCGCGGACGGCTCCATCCCCATGACGATCCTCGGCGGGATTCAGGCGTCGTTCTGCCCGGCAAAGCCCATCGATCTTGCCGCATGGTTCGCCGCCCGCGACAAGGCTGACGCTGACAAGGCCGCCGCGCGCAAAGAAAAGGCCAAGGAAAAGGGCTACGTCGAAAAGGGCAACAAGGACGAGGTCTTCCGCTATCATATCGCCAAGGTCGACGAGGAGGACGATTCCCTTCAGGACGCGCCCGCGCCCAGCAATGACGATCTTGTCCTCGGCATCCGGCCGGAGTTCCTCGACATCGCCGACTCCAGCAAGCTCCGCGGCGAAATTTACGGCGCCATGCCCACCGGCATGGAGTCGACCATCAAGGTTCGCGTGGGCGGCTTCCTGCTGACCGGCGTGATCTTCGGCAGCTCGCTGTTCACCATCGGCACGGAGGTTCCGCTCTCCATCACCGGTGACCAGATCATGCTCTTTGACCGCAAATCCGGCCAGTGCATCACTTCCGGCAGCCTGCGCTTCTGAGTTTCCGCTTCTTCCGCACCCCGGACAGCCGTCCGGGGTGCTTTTGCATGCACATTTTGTGTATATATCCATTTTGTTTTCACCCGAAAAATATGCGTATTTTCCCACGTGTTTCCTGTATTTTTGCGACTTCGCCGAACACTTGTGCAACTTGTCCGCTTTCATGGCTCTTTTTCCGCCACTCTTGTGCGGTTTTTTATTCAATTTCGCTTGACAATATGCATAACGTGCGTATAATTATGAGCATACAAAACACAAACACATGCATATCGCATACAGGAGGAAAAAACAATGAAAAAGCTGATTGCGCTGCTGCTTGCAGCCATGATGGTGCTGGCGCTGGCCGCCTGCACCTCCACCGCATCCAAGGATACCGCCGATTCTGCCGCCGAGACCGAAGCGCCCGCAGAAACCGCTGATTCCACCGCCGCTTCCGGCAAGCTGACCATGGCCACCGAAGCGACCTTCCCGCCGTATGAGTACTATGACGGCGACGCCATCGTCGGCATCGACGTGGAAGTCGCGCAGGCCATCGCCGCCAAGCTCGGCATGGAGCTGGAAGTCACCGATATCGCCTTTGACTCCATCATCCCCGGTGTTCAGACCGGCAAGTACGACATGGGCATGGCCGGCATGACCGTGACCGACGAGCGTAAGGAGCAGGTCAACTTCTCCGATTCCTACGCCACCGGCGTGCAGGTCGTCATCGTCAAGGACGACAGCGCCATCACCTCTGTCGATGATCTGTTCGCAGACGGCGCCAACACCGTCGTCGGCACGCAGGCCGGCACCACGGGCTTCATCTATGCCACGTCCGACATCGAAGACGCCGGTCTCGGCACCGTCAAGTCCTTCGGCAAGACGACCGACGCCGTGGAAGCACTGAAGAACGGTCAGGTCGACTGCGTCATCCTCGACAATGAACCGGCCAAGGCTCTGGTTGCCGCCAATGAAGGTCTGCACATCCTCGACACCGAATATGCCGTTGAGGATTACGCCATCGCCATCGCCAAGGAAAACACCGATCTGCTGGACAAGATCAACGCGGCTCTGACCGAGCTGAAGGACGACGGCACGCTGCAGTCCATCGTTGACAAGTACATCGGCAAGTAATATTATAATTGTTGAAACTTCGCAACGGGACGGAGCCATGCTCCGCCCCGCTGCTGTGTACTTTTACCGTTATAAATCGATAGAAAAGAGGGAGCGCACTGCCCATGTCTAAATGGTTTGCACAGTTGGCAGTCTGGTTTGCAAAGGTCGAAAAGGACTTTATCACCTGCTTTATCACCAAGGATCGCTGGAAATATATCGTAAAGGGTCTGGGAAACACGCTTCAGATCGCACTGGCTGCCGTGCTTCTGGGCATTCTGATCGGCACGATCGTCGCGATCATCCGCTCGACCCATGACAAAACGCATGAGACCATGCGCCCCGGCGTCGGCCGGGTGCTTCTGAACATCGCCGACTGGCTGTGCAAGGTCTATCTGACCGTCATCCGCGGCACGCCGGTCATGATCCAGATTCTCATTATGTTCTTCGTCATCTTCTCCACCGCGCGTGACGGCACGCCCGTCGCCATGCTGACGTTCGGCATCAACTCCGGCGCTTACGTCGCCGAGATCATCCGCGGCGGCATCATGGCCGTCGACGAGGGGCAGAACGAAGCCGGCCGCTCCCTTGGTCTCAACTTCGCGCAGACCATGCTCTACATCATCATCCCGCAGGCGCTCAAAAACGTCCTGCCCGCGCTGGCCAACGAGTTCATCGTCCTTCTGAAGGAGACCTCGGTCGCCTGCTATGTGGCCGTCAACGACCTGACCAAGGGCGGCGAGATCATCCGCTCGCAGACCTACATTCAGGCCATGCCGCTGCTGATCGTCGCGGCGCTGTACCTCATCATGGTCGTATTCTTCTCGCATCTGGTAAGCAAGCTGGAAAGGAGGCTGCGCAGCAGTGACCACTGACGTTCTGATCCGTGTTCAGGATCTCAAAAAGCATTTCCCCGGCACGACGCCCATCAAGGCACTCGACGGCGTTTCCGTTGACATCAAAAAGGGCGAGGTCGTCGTTGTGATCGGCCCGTCCGGCTCCGGCAAATCCACGTTCCTGCGCTGCCTGAACCTGCTCGAGGTTCCGACCGGCGGGCAGATCCTCTTTGACGGCGTGGATATCACCGACAAGCGCTGCAACATTAACCTCCACCGGCAGAAGATGGGCATGGTGTTCCAGCATTTCAATCTCTTCCCCCATATGACCATCCTGCGCAACATGACGCTCGCGCCCATGAAGCTGCTGCACAAATCGCAGCAGGACGCGGAAGCGCAGGCGCTGAAGCTTTTGCAGCGCGTCGGTCTCGGCGACCGCGGCAGCGCCTATCCCGCCCAGCTCTCCGGCGGCCAGAAGCAGCGCGTGGCCATCGTCCGCGCACTCATGATGGAGCCGGAGGTCATGCTCTTCGACGAACCGACGAGCGCGCTCGACCCGGAAATGGTCGGCGAGGTGCTCGAGGTCATGAAGGAGCTGGCGCGCGACGGCATGACGATGGTCGTCGTCACGCATGAGATGGGCTTCGCCCGCGAGGTCGGCAGCCGCGTTCTGTTCATGGCAGACGGCAAGCTTGTCGAACAGGGCACCCCGGAGGCCATTTTTGAGCACCCGCAGAATCCCCGTCTACAGGATTTTTTGAGCAAAGTACTGTAAGCTTCAAGGGACGCGCCGCCATTCGGGCACGATCCCATCCTATCGTCCATCTGACTGCCCGATCCGCTCTTTTTGTGCGGATCGCGCAGTCGTTTTGTTTTTTGTTCGCCGCAGTATCACAATTCCGCCTGAATCGCGCCGTTTCCCACGAAATGGTTTGATTTTTGCTTTATATGATTTTTATGATTGCCTATATGCAGTTTTATATCGATATATTTGTGTCGATTTTATCCGTTGAAAGTCCGTCAAAATGAACAGAAAATCAGAAAAAACTTGATTTTTTCAAAAAGTCTGTTATCTTAAACCTATGTATACCGGCGGCGTATCCGGCCGTCCGGCGAAAGGACTGCACCGGATTGCACAACCATCTTTCTATGAAACATTTCCAGCTTCTTCTTATTTTCTGCCTGCCACTCCTGCTGCTGACCGGCTGCGCAGACGCCGGCAGCTCGCGCGAATTTTTCGCCATGGACACTGTCATGCAGGCCACGGCCTACGGCTCCGGTGCGGACGATGCCCTGCAAGCGGCGGAAGAAGAGATCTACCGGCTGGAGCGGCTTTTTTCCTGTCAGGCGCCCGAGGCAGAGCTTGCCCGCTGCAACCGCGCAGGACAGCTGACCGTCAGCGCCGAGACCGCCGCGCTGGTGCAGACGGCGCTCGATCTTTCCGAGGCGACCGGCGGCGCATATGACCCGACGCTCTATCCCCTGAGCCTCGCATGGGGCTTTTCCGGCGGAGCTTACCGCGTCCCGGACGCGGAGGAGCTGCGCTCGCTTCTTGCCGTGACCGGCGCATCCCGCGTCAGCGTGAACGGCTGCCGCGTCACCCTGCAGCCCGGCACACAGCTCGATCTCGGCGGCATTGCCAAGGGCTACGCCGCCGGGCAGCTCCGGAAGCTCCTGACGGACGCAGGCGTCCGCTCAGCGATCCTCTCGCTGGGCGGCAACATTGCTGCCGTCGGCGCCAAACCAGACGGCAGCGACTGGCAGGTCGGCCTTCAGGATCCGCAGAATCCTGATACATATTTCGGCATTCTGTCCATCCGCGACGCGTGCGTCGTCACCTCCGGCGGCTATCAGCGCTATTTTGAGCAGGACGGCGTGCGCTACCATCATATTCTCGATCCGAAAACCGGCTGCCCCGCCGAGAGTGGACTTCTTTCCGTCAGCGTTGTTTCGGAAGACGATACGCTGGCCGACGCCCTGTCCACAGCCCTGTTCGTTATGGGCTTTGACGAAGGGCAGGCGCTCTGGCGCTCCGGTGCGCTCCCCTTTGAAGCCGTCTGGATGTTACAGGACGGCAGCGTCTGGCTGACGCCCGGCCTTTCCGGCAGCTACCGCTCCGAGCGTGCGTTTCAGGTGATCGGATCATGAAGCAAAGAACATGGATCCTGATTTTCGCGGCGCTGGCCGCCGCGTGCCTGCTTATCTGGCTGCTGCCGGGGCGGCAGGCGAGGCTCGCCGCCGTCTATCAGGACGGGCAGCTCATCGCGCAGCTTGACCCGCGGCAGAACACGCAGCTGCGCGTCAGCGGCCCTGTGGGCGAGAATGTCATTACCGTCTCCGGCGGCGAGATCCGCATCACGCATGCCGATTGCCCGGATCAGCTCTGCGTGCTGCACGGGCCGCTCGCCGAGCATGGCGGGCCGATCGTCTGTCTGCCGAACCATCTGTCCGTGCAGTGGCTGCACGGCAGCGCCGGCGTCGATGCCATCAGCGGAACGGGAGGTCTTTCATGAAGCTTCGCAAGCTGACGCTGACCGCCGTTCTGACTGCTGCGGCGCTCGTCATGTTCGTCCTGGAAAGCCAGCTGCCGCCCTTGACCATGATCCCCGGCATCAAGCCCGGGCTTTCCAATATCTTTACGCTGTTCACCATGGAAGCGCTCGGGCCGGGCTGGGCCTTCGGCCTGTTTCTGGTCCGCGTGGTGCTGGGGAGCATGATCACCGGTCAGCTCTCCGCGCTTCTTTACAGTCTGGCGGGCGGACTTGCCGCGTATGCGGTGATGCTCGCCCTGCGGCGGCCGCTGCACGGCCCGCAGCTGTGGGTCCGGAGCGTGCTGTGCGCCATCACGCACAATCTCGGACAGCTGGCTGCGGCGTCCGTCATTGCCGCGACCCGCGCAGTATGGTATTACCTGCCGGTTCTGATACTGGCAGCGATAGCTTCCGGAGCCCTTACCGGACTTTGCGCACAGCTGATTCTCAGCCGCCTGCGCAAAGCCGGATTCGTCCCGGTAAAAACGAGTAAGAGGAGGAAACAAACGGATGAGACCTAAAATGCACGGCGTGCATGTGCCGAACCGCAAATATACCGCGGAGCTGGCCGCGCTGCGCCTGCCCATCCCGGAAACGGTGGAGATCCCGATGTCCATGCACATCGGCGCGCCCGCCATTCCGGTCGTCAAGCCCGGAGACACCGTCAAGGTCGGGCAGCTCATCGGCAAGGCCGGCGGCTTCGTCTCCGCGCCCATCTACGCCAGCGTATCCGGAACCGTCAAAAAGATCAATCAGGCAGTCGCCTCCAGCGGCCGTCTGATGCAGACCGTCGTCATTGAAGCCGACGGCAGGCAGGAGCTTCTGGAGGAGCTGCATCCGCCAAAGCTCGACACCATGCAGGACTTCCTTGACGCCGTCCGTGAGAGCGGACTTGTCGGTCTCGGCGGCGCGGGCTTCCCGACCGTCGTCAAGCTGACCGTCAAGAATCTGGAGCAGGTCAAGGCCGTCATCATTAACGGCGCGGAGTGCGAGCCGTACATCACCTCCGACACCCGCACGATGCTCGACCGCTCGCAGGAGGTTCTCGAGGGTGCACGGCTGGTGCAGCACTTCCTACAGGTCAGGCGCGTGATCTTCGCGATCGAAGACAACAAGCCCGTCTGTATCCGCACCTACCGCAAGCTCGTCAAGGACGAACAGGGCATGGAGGTCTGCCCCCTCAAATCGCTCTACCCGCAGGGCGGCGAGAAGGTGCTGATCTACAACACCATCGGCGAGGTCGTCCCCGAGGGCAAGCTCCCGCTGGATGTCGGCGCGATCGTCCTCAACTGCACCACGCTCGCCAACATCGCGCGGTACTGCAAGACTGGCATTCCGCTCGTTGAAAAGTGCATCACGGTCGACGGCTCCGCCGTCGCCAAGCCGAAGAACGTCATTGTCCCCATCGGCATGCGCATCGGCGACGTGTTTGAAGCCTGCGGCGGCTTCTGCGAGGAGCCGAAGAAGGTGCTCTACGGCGGCCCGATGATGGGCATTGCCGTGCCGGATCTCGACCAACCCGTCCTGAAAAACACCAACGCCATCCTCGCGCTGACGGAAAAGGACGCTGCCCTGCCCGAGCCGACCGCCTGCATCCGCTGCGGCCGCTGCATCCGCCACTGTCCGCTGCGGCTCATGCCGTCGCAGATCGAATCGGCCTACAACGCCGGCAGCATGGAAAAGCTGCAGGAGCTGAAGGTCAATCTCTGCATGGAGTGCGGCTGCTGCTCGTTCGGCTGCCCCGCCCACCGGCCGCTGGTGCAGACCAATAAGCTTGCCAAGGCGAAGCTCGCCGCATGGCGCAAGGCGCAGAGCGAAAAGCTGGACGCCGGAAAGGAGGCCGTCAAGAAATGAATCTCATAATTTCCGCTTCCCCGCATATCTACTCCGGCGCAACGACCCGCAAGATCATGGGCGACGTTCTGATCGCCCTGTGTCCGGCGCTTATCGCCGCCGTCGTCATCTTCGGCTGGCGGGCGCTGCTCATCACGGCCGTATGCGCGGCTGCGTGCGTCTTCTTCGAGTGGGGTTTTGAAAAGCTTTGCCATAAGCCGTCCACCATCGGCGATCTGTCCGCCGTGGTGACGGGCGTCATTCTGGCCTACAATCTGCCGGTCACGATCCCGCTGTGGCAGGCCGTGTTCGGCTGTCTCGTGGCCATCGTCGCCGTCAAGCAGCTGTTCGGCGGCATCGGCAAAAACTTCGCCAATCCCGCCCTTGTCGGCAGAATCGTTCTGTTTTTGTCCTTCTCCAAGACCATGACCGCATGGGTCTTCCCGGACGCGGTCTCCTCAGCAACGCCGCTGGCACAGCTGGCCGCCGGGCAGTCGCCCGATTTTATGCAGCTGCTGCTCGGCAATCACGGCGGCTGCATCGGTGAAACGTGCGCGCTGGCGCTGCTGCTGGGCGGTGCGTATCTTCTCATCCGCGGCGTTATCACGTGGCACACGCCCGTGAGCTTCATCGGCACGGTCTTCGTTCTGTCGCTGATCCTTGGTCAGGACGCTGCCCGGCAGATCCTGTCCGGCGGTCTGCTGCTCGGTGCGTTCTTCATGGCAACCGATTATGTGACCGCGCCGCAGACGCCCTGGGGCCGCGCGCTCTTCGGTATCGGCGCAGGCATCCTGACCTGCCTGATCCGCTTCTACGGCAGCTACGCCGAAGGCGTATCGTTCGCGATCCTGTTCATGAACATCCTGACGCCGTACCTGTCCAAGTGGACTGCGAGCAAGCCGTTTGGAGGTGCAAAGGCATGAAAAACACGCAGGAAATCCGGAAATCCATCGTGGTTCTCGTCGTGATCTGTCTGCTGACGTCAGCAGCGCTCGCTGTCGTCAACCACTTCACCGCGCCCGTGTCAGCCGCCAACGCCGCCGCGCGCGAGCAGCAGGCCCGGCTGGACGCCGTGCCGGAAGCGGCTTCCTTCGAGCCGATCGAGTCGGCGCTTCCCGACAGTGTCGTGAACGCCTACACCGCGCTGGACGCGTCCGGCGCTCCCGTCAGCTATCTCTTCACCGTCGAGGGCAAGGGCTTCGGCGGCACCATTCAGGTGCTCTGCGTCATCGGCAGCGACGGTCTCATCCGCACCTGCCGCACGATGGACGTCTCGTCTGAGACGACGACGCTCGGCGGCCAGACGGCAAACGAGAGCTATACCGGCCAGTATGCCGGGCAGGATGCTTCCCTCTCCGGCGTCAGCGCCATCTCCGGCGCGACCATCACCTCCACCGCCTACCGCGGCTGCGTGGAGACGGCGTTTGAAGCGTTCGAGCTTGTAAAGGAGGGGCAGAAATGAGTAAATTACAGAACTTTCTGAAGGGTCTCATCAAGGAAAACCCCGTCCTCGTCCTCGTCCTCGGCACGTGCCCGACGCTGGCGATCTCCACCTCGATCGTCGCGGCTTTCGGCATGGGCATTGCCGCCACCGCCGTTCTGATCCTGTCCAACATGGCCATTTCCGCCATCCGCAAGGTCGTGCCGGATCCGGTGCGCATCCCGTGCTACATTGTCGTCATCGCAGGCTTCGTCACCGTGGTCGAGCTGGTCATGGAAGCCTATGCCTTCAGTCTGTACCAGTCGCTCGGCGTCTATCTGTCCTTGATCGTCGTCAACTGCATCATTCTCGGCCGCGCCGAGATGTACGCCAGCAAGCACGGCGTCATCGATTCTGCGATTGACGGCGCGGGCATGGGCCTTGGCTTCACACTTGCCATCTGCGCCATGGCCGCCATCCGTGAGACGCTCGGCGCGGGCACGTTCTGCGGCTACCCCGTCCCCTGGTTCCACGACAACCCCATCGGTATCCTGACCATGGCGCCGGGCGGCTTCTTCGTGTTCGGCTGCATGATCGCGCTCATCAACAAGATCTCCAAGGGCAAGGCCATCAAGAAGAAAGAATTTGGCTGCGCCGGCTGCCCGGGCTGCGGCAAGGGTGCCTGCGAAGGAAAGGAGGCGGCTGAGAAATGAAAACCATGATCCTTGTCATCCTGACCGCCGCGATCACGAATAACTACGTGCTCGTCAAGTTCCTCGGCATCTGCCCGTTCCTCGGCGTCTCCAAGAAGCTCGACCAGGCCACCGGCATGTCGCTGGCTGTCATCTTCGTCGAGGTGCTGGCGACCGCCGTCACGTGGCCGATCTATCATTTCCTGCTGGCCGGTAAGGTCGATTTCACCTATATGGAGACGGTCGTCTTCATTCTGGTCATCGCCGCCCTCGTCCAGCTGGTCGAGATCGTCCTCAAGCGCTATGTCCCCGCGCTGCACAAATCCCTCGGCGTCTATCTGCCGCTCATCACCACCAACTGCGGCGTTCTGGGCGTCACGATGAACGTCATCTCCGACGGCATGAACTACGGCGAAGCACTCCTGACCGCCCTCGGCTGCGGCCTTGGCTTCTTCCTTGCGATGGTGCTGTTCTCCGGCGTCCGGTCGCGCGTGGAGGAAGCGGAGCCGCCCAAGAGCTTTGAGGGACTGCCCATTACCCTGATCTCCGCGGCCATCGTTTCCCTGTCATTTTTCGGACTGACCGGCATCATTGACCGGCTGTTCGGTTAAGGAGGCGGCACCATGGAAATTCTGATCCCGATTCTGGCTGTTACGATCATCGGTCTCATCTGCGGCGTCGGACTTGCCGTCGCTTCCAGCGTGATGGCCGTCAAGGAGGATACCCGCTTCACCGAGATCCGCGAATGTCTGCCTGGCGCAAACTGCGGTGCGTGCGGCTACACCGGCTGCGACGGCTATGCCAAGGCGCTGCTGGAGCCCGGCACCAAGACCAATCTCTGCGTCCCCGGCGCAGACACCGTTGCAGCAAAGATCGCTGCGCTGCTCGGCGTCGCAGCGGAAGACGTTGTTGAGAAGATCGCTGTCGTCCAGTGCGCGGGCACGTGCGAAGCGACCTCGGTCAAGGCCGATTACCGCGGCATCCAGTCCTGCGCGGCGGCGAAGATCTTCTACGGCGGCCGCGGCAAATGCATCTTCGGCTGCATGGGCTTCGGCGACTGCGCCAAGGCCTGTCCGCAGCAGGCGATCTCCATGCGCGACGGCATCGCCTTCGTCAGCCAGCCCAAGTGCATCGGCTGCGGCATCTGCGCGCAGACCTGTCCGCAGAAGATCATCGAGGTCGTCCCCGACGTCATCCGCACCGAAGTCATCTGTTCGAGCCTGCACAACGGCCCCTACACCCGTAAGGTCTGCTCCAATGGCTGCATCGGCTGCCACAAGTGTGAAAAGACCTGCCCGCACGGCGCGATCACGGTCGATAATTTTCTCGCCCGGATCAACTGGGACGTCTGCACCGGCTGCGGCGAATGTGCCAAAGTCTGCCCGACCGGCGCCATGGTCTACGGCGACTTCTCCGGCGCATCCAAGCGCGCCGCCAAGCGCACGACCGCCTGATTTTATCCAGAACAAAACACGTCCGGAAGCATGGCTTCCGGACGTGTTTTTGTTCTGTTATTTCATACACCGATCAGCGTCAGCAGGGCTTCGGGGGTGATATTGTCGGTGATGCCGAAGCGGAGCATGGCATAGAGCGTCTGCGGCAGGCCCTTGACGACGGTGTTGACGCCCGGATTGGTCGAGAGCGTCACGTGGACGCCAAGCTCCTGTAACGTCACCTGTGCGAGCGTGGAATACTGCCCGGCGGGATAAGCCAGCACATCGACCGGCTGCCCGGTCGCGTCCTCCAGCTGCGCGCGGCTCTTTGTAAAGTCCTCGGTCAGCGCCTGCACATACGCTTCCTCCGGTTCGCCCGCGAGCGGGAGGATATTCTCGCGCACGGCGGCAGAGCCATCTTCATACGGCGGCCACTGGTGCATGTCATAGGTGTGGCTCTGGATGGAGATGAGACCGGAATCGGTCATCTCCTTCGCTTCCGCCGCGCCGAAATGCGGCGTCATGGCGTAGTCCGTGTCCTTGTAATGATCCTTGCCGAACGAGACGCCGATCGCAAAAATGGTCGCTTTCATGCCGTATTTCTGCAAAATCGGGTAGGCAAGGGTGTAATTGCTCAGATATCCGTCGTCAAAGGTGATAACGACCGGCTTTTCCGGCAGCGGCTCGCCGTGCAGGACGTAGCCTTGCAGCTCGTCAAAGGAAACGCCGGTATAGCCTGCTTCGCTGAGCGCGCGGATCTGCGCTTCAAACTGCTCCGGCGAGACCATTTCGTCGTTTGTCACATCCTCGGACAGGTGGTGGTACATGAGGATCGGCACCTGCGCACTGATCTCCAAAGCCGGCAGTGCAGACGGCTGTAGGACGTCTGTAAAGTAGCCCGCGGGGGTCTCGGCGGTCACATATGTGCCGAAATCGTCCGGCATCCACAGCTCCGTCCGCCCGGCGATCCTCGCGCACATCATTTCGCCGACGTTATTGCGGAAGTGCGTGCCGTCGTAGAAATAGCGCGGTTCACAGCTGACGCTGCTGGAGGAAAAATCCCAGAACGGCGTGACAGCAGCCAGAGACTGATAAAACTGCGCGATATCCTCTGCCTGATAGTTTTTCAGATACTCGGCATAGACCGGCCCGGCCACGACGACAAGTTTGACGCCCGCCGCCTCGCACATGTCCCGGATCGCCGCGACGCTTTTCATGCAGTCTTCGGTGTGCGGCAGGGACAGGGACTGGCGCGGGTAATCGGTAAAGACCGGATAGGATTGCAGATAGGCTTCTTCGCTTCCGATCGGCTCCGCGTCGCGTACGCGCTTGTCATAGCAGCCGGTCTGTTCGTCAAAGACGTCGAAGGTCTGCGGCAGGATGGTATCGGTGCGCAGGGCCTTGAGCTTGGCGAGGGCATAGCGCGGGTCGGCGAAGAGATAGCGCGTGTAATAAGAAAGCGCGGACGTGTCGGGATCTTCCTTATAGTGAAGATTCTTGGTCAGCCGGTCGGATTCCTCGTCGTATTCCAGACCGTTGTCAAGATAGACGTTCAGGACAAGGTTTTTGACTGTGTAGTTTTCAAGCAGATACTGTGTGATCTTCTCACAGTCACGCATGTCCGCGCCGTACATGATGAGGTTATAAAAGCGCGCGTTATACAGCTCATTGAACCCGTCCACTGGGAACGAGCTGGTCGACGAGCAGCCGAGGATATAGGAATCGTAGTCCTCGTGGTGCTGCTCGAGATATGTGAACTTCGCCACGCGGGGATTGTTCGTCTCGTCATAGGAGAACCAGTGCAGCAGCTTATCCCCGAACGCGCCGAACGGATCGGCAGCAAGGTTCAGCCCGGCGAGCAGCGCCGTCAGCACGAAAACGGTCACGAGAAAGACCAGCACCCATTTTTTAGAACTCATTGCATCACCGCCTTAGAACTGCGTGTAGATAAACCCGGACGGGATATAGCCCGCGCGGAACACCCCGAGCAGGAACACCGCCAGCAGCAGCGCCGTCATGGCTGCCCACTGCACAAAGCCGGACTTCTTTTCCAGCCCCGCGCGGATCTGCACGCCGCGCTCCTGCATGCACTCGAGCGTCAGAAGGACAGCCAGTCCCAGCGCAATGACGAGAAAATCCGTCTTCGCAAGTCCGAGGGACAGAAGCGTCCCGTCCAGCAGCTGCGACGGCTGCGGGTGCAGAATGGTGGTCTTCAGCAGCGTAAACACGCTCCGCAGGCGCGGCGCGCGCGTAAAGTACCGGCCGATGAACACCAGAAGCGCCGTCCGCAGCGTCATGAACACGCGCCAGCCGGCGGATTTATCGTTCACGTGCAGGGTAGATTTCCACCGCAGGAATGTCCGCTCCAGAAGCAGGGACGCCGTGATGAGCACGCCGTTCCACAGGCCAAAGGCAATGTAGCGGAAGTTGGCCCCGTGCCAGATGCCGATGATAAAATACACGATGAACGTGGCCAGCGATGTGGCAAAGATCTTGCCCGCGGTGCCGCCAATATGCGTGCGCGCCCAGCGGGACAGGCGGCCAAACGCCTTGGAGAGCGAAATGGGATAGAACACATAGTCCCGCATCCACGCGCCCAGCGTAATGTGCCAGCGCCGCCAATAGTCCGTGAGGGAGGTCGCAAAGATCGGGCGGCGGAAATTCTCCGCCATGTCAATGCCGAACAGGCGTGCCACGCCGCGGGTAATGTCGATGCCGCCGGAAAAATCGCAGTAGAGCTGGATGCAGTAGAACAGGATGCCGCTTGCAATGACCGCACCGCCATACGGGCAGTTGTCCTTGATGACGGCATTGACCAGCACGGCGGCCCGGTCAGCGATGACGAGCTTTTTGAAGTAACCCCACAGGCAAAGCTGGATACCGAACTTGAGATCGCGCCAGTCGAGCGTCCGCTCGGCCATCAGCTGCGGCGCGAGCTGGTCATAGCGGCTGATCGGCCCCTGCACCATCTGCGGGAAGAAGGAGACGAACAGGCCGTATTTGAGCGGGTTCCGCTGTGCCTGCGTCTTTCCGCGGTAGACGTCGATGACATAGCCGACGGCCTGAAAAATAAAATAGGACAGGCCCAGCGGCACGACAAAATCCCACCGGGGAAGCGTGTCCCCGATGGCGGACGGAAGCGCGGAAACGGTGAAGTTCCAGTACTTCATGAGGTATAAAAGCCCGAAGCACAGGATGGCGCAGACGGCGCAGATGCGCTTTTTCGCGCGGCGCACAGCGGCCTTCGCGTCCTTATCCGGTGCAGGCCGGGCATTCTGGCGGGCGAGCAGCAGACCGGTCAGCCACGTGATCCCGGCGACGAGCACGAGCCACGCCGCGCTTTTGACTCCGCCGGACACGTAAAACACCATGCTCGCCAGCAGCAGGACGAGCCACTGCCCGCGCTTCGGGACGAGGTAATAGAGAACGACACTCAGTGCGGCCAGCGCGACGAAGGACAGGGATGCAAACGACATCTCAGTTCTGCTTGCGCTCGATGAGCTCTTCGATCGCTTCGACGCTGTTGAAGTTCTCCGGCGTCAAATCGTCGACGCCAAGCTCCACGTCAAAGGCTTCCATCAGCTCGGTCACGACGGCGACGATGTCGAGCGAGTCGATCAGGCCGTCGTCAATGAGGGCAGTCTCCGTCTCAAAATCGACGCCCGGGCAAATTTCGCTCAGGATTTCAATGATCTGTTTTCTCATGGTTCAAACTTCCTTTCATCCAAGCCGCAGGACGGCAGAAGACCATCCGTCCGGCTGGAACTGATTCTTTTCATAAAACCGCTCGGCGGGCGTGTTGCCCACGCGCGCCCAGACGGTGCATTTCTGCCCGCCGGTGCGCGCGGTCATCTGCGTCAGCAGCTGCTGCGCAAGGCCGCGCCCGCGGCAGTCGCTGCGTACGGCCAGATGCCGCAGCTCGCAGGCCGCGCGTCCGGGCGCGTAATGAAGAACCCCTGCAATGCCGCTCTCATCCGTCAGGCAGAGCAGTTCACCCGCGGCAGTCGCCGCGCGCAGCGCGTCCTCCGGCGGGATGCAGCCCGTGAGCGGGTCAAACTGCGCATATAAAAACGCCTGTACCGCGTCAAACGGCACATTGGCCGGTTCCTCTGCGTGCGAAACCTCGACCGCGGGCCGCGTGCGCCGCAGACGGCGGAAGCACTCGGCAAAGCCAAGCCCTTGCAGCTGCTCTGCCGCGGCGGCCATGGCGTCCGCATCCTTTGCGCGGCAGCTGAGCTCCGTCACGACAGGTGCCTGCACATCCGGCAGGAAAAATGTCCCGCCGGGCTGCAAGTAAAAGTTCAAAATCAAATGCCCCGGTCTCTGCCGCAGCAGGAGCAGGCAGCCTCCGCGCGCCTCATAATACAGCCCGCGCGGCAGCTCGCGCCGGTAGTCCTCCGCGGACAAAAAGCAGTTGGTCACAACGCCGCGCCGCAGCTGCGCGGACAGAAGCGGCGCGAGCGCCGCATAGCTCTCAGCCCTCTGCATGCAAAAACCGCTCCTTCAGCGCAACGCGGTCGATCTTGCCGTTGGCATTGTAGGGAAGAACCTCGAGCTTTTCATAGAGGTTCGGCAGCATATACTTGGGCAGCAGCGTCCGCAGCGTCTTGGCCAGCGCGTCCGCTTCCGGTTCGCCCGCATAGACGCAGAGAATGCGGTCGCGCGCGCCGTCATAGAGACAGGCGGCCGCCTGCATCCCGGCGACGCTGTGCAGAGCGACCTCAATTTCGCCCAGCTCAATGCGGTAGCCCATGTGCTTGATCTGGCCGTCGCGCCGGGCGAGGAAATAGAGGTATCCGTCCTCCTTCTGCACGGCCATATCGCCCGTGCGGTAGAGAATGTCCCGGAAATCGAGGCAGAGCGGGTTCTGGATAAAGGCGGCGTCGGTCTTGGCCGGGTCTGCAAAGTAGCCCGCGGCCAGGCCGGAACCGCGCACGCAGATCTCGCCCGATTCTCCCGGCGCAGCCGGAGTCAGATCATCCTTTAAGAGCACGATCTGCTTGTTGCGGCAGGCTCTGCCGATGGGGATTGGCTCATCGTCGCGGTATTCGCGCGTCAGGTGCATGGCGGCGCAGTCGATGGTCGTCTCCGTCGGGCCGTACATGTTGACGACGTGCAGACCGGGCACGGCGGATCTCCACAGATTCACATACTGCGCCTGCAGCGCTTCGCCGCCGAGGGCCGCCTTTTTCAGGTGCGTGGGCGCGTATTTCGTCAGCGCGCCGGATGCCGCAACCAGATGGAACGCGCTCGTCGCCCAGTTGATCGCGGTGACGCCCTGCTCCTCCATAGCCTTGAGCAGGAGCATGGGGAAGGTGAAATATTTCTTCTCAAAGATATGGCAGCTCGCGCCGAGCGAGAGCGTCTGGTACACATCCTTGCCTGAAAGATCAAAGTAGAACGGTGCCTGATTGCCGAAGATCTCATGCTCGGTATAGCCGCAGAAGTCGGTCATCCACGCGGTGAAGTCCAGAATGGCGCGGTGAGAGATGACAATGCCCTTCGGCGCGCCGGTGGAGCCGGAGGTGAAGAGGACATAGACCGGGTCAATGTCCAGGATCTCTTCGCGCCGCGCATGCAGAAGCGCGGGATCCGGCTCGTGCGCGGCGGCTTCCTCCAGTGAAACGAGCGGCGCGCAGTCGGCCAGCTTTTCCGCAGCCGCGCGGTTCGGCTCGGTATAGACGATGGCGTGTGCGTGAACCTGATCAAGGATGCGGCGCATGCGCGCTTCAGGCATCTGCTCATCGAGCGGGACATAATAGTTGCCGCTCTGCAAAACGCCCTGCATGGCAGTCAGGCTTTTCACCGTGCGGCCGATCATGACGGCCACGGGCGCGTTGCAGCAGCCGGGAACGGCGGCAAGCACCGTGCCGAGCGCCTGTGCGTCGTGAAGCATCCGGCGGTAGCTGACAGCGCCGGACGCATCGGAAAACGCAGTCTTGTCCGGGACGCGCGCAGCGGAACGTTCAAGATAATCGGCGGCATTTCGCAGCAGCATGGTCGTACACTCCTTCGTGATCGTAAATTGGGAAACACTTTTGAGAATTTTACCACATCCGCGCGCAAATGTAAAGGCGGCAGGTGCTGAACAACATGCGCCGCGGCAGTTGAGCCGGAGCAGATTTTGTGCTAGAATAACACAAAAAACAGAGGTGATAGGATGAAGAAGCTGAAAATTCTGATCTCCAATGACGACGGCATTCAGGCGGCGGGCCTTGCGCGTCTGGCCGCCGCTGCTGTGCAGTTTGGCGAAATTTGGGTCGCCGCGCCGCAGAGCCAGTGCAGCGGCATGTCGCAGAAGCTGACGATCTCCGGTGAGATTGCCGTGGCGCGCGCCGCGTTTCCGGTTCCCGTGCAGGCCGCGTGGGCCATCGGCGGCACACCGGCGGACTGCGTCCAGACGGCGATCTATGCGCTGATGCCGGAGCGGCCGGATATTGTCTTTTCCGGCGTCAATTTCGGCTATAACGCCGGGTTTGATATCGCCTATTCCGGCACGATGGGCGCGGCGCTCGAAGCGGTGATGAACGGCGTACCGGCCATTGCGTTTTCCAAATTCGACAGCGACAACTGGCAGACTGCGGAACAGTACCTGCCCCGCATCATCCAGACGCTTCTGCAAAAGCCGCTGGGGCCGGGCGAGATCTGGAACGTCAATTTCCCGGACTGCGGAACCGGAGACTGCCGCGGAATCCGGTTTGACCGGACGGTCGCGCATTGCCGGTTCTATCAGAACGTCTATACGCCCACGGCAGACGGCACGTCTCTGCGGCTCGGCAAAAGCTGCCCCAGCCCGGAGCAGTGCGCGCCGGACAGCGACATCCGTGCGCTGCTGGATGGGTATATTTCCATCGGAACGGTCAAAAGTCCGCTGTTTGAATAAGCAGATAAAAAATGCTCCGCAGCTCTGCGGAGCATTTTTGCGTTATCCCGGCTGCGCGGTGGTGCCGCGAAGCGGGTTTTTCGTTGCGGGAGAATCGGCGGAGCCGGGCTGGTACCATTTGTTCTGGCCGAAGATGAGAACCGGCGTGCCGTCGTCGATGTTGTTGAAAATTTTGGCCATAGCGGCTTCCGGGATGTTGATGCAGCCGTGGGAGCCGTTATAAATATACTGGTCGCCGCCGAAGACGCTGCGCCACGACGCGTCGTGCAGGCCGATGACGTCGCCGATGACGCTGACCCAGTATTTGACGAAGACCTCATAGTCCGCGCCCGTCAGCGTGCAGTTCGTCTGTCGGTTATGCGCTTCATACAGACCGGTCGGCGTATGCCACTGGCCGACCTTGCCGCTGACAATGTTGGTGTTGACAATGACCGTGCCATTTTTGAAGAACGTCAGCTGCTGATTGTCCAGATCGACCTCCACATATGTATTGGACAAGCCGAACGGCGCACCGTAGCGGTAGCAGGCCAGCTCCGCCGTCAGCTCGCAGGATTCCATGGACAAGATTGCCTGTAGGAGCTGCTTGGTGACGGCCTGCTCGTCAATGCGGTAGTCGCACCTGATAAAATCGATGGTCGTCATGCCCTTGACGTAGGAATCGAACCGGTAGCCGGTGTCGTAGCTCCCATAACGTGAAGCCCAGCCGGCGACAAGCGCCTGCACCTCGTCCGTCTGCACGGCCATGCGGCCGGTGCGATCCGGGCGGACAAACGATTGCAGCGCTTCGCCGGAGACAAGCTCTGTGCCGGATTCAAAATTGACCCGGAGCTCCATATCCCCGCTGGCTGCACGCCACGCGGCGGCGTCCAGCGTCAGCTGCCCGTCCTGTAGCCGGACAGGGCTCTCCCGGAACGACGCTTCCAGCGCTTTGGCCGCTTCAGGCTCGACCGATCCGCGCTTCGTCAGACTCTGTAGGAGCGTCTCCTCGCCGTCTGCACACTCGGATTGCAGAGCGAGCCACGTCATGAGCGCCAGATCGCCGCGCGTGAACGTTCCGCCGAACAGGCTGTCCAGATAAAAGCCGTGCGCGGCGGCAAAGGCCGTTGTTTCCGTCCAGTCAAAGTCCACGCCGTCCTGATAGCCGAGCGCGCGCAGCAGGAACAGCGCATAATCCCCTGCCCGGCACGGCAGGTTCACGCCATACTGCGACTCGCTCATGCCCTTGACCAGCCCGCAGCTGTACAGCCACGCCAGATACGGCGCGGCCCAGTTATTCCCGTCCTCAAACGGCTGGGTAAGCGTGCCGCTTTCATAGAGCGCGTGCGCTTCCTCCTCCGCGCCGTACAGCCGCACAAGCATGACGGCAGCTTCGCTGCGCTTCGGCGCACGGGACAGCTCCAGTCCGGCGTCGGTGCCGCGGAACATTGAGATCTCAGACAACTCCTCCGCGGCAGACTGCGGCGAGAGCGCAGCTGCCGGCAGGCAGAACAGCAGGCACAGGGCAAGGATCAGAAGAACAGAGCGGGACAGTCGGTTCATGGCAGGCTCCTTACAGGTTATTTTTTTTATTATACCAGGCCGCGCGGACGCAGACAAGCGTTATGCCGTCTGGCCGGTACGGAATTTTTTGACAAGCTTCCGGTCATAGTGGAACCAGCAGATCATGATGGCGATGCCGGTCAGCGCCCACGTGATCGGGTAGACGACCATCAGCACGCGGTAATCCGGCCAGCGCGGGCAGACCGTAAACACCCAGATCAGACGCAGCACGCACGTGCCCATCACCGTCAGCAGTGCCGGCGCGAGCGAATGCCCGATGCCGCGCAGCGCAGCGCCGCCGATCTCGTACAGCGGCACCAGAAAATAAAACGGCAGCAGCGTGCACATCCGGAGATAGGCGTACTCCGCGACGGCGGGATCGGCGGTAAAGAACCGGACGAACAGCCCCCGGCCAAAGACGAACGCCAGCCCCATCACTTCCGCGCAGGCGAGCGACAAAAGAAGCGTATCCCGGAAGATCTTCCGGCAGCGGTCATACTGGCCGGCGCCGAAATTCTGGCTGCAAAAGGTAACGGCGGCCTGCCCGAAGGCGACGACGGGGAAATAGGAGAAAAATTCATAGTTGAGCGCCGCGGCGGAGCCTGCAACGGCGTCCGTGCCGAACGAGTTGAGCGTCGACTGGATGCAGACGTTGGAGAAGGTGAAGACCGTGCTCTGAAGCCCCGCGGGCAGGCCGATGGCGAGCATCCTGCCAAGCAGCTCCCGGTCGAACCGCAGCTCGCGCAGCGAAAGATGGATAGAACTCTTTTCCCGGCAGAGCATCCACACGACCACAATGCAGCTGACCACATTGGAAAGAACCGTCGCAATGGCAACGCCGTCCACGTTCATCCCGCACACAGCGACGAGGAACACGTTGAGTCCCGCGTTCAGAACGCCGGAGATCGTCAGGCAGATGAGCGGCCGGTTCGTATCGCCGATGCTGCGGAGGATGGCTGCCCCGAAATTATAGACCATGATAAACGGCATGCCGATAAAGTAGATCGAGAGGTACAGAACGGCCTTGTCCAGCACGCTGTCCGGCGTCTGGATCAGCTCCAGGATCGGCCGCGCGGTCACAAGCCCCACGCCCATCATCAGAAAGCCGCTGACCAGTGCGACCAGCATGGCCGTGTGGACAGCCGCGTGGACACGCTCATCCGCGCGCTGGCCAAGATAGGTGGCGATGACGACATTCGCGCCGACGGAGATGCCGAGAAACAGATTGAGGAACATATTGACAACGGCGGACGTGCAGCCGACGGCCGCCTGATCCTCGCTGGCGGCAAACTGGCCGAGAACGGCGATATCCACGGCGTTGAACAGCTGCTGCAAAATGCTGCTGAGCGCCAGCGGCAGGGCAAACAGCACGAGCTTGCCCAGAAGCCCGCCGTGCAGCATGTCGATCTGATTGCTTTTGATGGGTGATCGCATGGCAAAGATCCTTTCCGATTCCAAAAATTGCGCGACTATCATACGCCGACACGGCTGCGATTGCAAGGGGGCAGGAAAGAGAATCTGCGGGCCGGAGGACTTGTTTCTTTGCAGCGAATTTGATAAAATATAAAGAATTTGAGAAAAAGAGGTTCGTTTTTATGGATGCAGTTTCGCTGCGGCATGTGAATAAATCCTATACGTCCTACACGACCGAGGTCGTCCTTTCCGGGCAGGCGCGCGAGAGCCGCACGCGGCAGGTGCTGCGGGATCTGTCCGTGACGTTCCCGGTTGGGGAGCTGAGCGTGATCGTCGGGCGCAGCGGGTGCGGAAAAAGTACGCTTCTGAAGCTTCTGGCCGGGCAGGAGCAGCCGGATTCCGGCGAGCTCGTCATGCCGGAGGGCTGGCACAGCGCCATGCTCAGTCCGGATCCGTATGTCATCACGTGGACGAACGTGCAGCGGAACGTCGCCATGGCCTGCGGCGTCGGCAAAACGCCGGAGGAGCGGTATGAGCGGGCGGCGGAGTTCGTCCGGCTTGTCGGGCTGGAGGACTATGCCGATCTGACGCCGATGGAGCTTTCGACCGGCATGAAGCAGCGGCTGGGCCTTGCGCGCGTGCTGGCCAGTCAGGCGCAGCTGCTTCTTATGGACGAGCCGTTCGCTTCGCTCGATTTTCTGACCCGGGGCGAGCTGCAAGCGCAGCTGCTGCGCGTGCAGAGCGAGATGCCGCGCACGATCGTCCTCGTCACGCACCAGTTGGAGGAGGCGCTGCTGCTCGGCCAGCGGATCCTCGTCATGCACCCGGACAGCACCATCCGCGAATTTGACCTGCGGGATTACGCCTATCCCCGCGACCTCGATCAGCCGCAGATGCAGCAGCTCAAAAAAGAGATCACCGCCGAATGCAGAAAGCTGTCGGCGATGGAATAAAGGAAGGAAGTCAGTCGTCAAGCGATCCGGATTTTAAGGAGGTCAATCTGCGATGGAAAGCGATCAGAAAAAGTCGAACGGGAAGATCAAATGGTGCGTGATCGCGGGCTGTCTTTTGCTCGCGGCAGCTGCGATCCTGATCATCGGGCGGAAGGCCGGAACGGCGGAGCGCGTGGAGGATCCCGCGCTCGTTTCGCTGGAAGAACCGGTAGTGCAGAAGGAGGACTTTAAAGCAATTGTTGAAAGCAATATCGCCGTACAGGGAACGGTACGTGAATGCGCCTATTTCCGCGTGGAAGCGGGCCGCTCTGTCTGCTTTATTGTATCCATGACCGTCGACGTGGACGCCGTCCTGCACGGGGAGGTCGATGCAGCTTCGATCCGGATCGTCTCCGCCAGCGGCTATACGGATACGGACGTGGGCGATGCGTTCCCGGTGCGGGACGGACTGCTGGACTGTGAACCGGGCACGCAGAGTGTATTCGTGGTCAGCCGCGTGCCGGAGGATTCCATGTGGGATATCGGCGGAAAAACGATGTCCGCCCATAAGTTTGGCGATTATACCTACCGCCTGCGGTGCAGCCTGCAGGACAACACACTCGTCACCGGAGATCTGACCTTGAACCTCGACGAAATTGCAGAATAAAACCGCAGCCCCGGCCATCCGGCCGGGGCTGCGACTGTAAAAAAACATCTTTGTAGGCATCGTCCCCTACAAACAAACCAGAAAGTTTTCAACAAAACGGGCAATGCTGCTTTGTGAATCGGGCTTACAGATATTCCGCGTCGTAGTTGTTGATATACCGGTCGTGCTTGGACTGGCGCTTGACGAGAATGAAGGCGATGAGGAACAAAATTGCGACAAAGCCGACAAACAGCCAGCCGTAGTGCATGGATTCCATCGTTGCAATAAAGTCATAGCAGCCGTGCAGGAACGCCGGCAGCAGCAGGGCCAGCACGCGGCAGAGCTTCGATGCGCTGCCGCGTCCCTGCCCGTGCAGGCGCTTGGCAAGACCGTACCAGACGCCCATGAACACGCCGAAGCAGGCATGCCCCGGCACGGCGGTCACGGCGCGCACGAGGGCGGTGGAGAGACCGTACATGAGAACGTAGCTGATATTCTCCCACAGCGCGAAGCCCAGCGCCACAAAAACCGCGTAGACGACGCCGTCAAACTGGCAGTTGAACGCGGCGGAGTTCCACGTGCGGCGCTTCAGCAGGAAGTACTTTGCGCCCTCCTCCGAGAAGGCCACGACGCCGAAATACATGATAATATTATACGGAACGCTGTCCTCCGGGAAGAACTGCCCCAGAATGGCGCTGCCGAGCCGCTCAAGAATGAGGGCGATGAACGTCGCGGCGATCCCGTATAAGACGAGTGAAATGAGCAGCGGCGCCGGTTCCTTTTCCAGCTTGTCAGCGCGATAGACATGCACCAGCAGGAAAATAGCCGGGATCACGGCGGCTGCGATCAGAATGGGATTCGTGTAAAAAAAGAACATGCGCAGGTTCTCCTTTATGGTTCTGTGGATATTTAAGCATGGATCCGGAAAAAAGTCAACCAAGACCGCACTTGCCGCCGTGGGGCGGGCGTGCTATACTAGGGTGGATCTGAAAAAACCCAGGAGGTACACACGTGCAGGATACCGAACTGATGCTCCATACGCTTCTGGAGCTGGGCGAGAGCATGCTCGCCGACGGCGCGGAGGTCCGCCGGGTCGAGCAGACGCTCACGCGCATGGGCATGGCCTATGGCGCGGTGCGCATGGATGTATTCGTCATCACCTCCAGCATCGTTCTGACCATGTGCTTCGCGGACGAGACCGCTGTCACACAGACGCGGCGGATCGAAAAGTCCACGGTAACAGACTTCGGCAAGCTGGAAGCCATCAACGCCATCAGCCGCAGCTACTGCGAAAAGCCGTTCCCGGTGCAGGAGCTCGCAGACCGGCTGCATCTGGCCAAAAGCTGCCGCCCGGCCCGGTGGCGGCTGTTTGTGGGCAGCAGTCTTGCCAGCGGCGCGCTGGCGATCTTTTTCGGCGGCTCTCTCTGGGACGGGCTGAGCGCGGCGATCTTTTCGCTGGCCATCTGCCTGTTGCAGCTGTATCTGCCGCTGCTGTGCAAAAATAAAGTATTGTTCAACTTCCTGTCCGCGTTCAGCGTAGGCGCTGCGATCTGTCTGACGTGTCTGGGCTTGCCTGCGCTGCACAGCGACAAGGTGATGATCGGCGTCATCATGCTGCTGGTGCCGGGCGTGGCGTTTACGAACGCGGTCAAGGATATTTTCATCGGCGATACCATTTCCGGCGTGATGCGCCTGACCGAAGCCGTTTTGTGGGCAGCGGCACTGGCGCTGGGCTTCGCGCTGGCCGGAAGTCTGGTGGGAGGATAAAAATGCAGATCTGGGTCGAACTTCTGACGGCGCTGCTCGGTTCTGCGGGCTTCGCACTCTTTTATAACGTGCGCAAGCAGCTGCTTGCGCTGGCCGCGCTCGGCGGCGCGCTTTGCTGGGGCGTATATCTTTTGACCGGTCAGGTAACGCAGTCGGTGTTTTTGCAGTCGTTTGCGGCCAGCGCGGCCACCGCGGTCTGGGCAGAGATCCTTGCGCGGGTCAAAAAGACACCGGCGCAGCAATACCTGATCGTCGGGCTGATCCCGCTCATCCCCGGCGGGACGCTGTACTATGCGATGGACGCGCTCATCACGCAGAACTGGCTGATGGCGGAGGTCTATGGCGGACGGACGGCGTCGTTCGTGCTGGGGATCGCGGCGGGCGTCAGCGTCACGTCGAGTCTTCTGGAAATGCTGCGCAACGCGGCAAAGCGCCTGCAAGGCACGCGTGACAGATAAGGAGGAGCTTACGATGGAAAACCGCTGCCTGATCGTATCCGGCGGAGAACCGGGGCCGGCACCGGCGCGAAGAGACGGAGATTTTGTGATTGCCTGTGACCGGGGCTATGCGTATTGTGAGCAGCTCGGGCTGACGCCTGATCTGTTTGTCGGGGATTTTGATTCCTTCTCCGGCCCCATCGCGCCGGGCGTCACGCTGGAGCGTCTGATCCCCGAAAAGGACGACACGGATACCGGCCACGCCATCGGCTGCGCGCTGGCGCGGGGCTATCGGGAGCTGGTTCTGCTGTGCGCGCTGGGCGGACGGCTGGATCACACGATGGCAAACCTCCAGAACGCCGCAGGCGCCGCCGCGCGCGGTGCAAAGGTGACGATTCTGGGCCAGGACACGGAGATCACGTTTTTGACCCGCGGCACGCTCCGGCTGGCAAAGCGCCCCTGCTGGGCGCTGTCCGTGTTTTCGCTGTCGGACGCCTGCACCGGCGTATGCCTGCGCGGCGTCAAATACAAGCTTGAGAACGTCACGCTCACCAACCGTTTTCCCCTTGGCGTCAGCAATGAATTTGAAGCCCCGGAGGCCGAGATCCAGCTCGCAGAGGGGATCATGATGATCGTACAGGCGAAAAAGTAACAAACGCCGGGATCCGCGGATCCCGGCGTTTCTGCGTTATTGTAAGCCTTCCAGAACGCCTGCGGCTCTGTCCGGGTAATCGGTGATCAGGGCGTCGGCGCCGATGCTGGCGAGGTAGGCCATGTCCTTCTCGGAATTGACCGTCCAATACTGGATGGCAAGATCGTTGGCGTGGGCGAAGTTGATGACGGTCGCGGTGCCCAGATTGATGCCGAAGCTCGATTCCGCGTCGCCGAACGGCAGCTGGAGCACGTCATAGGAGCAGGTGAAATTCTGCTTGCCCGTCAGCGCGGCAAAATAGAACTGCACGACCTCTTCCGGGCTGGCGCTGCGGTGCATATCCGGGTAGTTTGCCGTGATGTAGTCTGCCACCTCATCCCGGAAGCTGCCGACGATGACCCGGTCAAGGAGGTTCCGCGCGGCAAGCGTCGCGTACAGCTGATCCGCCGCGGCCAGACCGACCGCGCCGCCGTCCTTGATCTCGATGATGTAATGATAGTCTCCGGCGGCAGTCAGATAGTCCAGCACCTCGTCCAGAGACAGAATCCGCAGCTCGTCCGGCACATCGTCGCCGTGGATATCTGCATACGGCATCTCGCCCGCGTCGCTGACAAACTGCGCCGCCATGTTCAGCTGCTTCAGCTCTTCCAGCGTCTTATCCCGAACCAGTACGCCTTCCGCGCCGAACACGGTGGCCGCGTCCGACACGCGGTCGAGCGTGGAGTCATGCGACAGCACCAGAACGTCGTCCGCCGTCATGTGAAGGTCAAATTCAAAATAATCCACCTGAAACTCCGCATTTTCCGCGCAGCCGCGGAACGCGGCCAGCGTCTCCTCCGGGAAATCGCCCGCGCCGCTGCGGTGCGCCGAGATCGCAGTCTCTCCAGTGATGAACGGATTGGTGGTCTCGTACTGCTTCCGGTTTTTGGGGTCTGACCGATGGAAAAACTGCGCAGCTCCAAGGAGCGCGATCACAATGACGATGCAGAGCAGCACAAGAAGGATCCGGCCGATGGTTTTCTTTGTCTTCACGGTACTTTCTCCTGACTGATATGGGATTTACGCGCGGTAATTGAGGATGTCGTTCGCCACCGGCGTATAGAACAGGCGGTGGATCTGATCCGGCTCGCCGGTCTGGCCAAGGATCCACATGAGCTTGCCGGTGATGGCTTCGGTCGTCATGTCAAAGGCTTCGAGCACCTGCGGGCATTCACGGATCTTGTGGCCGACCTGATAGACGCCGACGTCGCTGCCCTCGTTCTGCACCTGCGTGGTCAGAACGATCGTCTTCCCGGCCCGCAGGCCGGCTTCCAGAACGGAAAGGAAGTCGTTGCCCGCATACGAGGGAATGCCGCCCACGCCAAAGCTCTCGAGGATCAGCGCGTCGCACTGCGTCAGCATCCAGCTGGCAAGCTCCGCCCGCGCGCCGGGGATCAGCTTCAGGAGCATGACCCGGCTGTCGAGCCGGTCATAAAAAATGGGCTCCGGCAGGCAGTCGTTTTCGATATACTGCAAAACCCGGCCGTCCTGCAGGACGGCAAGATAGGGATAATTGATGCTGGAAAAGGCTTCGTAGCTCTTTGAGCGTGTCTTGCACGCGCGCGTGCCCTGAATGACCTTCCCATTGAAGACGATCATCACGCCGTGCAGCGTGTTGCTGCACGCGCACTGGAATGCGTCCGTCAGATTGACCTTGGAATCGGTCGAGTCAAAGCTGATGGGCTTCTGCGCGCCGGTCAGGATGATCGGCTTGGCCGCGCCCTGGATGAGATAAGACAGCGCTGCCGCGGTATAGGCCATGGTGTCGGTGCCGTGGCAGATGACAAAGCCGTCGTAGCGCAGATAGCGTTCACGGATGGCCGCCGCAATTTGCAGCCAGTGCGGGGGCGCGATATTGGTGCTGTCAAGCGACAGAAGCTGCAGGCAGTCCACGCTGCAAAGCGCGGAGACTGCCGGGACAAAGGCCAGCAGCTGCTCCGTCGTTAATTCCGGCATCAGCCCTTCCGCCGTCTTCCCGGACGCGATCGTTCCGCCTGTGCCGATCATGAGGATCTTTTTCATGCCTGTCCTCCCAAGTTTCTCTTTCCTTACGACCATAATAGGGGCTCGCGCTGTCATTTGTCAATAGCCGCAGGCGTCTGTTTTTTATTTTCCCCAAGATCAAAAAGCGCCTGCTTTCAGCGTGAAAGCAGGCGCTTTTTCTTTTTCAGAACAGCCGCACGAGCAGCTGGGAGACGAGCACCACGGCGATGAGTGCGATCGGATACGTCGCCGCGTAGGCAGCAGCCACGTTGCTGGTCCCCGCCACATGGATGAGCGTACCGAGCGCCGGGGTCGAGGTCATGCCGCCGGTGATGGAGCCGAGGATGTTCAGAAGGTTCATCTTCAGAACATGCTTGGCGGTGAGATAGCCCACTACCATCGGCAGGAGCGTCATGAAGATGCCGTAGACAAAGTAGATCGGCTTGAAGTAGCGCACAAAACTCATGCCGCCCGAGACGCCGGCTCCGATGAGGAAGACCATCAGTCCAAGCTCCCGGAAGGTCTCGAGCACCTTCTGGCTGGGCATGAGATCTGCCCGGCCGATGTGGCCGAAATGGCCGAACACCAGCGACACCAGAAGCGCGCCGCCCGTCGTGGTCAGCGAGAAGAAGTTGAAGAACTTCACTGAGCCGAGCAGAATGCCCAGTACCGCCGCCACAGCGAAGGGCGTAAAGCCGAAATCGTCAAATTCCAGCAGCTTTCCCTTGTATTTGGGCGCGTCGCCGGTCTCCACATGGGTGATCTTCCGGCGCTCCTCGTCCAGATCTGCGTGGACAACGCGCGGCATCAGCTGCACGAACAGCACGACGCCGATGACGCCGAACAGATACGCAATGCCGTAGCCGACCGTGACCGCGTCCTGATACTGCGCCGCGACTGCTTCCTTCGTCGCCGAGAAGGCCGGCGTGGAGGTCAGGCTGCCCGCAAGCAGGCCGGAGATCATGGCAGTCAGCTGGCCAGGGTCATAGCCTGGCTGGCCGCTCTCGATCGTACGACCGATAAGCAGGCACAGGACCGCAGTCAGACCGCCGGAGAGGATGATCATCAAGCCCAGCAGCACGTAGGACTTAAAATTGTGCTTCATGTTCTTGAAGAAGTTCGGCCCGGCAATGAAGCCGACCGAGGTCACGAAGAACACAAGGCCCAGATTTTCAATGATCTTCAGCGCCTGTGAGGCATAGTTGATCTCCTCGATCACGAATCTTGAATTGAAGTGCGTGCCGAAGAACGCGCCGTAGACCAGCGCGATAACGAACACGCCTGCCGTGCCTAGGCTGATCTCCTTGATGGTGATCCGCCCGAGCAGATACCCGACTGCCGCAATTCCGAAGATGGAAAGCATCAGGAAGCTTGCGGCATTGATCGCTGCACTCATCTCTTTTCTCCTTATTATCTATAATATTTGGCGTTCTTATTCCGCCGGATGGAGCTTTCTCGCGTAATCCGGCAGCAGCTGCGGCGAGAGACGGTCATCCTGCACGCCGGCCTGCTTCTTTTCTTCCTCAAACTGCGCCACATGATCGAGCGTCAGTGCGCCGACCGTCACGCCCTTCGCCTTCGCGGCGGCATGCTGACCGGCGTTGCGGCCGAAGACGATGACGTCGAGCAGGCTGTTGCCCATCAGGCGGTTGCGTCCGTGGATGCCGCCAACAACCTCACCGGCCGCGAACAGGTTCTCCACGTCCGTCTGGCCGTCCGGCGTGATATGCAGACCGCCGTTCTGATAGTGGAGCGTCGGGTAGACGAGGATCGGCTCGGTGCGGATATCGATGCCGTGCTTGGCAAACATCCGCATCATGGCCGGAATGCGCTTTTCGATCGTGCCCGCGCCGTTTTTCAGCTCGATCATCGGCGTGTCGAGCCAGACAGCCTGTCCTGCGGGCGTCTTGACACCCTTGCCGCGTTCGGTGCACTCGCGGATGATGGAGGCCGCGGAAACATCGCGCGTCTCCAGCGGATTCATGAAGACCTCGCCGTCCGCGTTCACCAGCATCGCGCCGACCGAGCGGACCTTTTCCGTGACCAGCGCGCCGTAGATCTGCGCGGGATAGGCTGCGCCCGTGGGATGGTACTGGAGCGTATCCGGATAGAGGAGCTTCGCGCCCGCGCGGTAGCCGAGGACAAGGCCGTCGGCCGTTGCACCGTAGTGGTTGGAGGTCGGGAAGCCCTGATAGTGGAGCCGTCCCGCGCCGCCGGTGGCGAGGATGACGGTCTTCGCCTTTGCGACCAGCAGCTCCTTCGTCTCCATGTTCAGAAGGATGGCGCCGGCGCAATGGCCGTTTTCGTCCTTGATGAGTTCGATGGCCGAGGTGAAGTCCACGACGGGAATACCGCGGTTGAGGACTTCATCGCGCAGCGTGCGCATGATCTCCGCGCCGGAATAGTCCTTGGCCGCGTGCATGCGCTTGCGGGAGGTGCCGCCGCCGTGGGTGGTGATCATGGTGCCGTCCGGTGCCTTGTCAAATTCCACGCCAAGCTCCGACAGCCACTGGATGGCTTCGGGCGCGTCCATAACGAGCTTGTAGAGAAGATCCTTCTGCGCGGCAAAATGGCCGCCGCCGTAAGCGTCGAGGAAGTGCTGCGCCGGGGAATCGTTCGGCTTGTCGGCAGCCTGAATGCCGCCCTCGGCCATCATGGTGTTCGCGTCGCCCATGCGGAGCTTCGTCACGACCATGACCTTCGCGCCGGCCTTGTCGGCTTCGATGGCCGCGGAGCAGCCTGCGCCGCCGCCGCCGATGATGAGCACATCCGTCTCATAATCGGGCTTTGCGAGATCAAACGTCTCATGCAGAACGCGCGATTCGCCCTCCAGCAGAGCCGCCAGCTCCAGCGGCACCTTTTGGCCCTTGTTGGGGCCGAAGCGAAGCTCAGTGAACTGCTCAGCGCGGTAGTCCGGATGGAATTTCTTCAGAAGCGCGTCCTTTTCGTCCGCCGTCATGCGGCGGGGATCCAGCTTGATGTTTTCTGCGCGGGCCGCTTCCACCTTACGGATGGAGGCCAGCATGTTAGAGTCCTGATACATGATATGCGTCCTCCTTACTTTTCGATCTCGCGGTGGTTATACAGCTCTTTGATCTCGTCCAGCGGCTTTTCCATGAGGCTCTCGATGAGCGACTCAAATTTGCCGTCCTTGACCTCCTGCACGCGGGCGTCGAGATGCTCGCAGTGCGGGGCAATATATTTGCCGTTCAGGCGGCGCGCCAGCATGGCGACCTGCGGGTGGGAGATCCCTGCGGGACAGCGGGACGAGCAGACGCCGCACATGACGCAGTCGAAGGACTCCTCCGCGCACTTTTCAAATTCGCCGCGCTGGGCATAGGCAATGTACTGCATGACGTTCAGTCCCTGCGTGCAGGCCTTGGTGCAGGCGTTGCAGCCGACGCAGGCATAGATCTCGGGATACAGCTGCATCATGACCGTTTGCGTGGGCTTGAGCTTTTCCATGTCGTAGACCTCCTTCACCAGCGGGAAGAAAGGCAGCGTCGCGACATACATGTTGTTTTCCACGCGCGTCGAGCAGGCCAGACAAGCCTTCAGCTCCCGGTCGCCCGCGATGCGGTAGATCGTGGCGCACGCGCCGCAGAAGCCGTTGCGGCAGCCGCAGCCGCGCACGAGCTGATAGCCGGAATACTCCATCGCTTCCATGATGGTCAGACTGTCCGGCACCTCATATTTCTTGCCGAACAGGAAAACCGTCACCATATTTTCCATACCTGTTCTCCTTTAATACTCATTCGGCAGCTCGTCGAGCTGGTCGAAGCGGAACACCGGGCCGTCCTTGCAGACGTATTTGTCGCCGATGTTGCAGCGGCCGCATTTGCCAAGGCCGCATTTCATCTTGAGTTCCATCGTGGTATAGACCTGCTCGCGCGCGAAGCCAAGCTCCATGAGCCCTGCGAGCGTGAACTTAATCATGATGGGAGGGCCGCACATGACGACGGTCTTGTCCGTCGTGAAGCCAAGCTCCTTGACATAGTTCGGGACGAAGCCGACGTGGCCGTCCCATTCCGGCTGCTCGCGGTCGATGGTCAGGTGGACGTTGATGCCGTCCTCCCTGCACCAGACGTTCTCGATCTCCGGGAAATCGACAAGATCCTCCTTGGAGCGGGAGCCGTAGACAATGTCGATCTTGCCGTAGCGGTCACGGTAGTGGCGGCAGTAGTTGATGACCGAGTGCAAAGGCGCAAGGCCGATGCCGCCGGCGATGAACAGAAGATCCTTGCCGGCAAAATCGGTATCGACCGGGAAGCCGTTGCCATACGGGCCGCGGACGGTGATCTGCTGGCCCGGCTCCATGGCGTGCAGCCATTCGGTCACGCAGCCGCACTTTTTGATGGAAAACTCCACATACTCCTCCAGCGTGGGGCTGGAGGTGATGGAGAACAGCGCTTCGCCGACGCCCGGCATGGAGAGCATGGCGCACTGGCCGGGGATATGGACGAAGGGCTTTTTGCCGTCAAGACCGACCACGCGGAAGGTCTTGACGTCGGGCGTGTCGACGCGGATATCCGTGACGACAGCCAGATTGGGGATCAAGGGATCAGCTCTCATTTCGTTTCCTCCCCAAGTGTTTTGATGACTTTGACGATATTCATATGGATGGGGCACTTGGCAAGGCACCGGCCGCAGCCGACGCAGCCGAAGAGGCCCTCGTTATTATCCGGGAAATAGACCAGCTTGTGCATGAAGCGCTGGCGGAACCGCTCGAGCTGGGTCGGGCGCGGCTGACCGGCGGACATCTTTGTGAAGTCCGAGTACATGCAGCTGTCCCAGCAGCGGAAGCGGCGGACCGTCTTGCCGGAGTCGAACTCCTTGATATCATAGCACTGGCAGGTCGGGCAGACGAACGTACACGTGCCGCAGCCAAGGCAGCTCTCCGAGAGCTTTTTCCATTCCGGCCGGTCGAACAGTGCCTTCGTCTTTCCTGCGCCGACGGCGGACAGATCGAGATCTGCCAGCGGCAGCTTCTTCATGATCTCCCGCGTGGTCTCCTGCTGGGCGGTCACGGCGGCCTCGCCGCCGTCCGTCAGCACGGTGAGCTTTGCGGTCAGCGCTTCGCCCTTTTCGGTGTTCGCCTGCCAATAGAGGTTCTCCGCGTCCATCCAGCAGCTGACGTCACCCTGCGGCGCCGCCGGATCGATGCCGAACGACCGGCAGAAGCAGGTCTCCTCCGGCCGGGTACAGGCCAGGGTCACGACGGTGCCGTTTGCGCGGCGGGATGCGTAATACGTGTCCTGCGGCTCCGCGAGGAAGACCTTGTCCAGAATTTCAAAGCTTCTCGCGTCGCAGGCGCGCACGCCGAAGAGGACGAACGGCTCTGTCTGGTCGCGCGTCTCGATGAGATCGAGCTGCTTGCCCGTCACGCGGAAGCCGACGAGGTTTTCCACCTGCGGGAAGAACAGATCCTTGGCCGAGCGGACGGTATTGAGCTTCTTTGTCAGCTCCATCCCCTCCTGCCAGACGGTGAAGCTGGCCTGACCGGCAGCGTCGTCCGCGGGAATGTAGAGCTTCTGCGCGGATGCCAGTTCGCCGAACAGCACCGGAAGCTTTGCGATCGGAAGCTGTTTCATCGTGCCTCGCCTCCTCTCTCGTATACCACGGACGGCTCGCAGTCGTCCTTGCGGAAGTCCATGAGCGGCGGACGGGAATCAAAGTCCGCACCGGCCTGATAGTCGCCATACAGCTCGTTGCTGTCCTTAATAAACTTGCGGTTGAGAAGATGCAGCGGGATATGCTGCGGACAGACGCGCGAGCATTCACCGCAGTCGGTGCAGCGGGAGACAACGTGGAACGCGCGGATGATATGGAACATATTCTCCTCAAAGGAATCGGCGATGGCCTTATTTTCAAAGCCGGAAGCATGATTGTCAAACACGCACTTTTCGCACGAGCAGGCAGGACAGACATTGCGGCAGGCGTTGCAGCGGATGCAGCGCGACAGCTCGCCGCGCCAGAACGCATAGCGTTCCTCTGCCGTCATGGCCTCGAGCTTCGCGACCTCGTCAAAGCGGCCGCAGGCGGGATCCTCCTCGCCCTGCTCGCCGAGCAGCTCGTCGAAGCAGACGATCTTCTTACTTTTGCAGGTCCTGCACTTGAGAAGAATCGCATCGGCCTTTTTGATGGTCTCATCGCCGTAGATCGTGGCGACCTTCAGATTTTCGCCGTCCTCCGTCACAGCCGTAACGCCGGAAAGGCCCTTTTCCTTGATCGCTTCCATGTCGCACATGCCATCGCACTGCACGCCGACGGCGTAGACATTCTCGCGCAGGATGCGGTGTTCCTTCAGAAGCTGAACGAACGAATAGCTGTCGCACGGCTTGAGGAACACGGCGGCCTTGCCGCCTTTTCTCGATTCCGCGATCAGATACTTGGACAGATTTGCGCCGGAGAAGACGCTCCAGACGAAGTTCTTTTCCATGTCCTCCACGCTCTCAAACGTGGCCGGGGTCAGATCATAGAAGAACTCGCCTGCCCGCCAGCCGATGACGCGGTCGACGGTCTTGTCCTGCAGCAGCTGGATGGCTTTTTCTTTTACTCCTTGCATCTCAGATCCTCCAGTCTGCGGTTTTCGCCGAGCTTTGTGATGGTCTCGGCAAATTCATTCATGGTTTTGGCGAACTTCGCGCCCTCCGCCGCCGAGACCCATTCGACCCGCGTGCGCTCGCGCTCGATGCCGAGGAAGTCCAGCATGGAGAACAGGAGCGTCATGCGGCGGCGCGCGTAATAGTTGCCGGTCGTGTAGTGGCAGTCGCCGGGATGGCAGCCGCAGAGGATCACGCCGTCTGCGCCGCGCTGGAACGCGCGGAGAATAAACATCGGGTTCAGCCGGCAGGAGCACGGGATGCGGATGATCTTCACATTGGCCGGATAGCTCAGCCGGTTCGTACCGGACAGATCGGCGCCCGCGTAGGAGCACCAGTTGCAGCAGAACGCCACGATCGTGGGCGTCCACGTTCCGTTTACCTGCATATCGCATCCACCTCCGCCATGATTTGTCTGTTGGAGAAGCCCTTGAGATCCATCGCGCCGGACATGCACGCGACCGTGCATGCGCCGCAGCCCTGACAGACTGCCGGGTTGACCTGCGCCACGCGCCGGATGAGCGTCGTGCGGTTGGGGCCCCTGAACTCCTTGTCGATGTACGTGATTGCCCCATACGGGCAGACCTTTTCGCAGTTGGAGCAGCCGTTGCACATCATTTCATTCGGCTGCGCCACGCACGGGTTGCAGGTCAGGCTGTCCTTGCACAGAAGGCCGATGACCTTGGCCGCCGCGGCGGACGCCTGCGCGACCGTCTCGGGGATATCCTTCGGCCCCTGGCACATGCCGGACAGGAACACGCCTGCCGTCGGACTTTCGACCGGGCGGAGCTTCGGATGGGCTTCGGTAAAGAAGTCGTTCGTGTCCATCGACGCCGTCAGCATCGTAGCCAGCGGCCGCGCGGACTTGTCCGGCTCGATGGCTGCGGCCAGCACGACCATATCGGCGTCAATGTGCAGCTGCCGGTTTTCCAGAAGATCCGACGCCTGCACCTTGAGCTTGCCGCCCTCGGGCGTGACCTTGCCGACCATGCCCTTGATGTAGTGGACGCCGTACTGCTCGACGGCGCGGCGGTAGAACTCGTCAAAGTTCTTGCCGGGGGTACGGACATCAATATAGAAGACGTACACGTCTGTATCTGGGTACTTTTCCCGGCAGAGCATGGCATGCTTGGCCGTGTACATGCAGCAGATCTTGGAGCAGTAGGGCTTGCCCTTCTCCGCGCCGTCGCAGCGGGAGCCAACGCACTGGACAAAGACGATGGTCTTGGGGTGCGTGCCGTCGGACGGGCGCAGGAGCGTGCCGCTCGTGGGGCCTGCCGCGTTCATGAGGCGCTCAAATTCGAGACTGGAGACAACGTCCGGGCTCTGACTGTAAGCAAATTCGTTGAATTTGGAGAGGTCGATGGGATTGAAGCCCGTCGCGGCGACGATCGCGCCGTATTCCTGCTCGATGAACGTGTCCTGCTGCTTATAGTCGATGGCACCGGCCGTGCAGACCTTGGCGCACACGCCGCACTTACCGTTTTTGAGCATGTTGCAGTAGTTCGGGTCGATGGTCGCGACCTTCGGCACGGCCTGCGCAAACGGGATATAGATGGCGCGGCGGTTGTCCATGCCGAGGTTAAACTCGTTCGGAACCTTCTTCTGCGGACACTTCTCGGTGCACAGGCCGCAGCCGGTGCAGACGTCCTCCTTCACGAAGCGCGCCTTGCGGCGGATCTTCACGTGGAAATTTCCGACGAAGCCGCCGACAGATTCCACCTCGGAATAGGAATAGATGTGGATTTTCTCGTTCTGCGCGCAGTCGACCATCTTCGGCGTCAGGATGCACGCCGCGCAGTCGAGCGTCGGGAACGTCTTGTCGATCTGGGTCATCTTGCCGCCGATGGTCGGCTGCTTCTCGACGATATCGACCTCAAAGCCGGCCTCGGCAATGTCGAGCGCCGTCTGGATGCCGGCAATGCCGCCGCCGATGACGAGCGCGCGCTTGGTGACGGGGCTGGTGCCTGCGGTCAGGGGCGCGTTCAGATGCACCTTTGCGATGGCCGCCCGGCCGAGGATGATGGCCTTTTCGGTGCCCTCTTCTTTATCCTTGTGGATCCAGGAGCACTGCTCGCGGATGTTCGCGATCTCGACCATGTAGGGGTTCAGACCCGCCTTTTCGCAGGTCTTGCGGAAGGTCTGCTCGTGCATTCTGGGCGAGCAGGAACAGATGACCACGCCGGTCAGGCCGTATTCATGGATCTTGTCCTGGATCATCTGCTGGCCGGTCTGGGAACACATGTATTGATAATTGGTGGAAAACACAACGCCCGGCTCTTTTGCAAGCGCCTGCGAGACCTTCTCCACGTCGACGGTCGCGGCAATATTGCTGCCGCACCAGCATACGAAGACGCCGATTCTCTGCATTGTCTTTCCTCCTTACTTCTTATATTTCCGGAACGCCGCGGCAATGGCCTGCTGCGGCAGCTCATCGTCCAGGATCTCCGGGATCCGCTCGGGCTTCAGGCGATCCATGCCCTGCTGGCGTTCGACTGCGCAGCGGACGGCTTCAATGAGCTTCGCCGGCTCCACGTTTCTGGGACAGCGCTCCACGCACGCAAAGCAGCTCAGGCAGGTATAGATGCCCTTGGAGCTCAAAAGCTCCTCGATCCGCCCGTTTTCGACCATGGAGACGAACTGATGCGGATGGTAGTCCATTTCGTCATAGGCCGGGCAGCTCGCCGAGCATTTGCCGCAGCGCATGCACTTTCTGGGGTTCACGCCGGAGATACGGGTGACGGTCTCGATCAGATTCTGATTGTTCATGCGTCCTCCTCCCCGCAGCCAAGCGCCTGCGCCAGAAGCTCGGTGAAATAGACAACCGGCAGCTTCTTTTCCGTGTTCTGCGTCAGGTTATACATGCACAGAGGACATGCCGTGATCAGAAGCTCCGCGCCCTGCGCGGCGGCGTCGTCCGCGATCCTCTGCGCCTGCTTTGCGGCGTAGCTCTTATTTTCCACGGTCATATAGCCGCCGCAGCATTCGTTGCGTTGGGCATAGATGACCGGCTCTGCGCCGATGGCGCGGATGAAATCTTCGAGAATCTGTGGGTTCTCGGGGTCGTCAAACTGCATCTCGCGGCTGGGCCGGAGCAGCATGCAGCCGTAATAGGCGCCGATCTTTTTCCCGGTCAGCGGATGTGTGACGGCGGCCTTGACCTTGTCCCAGCCGATCTCGTCGCGCAGGACCTCGAGATAGTGCAGAACCTTCGTTTCGCCGGCATAGGGCGTTTCGGGCTTTAAGTAATTGTTGGCCTTCGTGCGGATGTCCTCATTGACCTGCATGTCGCGGTTCACACGCTTGAGGACGTGATGACATGCCGAGCACAAGGATACCAGCGGCTGCCCGGCATCCCGCGCAGCCATGAGCGCGCGGATGGACGCCAGACGCGTGGCGATCTCGTCGCTGGCCTGCGGGTAGACTGCGCCGCAGCACTGCCACTCGGGGATCTCGCACAGTGAGAACCCGAGCTTTTCCGCAGCGAGCCGGCCGGCTCTGTCCAGCTGCGCGCCCTTCGTTTTGAGCGTGCAGCCGGGGAAATAGCTGTAATTCATAATGACCTCCCCATCAGATCATATTCTCCGGGTGGAACACCTCGTCAAAGCGCTCCGCCGTCAAAAAGCCGAGGCTCACGCAGGCTTCCTTGAGGGAGATATTCTCCTTATATGCCTTCTTGGCCGTCTTGGCCGCGTTTTCATAGCCGATATACGGGTTGAGCGCCGTGACCAGCATCAGCGAGTTGTGCAGGTTGTGCTCCATCTTCTCGCGGTTTGCGCGGATGCCGCAGGCGCAGCGGTCGTTGAACGACACGATCGACTCGCTCAGCAGCCGCGCGGACTGTAAGAAATTATAGATGCAGACCGGCATGAACACGTTCAGCTCAAAATTGCCCTGCGAAGCGGCCATCGAGACGGCCACATCGTTGCCCATCACCTGCACGGCGACCATGGTCACGGCTTCGCACTGGGTCGGATTGACCTTGCCGGGCATGATGGACGAGCCGGGCTCGTTTTCCGGAATGAAGATCTCGCCAAGCCCGTCTCTGGGGCCGGAGGCCAGCCAGCGCACGTCGTTTGCAATCTTCATCATGTCCGCGGCCAGCGCCTTCAGAGCGCCGTGCGCGAACACCAGCTCATCCTTGGAGGTCAGCGCGTGGAATTTGTTTTCCGCGGTCTTGAAGTTTTTCCCCGTGAGCTTTGCGATCTCGGCCGCAACGGCTGCGTCAAAGCCCTTCGGTGCGTTCAGCCCGGTGCCGACGGCCGTGCCGCCGAGCGCCAGCTCCTTGAGCGGCTCTGCTGCCAGCTTCAGCATGGCCGCGTCACGCTCAAGACTGCTGCGCCAGCCGGAGATCTCCTGCGGGAAGGAAATGGGCGTCGCGTCCTGCAGGTGCGTGCGGCCGGATTTGACCACGCCCTCATTCTCCCGCTCGAGCCGGCGGAACGTGTCGATCAGCGTCCCGACGGCGGGCAGCACGCGATCTTCGATCGCGCAGACGGCCGCGATGTGCATGGCCGTCGGGAACGTGTCGTTGGACGACTGGGACATGTTGATATCGTCGTTCGGGTGCAGGAGCTTTTCGCCCGCGATCTCATTGCCGCGGTTGGCGATGACCTCGTTGCTGTTCATATTCGACTGCGTGCCGGAACCGGTCTGCCAAACGACCAGTGGGAAATTATCCGCCAGCTTGCCGGAAATGACCTCGTCGGCAGCCTGCTCGATGGCGGACAGCTTCTGCGCGGTCATCTTTTCCGGGCGCAGCGCGCGGTTGGCGCGGGCGGCCGCCTTTTTAAGGATGCCGAAGGCGTGGATGATCTCTGCCGGCATGGTCTCAAGACCGACGCCGATGGGGAAATTGTTGTGGCTGCGCTCTGTCTGTGCGCCCCAGTATTTATCGGCGGGCACCTGCACCTCGCCCATGGAATCATGCTCGATCCGGTATTGCATCGTTTGCTCTCCTATCTGTTTGTTCATAAATTGACGGCGGAAAACCGCAGAGATACGAGCCTGTATCCCGCGGTTTTCAACGGATCTGCGCGCTTGCTCAGATCTCGACCTGATGGATGACTTCCTTCAGCTTTTCGGCGCTCGCACGCAGCTTGTCGACCTCGCCGTCGGTCAGCTGATTGAGGATCTTGCCGCGCACGCCCTGGTTGTCGACCAGCACCAGCGTGGACAGACAGACGTCGGACACGCCGTATTCGCCGTGCATCATGGTCGAGACCGTGAGCGCCGTGCCGGCGGTGGACTGCACGCACTTGCAGAGGTGGCAGACCGACATGGCGACGGCGTAGAACGTCGCGCCCTTGTTCTTGATGACCTGCGCGCCGGAGGTCTTGACGAACTGCTCGATCTCCTCGTAGTTCTGCTCCCACTTGATGCGGTCGTGATCCGGGGAATGCTCCTTATAGGAGTCAATATGGTTGTTCGCAATGTGCACCAGGCTCCAGGGCACGAACGAGGAATCGCCATGCTCGCCGTAGACGTGCGCGTGCACGTTCTTCGGGCTGATATAGAACCGCTTGGCCAGCGTCGATTGCAGGCGGCTGGTATCGAGGATGGTGCCGGAGCCGATGATATGGTTCTCCGGGATGCCGGAGATCTTGTGGAACACATAGGTCAGCACGTCGACCGGGTTGGAGACGATAATATAGATCGCGTTCGGAGCGGCGGCGGTGATCTTCGGCGCAATATCCTTGATGATGTTGACATTCGCCTGCGCCAGCTCCAGACGGCTCTGGCCGGCCTTGCGCGGCAGGCCGGACGTAATGATCACGATGTCGGAATCGGCTGCCGTGTCGTAATCGCCGGAACGGACGATCGCCGGAGAACAGAACGGTGCGCCCTGATAAATGTCCATCGCTTCGCCGAATGCCTTCTGCTTGTTGACGTCGATCAGAACGATCTCCGATGCGATCCCCTGGATCATCAGGTCGTTTGCAATGGTCGCGCCGACGCTGCCTGCGCCGATAACTGTGATTTTACTCATCTTCAAATCCCCCATTCGTTTCGTTCAGATGCTGGTTCAAATATTTTTGGGTAAAAATTTACCGATACATTTTTATCGGTTATTACGATAAAAGTATATCGGTAAATATGGTATTATTCAAATGCTTTTTCCCGCGCAGGTATGCTGATTTTCATATATCGCATTGCACGTGTAATGCCGGATTTTCTTACACAGACGCCTTGTGATCCCGGATAAACTGAACAAATCCGGTCTCAATTTCGCTCATTGCATACTGTTTATGATATACCAGCGCATTGAGATACAGGCTCTGGTTATCCGTGCACGGCAGCTGGACGAGATTCCAGCGCTTCTTGCAGTGGTCGGGAATGGCGGGTGCGAACATGTAGGCGTTCGGGATCTTCTCCAGCAGCGTCATCTGTGCCAGACGGTCGACGCAGTAGATCTTGCGGCGAACCGGCTCCTCGGGCTTGCCCTGCACGCGGAACACGTCGCCGTGGACGATCTCCGGCAGACTGTCAAGGTCGCTGCGGACGACAGTCTCGTGGCCGGCGAGCGGATGCGACTTGTTCATGGTGACAAGATAGTGATATTTGCTCAGAAGCTCGAAGCTCAGGCCGCGGGCGCTGGTCTGCTCGTCAAAATAATCACGGTACTCCGACCGGAAGCGGATGACGCCGATCTCAGTCTCGCCGCTCGCCAGCGTTTCCAGGGCGACGCGCGCATGGCATTCGCGCACGACGGCGTCGACCGGCTCCGCCTGCGGCAGTCCCGCAAGATACTGCGCCGTCAGATCCAGCATCGCCGCCGAGCGCGGGATGCACACGCGCAGCCGGTTGGCCACGGCGCGCTTCGGGCCGAGCGCTTCGATGGCTTCGGTCTCGCGCAGGATGGACTTGGCGTGCTGCAAAAAGATCGTGCCGCGCGTCGTCGGACGGACGCCGCGGGTGGAACGCTCAAAAATACGGAAGCCCAGCATCTGCTCGACGTCGTGCAGGATCCGGCTGAGGTTCGGCTGGCCGATGAACAGGTTCTCCGCCGCCTGCGAGATCGACCGGGTCCGCTCGATCTCAATGATGTACTGCAAATGCTGTGTATTCATGCTGCGCCTCCTGATATTATATCAATTATAATATATCAGATTCCGCATCATTTTGCAACCGCTGCACTGCAAATCCCTGCACAAATTCAGATACCCGATTTTCTGCGTTCTTGTTGCTTTTCATGGTTTCCCGCCGTCGGCAGCTCGGCGAAAAACAGATTGTGTCCGTCCCGGCTCTCTGCCCAGACGCGTCCATGGTGCGCCGCAGCCACTGCCTGTGCGATGGAAAGCCCCAGCCCGAAGCTGCCGGTGCGTGTCCGCGCGCTGTCTGCGCGGTAAAACCGCTTGAAGACATCCCGCAGCTGCTCGCTGGAGAGCGGCTCGCCCTCGTTTTCCACGGACAGACGGCAGGACGCGTGCCCGCAGCGGTGCAGCGCGACCGTGACTGTCCCGCCGGCGGCGTATTTGCCCGCGTTGTCCAGATAGATCTCCACCAGCTGCCGCAGCTGCTGCCCGTCGCCCATGACGGCGATCTCCGGCTCGATCTGCGTCTCAAGCGTCAGACCGCGCTCATAGAGCGCCGCTTCAAACACCAGCGCGCTATCCTCGGTCAGCGCGCTGAGATCCAGCAGGGCGGCATTTTGCAGCGGCTTTCCGCTCTCCATCCGCGCCAGCTCCAGCAGCCGCTCGACCAGCGCGCGCATCTGCTGCGCCATGGCGGCGATGCCGCTCATAAACTGGCGCCTGTGCTCCTCGTCAAAGTCCCCGCTTTGCAGCAGCTCCGTGTTTGTCAGGATCACCGTCAGCGGCGTTTTCAGCTCATGCGACGCGTCTGCGACGAACTGCTTCTGCTGCTCCCACGCATCCTCGACCGGCCGGACGGCCCAGCGCGCCAGCAGCAGCGCCAGTCCGAAAAACGCGAGAAGGCTCACCGCAATGATCGCAGCGCCGGAGCGCACAAGCCCCTTGAGCGTCTGCTGCTCGCTGGTCGTGTCCGCGAAGATCACGCTCTGCACCCCGGACGACATCACACGGCAAAAGCGCAGGTTATATTCCGGGATCTCCCCCGTCAGCTCGTTCCCCGCCAGCGCCGTCCGGGCGATCCGCTCCAGAAAGGCATGGTCGGACAGATCGAACGAACCGGCGTTGACCGCCGTGATCGTCCCGAACTTGTCCATTTGCAGCACGAAATACGGCAGCCGCACCTGCTGCGGCTGCGCATCCGGCAGGACCGGCTCCAGCGGATTGGCGGCGATCGCCTGCATCATGCTGATCGACTGCGTGCGCAGGTTCTGCCGCGTCAGCGTGTAAAACAGCCCGAAGCTCACGCCGAGCAGGCAGGCCGCGACCAGCATGAGGATGGCCACAAATTTCACGCGCAGCCGTTTAAGCATCCGCCGTCACCTCCAGATGGTAGCCCAGCCGGCGTGCCGATTCAATGCGCACGTTGGAGCCGATGCTTTTGAGTTTTTTTCGCAGGAAGCCCACGTAGACCTCCACATGATTTTCTACTGCGTTCGAGTCAAAGCCCCAGACCTTCGCGAGGATGGCTTCCTTGGACGCGTTCTGCCCCTTCATCTGAAGAAGATACCGCATCACGTCAAATTCGCGCGCGGACAGCCGGATCTGCTTCTCCCCGCACAGAAGCGTGCACGACGCCAGATCGAGCGCCGTATTGCCGAACGACAGCTCATTCACCTCCGTGCCCTGCCGCCGCAGCAGCGCGCCGATGCAGGCCATCAGCTCCCGCGTGTCAAAGGGCTTTGTCAGGTAATAATCCGCGCCCGCGTTCAGCCCCTCGATCCGGTCTTCGAGCGACGATTTGGCCGTCAGCATCAGAATGGGCGTCCCGCAGCGTCTGGCGCGCACCTGCCGCGCGACCTGATAGCCGTCCATCTTCGGCATCATCACATCCAGAATCAGAAGATCGTATACGCCCGACTCAGCATATTCCTCACCGGTCTCGCCGTCATAGACGGCTTCCACCTCAAAGCCCTTGCTCTCCAGCATGGCCTGTAGGGAATCGGCCAGCAGCTTTTCATCCTCAATAATCAGAATTTTCATAGGCGTCCCTCCGGAAGATATCTGTGTTACATTATACTAAACCCGTTCCCTGAAATAAAGCTGAAAGTTCTTCATCTTTTCTTTACAAATCGTTCTTACTTTTTTCAGCGTTATTTCAGAATTGCGCGGTATGCTGAAGGCACAAAAACAAAAGAAAGCCACACACACCGCAATGTGCGAAAAGGAGCGTTTGAATATGTCCGAATTTAACTATGATTCCAACTATGAACCCATCCAGCATCAGCAGTCCTATTCCTACGAATGCAGCGGCGGCCCGCAGCCGTCCGCTTCTCAGCCGGCTTCGCAGCCGGAACCCGCGCCGCAGAAAAAGTCCGGCAAGGCCGGTAAGGTCGTCGCCCTGCTTCTGGCGTGCGCGCTGGTCGGCGGCGGCTCCGGCTGGGGCGCAGCCGCACTGGCGCAGAAAAACACCGCCGGTGCTGCAGCTCCGGCAGCCGCTTCGTCCGATGCATCCGTCATGCTCGAGGGCAAGCGCCAGAGCGCCGCGCTGCAGGTTGCTTCCGTCGACACCAGCAAGCTTCTGACGGCCAGCGAGGTCTACGCGCAGAACGTCAACTCCACCGTCGGCATCACGACCTCCATCACCACCAACTACTTCGGCTACCAGACCACAGCCGCGGCCGCAGGCTCCGGCTTCATCCTGACGCAGGACGGCTACATCCTCACGAACTACCACGTCGTCGAATCGTCCAGCTCCATCAAGGTCACGACCTATGACGGCACCAGCTACGACGCGCAGCTCATCGGCTATGACGAGAGCAACGACATTGCCGTTCTGAAGATCGACGCGACCGATCTGACCCCGGTCGTGCTGGGCGATTCCGATTCCGTCAGCGTCGGCGACAGTGTCGTCGCCATCGGCAATCCGCTGGGTGAGCTGACATTCTCCCTGACCGCCGGTGCGATCAGTGCGCTCGATCGCCCCGTGACCCTCTCCTCCGGCACAACGATGAACCTCATGCAGACCGACTGCGCCATCAACTCCGGCAACTCCGGCGGCGCGCTCTTCAATATGTACGGCGAGGTCATCGGCATCACCAACGCCAAATATTCCAGCTCCTCGTCCAGCTCGGAAGCGTCCATCGATAACATCGGCTTTGCCATCCCCATCAATCAGGTGCGCTCGATCGTCGAGTCGATCATCCAGAACGGGTACATCATCAAGCCGTATATCGGCGTGACCGTCACCGATGTGTCCTCCGAGAGCCAGAGCTACGGTCTGCCGCAGGGCGCGGCTGTCCGCTCCGTCGTGGAGGGCAGCCCGGCCGCAGAAGCAGGCTTGCAGGAAAATGATATCATCACTGCCGCCAACGGCGACGCCATCACCGGCAGCAACGATCTTGTCAAGCTCGTCAAGGCCGCTTCGGCAGGCGATACGCTGGAGCTGACCGTCTACCGTCAGGGCCAGACCGTTACCGTCACGCTGACCGTCGGCGAGCAGAAGCAGGACGCCCTGCCCGCGCAGACCACCGACAATACCCAGTCCGGCAGCCAGAACCCGTATGACCAGTATGGCCAGTATGACAGCCAGAACGGCGATCAGTATGGCCAGCAGTACGGCGGCTCGTTCCCCTTCGGCTTCAGCTTCGGCGGCTAACCAAGTATGCTTCCCTCATCCGGCCGGACACTCCTCCACACCAGTATCCTTCATGATTTCTTCCCTTCGGCCGGATCTCTCATCTGACGCGCAAGCGTCCAAACAGAAATTCCCCCGCTGCACTTAGTGCAGCGGGGGAATTTTTTATTTCTCAGTTCAATTGATCCGCCAGATCGCGGAAGCGGCTCTCGTCGGCGTCGGACGCGGTGGCCTGCGCCATGTGCTGCGCCAGCTTCTTTGCCGCCGTATCCGCCGAGACGACCGTGCCCGCACCGGCGACGCAGCCGCCCGGGCAGGCCATGCCCTCGAGCAGATATCCGTCGAGCTTGCCGGTCTTCGCCAGCGTCAGGAGCTTGCGGCACTCGCGCAGGCCGTCGGCCCGCTGGGTCTTCATCTCAAAGTCCGGATGCTCCTTGCGGATCAGCGCCTCCACCGCGGCGGCCACGCCGCCGGCCACGGCAAAGCCGCGCCCGGACTTTGTGCCTTCGTCCAGCTCCGGGCTGTCCGGCAGCTTGGAAAAGTCGATGTCCTTCGCTTCAAAAATGCCCATCAGCTCCTCATACGTCAGGACGAAATCGACATCCGTGCGGATATCGTCCTGCATGGCTTCGAGCTTCTTTGCCGCGCACGGGCCGACAAAGACGACCTTGCAGCTTGGCTTCTCGCGCTTGACCAGCCGCGCCGTGTAGACCATCGGCGTGTAGGTCATGGAAATGTTGCCGGACTCCGCCGGGAACAGCCGCCGGGCCATCATCCGCCACGACGGGCAGCAGGAGGTCGCCATGAAGCGCTGCTCCTGCGGGACCTTCTCCATAAAGTCACGCGCTTCCTCGATCGTGCAGATATCCGCGCCGACCGCGACCTCGACCACGTCGGAGAAGCCAAGCTCCTTCATGGCCGTGAGGAATTTGGGCACCGTCACATCCTTGCCGAACTGACCGACGAACGACGGCGCGACGATCGCGACGACCTCGTTTCCCTCGAGAATGGAGCGGATGACCTGATAGATCTGGCTCTTGTCGACGATCGCGCCGAACGGGCAGCTGACCAGACACTGGCCGCAGGAGACGCAGCGGTCATAATCGATGCAGGCCTTGCCGTATTCGTCCACGCCGATGGCGTCCATGCCGCAGGCCGCCTGACAGGGCCGCTCCAGATACGTGATCGCGTTATACGGACAGGACTTTGCGCACTTGCCGCATTTGATGCAGAGCTTCTGGTCAATGCGGCTCTTGCCGTTGACGAATTTGATCGCGCCCTTCGGGCACACGCGCTGGCACGAGGACGCAAGACAGCCCTGACACAGCTCCGTCACGCGGTACTGCCGGGTCGGGCAGGCGTGGCAGGCATAGGGAATGATGTTGACGAGCGGCGGCTCGTAATACTGCTCGGCGATGGCCGCCTGATCCATGCCCTCGGTCAGAAGCGTGCGCGTCTGCACAGGCTGGAGAGACAGGCCCATGGCAAGGCGCACGCGCTCGCCGGCGATGGCGCGCTCAAGAAAAACGGACTCGCGGTGCAGGGGACTCTGGCCGGGGACGATCTTGAAGGGGATGTCCTCCATATCGGTATAATCGCCGGAATAGGCCATCCGGGCGACCTCGGTAAAGACTTTTTTTCGGATATCGGTGATAAGAGACGGGATTCCACGCATGATCTGCTGCTCCTTTTGCAAAATTCGCTGTCAGTATACCACAAGTTGCGGCAAACGTCACTGTTTTCTTTTCCCGCGGCAAGGCTTGACAATCCGGCCGCTTATGTCGTAAGCTTGAGACAGAATTTAAGGCTCACGGAGGTCATTATGTCCAAATTTCAGATCTTCCTGATCATTCTGTATCTGTTCTTCTTCGGCGCCGTCGGCGGATGGGTGCTGGAGCTTCTGTTCCGCCGGTTCTTTTCTGGGGCAAACCCGGAGCGCAAGTGGCTGAACCCCGGTTTCCTGTTTGGCCCATGCCTGCCGCTGTACGGGTTCGGCACGGTGCTTTTGTATATTCTTTCCGAACTTGACCACCAGCTGTTCGGCCCGTTCTCCGGGACGTTCTGGTATTATATCGTCATGTTCGTCGTCATGGCGCTGGCCATGACGCTGCTCGAGTACATCGTCGGCGTTGTGAGCTTCAAGGGCTTCCACCTGCGCCTGTGGGACTACAGTAAGCTCTGGGGCAACATTCAGGGCATCATCTGCCCGCTGTTCACGTTCTTCTGGGGCGTACTGTCGCTGGCGTACTACTTCCTTCTGTATCCGCGCCTGCGGAAGCTGGTGGAGTGGTTCGTGGCGCACCCGCTGGCGTCGTTTTTGGTAGGCGTGTGCTTCGGAATTTTCCTCATTGACCTCTGCTTCTCCATCCACCTCGGCGCGGTCGTGCAGAAAAAGGCCGCCGAGATCGATAAGAATGTATATGACGCCATCGACGTGCAGAAGCTGTGGCATAAAATGCAGTCCCGCGGCGGCTTCTTCCGCTTTGTGTCCATCAAGCCCCTGACCGAGCGCATCGACGCGTTTGATGAGTTTTTACACCGCAGACCGGGAAGTATGGAAAAGGAGAAATAAAAAATGGGCTTCTGGATTTATATGCTGCTGTTCGTGCTGTTGATCCCGATCACAATGGTCTATTTCGGCCAGAGATTTTTCAAAAGCCCGCCGAAGTCCATCAACGCGACCTTCGGATACCGGACGACCATGTCCATGAAGAACTGGGAAACATGGAAGCTGGCGCATACGGTCTGCGGGCGGTTCTGGTTCCGCTGCGGCCGGATCCTGCTGCCGCTGTCGGTCGTCCCCATGCTGCTTGTGATCGGACGCGGCACGGAAACGGTCGGATACACCGGGGTGATCATCGTGTTCATCCAGCTCGTGCCGCTGCTCTGCGTGATTCCGGTCACGGAACACGCGCTGCGGAAAAGCTTTGATAAGAACGGGATGCGGAAGGATGTAAAAATATAATCGGCAGAAAGGCTGGTAGATTGGCACCAAAAAACGCCTTCCCCTCCGGGGAAGGTGGCGCGAAGCGCCGGATGAGGGTCGGGGAGCACGATCGATGCTGCTGTACAGATATTCGGTGCATTCTGTCCCTCATCAGTCTGCGCTTCGCGCAGCCAGCTGTCCCTACCCCCTTTGTCCCTTCGGGACATTTCCCCCTGACAGGGGGAATCGGCCCCCAGGGGAAGCCGTTTTTGGCCAGTGCAAATACGTACCATTCTATAAATTTTGATAGCACCTTCTATTGACCGCACCCATTCAAAGGCACTCAGAAACAAATTTGATGCCTACTTCAACGGGCGGCGCGTACCAAAGCGCACACAAGGTGACTGCATGCGATTGAAGAGACTATCAAATCAGGTTTCTACCTAAACTGTACCGCAGGATGCACCAAACGCATCCAGCGCCCCTTTTCTCCCCATTCTTTTCCGGCAAGGCGGAAAAGAATGGGCCGTCGGAGACATCCCCAGCCGAAAAAAAGCGTAAAAACCCCCTAGCTTTTTCTCCACTGCCGTGCTATAATAATAACGAAAATCATTATTGAAGTCGAAAGGAACCTGCTTCTATGTATTGTATCAAGAAAATGACCGAGGATCTCTATTGGGTCGGCGCGAGCGAGCGGCGGCTGAATCTGTTTGAGAACGCCTACCCGCTCACGAACGGCGTCAGCTACAATTCCTATCTGCTGCTCGACGAAAAGACCGTGCTGATCGATACCGTCGACAAGTCCGTCAGCGGCCTGTTCTTTGAGAATGTCGACCACGTGCTTGCCGGACGCCCGCTCGACTATCTCATCGTGCAGCACATGGAGCCGGATCACGCCGCCACGATCGGCGAGCTTGTCCTGCGCCACCCGGAAGTCACCATCGTCTGCAACGCCAAGACGCGCACGATGATGCAGAACTTCTTCACGTTTGACATTGACAGCCGCTTGCAGCTCGTTAAGGAGATGGATACGCTCACGACCGGCAGACATACCTTTGCCTTCGTCATGGCGCCGATGGTCCACTGGCCGGAGGTCATGGTCTCGTATGACGTCACGACCAAAACGCTCTATTCCGCCGACGCCTTCGGCACGTTCGGCGCACTGAACGGCAATCTGTACGCGGACGAGGTCAATTTCCGGACAGAATGGCTCGCCGACGCCCGCCGGTACTATACCAACATCGTCGGCAAATACGGCACGCAGGTGCAGGCGCTGCTCAAAAAGGCCGCCGGGCTTGAGATCGCAATGATCTGCCCGCTGCACGGCCCGGTCTGGCGCAAGGATATCGCGTGGTTCCTCGATAAGTATATCCACTGGGCGACCTACACGCCCGAGGACGACGCCGTCGTCATCGCCTATGCCTCCGTCTACGGCGGCACGGAGAACGCGGCGAACATTCTGGCCGCAAAGCTGTCCGATCTCGGCGTGCGCAACGTGCAGATGTACGACGTGTCCGTCACGCACCCGAGTTATATCCTCGCCGAGTGCTTCCGCGCCAGCCATCTGGTCTTCATCTCCACGACCTATAACGCCGGCATGTTCGTAACAATGGAAAACCTCGTCCACGACATCGTCCACCACAACCTCCAGAACCGTACCATCGCCCTGATGGAAAACGGCTCCTGGGCGCCGACGGCGGCAGGACTTATGCGTGCGGAGTTCCAGAAGCTCAAGAACTGCACCCTTCTCGACGAGACCGTCACGATCAAGTCCACGCTCAAGGAAGCGCAGCTCGCGGACGTCGACGCCATGGCGCAGGCCATCTATGATTCCATGCCGAAGCCGGCGCCCGATGTGCACAAGGCGGACGCGCCCATTGAAAATAACGCCTTCTTCTCGTTCTCCTACGGTCTGTTCGTCCTGACGGCCCGCGACGGAGAAAAGGACAACGGCTGCATCATCAACACTGCCGCCCAGCTGACCGACACGCCGAAGCGCATCTCCATCGCCGTCAACAAGGCAAATCTGACCCATGATATGATCCGCAAGACGGGCGTGTTCAACCTGTCGCTGCTCTCGACCGACGCGCCGTTCGGCCTGTTCCAGCATTACGGCTTCCAGTCCGGCCGCGACGTGGATAAGTTCGCGGACGTCAAGGGCATGGCCCGCGCGACGAACGGAGTCTATTACCTGCCATATTCGACGAACGCATTCGTGAGCGGCAAGGTCACGCAGGAGATCGACCTCGGCACGCACACGCTGTTCATTGCCGACGTGACCGAAGCGCGCGTGCTCTCCAATGCCCCGTCCATGACCTACAGCTTCTACTTTGCAAACGTCAAGCCGAAGCCCTCGGCCCTTAAAAAGCAGACCGGCTGGGTCTGCCGGATCTGCGGCTACGTCTACGAGGGCGAGACACTTCCCGCCGACTTCATCTGCCCGCTGTGCAAGCATGGCGCAGAGGATTTTGAAAAGCTGCCCGAATAACCAAAAACCGCCTGCCGGTGCGGACAAGCGTTGTCCGCACCGGCTAAACGTGTCTTATTACAAAACAGAAAGGATCGATCATCATGTCCTATGTACTGGAGCATCTGGAGCCGAAGGCTGTCTTCCACTTCTTTGAAGATCTGACCCGCATCCCGCACGGCTCGCGCAACACGAAGGCGATCAGCGATTACTGCGTCGCGTTCGCCAAGGAACGCGGTCTGTGGGTGTATCAGGACGAACTCAACAATGTCATCATCAAAAAACCGGCATCCGCCGGGTATGAAGCCGCGCCCGCAATCATTTTACAGGGCCATCTCGACATGGTCGCGGAAAAAACGCCGGACAGCCCCATGGACTTCACCAGGGACGCATTGAATCTGCAAATTGAGGGCGATTACGTATCCGCAAAGGGCACGACGCTCGGCGGCGACGACGGCATTGCCGTCGCCATGGCGCTGGCGATTCTGGACAGCAGCGAGATCGCCCATCCGGCGCTGGAAGCCGTCTTCACCGTCGATGAGGAGATCGGCATGGAGGGCGCGCAGGGACTGGACTTCTCCCAGCTGTCCGCCCGACGTATGCTGAACATCGACTCCGAGGACGAGGGCATCTTCACCGTCAGCTGCGCCGGCGGCGCAAGCGCCAACGTCTCCATCGGTCTGACGACGGCGCCCTGCGCACTGCCCTGCGTCCGGCTTTCCGTCTCCGGCCTGATCGGCGGCCACTCCGGGCAGGAGATCAACAAGGGCCGCGCCAACGCAAACGTTCTGCTTGGCCGCGTGCTGGGCGCCATGCTGCAGAAGCTCCCCGTCCGGCTCGTCTCCGCCGCCGGCGGCCTGAAGGACAACGCCATCCCGAACGCCGCCGAAGCGCTGCTCGCTATCGATGCTGCTGATCTTGCATCTGCCGAAGCCCTCGCAGCCGAATTTGACGCTGCCTTCCGCAAGGAATATGCGTCCGCCGACCCCGGCGTTACCGTCACGCTCACGCCCGCCGAAGCGGCTGCGCAGGCGCTGACCGAGGAAGCAACGCTGCGTGTCGTGCGCTTTCTGCTGCTCGTCCCAAACGGGATCGCGGCCATGAGCATGGATATCCCCAGCCTTGTCCAGACCTCCTGCAACCTCGGCATTTTCCACGTGACGGACGGCGTTCTGACGGCGGTCAGTTCGGTTCGAAGCTCCGTCGCCACACAGAAGCAGATGCTCCTGACGCGCTTTGACGCGCTGTCGCAGCTGCTGGGCGGATCTTTGCAGGTCACAGGCGCATATCCCGCGTGGGAATACCGCCGCGCGTCCGCGCTGCGCGAGAAGCTGGTCGAAGTCTACCGCGCGCAGACCGGCAAGGAACCGAAGATCGAAGCCATCCACGCCGGGCTGGAATGCGGCCTGTTCGCCGGCCAGCTGCCGGGGCTTGACTGCGTGTCCTTCGGCCCCGATCTTGTCGATATCCATACGACCCGCGAGAAAATGTCCATTTCCTCCGTCCAACGCACCTGGCAGTTCCTGCTCGGCGTTCTGGCGGCACTGAAGGACTGATTTTACGTATTCGCACAGGCCCCCTGGCTCTCCCTCTGGGAGAGCTGTCGCCGCAGGCGACTGAGAGGGGCTTGGCAGTCACGGTCTACCCTCTCCGTCTTCGCTTTGCTCAGCCACCTCTCCCAAAGGGAGAGGCAAGACGGGATACAGAGAAAGGAAATTCTTGGCGTAAATCTGTCAGTCCGCGCGGGAAAAATCCAAGAAAACCGAAGGGGTTTTCTTGGGCGCTTTAAGGGGGTCCGGGGGGAAATTCGCAATCCCCCCGGGCTCTTTTTCTTTTGCCAGCGTTTTCTTTTGGAGAAGCAAAAGAAAATGCTGGATCGCAGTCGCAAATTTGCAAAAGAGTATCAGCCTTATAAAAGCCTTCATTTTCCCTGTTCCATCATCCAAACAGCCCGCAGCCGGTGAATCCGGGGATTTCCAAAAGAAAATCCGCAGTTTTTTTGCATATCGTTTATAAAAGCTTCACAATTCTTAAGAAAAAAGGCAGTATAATCAGCATATTCAAATACGAGAGGAAGTGAGCTGCATGGGAGCAGATCCGTTTCAGATCCTCGGCGTTTCTCCGAACGCGTCCGAGGATGAGATCCGGCAGGCATATCGCCGTCTGGCCAAAAAATACCATCCGGATCTGAACCCCGGCGATCCGACTGCCGCGCAGAAGATGAACGAGATCAACGCAGCTTACGACGCCGTCAAAAACCCGCAGGCCTACCGCCAGCAGCAGGCCCAGCAGCAGGCGCGCCAGCAATATGAGCAGCAGTACCAGCGCTCCGGCCAACAGTCCTCCTACGATCCGTTCTCCGACCCGTTCGGCTTCTGGGGCTACCAGAACGGTCAGCAGAACGGCCAGCAGTCCAGTCAAAATGCCAACCAGGGGAACTGGCAGACCTGGTACACCTACCGGCCGGACGACACGCAGGACAGCTCCGACGCACCCGGCGGCTACCAGTGGACGTATCACCGCACGCACCGCCGCGGCGGTTTCTTCACGCGGCTGATCGCCATTTATCTTCTGATCCAGTTCGTCGCCATGCTCTTCGGCAGCTGCGGCTACCGAAGCACGTACTACGATCCGTATTCCTACCGCAATTACAGCTACAGCGACTCTGACACCTATTCCGGCCAGAGTCAGACGGATACCGGCACAGGCTCTACCGTCTGGTATTGACGCCTGCGCACTTTTCTCACAGGAGGATCCTTTGCATGTCCAAAACGATCGGTATTGACCTTGGCACGACCAACAGCTGCGTCGCCGTGATGGAGGGCGGCGAGCCGGTCATCATCCCCAACGCCGAGGGCGGCCGCACCACGCCGTCCGTCGTCGCGTTCTCCAAATCCGGCGAGCGGCTGGTCGGCAATCTTGCCAAGCGGCAGGCCGTCACCAACCACGACCGGACGATCTGCTCCATCAAACGCCAGATGGGCACCAACTACAAGGTCTCGATCGACGGCCATAAATACACCCCGCAGGAGATCTCCGCCATGATCCTGCAAAAGCTCAAGGCAGACGCCGAGAGCTACCTCGGCGAACCCGTCACCGACGCTGTCATCACTGTCCCCGCCTATTTTACCGACGCCCAGCGGCAGGCCACCAAGGACGCCGGCAAGATCGCCGGGCTCAATGTCCAGCGTATCATCAACGAGCCGACGGCCGCCGCGCTCGCCTACGGCATCGACAAGGAGCAATCGCAGAAGATCATGGTCTATGATCTGGGCGGCGGCACGTTCGACGTCTCCATCCTCGATATCTCCTCCGGCGTCATCGAGGTTCTCGCCACCGCGGGCAACAACCATCTGGGCGGCGATGATTTTGACCAGTGCATCGTCGATTATCTCGTCTCCGAGTTCAAAAAAGAAAACAAGATCGATCTCTCCCGCGATCCCGTCGCCATGCAGCGTGTCCGCGAAGCGGCGGAGAAGGCCAAGATCGAGCTGTCGTCCATGAAGCAGACGACCGTCGAGCAGCCGTATATTGCCGTCGGCAAGAACGGCCCTCTGCACATGGAGATCCCGCTCTCGCGGGCAAAATTCAACGATCTCACCTATCATCTCGTGCAGGCCACGCGCGAGCCGGTCAATCAGGCCATCAACGATTCCGGCATTTCCATCTCGCAGATCAGCAAGGTTCTGATGGTCGGCGGCTCCAGCCGTATCCCGGCCGTGCAGGATCTGGTGCAGTCGATGACCGGCTCTCTGCCGTTCAAGGGCATCAACCCCGACGAATGCGTCGCCATGGGCGCGTGCCTGCAGGCGGGTGTCCTGTCCGGCAGCGTCAAGGGGCTGCTTCTTCTGGACGTCACGCCGCTGTCGCTTGGCATTGAGACGCTGGGCGGCGTGTGCACCCGCATCATTGAGCGCAACACGACGCTCCCCATCCGCAAAAGCCAGATCTTCACGACGGCTTCCAGCTTCCAGTCGTCCGTCGATATCCACGTTTTGCAGGGCGAGCGTCCGATGGCGCACCAGAATAAAGAGCTTGGCCGCTTCCAGCTGACCGGCATCCGCCGTGCGCCGCGCGGCGTGCCGCAGATCGAGGTCACGTTCTCCATCGATGCCAACGGCATCGTCAACGTCTCGGCCAAGGATCTCGACACCGGCAAGGCGCAGCAGATCACCATTACCGCTTCCAGCAACATGAGCCGCGAGGATATTGACCGCGCCGTGCGCGACGCGCAGCGCTATGCCGCGGAGGACGCAAAGCTCAAGGCCGAAGCCACCGCCCGTGATCACTGCGAGCAGATGATCTTCCAGGCCGGAAACGCCAAAAATCTCTCGAAAGACGACAAGACCCGCGTGGCTGAGAGCGTCAAAAATGCCCGCCGCGCGCTCAAAACCAAGGATCCCGCGCAGATGGACGAAGCCGCCAACCAGCTCGAAGCGCTTCTGAATGAGGTCGGCGTCCACATCGACCCGAACGCGGAATACCGCGGCTCGGCCAGCTATGAAAACCCGAACAACAGCTACGACGATGACGCCGTCGACGCCGATTTTGAGGAAATGAAGTAAAAAAAGCCTGCCGCATTCGCGGCAGGCTTTTTCTTCGTATGCTCAGAACAGGTTCTTTTCGGTTTCCTTGTTGAAGAAATGCATGAGTTCCGGACGGAAGCTGTATTTGACCTTCTTGTGGCTGCCGTGGACAGCGTTGAGGTCAATATCCGTCGTCGGGACAACGATGACGACGTCCTTGCCGTTGGAGTTGACATGCAGATGCAGCTCGCTGCCCATCAGCTCGGAGACGTCGACCTCGGCGTCAATGCCGTCGTCTGCGAGGTGGATATGTACCGGACGCACGCCGACGATGATCTCGCTCGGGACACGCTCCATCTTGGCGAGTGCTTCCTGCTTGTCGGCAGTCAGCTCAAAGTCATGGCCCTGCACCGTCGCGACGTACTTGCCGCCGCGCTTGGAGAGCTCTGCGTCGAAGAAGTTCATCTGCGGCGTGCCGATGAAGCCTGCAACGAACAGGTTTGCCGGATGGTTGAAGACCTCCTGCGGCGTGCCGATCTGCTGGATGAAGCCGTCACGCATGATGACGATGCGGTCGCCCAGCGTCATAGCCTCGACCTGGTCGTGGGTGACGTAGATGAAGGTGGTGTCGATCTTCTCGCGCAGCTTGATGATCTCTGCACGCATCTGGTTACGGAGCTTGGCGTCGAGGTTGGACAGCGGCTCGTCCATCAGGAAGACCTTCGGGTTACGCACGATGGCGCGGCCGATGGCAACACGCTGCCGCTGGCCGCCGGACAGCGCCTTGGGCTTACGGTTGAGGTACTGGGTAATATCAAGGATCTCGGCGGCTTCGCGGACCTTGCGGTCGATCTCCGCCTTCGGGGTCTTCTTCAGCTTCAGCGAGAAGGCCATGTTATCATAGACCGTCATGTGGGGATACAGAGCATAGTTCTGGAAGACCATGGCGATATCGCGATCCTTCGGCGCGACGTCGTTCACGAGCTTCCCGTCGATGTACAGCTCGCCCTCGGAGATCTCCTCCAGACCGGCGACCATGCGCAGCGTGGTGGATTTGCCGCAGCCGGACGGGCCGACCAGAACGATAAATTCCTTATCTGCGATGTCGAGGTTGAACTCCTGCACGGCAACGACGCCCTTGTCGGTGATCTGAAGGTTGACCTTCTTCTCCTCCGCAGGCTCTTCACCCTTCTTCTTTTTCTTGCTCTTCTTTTCTTCGCCACTGACGAACGGGTAAATTTTCTTTACGTTTACGAGTTTTACTTCTGCCATAGTGTTACTGACTCTGACTGCGCTGCCTTCGCAAGGCGCATTCTCACGGCCGCCGGGCTTGGCGGACGCATTACGACATGTCTCCACAATGCCGCACCGGGAGTCTCCCGGATGGGTGATTCCTCCTTTTTTATTCCCGCGGCATGCCATAAGTGTGGATTGGCATACCCCGGCTAAGATAGAGTCTATTATACCAGAACGGAGCCGAAAATACACCGGTGAATCCGACAAATTTTCTTTGCCGGATTCCAGCATATCTCACAAATCTCCCGTTTACTTTTCTGCCGGGGACTGCTAAAATCAAAGTATACTTACCGGGAACGGAGGACGGACGCTTGAAGCAGACCACGCTTTGCTATCTGGAGCGGGACGGAAGCTACCTGATGCTCCACCGCGTCAAAAAGGCGCACGACGAGAACCACGACAAATGGATCGGCGTCGGCGGAAAATTTGAAGACAGAGAAAGCCCGGAGGACTGCGTGCGCCGCGAGGTGCTCGAAGAGACCGGCCTGACGCTGACAAAGTTCCGCTACTGCGGGCTTGTCACGTTCGTCTCGGACGTCTGGCCGACCGAGTATATGCACCTGTTCCACGCCACAGGCTTTACCGGCACGCCGAAGGACTGCGACGAGGGAGAGCTGGCCTGGATCGACAAGCACCGGCTCGCCGCCCTGCAGCAGTGGGAGGGCGACCGGATCTTCCTTCGGCTGATGGACGCGCACGTGCCGTTTTTCTCTTTGAAGCTCGTCTACACCGGCGATACCCTCACCGAAGCCGTATTGAACGGAGAAAGGATGCCAAAGCCATGGAAAACATTCTGATCAGCGCCTGCCTGCTCGGCGTCGGATGCCGCTATGACGGCGAATCGAAGCCCCTCATGCAGACGGTCGCGCTCATGGAGCGCTACCACCTCATCCCCATCTGTCCGGAGCAGCTCGGCGGCCTGCCGACGCCGCGTGACCCGTCGGAGCGCTTGGGCGGAGCCGTCGTCACAAAGCAGGGCGCGGACGTGACCGCGCAGTTTTCCCGCGGCGCCGCGCAGGCGCTGCATCTGGCGCGGCTGTTCGGCTGCAAGATCGCCGTCCTCAAGGCCCGCAGTCCCAGCTGCGGCAGCGGAACGATCTATGACGGCAGCTTCAGCGGCCGCCTGACTCCCGGCGACGGCGTCACCGCGGCCCTCCTCAGGGAAAACGGGATCACCGTCTATTCCGAGGAAGATCTCGACCAGCTGCTTGCAGAGGACGAGAGCAGCGAGCCGGGCTTCCTGTAAACCGCCCTCCACCCGATTTTCACAGCACAAAAGCCCATCCGCCGGCACGCACCGGCGGATGGTTTTTGTTTACGGCAGGTCAAATTCCCGCTCCAGAAGGCTGCGGACGCTCTGCATGCTTTTTTCGCTGTATTCCAGCTCGCCGTTGTCAAAAAACAGCGCCGCGGAATAGATGATCGCCCGGACGATGAACGTCTTGCGCGTCCGCACGTCTTCCGGCATGTGCACCTCCTCGCAGTAGCGCGAGACGGTCTCGTACGTGCGCGTGCTGAGCTGGCCGCGCAGACAGCGGTATTCCTCGTCGCAGTCCTGGAAATTCTGCATGATGACCCGGCGGAAGGCCGGATGATCCGTCAGGAAGCGGATATAGTTGAGACTGATCTCCACCAGCTGCTCCCGGCTGGAATAGTCCCTGTACTTTTCCAGCACAAGTTTCTGCTGCTGCTCGTACTGCCGGTTGATGTAGCCGAAGATCTCCGCGATAAACTCGTGCGTGTCCTTGAAGTGCTTATAGGGTGCCGCGCAGGACACCCCGCACTGCTTCGCCACACGCCGGGTCGAAAAGCCCCGCGTTCCATATCGGTTGAGTTCCTCCATGCCAGCCAGAATGAGCTGCTCCCGCGTGGTCAGCGCCGTCTGCTCTTTCATTGTTTTCTTCTCCTGAAAATCACAGTTTTTCTTTATTTTATGCATTTTTTCACCCCGCGTCAATCCATAATTCAGCACAACGACAGCTTGACTAACGGGAAAAGCATGGTATAATTGTAAATAAGCTTCACGGTTATCACTGATAACTGCATTATTTTTGCTCACGGGTTATCGGTGATAACTATATCTTATTCCCACGTGGTTATCAATGATAACTTCAATTATTTTCTGGAGGAATTTTAAGTATGACTGATAAGATTTTCAACGCCATCGCAGAACTGATCGCAGAGCGCAACGACTGCGACGTTTCCGAGATCACCATGGACACGAATTTCCAGGAGATCGGCATTGACTCGCTCGACACCGTCGAGATGCTCATGAATCTGGAGGACAAGCTCGGCGCGGAGATCGAGCTGTCGCAGAAGGTCGAGACCGTCGGCGACCTCGTCCGCTACATCGAAGCCAACATGGAAGCATAAAAATATGATCCACACCGAACTTTGTGACCTTCTGGGGATCGAATACCCCGTTTTTCAGGGCGGCATGGCATGGATCGCGGACGGGAAGCTGGCCGCAGCCGTGTCCGAGGGCGGCGGTCTCGGCATCGTCGCCGCGGGCAACGCCCCGGCGGACTATGTGCGCGAGCAGATCCGCGTCGCCAAGTCCCTGACCAAAAAGCCCTTTGGCCTCAACATCATGCTCATGAGCCCGTTTGCCGACGACGTCGCGCAGGTCGCGGCGGAGGAGCATGTCGCCGTCGTCACGACCGGCGCAGGCAACCCCACCAAGTATATGAAGCTCTGGAAGGACGCGGGCATCCATGTGATCCCCGTCGTCGCTTCCGCGTCGATGGCCAAGCTCATGACGCGGCTCGGCGCGTCCGCGCTCATCGCAGAGGGCGGCGAGTCCGGCGGCCACGTGGGCGAGCTGACCACGATGGTGCTCGTCCCGCTCGTGTGCGACGCGACGAACCTCCCGGTTCTGGCAGCCGGCGGCATTGCCGACGGCCGCGGCGTGGCCGCGGCGATGATGCTGGGTGCGTGCGGCGTGCAGATGGGTACGCGCTTTCTGAGCGCGGAGGAATGCTCCATCCACCCTGTCTACAAGGAAAAGATCCTGAAGGCCGGCGATCTCTGCACCATGGTCACCGGCAAGCGGCTGGGCCACCCCGTCCGCAGCCTGCGCACCGCCTTTGCGCGCAGCTATGCAAAGGCCGAATACAGCGCCATGTCCGACGAGGAGCTGGAGCAGCTCGGCGTCGGCGCACTGCGCCTTGCCGTCAAGGAGGGCGATCTGGAGCACGGCTGCTTCCTGTCGGGGCAGATCGCCGCGATGGTCGACCATATCCAGCCCGCAGCCGAGATCGTCCGCAGCGTCATGGAGGAAGCGGAGCCGATCCTGAAAGGAGCCGCGGCATGGGTAAAATAGCCTTCGTCTTCTCCGGACAGGGCGCGCAGTATCCCGGCATGGGCCGGAGCCTGTGCGAACGCTCCAAGGCGGCGCAGGCCGTATTTTCTGCGGCGGACGTATTGCGTCCCGGCACGCAGGCGCAGTGCTTTGACGCTTCCGAAGCGGAGCTCTGCGAGACAAAAAACACGCAGCCATGCATGTTTGCCGTCGAGCTGGCCGCAGCCGCGGCGCTGGAGGAAGCAGGGATCCGCGCGGATCTCGCTGCCGGCTTCTCGCTGGGCGAGCTGGCCGCGCTGACGTACGCCGGAGCGATGTCGTTTGAGACTGGCTTCCGGCTGGTCTGCCGCCGCGCAGAGCACATGCAGAAGGCCGCCGAGACGGTAAGCGCCGCCATGGCCGCCGTTCTGAAGCTTTCCAATGATGCGGTTTCGGCGCTCTGCGCGCAGTTTGAGGACGTCTATCCCGTCAACTTCAACTGCCCCGGTCAGGTGACCGTCTCCGGCCGGGTCGATCAGATGCCCGCGTTCTGCGCCGCTGTCAAGGCGGCCGGGGGCCGCGCCGTCCCGCTCAAAGTACGCGGCGGCTTCCATTCGCCGTTCATGAACGCCGCGGCAGAAGCGTTTTCCGCCGATCTTGCCGCGGCCGGTCTCCGCGCGCCCACCATCCCTGTCTATGCCAACCGCACCGCGCAGCCGTATGGCGGCGATGTTCCGGCGCTTCTGACCGCGCAGCTGCGCTCGCCTGTTCTGTGGGAAAAGAGCGTGCACAATATGATATCCACCGGAGCTGACACGTTCCTCGAGCTTGGGCCGGGGCGGACGCTCTGCGGTCTGATCGCAAAGACGGACGCTTCCGTCCGCGCGTATCCCGCGGGCGAAGCGGATGGACTTGAAAAAATTCTTGCGGAGGTAGCAGTATGCTGAACGGAAAAACTGCCATTATCACCGGCGGCTCCCGCGGCATCGGCGCCGCCGTGGCCGAAAAGCTCGCGTCGCTGGGCGCGGATATCGCCGTCATCTACGCCGGCAATCAGGAAAAGGCGGGTGCCGTCTGCGAGCGCTGCCGCACGCAGTACGGCGTGCGGGCCGAGAGCTTCTGCTGCAACGTCGCGGACTTTGATGCGGTCAAGCAGACCGTCGCCGCCGTGAAGCAGACCTTCGGCCATGTGGATATTCTCATCAACAACGCCGGGATCAACCGCGACGGGCTTGTCGCCATGATGCCGGAAGCGGATTTTGACGCCGTCGTGGACACGAACCTGAAGGGGACGTTCCACATGATCCGCCACTGTGCGCGGCTGTTTCTCCGGCAGGGCTATGGCCGGATCGTCAATCTCTCCTCCGTCTCTGGCGTCATCGGCAACGCCGGGCAGGCAAATTACGCCGCGTCCAAGGCCGGCGTCATCGGCCTGACCAAATCGGTCGCCAAGGAGCTGGCCGCGAAGAACGTCACCTGCAACGCAGTTGCGCCCGGCTTTGTGGAGACCGATATGACTGCCGCCATGCACGTCGCGCCGGAGCAGCTGGCCGCAGCCATTCCGCTCGGACGGATGGCAAAGCCGGAGGAGATCGCGGACGCCGTGGCGTTCCTTGTGCAGTCGGACTACATCACCGGTCAGGTCCTGTGCGTCGACGGCGGCATTGCCATGTGACCGGAACGAGAGGACAACGATATGAACGAAGCTGAAATCCGAAAATACGCCATGCTCATGCAGGAGCTTGGTCTGACCGGTCTGGAGGTCAAGGAAAACGTCGGCGTCGTGCGGCTCGAGCGCGCGGGTACCGCGGCTCCCGCAGCCGCCGCACCGGCGGAGCCCGCCGCCGTGCAGGCTCCCGCGCCGTCCGCCGGTCTTGTGATCCGCTCGCCGATGGTCGGCGTGTTCTACGCCGCGCCGACGGAGGATTCTGAGCCGTTTATCAAGGAGGGCGATCGCGTCAAAAAGGGCGACACGCTCTGCGTGATCGAAGCGATGAAGCTCATGAACGAGATCCCTGCCGAGCAGGACGGCGTCATCACCGGCATTCTGGTCAAAAACGGCCAGACCGTCGAATACGGCACGCCCCTGTTCCAGATCGGAGGTTAAGGCATGAACCGGGAAGAACTTATGACCATCCTGCCGCACCGCGACAATATGCTTCTGCTCGACCGCGTCGAGCAGGAAGACGAGATCGCGCACGGCTTTTTTACCATCCCCGCCGACGCGTGGTTCCTGAAGGGCCACTTCCCCGGCAACCCCATCGTCCCCGGCGTCATTCTGTGCGAGATTCTGGCGCAGTCCGTCTGCGTGCTGCTGCAAAACGGCATGCCGGCCGGCGCGACGCCCATGTATACCGGACTCAATAACGTCCGCTTCAAGTCCCCGGTGCGTCCGGGCGACACGTTTGAGACCCGCTGCCGCATCACCCGGGCCAAAAAGCCCTTCTATTTTGCCGAGGGCAGCGGCTATGTGGGAGACCGTCTGTGCATCAAGGCAGAGTTCTCCTTCGCGCTCGTGGAGCAGTAAGCATGTTTTCTAAAATTCTCATTGCAAACCGCGGCGAGATTGCCGTGCGTATCATCCGCGCCTGCAAGGAAATGGGCATTGCAAGCGTGGCGGTCTGCTCCGAAGCGGACCGGGACTGCCTGCACGCGGCGCTGGCCGACGAATGCATCTGCATCGGCCCCGCCGCTGCAAAGGACAGCTATCTGAACGAAAGCCGGATCCTCAGCGCCGCTCTCGTCTCGGGCGCGCAGGCCATCCACCCCGGCTACGGCTTTCTGTCTGAAAACGCCCAATTTGCCGAAGCCTGCCGCAAAAACGGCATTGCCTTCATCGGCCCGGACAGCGCCTGTATGGCGGCGCTCGGCGATAAGACGAAGACAAAGCAGGCTTTTTCCAAAACCGCCCTCAAGCCTATTCCCGGCACCGGCGTGCTCCCTGACACGGAACACGCCGTCCGGGAAGCTTCAAAGATCGGATACCCCGTCATGCTCAAGGCCCGTTCGGGCGGCGGCGGACGCGGAATCCGTGTGATACAGTCCGACGCTGAACTGCGGCAGGCCTTCCCGCTCGCCGTGGCGGAAAGCGAAGCCGCGTTCGGCGACGGCGCAGTCTATCTGGAAAAGTGCGTCGCGCCGGCGCGTCACATTGAGGTGCAGATCCTCGCCGACGAGCAGGGAAACGTCGTCTGCCTGGGCGAGCGCGACTGCTCCGTGCAGCGCCATCACCAGAAGCTGCTCGAAGAATCGCCCTCTCCGGCCATCCGCCCCGAAGAGCGCGCGCCGCTTTTTGGCGCTGTGGCCGAGGCCGTCCGCGCCATCGGCTACACCGGCGTCGGCACGCTGGAATTTCTGCGCGACCGGAGCGGAAACCTCTGGTTCATGGAGATGAACGTGCGCTTGCAGGTCGAGCACGCGGTCAGCGAAATGCTGACGCAGGTCGATCTTGTCAAATGGCAGATCCGGACAGCCGCAGGCGTCAGTCTCAGCTTCCGCCAGGAGGACGTCCCGCTTCGCGGCGCGGCGATCGAATGCCGCATCAACGCCGTCTCGCCGGGAAAGCTCCGCATGCTGCATGTGCCGGGCGGGCCGTTCGTGCGCTTTGACACGTATCTTGTGCAGGGCGTGACGATCACGCCGTTTTATGACCCGCTCATCGGCAAGCTCATCGTCTACGCCGCCACGCGCGAGGAAGCGCTGCGGAAAATGCGTGCGGCGCTGTGCGAGCTTGTCATCGACGGCGTCGAGACCAACATCGCCGAGCAGCTGCGCATCATTTCCGACCCGCGCTTCGCTTCCGGCGCATACGATCTGACCATGATGGAGGAATAACGCCCCATGCCGTTTCTGAATTTCATCTTCCAGCCGAAAAACGAGCTGGAATCCGGCGGACGCAGCGCACCCGTGCAGAATGACGCCAGCGAGCCGGAAAAAACCTGCCCGAACTGCCACCGGGAAATCCCCATCAGCACGCTCTGGAGCAACCACAACACCTGCTCCTGCGGCTATCATTTCCGCATGAGCGCGCGCCAGCGCCTGCACGAGCTGACCGACAAGGGCAGCTTCCACGAGCTGTTCAGCTCGATCGAATCCGCAGACCCTCTGCAATTTCCAAACTACGCCGCCAAGCTCGAGACCGTCCGCGCTTCCAGCCGCGAGCCGGAAGCCGTCGTCTGCGGCACCGCATTGATCGGCGGCAGCCGCTGCTGCCTGTTCATCATGGAGCCGTATTTCATGATGGGCAGCATGGGCGCAGCCGTGGGCGAGAAGATCACGCAGCTGTTTGAGTTTGCGTTGCAGGAGCAGCTTCCCGTCTTCGGCGTTACGGTCTCCGGCGGCGCGCGGATGCAGGAGGGACTGATCTCCCTCATGCAGATGGCAAAGACCAGCGCCGCCGTGAAGCGTCACAGCGACGCCGGCCTTTTTTATCTCGCTCTTCTGACCGATCCCACCATGGGCGGCGTCACGGCGAGCTTTGCCATGGAGGCCGATATCATTCTGGCCGAGCCTGGCGCGTGCATTGGCTTTGCCGGTGCGCGCGTGGTGGAGCAGACGACGAAAAAGCCGCTGCCGAAGGGCTTCCAGAAGGCGGAAAGCATGCTCGCGCACGGGTTTGTTGACAGTATTGTCCCGCGCGCCGATCAGAAACAGGTCATTGCGCAGCTGCTGCGGCTGCACTGTACAGGAGGTTCCCATGCCGATCTCAGCCTATGAACGCGTCAGGATCGCGCGCGGCGGTAAGCGCCCCACGGGCGCAGACTTTATTGAGCGTCTTTTTACCGGCTTTTTTGAGCTGCACGGCGACCGCCGCTTCGCCGACGACGCAGCCATCATCGGCGGCGTAGCGTATCTCGATACGCTGCCCGTGACCGTCATCGCCATCGAAAAGGGCCACACCGCCCGCGAGCGCCTGCAGCGCTCGTTCGGCGCGCCGAACCCCGAGGGCTACCGCAAGGCGCTGCGCCTGATGCAGCAGGCGGAGAAGTTTCATCGTCCCGTCCTCTGCTTCGTCGATACCTCCGGCGCGTACTGCGGCATCGGCGCAGAGGAGCGCGGCCAGGGGCAGGCCATCGCCGAATGCCTGACGCAGACCGCCGCCCTGCAAACGCCCGTCATTTCCGTCCTCATTGGAGAGGGCGGCAGCGGCGGCGCGCTGGCGCTGGCCGCGGGCGACCGGGTCTGGATGCTGGAAAACGCCGTCTATTCGGTCATCTCGCCGGAGGGCTGCGCCAGCATCCTCTGGAAGGACGCGGCCAAGGCCGAGCAGGCTGCCCAGCAGCTGAAGCTCACCGCCGAGGACGCGCTGCGGCTCGGTGTGATTGAGAAGATCATCCCCGAGACCGATCTCGGCAAGCCGGAATTTTATGAAAAACTGAAGCAGGCGCTGCTGGAGGAGCTGTCTACGCTTTCCCAGCTGCCGCCCGAAATACTTCTTGACGCGCGCTACCGCCGGTTCCGCCGGATCGGCGCGGAAACACAGACAGGAGGAGTTCTATGAACCGGGTCGTCGTAACAGGACTGGGCGTCGTCAGCCCGGTCGGCAATGATGTGGAGAGCTTCTGGCATGCGCTTTGCACCGGAACCTGCGGCATCGGGCCGATCACAAGATTTGATACCACCGATTTCAAGGTCAAGATCGCGGGCGAGGTCCGCAATTTTGACCCGAAGCAATATATGGACAAGCTGGATATCCTGCACAGCGATATCTACACGCAGTTCGCCATGGCGGCCGCCTGCCAGGCCATGGCCGACAGCCGTCTGGCGAGCGAAATTGACCCCGAGCGCATCGGCGTCTACATCGGCACCGGCATCGGCGGCATCGCGACGTTCATGGCCGAGCATCAGAAGCTGCTCGAACGCGGCCCGCGGCGCGTGTCTCCGTTCTTCATCCCCATGATGATCGCCAACATGGCTTCGAGCATGATCGCCATGCGCTTCGGCTGCAAGGGCCCGGCCATGCCGATGGTCACGGCCTGCGCGTCCGGCTCCAACGCCATCGGCGAGGCCATGCGCCTGATCCGGCACGGCTATGCCGACGCCATGATCGCAGGCGGCGCGGAAGCGACCGTCAACGCGCTGGCTGCGGCAGGCTTCTCCAACATGCAGGCGCTCTCCGCCTCGTCCGACCCGTATCAGGCTTCGCTGCCCTTTGACAGACGGCGGACGGGCTTTGTCATGGGTGAGGGCGCGGGTGTGCTTGTACTGGAGGAGTATGAACACGCCAAAGCCCGCGGCGCGAAGATCTACGCCGAGCTGACCGGCTACGGCTCGACCTGCGACGCCTACCACATGACCTCTCCGGATCCCACCGCCGCGGAGGGCGCGCGCGCCATCGCCGACGCCTGGCACGAGACCGGCGTTCTGACCGACCGCGTCTACTTTAACGCCCACGGCACCGGCACGCCGATGAACGACCGGGTCGAGACGCTCGCCATCAAGCGCGCGCTCGGCGAGGAGCTGGCGCACAAGCTGCTCATCAGCTCCACCAAGTCCATGACCGGCCATATGCTCGGCGCAGCCGGCGGCGCGGAAGCCGTCGTGTGCGTGCTGGCGCTGCGGGACTCGATCGCCCCGCCAACCATCGGCTTGCAGGAGCCGGATCCCGACTGCGACCTCAACTACGTTCCGCTCGAAGCGCAGAAGCAGGAATTTGACGTGGCGCTCTCCTCGTCTCTCGGCTTCGGCGGCCATAACGCCTGCCTGGCTTTCCGGAAGATCGGCGGTGGCCGCGATGCGTGAGTCCATTGTCATCACCGGCATGGGCGCGGTGACGCCCATCGGTGTCGGCGTCCCGGCCTATTGGGACAGTCTTGTGCGCGGCGTGTGCGGCATCGGCGAGATCGGACAGATCGACACGTCTTCCCTGCCCATCCACCGCGCGGCGGAGGTGCGAAACTTCCATCCGAAAGACTTCATGCCCACGCGGCTCGTCCTCGACATGGAGCCGTATGCGCAGTATGCCTACGCCGCGGCACAGGAAGCCATGGCGCAGGCCGGCCTTTCCGGCTCTGACCGCGTCGGCATCGTCATGGGCACGGCGCTGCACGGCGTCGGGATCCTCGGCCGAACACAGGCCCATCTCGATCTGGACGGCAAGACGGCAGAGCCGAAGCTTCTGACCAAGTGCATGGGCAACGTCGCCGCCTGCCAGTTTTCCATTCTGCATCACATCACCGGCCCCAGCATGACCGTCTCCACCGCCTGCTCGTCCGGCGGCGACGCGGTGACGCTGGCGAGCCTGCTGCTGAACGGCGGCATGGCCGACGCCGTCGTCGTCATGGCTGGCGAAGCCGCCATCACCCCGACGCTCATCCAGTGTCTTGACAAGATCAAAGCGCTCTCGCCCACCGGCGACAGCCGCCCGTTCGATCTGGCGCGCAACGGCTTCGTCCTCGGCGAGGGCGGCGGCGCGCTGATCCTCGAGCGCGAAGAGACTGCGCGCGCCCGCGGCGCGAAGCCGCTCGCGCGCCTGCTTGGCTGCGCGAACAACACCGACGCCGTCCATCCCGTCTCACCCGCGCCGGACGGCGCAGGCGCAGCCGCCTGCATCCGGCTGGCCCTGCGGTCTGCGGGTCTTGCGCCGGAGCAGGTCGAGTATCTCAACGCCCACGGCACCGCAACGCCGAAGGGCGACGTGGCCGAGGCGCAGGCGATCCGCGCCGTATTCGGCGGCCATCCGGTTCGCGTCGGCTCGACCAAGGGTGCGACCGGCCATATGATGGGCGCAGGCGGCATCACTGAGATCATCGCCTGCGTGCAGTCCGTCCGCACCGGCCTTCTTCCGCCGACGCTGGGGCTCACAACGCCCGATCCCGAGTGCCGTCTTACGCTCGTCGGCAGCACGGCGGAGCGGTCAGACGTCCGCGTCGCGGCGTCCAACGCCATGGGCTTCGGCGGGCAAAATTCCTGCGTGATCGTGGGACAGTATCAGGAGTAACGCATGAACGACACCTATGATAAAGCCGGGTTTCAGGCCGTCTTTGAGCGGAGCTTTACCTGGATGAACGGCTTTCTTCGCAATGTTCGCCGCTTCGCGGACAAGACCGCGATGATCGACCCCATTGCAGGCAGGCGCTGGAGCTATTCACAGCTCAACTGCGACTGCAACCGGCTGGCAAACGCCCTGTACGCCCGCGGCGTCGGCCCGGGCGATGTGGTTTTGTACCAGCTGTATAACTCGCCACAGTTCGTCCTCTGCTACCTCGCGCCGCAGAAGCTGGGCGCGATCAACAGCCCCACCAACTTCAATCTCTCCGCCGGTGAGACCGCGCGCCTGCTCGAGCGCGACCGCCCGAAAGCCTATATCTACGACTGCGACGTCGCCGACATGGCGCAGAAGGCGCTGACACTCAGCACCTTCCGGCCGGAGATCATTCTGGCCGTCGACTACCGCGGCAAGCGCCCTGCGCTTCCCGCCGGACATGTCTTCTTTGAGGACTTCCTGCAAAGCGCCGCGGATACGGAGCCGGAAGTCACATGCTGCCCGAACCTCTACGACGAGGTCACGCGCTTCGGCACCTCCGGCACGACCGGCACGCCCAAGGGCGTGCCGTGCAACAACGTGAACGAAGTTCTCTCGGCACACGACGCCATCATGCACTTCCCGCTCACACCGTCAGACGTGACCATGAATATGACGCCGTGGTTCCACCGCGGCGGCCTGCACGCAGGCGGCCCGACCCCGACGCTGTACGCCGGTGCGTCGCTCGTCGTCATGCGCATGTTCGGCACAAAGGCGTGCTTTGACGCCGTACAGAGCTGCGGCGTGACGTTTCTCATCGGTGTGCCGTCGGCGCTGGAAAAGCTCGCCGCGCGGCAGGAAAAGCACCCGGTCGATCTGTCTTGCCTGCACGGCATCGTCACGATGGGAAGCCCCCTCGAACGCGAGAGCTGCATCCGCTATCAGAAGCTCCTGACCCCGCGCATCTTCAACGGCTACGGCACGACCGAGACCTTCTGGAACAGCTTCCTGCGCCCGGAGGACCTGCCGGCCATGGCCGGCTCCGCCGGCAGAAGCTGCACCGACGACGAGGTGCGCATCGTGCGCCTGACAGACGCCGGCTCGGCCTCGCCGGAGGATACCGTCCCCGCCGACGGCAAAACGCCCGGCGAGATCATCCTGCAGGCCAGCTGTAAATCGGCTCTGTGCTACACGCAGAATCCCGCACTCACAGCCGAGCGCTATCATGACGGCTGGTTCTATACCCACGACGTTGGCACGTGGGACGCGCAGCACTTCATCACCGTCTGCGGCCGGCGCGACGATATGATCGTCTGCATGGGCGAAAATATCTATCCCGCGCAGCTCGAGGAGATCCTCTGCCGCCACCCGAAGGTGGCCGACTGCATGGTCGTGGGCGTCCCGGATGCGTCGCGCGGACAGAGCGTCGCGGCGTATATCATCCCTGCCGACGCGTCCTTGACCGCGCAGGAGCTTGGCGCGTGGTGCGCACGCTGCGATGATCTTTCCGCCTATAAATGCCCGCGCTACTACCGCTTCGTCGATGCCCTGCCCTATAACGCCACCGGCAAAAAGCAGCACGTCCTGCTGCAAGCCCGGGCCGAAGCCGATCTTCGCTCCGGCCTGCTGCTCCGGCCGTAACACCGCACAGCAAAAACCAACCGCGCAGCTCCAGACCCGGAGCTGCGCGGTTTTACCCTATTTATAATATGGATGCTGTCAGAGAAGCGTATTGCTGAGATTCTGCAAGAAGCTCTTGATGAACTCCTGATTGATGGAATAGCTGACGCGCGGGTTCTGCTTGTCCACGTTGATGAACCCGGCGGACACGAGCGAGCTCATATGGTGGGAGATCGTAGCGGGAGACAGGCCGATGCGCTCGGCAAGATCCTGCCCGCACAGCGATCCGTTTTTGATCAGCTTGATGATATCAAGTCTCCGCTTGTCGGAGATCGCCTTCAGCCGGTCGCAGAGATATTCCGTGTTGTCGCTGTACTGGCGGATCAGTTCGCCGAGCTGGTGGTGATAGACGCCGGGGATAAAGTAGACCGTGCTGCCGGGGGCCAGCGAGTCCCAGATGAGACCGATGCCGTTAAAGAAGGCGGCACTGGGGCATACGACCATCTGATCCAGCGCAAACTGCTGCACCCCGAACTGCTGCATGAAGTCCGCAGGCTCCCCGGCCAGCGCAGCCTGTGTCTGCGCAGTGGCGGCCCGGAACTCGTCCTGAAGCACGGCTTCGTGCTCCCGGATGACGGGGGTACAGAGGGCGATCAGCTGCTGATAGAGCCCAAAATAGGATTCCGGCTGACGCCAGAGCTGGGAGCAGAGCCACTTGGTCTGCTCGCTGCACGGGTAGACTGCGAGGAATTGCAGCAGATTCTCAAAATCCTGCACCTCGGGCGGGAGTTCCGCGCTGCGGTTGAGCGTGAGCGCGATCAGATGCCGCAGCGTTTCCGGCTGGGAAAGCGTTTTGGTCTGCTGCTCGGCGATCAGATGAAAAAACGCCCAGATCAGCCGGTGGTCATTCGGCGAATTATACTGGAAAAACGGCTTGAGAAGCTCTGGATGCTGCTCCAGCTGCGCCAGAACGGCTTCCTCCATTGCCTGCACGGGCGCGACAAGCGCGGAAAGCGTCTCAAGCAGCTGGTCAAGGCCGAGGTCACCAAGGTGACCCAGAATACCGAGGGCCTGTATATGGACTGCACCGCACTGGCTGACGTCACCATTGAGGACGGCGTCACCAGCCTGCCGGAGAACTGCTTCTTCGACTGCGGAAAGCTGGCCTCCATCACGCTGCCGGACAGCGTCACCGAGTTGAAAAAGGCCGTGTTCTATGGCTGCGGTTTGTCCAGCCTCGACTTCCTGAACACCGGTTCCGTCACCACGCTGGGCGACTTCTGCTTCGCCGGCAACGACAGTCTCCATGATATCGTCATCCCCGACTCCGTGACCTATGTGGGCGCAAACCAGTTCTACTGGTGCAAGTACGTCTGGACCATCACCTTCGGCGCGAACGTGGCCTATGTGGGCAACGGCGTCATGAGCGGCTTCTTCATCGATTCCTCCGTCACCAAGGTGGTGCCTGAGGTTCGCAGCGCGACCGCAGGCGCGGCTGTCCGCCGCAGCGGCTATGTTGGCAGCATGACCAAGGACGGCGTAAACTTTGACGTATACTGCGGCTCCTCCTTCGTGGCGGACGGCATCACCTATATGCCCATCTCCGCGACCGAGGTTCAGGTCACCGACTACGATGAAGACTCCGTGTTCGGTGTTGTCACCATCCCGGAGACTATCACCTGCGAGGGCGACGAGACGGTCTATACCGTCACGTCCGTGGCAGACGGCCTGTTCAAGCAGAAGTACAACATCACCGAGGTACACCTGCCCGACACCATCACCTCCGTGGGCGAGCGTGCGTTCGATCAGATCCACGGCCTGAACTACATCAACATCCCCAAGAGCCTTACCACCCTGACCGGCATTCAGGCCTTCGGTTATGGCGGCTGGGACAATCTTGAAGCCGGCGAGTGGCAGGTGGACACCCTGTATGTCCCCGCTTCGCTCAAGACCTGGAACGTCAGCGCCTTCTCCGGCAACAAGTACACCAGCATTGTGCTGGAGGACGGTCTGCACATGGTCGGCAGCTATGGCCTCTCCTATAACCAGAAGGCCACCAGCGTGGAGATGGCTTCCTCCGTCCAGTACCTGAAGAACAACGCCTTTGACAACTGCATTGCTCTGGAAAGCATCGAACTGCCCGAGGGCCTGCTGTACATCGGCGACCAGGCTTTCCAGGGCGACCCGCTCAAGAGCGTTGACCTGCCCGATTCTGTGAAGTACGTCGGCACGGATGCGTTCAAGTCCGTCAAGTACGACTACAGTACCTATCCCTCGACCGTTGCCTACGTCGGCCCGTCTGAGATCAAGCTTGGCGGCGGCGTCACCGGCCTTGGCTGGAACGCATTCTACAAGGACGCGAAGCTGACGGCGGTTCTCGGCAGCCAGCTGAATCTGCTCGTTGAACGCTGCGATTTCGCTGAGACCCCTGCCGTCGTCTGGGACGGCAAGACCAGCATCCCCGCAGGCGACTACTCCATCGTTCCCGCCGGTACGACGATCACGGTCAGCGGCAATGTCCGCATCGACGGCGCGCTCTACTTTGAGGATGACGACGCATCCGTCGTTGTTCCGGTCGGCGCAACGCTGACGATCGGCATGGGCGCGGATGTGGATACCGACCACATCTCCTGGACGCATGTCCCGGTCGTGCCCGTCCAGCCGCCGAAGCCCACGCCGTCCACCACGACGCCCGCTGCGGACGAAAAGCCCGCGGATGAAGACAAGATCAACTTCTCCGACGTGCAGAATCCGAGCAGCTTCTACTATGACGCAGTCTACTGGGCGGCAGAGAACGGCATCACAACCGGCTACACGTCCACGACGTTTGCACCCGAGATGCTCTGCACGCGCGCGCAGATCGTCACGTTCCTGTGGCGTGCGGCTGGCAGCCCCGCACCTGCGAGCTCCAACAATCCGTTCACCGATGTGAAGCAGAGCGACTACTTCTATAAGGCCGTTCTGTGGGCCGTTGAAAAGGGCATCACGAAGGGCACCAGCAGCACGACGTTCTCGCCCAACACGGTTTGCAGCCGTGCGGAAGTCGTCACCTTCCTGTGGCGCTACTCCGATTGCCCCGAAACGACAGGCGCAGCAGCGTTCACGGATGTGGCAAGCAGCGCGTACTACGCAAAGGCAGTCGCATGGGCGACCGCGAACAACATCACGAAGGGCGTTGGCACCGGCAGATTTGCCCCGACCAACTCCTGCTCGCGCGGTGAGATCGTCACCTTCCTCTATCGCTGCCTGAACAAGTAACCACAGCAAAACAGGGGATCCCGAGACCGGGATCCCCTGTTTTCTGTGCCGGACGCCGGAGCATCTGCCCCGGTCGTCCTGTCGGCTGTCCGATCAGGCGAACGGATTCTCCGTGGGATACGGAAGCGTTTTCGGCTGGTTATACGCAATATCGCTCACGCCGAGGAACTTGAAGACCTCAAACAGGAGCTTGCCATAGTGGCCGAAGGCCACTGCGCCGTGGTGCGGGTAGCGCTTCTGCACGAGCACATGGCGATAGAATCTCCCCATCTCCGGAATGGCAAAGATGCCGATGCCGCCGAACGAGCCGGTCTTGACCGGCAGAATCTCGCCCTCTGCGATGTAACTTCTGAGATTGCCGTCGGAGTCGCACTGGAGGCGGTAGAACGTGATCTGGCTTGCCGCAAGGTCGGCTTCCAGCGTGCCGCGCGTGAAGTCCGGCGTGCCGCCGTTTTCGAGCAGACGGTTCTGGATGAGCTGGTACTTGACCGCGCGGTCGGCGCAGAGCTTGCAGCTCGGCGTATTGCCGCAGTGGAAGCCCATGAAGGTATCGGTAAGGGTGTAACCAAACTTGCCCTTGATCTCTGCTTCAAACAGGCTGGCCGGGACGGAGTTGTTGATATCCAGCAGTGTCACGGCATCGTGACTGATGCACGCTCCAATGTACTCCGACAGTGCGCCGTAGATATCGACCTCACAGGCCACGGGAATCCCGCGGGAAGCAAGGCGCGAGTTCACATAGCACGGCTCGAAGCCGAACTGCTCCGGGAACGCAGGCCAGCACTTGTCGGCAAACGCGACGTATTTGCGCGCACCCTTGTGGCCTTCCGCCCAATCCAGGAGCGTCAGCTCAAACTGCGCCATGCGCACGAGCAGGTCTTCATAATAGCGCCCCTCGCCCATTTCCCGCTTCATATCCTCGCAGACGGCGGGGATACGCTTATCACCCGCATGGGCTTTATAGGAAACAAGCAGGTCAAGCTCGGAGTTTTCCTCGATCTCCACGCCAAGCTCATACAGACCCTTGATCGGCGCGTTGCAGGCGAAGAAGTCCTGCGGACGCGGGCCGAAGGTGATGATCTTCAGGTTCTTCACGCCGATGACAGCTCTTGCGATGGGGATGAAGTCCGCGATCATCTTCGCGATATCCTCCGCCGTACCGACCGGGTATTCGGGGATGTAGCCCTTCAGATGCCGCATGCCGAGGTTATACGAGCAGTTCAGCATGCCGCAGTACGCGTCGCCGCGGCCGTTGATGAGGTCGCCGTCACCCTCGGCGGCAGCGACAAACATGCACGGGCCGTCAAAATACTTGGCGATGAGTGTTTCGGGCGTCTCGGGGCCGAAATTGCCGAGGAAGACGACGAGGGCATTGCAGCCTGCCGCGTTGACGTCGGCGACAGCCTTCAGCATGTCGTTCTCGTTTTCGACTGTGACAGGACATTCATACACGCCGCCCTCACAGGCTTTGACGATGTTTGCGCGGCGCATTTCGGAGAGCGTCCGCGGGAAGCAGTCGCGTGACACGGCGATCAGGCCGAGCTTGACATTGGGGATGTTTTCAAACATGATGAGATTCCTCCTTTTCGGTTTTCCTATACCAATTCTGCAAACACAGATTTGAGTGCGGGGTAAAGCTTTTTGAAATTCTGATAGCGCGCTTCGTATTTTGCCGTCAGCGCTGCGTCCGGCTCGGTCGTGGATGCGGTCTCGACGAGCGTGTCCGCCGCTTCCTGCACCGTCCGGAACTGTCCGCAGCCGACCATGGCCAGCATCGCCGCACCGTAGCCAGGGCCCTGCTCGGTCTTGACCATGTCGAGCGGAATGCCGAGGACGTTCGCGAAAATTTTGCGCCACAGCGGGCTCTTCGCGCCGCCGCCGCAAATGTTCGAGCGCGGGATTTTGATACCAAGCGATTTTGCAACCTCGAACGAGTCGCGGATGGCAAAGGCTACGCCCTCGAGAACCGCCTGCACGAGATCCAAACGGCTCGTGTCCATCGTCATGCCGGTGAACGTGCCGCGGGCGTTCGTGTCGTTGATGGGGCTGCGCTCGCCCATCAAATACGGCAGGAAGTACACATGATTTTCACCGAGCTTTTCGTCGGTGATATCCGCCTGTTCGCCCGCAAAGTCGGACGTTTTCAGAATTTCTTCGCACAGCCACTTGTTGCAGCTCGCGGCTGAGAGCATACAGCCCATCAGGTGGTAGCCGCCGTCGGCGTGCGCGAAAGCGTGCAGGGCGTTGTTGGGGTCGACGCCGAATTTGTCGGACGAAATGAAGATCGTGCCGGACGTGCCGAGAGAAATGTTGCACCTGCCTGCGCCGACCGTTCCTGTTCCGACTGCCGCGGCAGCGTTGTCGCCCGCACCGGTCACGACCTTGACCGATTCGGGGAGTCCCAGCGTCTGCGCGGCTTCTTTCGTCAGCTGGCCAACGACCTCGAAGCTCTCGAACAGCTTCGGCATCTGCGATTCGGAAACGCCGCAGATGTCCAGCATTTCCTGCGACCAGCATTTATGCTGCACGTCGAGCAGGAGCATACCGGACGCGTCGGAGTAATCGCAGGCATGGACGCCCGTGAGCTTGTAGGTCAGGTAATCCTTCGGGAGCATGATCTTTGCGATCTTCCGGAAGTTTTCCGGCTCGTTTTCGCGCATCCAGAGGAGCTTGGGCGCGGTGAAGCCTGCAAAGGCGATGTTGGCGGTCAGCGCGGAGAGCCTGTCCTTACCGACGACGTTGTTGAGATAGTCGACCTCTTTGGACGTGCGCCCGTCGTTCCATAAGATCGCCGGGCGGATGACGTTGTCGTGCTCATCCAGCGCAACAAGGCCGTGCATCTGCCCGCCGGAGCCGATGCTAGCGACCTGCGAAGCGTCGACGCCGCGCAGCAGCTCAGGAACGCCGGCTACGACCGCGCTCCACCAGTCCTCGGGCTTCTGCTCCGACCAGCCGGGGTGCGGGAACATGAGCGGATATTCCTTTGTGACCGTATGCAAGATCGAGCCGTCCTCCGCGACAAGCAGCAGCTTGCACGCGGACGTGCCAAGATCGATGCCGATATAATACATACAAATTCTCCTTCAAAGCACTTACAGCATTACAAAATATATAGCACTTTTCGGCGCAAAAAACAACTCTGCAAAGCGGCGCCGCATAAAAACAAAATCGCGCCCCAGCGTCATCGGTTACGATTTTGAGAAAAGCTGCGGCAGAATGCGGGAGAAGCAGCTTTTCTGGTCTGCGGGAGATAGTAGTCAAACAGTAGTCACAACATATCGTTGATGGGAGCACAATTCGGAAGAACGGAAACACGCTGCTTGCAGGATTCTGCAAGCAGCGTGTTTTGCGTAGAAGGAAGTGCTTTTGTTATGCGCCGAGCGTCAGCGCGCGGACGGCTTCAACCAGATCGACCGTCTGGCTTCTGGACACGAACGCAACCGGCTCGCCGTCCACTGTGGCAAGGCAGTTCTCACCGTCGCAGCGGTAGAGCGTCAGCGTGAGCGTCGGGAAGTTTTCGTTTGGCAAATGCAGCGTCAGCGAAATTTCCTCTTGAGCGGTGGGTACTTCGTCCGTGAAGCTGCTCGCCGACAGGGCGCGAAGTGCATAGCTGAAATCGAAGATGTCAAAGCTCTCGCCGTTATAGCTCCAAGTCCCTTCCGTGTCCACATCGTCCTCGTCCTCGGGCGGCGTATAAGTAAACGTGTAGGTTTCGCCTTCCAAGGTAACGTCAATGGACGTTACGCTGTCAAAGTCCGCCGTGAAAAGCTTCTGGTGGCGCAGCGTATCATAGGACACTGCCGTCAGCGCGTCAAACTCCGACTGCGTGATTTGATAGACGATCTGCGACTCGTCCACGCGGGCGTAGCACGTCACGTCGGGCAGCTCCTCTTCCTCGTCTGCAATTGCCTTTTCATACGCCGCCAGCTCCTCCGGATTTTGCGACAGATGCAGAACCAACGTGCCAGAATCCGTCTCATTTCCATCCTCGTCAGAACTGCTGTAGTTGAGCGTGATGGTCAAATCCGGCTCGTCCAGCCCGAACGTCTGCAATTCTTCATCTGTGACGTTATAGCTGACGTAATCCGTCAGGTCAAGGCTCATCAGCACGCTCAGCCATTCGCTGACGTTGTCGGTGTCCAGCGGCTTGCCGTCCATGAAGTACACATCGTCCGCGCAGATGCTCGTACCGATTTCGTCATAGGCGATGGCATAGTTTTCGCTGCCGGAGAACACGATCTGCTCCGCGGTGTCAAAGGCCGGGATGGTACCGTCGAGGATCATATCCCGCAGCACCGCGCCAAACTCGTCCAGCGGGTCGTGACTGACCAAATACGCCTTGCCGTCGCCGATGGAAACGTACCGCTGCTCGTCCATTTTGCTGAAATCGCCGAGCGCTAAGCTGGGGCTTCAGGGAAAGTCCATCATGCCCATGCTCGTCAGCTTCGGCTGCACCATCGGCGGCGCGGCAGGTACCCGCGTCATTGACTCCTACGGGCAGCGTATTCTGACCATCGCGCTTGCGTGGGCGGTTCCCTGCGGCGCGACTTTTGCGGTCATTCCGACGCTGGCTTCCGCAATCTTCGGCACGACTGGCGCGATGCTGGTGATGCTGCTGATCTTCGTCATCATGTTCCTGCATATTATCGTCACCGCCAAGGTCTTCGGGCGGAAGCTCAGCCCGGTGGAGGATCGTACCGGTCTTATCATGGAGCTGCCGCCGTATCACAAGCCCCGCTGGGGCAACCTCCTGCGGGGTACGCTGGTGCGAGCGTGGGATGTATTCAAAAAGGCATTTGTTGTGGTGGTTGTGGTCGCCGCCGTTTTCTGGGGACTGTCCTACTCCGCCAGCGGCGATGTGACCGGCAGTATCCTTTATAAATTCAGCACAGCCATCGAGCCGGTGACGAAATTCTTCGGCATGGGCTGGCAGACCTTCCTCGCCTTCGTTTCCTCTATGGTCTCCAAGGAAGCTGTGCTCGGCGTGACCGGCGTTCTTTTCAGCGGAGCCGGTTCTGTCTGGGACGCCACGGCAAACGGCGCGGCGGATGCGAACGTCGGTGCGGTCATCGCTGCGGCAATTTCCAAGCCGGAAGCGCTGGCGTTTATCATTGCCGTGACATTCAACGTTCCCTGCCTGATGGCGCTGAATTCCACACTGCATGAGACGCATTCCGCCAAGTGGACGCTGCGCATTGCCCTTTACTATATTGCCACCGCACTGATTCTTTCCTGCCTGACCTACCACATCGCGGGACTGTTCTTCTGAGGGGCGGATCGTGATGTCACTTCTGGAATTGCTGGACGCACCGGGGATCCATTCCACGGCACAGCTCGCCGCCGATCTGAACACGACACCCGAAATGGTGGAAGCAAAGCTGGAACGCTATGCACAGCTGGGCTATGTCAAAAAGACGGTCATGTCCGCCGACTGCGGCGGCAGCTGCAAAAAATGCCGCGGATGCAGCGGCTTGAGACATAGCGCGGCGGCAGTCGTCTATTGGGAAAGGGTGCGATGAAATGCAAATTGTATGGATCGTTTTGGCTGCTGCCATGATCGTCGGGTGTTTCTGGTCGTTCGTCAAGCGTTTCACCGGGAAAAAGACCTGCAGCGGCACCGAGAAACAGCCGCGGATCAAGGCCAAGAAGTTGTCCGCTCCCATTGGCAGCCTGACCATGAAAATTGGCGGGATGCGCTGCGAAAATTGCCGCCGGAGCGTGACCGCCGCACTGAACGCACTGGACGGTGTAGCGGCAAAAGTCAGTTTGGAATCCGGTGCGGCAAGCGTTTCTTTCGAGCATCCTGTCAGCGATGAAGTACTGACGCAGGCAGTAGAAGCCGCTGACTTTGATGTGCTGGACATTTGGCGCTGATCTCCGTCTTTACAAAACATCAAATACAGAAAGCGGGGTTCGCGCAAACGGACTCCGCTTTCGTTTGCAGATGAGCTTAAACGCAAACCGTTACCGCAGCTTTATCCAAAAAATGTTTTGCCCCCTTGACTCTCACGTTACGTCATAGTGTATGATAACGCCATGTTCGGACATGAGAAACAAAATGGAGGCTTTACCATGAAAATTACAGCGATCCGGTCTGACCGGATTTATCGGGATATGATGACTGCGTTTCCCGATGAAAAGGAAACTATCTATCGGAACAGGCTGATGAAGCCCTTTGCGTTTAAGTGGGCGTGTGTTGGAATTCCCCTGACGGCAGCGCGGAAGGGCGGCTATGACGTGGTTTCTGCCGCCGCAATGAGCGGCTTTTATGCCCCGGTACAGATCACGGAGGCTCGCCGGGCAGAGATTGAAAAAATCAGCAGCGAACCTTTTTGGGCAAGCTGTGAGGCCAGCATCCGTGATACACTTCTTGGCTTTGAGCAGCACGGCATTCGGCTCCCGAAGCAGGAGTATGTGTTTACGGTCGTGCTGAGCGACCCGCAAAACCCTATGACGGTGATGGCAGGAGACTACTGCGGCGATGGCGGGATTCCCGGCTATATTATCGGTTCTATTGTGCCGAATGAACGCTCGCTCCGTCTGCTGCCTGTGGCGTTGGCACATGAAACGAATCATAATGTCCGCTGGCAGTTTATGCAATGGAGCGATCATATCACGCTGGCTGACATGATCGTATCGGAGGGACTGGCAGAAACATTTGCCGCGAAAATGTTCGGCGAGGATAACGTTGGCAAATGGGTAAGCCACACGACACCGGAGGTGCTTCAGGAAACCATTAAACCGCTTGTCCAGAAAAACCTGATGACGGACAATTTTCAGACGCTTTCTTCGTATCTTTACGGTGACGAGATCATGTCCTTGCGCGGCGGTCAGCCCATTGGCATGCCATACTGCGGCGGATATGCCTGCGGGTATGCGCTGATCGGCCATTATCTGAAAAAGACCGGCGTATCCATTTTTGATGCGACCATCACGCCGACAGAAGAAATTTTGAAGCAATCGGAGGACTTTTGGAAATGAAAGTCAGCGACGTGGCAAAACTGACGGGCGTTACCGTTCGTACCTTGCATTACTATGATGAAATCGGCTTGCTTCCGCCAAGTGGTGTCACGCGCAGCGGATACCGGGTCTACAATGATGCTGATTTGGAAGTCTTACAGCAAATTTTGTTTTTCCGGGAGTTGGACTTTTCACTGGAGGACATCCGGGCGATCATGCAGAATCCAGCTTATGAAAAAGAGACTGCTCTGCAAAACCAGAAAGCACTTCTGGTACAAAAGCGTGACAGGCTGGACCGGCTGATTGCCCTTGTGGACAAGACCTTGAAAGGAGAACGAGACATGAGCTTCAAACAGTTTGATACAACAAAGATAGACGAGGCAAAACAGCAATACGCAGCAGAGGCCAAGCAGCGTTGGGGAAATACCGCTGCCTATGCTGAATATGAAAAGAAATCTGCCAGCTATAACACCGTTCAGCAAAAGATGCTTGACGGCGAAGGGGCGGCGATTTTGAATGCGTTTGGCAAAAATCGCACGCTCCCGCCGGACAGCCCTCAAGCGCAGGCGCTTGTGAAAAAGTGGCAAACTTACATTACAGACAACTACTACAACTGCACAAAGGAGATTCTTTCCTGCCTCGGCCAGATGTATGTGGGAGACGAGCGTTTTACGCAGCACATTGACCAGTACGGTGCTGGGACGGCAGCTTTTATGGCGGCGGCAATCAAAGTCTATACGGCCTGAAAGCTGGGTCACGATGAGAGGAAACGAAACAAGAGAATGGCACTTCGCCCTGTGCAAACGGAATTTATACGCTGCCCGATTTGTAGAAACAAAACGAGAGTGCAAATCAGGGATGATATCGGTCTTGTCCACAAGTACACCAGAGCGCAAAAACTGACGCCCCGGATGCTGAACGAACTGATTGAGAAGCTCGAAGTATTCAATGCAGAGAAGATCGACGACGTATGGGAGCAGCGGCTTCGTATCCACTATAACTGCGTCGGAACGATCGAGATTCCAACGGTGCTTCCCCCTGCCGCTCCCGGAAGTGTCCGTAAATACAAGAAAAGGCGTAGTCGTCGACTACGCCCCCTGTGAACCCGCTGTATAAAAAGCGAGTGTTCTTACAGCCTTTCAAATGCTGTAAGAACACTCGCCATGGTGCGCCCGACAGGACTTGAACCTGCACGCTTACGCAATGGAACCTAAAGGTGATGTCACCTTGGTGAAAGGTTGGTCTAACTCTGCTGTCCGAGTCTATCCGTGAAATCCATCTGAATGGTGTTTCTCAGCAAACAATACAGAACTACTTTTATGCAAAGGCGTCTTCGCAAAAATAGACTCCGAACGCAGAAATGGGTACCAACGAATTGATAATAAAGGAAATTAGATTTCCACAAAACGTACAATCAATGATTGAATCACACCACATATGAAATGTGGAAGAACTCACATTTTCCAAACCGTATGCCCCTTAATTCACCAATGCCGTAAGACTTCTCAGTTCTTCAGCATAAACTCGCCGTTGGAAATCACAAGCTTATCATCTAAGTAGAGCGTTGGCTTTAAAATAATTCCATCCATATGGCAGCTGGCCTTATTTATTCCGCCGAACGACGTGTTCGTACCAAAGGCTATGTGAACCGTCCCATAAATTTTCTCATCTTCGAGTGTGATGCCACACAAACGCGCTTTTTCGTTTGTGCCAATTCCCAGCTCACAGAGCGTTGCATTCTGAGGCGTTTCCAGAAGAATTTTCACTTTTTCGCTCTTTTCACCCTCAATACTAACCAGCTTTCCATCACGAACAGTTACATACAGGGGACTGGACAGCTTTCCGATTCCTACCATGGTGCCGTCGATGATCATTTCGCCCTCGGACTGCGTTTCGAGCGGTGCGATGTACGCCTCACCGGAGGGCAGGTTGCCGGACTCGCCGGGGTTGCGGTAGACGCCGGAGCTGATGACGCCGTTGCGTCCGGAGAGCTGAATGGTCAGCTCACAGCCCTCTTTGACGATGCGCGCCGTCTTTGCCTTCGTCAGCATATCCGAAATGGTCTCGGTCATCCGCTTGACCTGCTCATAGTCAGCCGTGATGGCGCCCTGATAGAACATCTCCTCCGTGATGCCGGGCATGGTCGCCACTCTGGCGCCGTGCTCCACAGCCTTGATGCGTGCATTGGTATGGGTCAGGGATTTTTCCGTCGGGCAGATCACGATGTCTGCCTCCTGCATGGCGCGCGCCACAGCCGCGGGCGGCTCCGCGCCTGCTACCTTGCGGGGCGCCATCTGCATGAGCATCGCCTCACAGCCGAGCTCCTGCGCCGCTGCATAGATTCCCTGACCGATGCTCAGGCGCGTATCATCCGTCACCACGAGCACCTGCTCACCGGCTTTTGCGCCGAGACAGGTCACCAGCATTCTTTTTGCAATATCCTTCAAGCTTTCCTGTTTCATTTTGATTATCTGCCTTTCTAAAAAGTGCCGGCCCTTTGCAGTGTTGCTCGGGGCCGACACGGTTTGGATTTGATTACTTCTTGTTGATGTTCGTCAGCTTCAGCGTAGAGGCGAAGAAGCTATACAGAGCGGAACCGGCAATGCAGCCAGCGCCGAGGATGTACAGAAGATCCTGTGCCTTCTTCTTGTCCCAGCGGGTCACGACGATACGGATCAAGAGGGCGACGAGCACGGTCAGACCGTTGCGCGTGTTGCCGATCAGTAGGCCGGTAGCAAACATGATGCCGAGCTGGCGGGGGCCGCCGATGAGCTGGAGCACTGCGCCGGGGATCGCCCAGATGAGCAGCCACTTCGCGACTTCGGCGTTCGCGCCTGCGTCGATGGTGGCGATGAAGGTCTTGGTGGTGGGAACGAACAGACCCTGGTCGAAATAGGTGTTCGCCAGAAGGAGAACCATCACGAATGCAACGCCATAGCCGAGCAACTCACTGATGAACTGCTGCTTGCGGCCGGCCTTTTCGAACTCGGGGTTCGCGCCGCGGCCACGAAGGATCCAGCCGCACTTCAGGTCGGTCTGCATGTCGCAGAACGCGGGGCCGGTGGCAGAGGTGTAGGCAACCAGAATTGCAAGCGGCATTGCGGGGAAGCCCATCATGATGCCGACTACGAGGAAGATCAGAGCCGTTGCCATTGCGGGGAACCAGCCGGAGTGCATCGAGGACAGGCCGCAGACGAGCTCGGAAGAAATCGCTGCGAAGGCTGCGAAGAGGAGCCATACCACGAGCTGACCAGCGCTCATTTCGGCATAGATACCGGTGGTGAATGCCAGCAGGAGCGCAATGCCGAGGAACAGCACGAAGCCAATGCCGAGGGACTTGCGCATGCTCTCCATGGTAACGGAGCGCTCGCTGGTCGTATCCTGAGCGGTCTTCTCTGCGCTCTTCTTGCTCTTCTTGCCGAGGACGAGCGCCGCCTGAATCAGGGAAATCAGGCCCGCGCCGACCATCATGCCGTGAGGCAGGTACGTGATCATGGTCGGCACAACGCCGTCCACGCTGATAGCCGCCGTCCACATGGGGATCAGGCTGCCCTTGGCAATGCTGCCGAGAGCGAACGCCATCATCGCCAGCAGGTTGGCGAACCAAGACACGCCGAACAGATCCATCGGGATGCCGGCGGCCTTACCTGCGATGCCGGCGCCCATGCCGACGAACAGGAGCAGAGAACGCTTGCCGCGGTTTGCAAGCGCCAGGATCGTCTCAGAAGTGGCGATACCGGACGGGAACGGGTTGGTTGCGGGAAACATGGGGGAGTCAAATATCTTGTAGACCAGGAAGCCGTCCACGATGGCGGCGAGCGTCACGCCGAACAGCACGGGGAGCATCAGGTCGGGTCTGCCCATCAGCACGGGAATGCCGATCGGGAGGATCATCGCGTTTGCGGCGGCATAAGCTGCGCCGGAAATGGACGTCTGAACGAGGTTCTGTGCATGAACGTTCTTAAAGCGGCGGAAGAGCTTGCCGGGGATCATGCTGATGACGGCGGCGAGCAGCGCGCCGATGATCGAAGTGTTCTGGCTTACGCCAACGCGGGTCAACAGCTCCAGGTCGATGATCGCGCCAAAGCAGGACGCAAGAATGGTGACCACAAGAATCATCGGGTCAAATGCCTTTACATGATCCGACGCCTTCAGCGTGCGGACATCCACCTGCTTACCGGCCTCAAGGGTAACCATGACCGGTTCTTTTGCGGCGGTAGCGTTTTTGTTCTCATTTGAACTCATAATTTCCCTCCGTAGTTTTTTCTTCTTCTCAAATTTTTATATTCCGAGCAATTCGCATGCTACACGGAACAAGAGTGACCTTGGCAGCAGGATGTTTTTATTGATCCGTGCTTGCAGCCGGTCGCGCATCGCGGCGGAGAAGCCGAGGCAGTCCATGATGACCAGATCTGCGTCTTCAACGGCATTGATGCGGCTGACCAGTTCCTCCGTGAAGGGGTCTCCCAAATACGGGGAAGCCGGGAAGGTCGTAAATTCAAAGTCCGGCTGCGCTTCCTTCCAGCGCCGCTCGCACTGCTGAACCTGAGTCTCGGACGGAGTCAGCGTCAGAATGCGGGGTTTCTGGGTCAGAAGCGGCGCCATGGCGCGCAGGAGCTGATTCGGCTCCAGCATCGGTACATTCGAATGAAGCCCATGCAGCGCGCCCGTGCAGAAGACAAGGATCAGCTTTACGCCGCGCTCCTCCAGAAGGTGAATGCCGCGCTGCATCTCATCCATGACCTGTCCTCTTGAAAAATGCACCTCCGTGCCGTCGCGCAGGCGGCTGGTGAGACCATAATCACCGGGGATCGGTTGGAGCTGCTTGGCCTCCTCCAGCGTGTAACGGTCCAGCGCCCCGAATTCCAGGAGCTCGACCCGGTCGCCGAAAAAGCGCCCTGCATCCTCTGTAATATCTGTTCTGGGGGACTGACCGATGGTCACGGCCCCGATCTTGATTTTCTGCATCATCATATCACGCATTTCCCATGGTCTGCAGATGACGCAGGGAACCGTAACAGTGCAGGATCTTCTCATACTCGGCAGCGTCGTAGAACTTGACCTTGCCGGCGCCGAAGCCCTTGGCTACCTCGAGCATGAAGCGAGCCGCTTCCTCCACGTCCGTGAAATGGGTCGCGCCGGTGGCACAGCCGGGGACAGCGGATACGGCCGTGATCGCCACGCCAACCATCGGCGCGGAGGTCATGGTGCTGGGCTGCATGATGCCGTTCAGGTGATCAATCCCGTTTCCGTAGGGCGTGATGTCCTGATTCGTGATGGCAAAGACCTTGGGCAGCTCGCCAACCGTATTCTGATAGACATCCAGCAGATCCTTGCTGACCTTCAGGATGTAGCCTTCCTTGACGGTGGGGGAGATCGCAAAGCCGCGGGCGTTGATGATGCGGTTTCCCTTGGTCGTGTCGCAGGACATCAGAGCATCGATCTGCTCTGCGCTTGCGAACGCTTCACGCTTGACCTGATCGCGGAACGGTTCGGAGTCCATCAGGGGCACCGGATCGTGGGGACGGGTCGGTGCGCAGGGGCAGATGTGCGTTGCCAGATAGACGTCGCCTTCGAGACGGTCGCCCTTGTTCTGCATATCCAGCAGCTTGGCCGCAATCGCCAGCGCCACCAGAGCGCCATCGCCGTCAGAAACATAGCCGACTGCACCGGGACGGGCGCCAATGCCGCCGAGCCAGCCCATGAGGCCGATCGTGGGAGCGGAACCACCCACGCTGCGTCCGTTCGTACCGGCGACAAGCACGCGGACGACATCGGTCGAGCCCTTGGGGGTGTCGATGTGAACAACCTCGACATTCGCGTCTGCACGGATGCTCTTCAGATAGTTTGCTACCGCATCACCGTTCGCAGTCGCGCTGTCCAACAGGTCGTAGACATTCAGAATTTCTTTCAATAACATGTTCTCAATCCCTCCTCAAATATAGCCGTGTTCCGATATGCCTATGCAACAGTCATATTGTCGAAAGGCTATACGAAAATTATAGCGACGTGTGGCAGTTTTGACTAATATGAAATTCCATATTGCTTCCAATATCCACGCGTCTCCCGCAGCACTGTTTCGCGCGCCATGCCTGTTCTCATGGTGCGAACACTTTCTTGCTTTTGTCCGCCGTTTTGGTTTTTATGCATTTTCCATGAATTATGCACAAAAAATCCGCAAAAAACAGCGGTTTACTCTGTATATTGCTATCCATATTCTGCACCTGTTTTTTCGCACCGTACATGCTTTTTTTACTCAAAAAACAGCTGTTTTCCGTACAAATTCCATTTTCTGCACTTTTGCGACTGCGCACTTTCACCAAGCCGGCCCAAAAAATCTTGTTGCAAATTCCTCTATAAATTTGACGGTACACTGGTGTATAGTTTTAATTAACCCGGCGACCTTATCTTTATTTGCGGCACTGCCCGGTTAATTTCAAAGAAAGCAGGCAAGCACAAATGTTTGACCATAACCACTTCAGCGCCCTGGTGGAACAGCACAAGGATGAGCTGCTCCAGCTGTGCAGCGATCTCATCAAGATCCCCAGTGTCAACCCTCCCGGTGAAATGGAAGCCATCACTTCCTTCATCTGCGGCTATCTGGACAAGCACGGCATTTCCTATGAAGTCCTCCGCCCGACGCCCACGACGCCGAACATCGTCGCAACGCTCGGCCGCAAGGGCGGCCGCCGCCTGATCCTCAACGGTCACGCCGACGTTGTCCCTCCCGGAAATCTGGAAAAGTGGGACTTCGACCCGTTCTGCGGTGACATCCGCGGCGGTACGATCTTCGGCCGCGGCGCATCTGATATGAAGTGCGGTCTGGCCGGTCTGCTCTTTGCCATGGGTCTTCTGGCAGACGGAAATGTTCCGCTTGACGGTGAGCTCGTTCTAACCGTTGTGCCCGACGAGGAAGTCAGCGGCTCCTGGGGTACGAAGTGGCTGGTCGAGAGCGGCACCATCCGCGGCGACGCCTGTCTCATTGCCGAGCCCTCCGGTTATTTCAACTGTGAGATCGGTCAGAAGGGCTGCTGCTGGCTGAAGCTGAGCGCCACCGGTACGCCGGCGCACGGCAGTCTGGCTCCCTTTGTCGGCGACAACGCCATTGAAAAGCTGCTGAGAGTCCTCTCCGGCATCACGCAGCTTCGCGACATCCCCGCCCGCTATGATGAACAGATCGCGCGCGTCATGGAGGACTCCAAGAACAACGCCCGCCGCCGTCTGAGCGCAAAGGGCGCGGCGCACGTCATCAACCATTGCACCGTGAACATCGGCAAGATCAGCGGCGGCACCAAGATCAACATGGTCCCCGACTATGCCGAGGCTGAGGTCGATATCCGCGTTCCGCTAGGCATCTCAACGCTGACCGTGGAGGAGGAGATCTGCCGCATCATCCGTGAAGCCGGTGTCAGCGGCGTGGAGTACTCCTTCGGCTGGCGCTCCGAGCCGAACAACACGCCGCGTACCGCGGAGATCGTGGAGATCCTGGCGAAAAACGTGCAGGAAATCTGGAACGAGCCGCTCACCCGCACCTATCAGTGGGCAAGCAGCGATGCACGCTTCTTCCGCTACGAAGGCATCCCCACCCTGCAATACGGCCCGTCTACGGCCGCCGGCATCCACTCCTACAACGAGACCGCCGAGGTTCTGGACGTTGTGAACATCACCAAGGTGTATATCTGCACGATGCTCGACTACCTGAACGGAACCGGCGAGCAGGCCTGATGCCGCCGAATATCCTGACGATTCAAGCAGGGAACTGCCGTGATGGCAGTTCCCTGCTTTTCTATGCGCTCCGGCACCCTTCGGCACGGAAACCCTTTGACGCGGCGCGGATTTTGTGCCATAATGGGCACAATAGTATTTCTGTTCCCGGAGGTGCTTCCCTATGCGTATTGAACAGATCGAGCAGCTGATCGAAATCGTGGAATGCGGTTCAATCGGAAAAGCTGCTCAAAAGCTGTATGTGCAACAACCGAATCTCAGCATGACCGTAAAAAATATAGAGGAAGAATTCCATCAGCCGATTTTTTATCGTACACCCAGTGGCGTTCGCCTCACCCCATTTGGAAAAGATTTTATGGCATTCGCAAAGCCATATTATAAACAGTACCTGCTGCTGAAGGAGATCGGAGAAACCAGTCTGAACGTTCCAATTGAGGAATTCAAAGTATGCAGTCACCATATGACGATTGCCAGATGGGCCTTTTCTGAACTTTGCGCAGTCTATTCTGATCGACCTTTGCACATGCGAGTAGCGAATGTTACCTTTGAAGACATTCCGCAAAGTGTTGCTTCACACCAATATGACATCGGAATTTTGGGCTTGGTAAAAGGACAAAGCCGTTTGTATCTGAAAATTTTCTCCTCTTTGGGGCTGGAGTTTGTCCCATTGGGGAATACGCATTTCAGTGTTATCGTTGGAAGTAACCATCCATTTGTCAAGAACCACGTACACTCTGTCAGCCTTGACATGTGTCGGATGTACCCATTTGTCCTTTACAGACCCATGGAAGTTTATCTGCGTGCGCTGGAATCTTACCAGCAGTTGATCAACCATCAAACACTGATTGACGTCCCTGACTATATTCTTTCGCAAGACATTCTCCGCCAGGGAAAAGCCTTTTCTGTTGGACCTCTCAAGTACCTGTATACTGCTCGTTACCAACACCAAAATGCAACGCTTGTAGAAATCCCATTCGAGGATCGCAGTGCAGAACTATGCTTCGGCTACATTAAGCGCCGCAATGAAACGTTCTCAGAAATTGGTCAGGAATACGTTTCGTTGCTTTCATCTATGTTTGCAAACCCATAAGAGCCCCATAGGAAAATACCAAATCGTCTCTTGGCTGTTGCTTTACAAAGAAGAAAACCGTTAACATAGCATTGCTGAAAAGCAATATTCTCAATTTCGTTCGTGAAAAAAGCTAATTTATCACTTGCAGTATCCATGACCATAAATAACCACCGCACTTCAACATAAAGGTGTGTACTTAGGCTGGTATTACTACTGCTTCAGCCACTGTGTAAATTCCTTCTGCGAGATCTCGCCGTTCTCACACTTCTCCTTTTCCTTCTGCGCTTCCTTACTCCAAGCGGAAAACGCTTCCTGTGAAATTTTCCCTGCTCGGATCCATGCGAAGCGGCGTTTGTACTCGCGGCGATAAATTTTCAGCAGTTCGTCCTGCGCGTGGCTTTGCAGGTACTGCCGCATTGCGCCGACCTCTTTACAGGTACGCCCGCGGCTGTCGAACACGCGGCTGCAATATTCCGTGCTGCCATGAACCGTGAGCGCGAAATACCTGCCGCAGTTCTTGCAGGTGCGCATCATGATCTTCTCTTGAACGCACTTGCGCAAGGAAAAGTCGATCAGGTCATACATGCTTTGCGGATACAAGACCTCCGCAAACTGCTTCTCATCTACAAACTCGAACGAAATCTTCATCGGCTGGAAGTCAAATTTCTGCAAGGACGGAGCCTGCTCATATGCCTGCACCCGAATGGAGAAATCCACGTCGGTAATGCTTGCGTCCAGTACCGTCTGGAAAAGGCGCAGAATTTGCTGCTGCATGGTCGCAAGGTTGCTTGGGACGTGTGCCAATTCCTTGTGTGGCAAAAGCCTTGTGGGATTTTTACAATCTGGGGCTTCGGCTTGCTTCAGCCGGTCGCTCCAATCCAGCCACAGGTAGAAAAAATACGGATGCTCGTCCTTGAAATCATCCAGAAGTTCTTGTACTGGCTTCAGGCACTTTGTGTCCCGCGTCTGGTAAAACTTTATCAACGAGCGCTCCGCTTCATGGAAGCGCAGCTCCCACGAATTGATGTCATAATATACGAACGACAGCAGGCTGTCCGGAAACGGACGGTCTGCTATTTTTATGACATATTCGGCGTCGCCTTCCTTGCACGAAAATGTTTCTGCGCCGTCCAGAAGATAAAATTTGCACTGAAAATCAGACATGACTGCACCTCAAAATAGATTTATAGAAATTATATTTATAAATTAGTCTTGACAATATTTTTGACTTATGTTAGTCTAAAATAGAAAACAAATCTATTGACTAATTATAAGTCTAAATCATGAAACACAGAATGTCAATAGCAAACGGAAAGGAAGTGAAAAAATGACCAAGCTGGAAACCATCAATGCGGAAGATCTGCAAAATCGGACGTATGAACCAACGTATTTTCTGGTGGAAGAGCTCATTCCAGAGGGCTTGCATATCCTCGCGGGCGCGCCGAAAATCGGCAAGTCTTGGCTGGCTTTGTGGCTGTGCTTATGCGTCGCGCAGGGACAGGCACTCTGGAATTTTGCGACGTCGCATGGCGAAGTTTTGTATCTCAGTCTTGAAGATTCGTTCCAGCGTATCCAGACGAGACTCTTTGACCTGACTGAAGATGCGCCGCCGACGCTGCATTTTGCGATCATGGCTGACACACTCAAGCGCGGTCTGGAGCAGCAGATTGAGCAATTCCTGAGCGAACATCCTAGTACAAAGCTCGTTGTCATTGATACGTTGCAGCGCGTCCGCAGCGCAGGCGGTGACGGAAATCTATACGCAAATGACTATCAGGACATCGGGCTTCTGAAAAAACTTGCGGACAAGCGGCACCTCGCAATTCTCTTAATCCACCACCTGCGCAAACTCCACGACGACGATCCGATGAACATGATTTCAGGCTCGACGGGATTAAGCGGCGCGGCGGATTCGACCTTTGTTCTCCAGAAAAACTCCCGTCTTGCCAACATTGCCTCTCTGCATTGCACCGGGCGCGATATTCCTGATCGAACTTTGAAACTCGAATTCGGCGAGGAAGATCACGTCTGGAAACTGCTTGCGGACAGCAAAACTTGCAGCGGCGCTTCTAAGATTTCAACGCTTCAACTCACAAAACTTCTCTCTGAATTGCTCCGTGCCGATCCTGAATACCTCGGTTCACCATCGGCACTGTCTGCAAAGATCGACCCTGACGGCAGTCTCGGTATCACACCGAAAAAGGTCACCCGGCTGGTGCGGGAAAGCATTGCGACTCTAAGAGAAAACGGGATTTTAGCCGAGACGTACCGCAGCAACGGCAAACGGTGGATTTCCCTCAAACGTGCCGAAAGTGCCGATTTTTCGCCCGTGAAAACAATCGGCACTTTCGACCCTGTGGGTGTGCCGAGCGCCCGCAGCGCGCCGTGAGGCGCGTGTCGCCGTTGTGCGCGGATTTCCGCTCCGACAGCGAGTGCATGCGCGGCGCGACAGGAAAAGCCAACGTTGTGCCAACGTGCGGGCAACGTGAAAAATGCAGGTGCAATACGGCAGCCCAGCGCAGAGAATCCCCCGCCGCGGCGGAAAAAATCCTCCCGTCCGGGAGGAGCCAGCATCGCATTTGGCTAGTCGCCGGTGTCCCGGCTCCCCGCCAAATGCCTCAAATCGGGCAGAAGCCCATACCCACTTCATACGAACGGAGGAAATATGCGAAAAAACAAGCAATTCAGTATAAGAATCTCGGAACAGGATTTAGAGACAATCCGCCGAAAAGCAGCGCAGGCGCACATGAGCCAGAGCGACTATGTGACCGCGTGTTGTCTCGGAAAACGGATTGTGATTCTGAATGGACTCACGGAAGTCCTGCGGCAGCAAAAAGCCATCGGAAACAACCTCAACCAGCTGACTGTGCTGGCGAACATGGGGAAAGTCCAGTTTGCCAATCTGGATTCTGCTGTGCAGGAGTTTTCCAAGATCAACACTGCCCTGCGGGAGTTGCAGGAGGGAGGTACGGCGAAATCGCAATCGTCCATTTCGTAAACTACAAAAAAGGCACGCAAACGCGCGGGTGCATGAAAAGCGTGATGCGATATGTGTCGCAGGTGAGTAAAACACTTTGGAATGGACAGCAGCTTGTCAGCGGCATCGGCTGCCAGCCGGAAACGGTGTTCGACGAATTTCTCAGTACAAAGCTGCTGCACCACAAAGACGGCGGCGTGATGTTTTATCACATGGTGCAGAGCTTCCCGAAAGGTGCGAACATTGATCCTCGCGCAGCGCACGAAGCAACACGCAGGCTCGCCGGATATTTCGAGGGCTGTGAGGTTCTGGTCTGCACCCACGTCGACCGCGAACACATTCACTCGCACTGCATCATCAACAGCGTCAATTTTGAAACCGGTAAAAAAGTACATATGGCGGATGAGCAGATTCAGGAGCTGCGCGTCTGCAACGACCAAATCTGCGAGGAATTAGGGTTGCCAAAATTTCAGAAAGACGAACAGCGGCAGGCACGCGGAATGTCTAACGCAGAATACTACACAGCATCCAAAGGTGAGAGCTGGAAGTTCGAGCTGATGCAGGTTATCGATGAATGTATGCGTTGCGCCGGAAATCGTGAGGAATTCCTGGTGCTACTGCGCTCTGAGGGTTACGACGCAGCATGGACGAGCAGCCGGAAGAATATCACCTACGTCACACCAGACGGACGCAAATGCCGTGACAGCAAGCTACACATGGAGAAATACTTAAAAGAAAATATGGAGGTGGAATTTGAATACAGAGCAGAGATTGACAACGGAGGAATTAGCGGTACGGCATCGAAAGTCGATGGACGAGGCACGGCTGGTGGAGACAGGCGTGATGGTGACGGAGCAAAATTGGAATGCAGTCCTGCGGATGCAGAACGACCTGTTTTTACAGATGCAGCAGTTGGATGCAAACCTGAAAATGCTTCTGACGAAGCAGGAGGCACAGAACGCTTTGACCGAGATGCAGATGAGCGCGGCAGAATTCGCAAGACAGGCTGGGAGCCTGAGCGCGAGGTATTCTTCCGCCTGCAAAGAGCTGACCGAGAGTACCAAAACGGCACTGAATACAGTGACGAGAGAAACGAATCAGCAGTTTTCCGATATGGCACAGGCAGCGAGGAAGAAAATTCATCTTTGCGCATGGATCTCGATTACAGCGGTGATCTTGTGCGCGGCGCTGTGCGCCTTGGTCGTGCTGTGGAGCAGATGACGGACAATGCACCGGTGCGCGACGGAACGACTATGCCGCCGCACATCGACAGTAAGCGCCGGAGAAAGCTCCGGCAAAAGAAAACCGCCCTCGGTCACGCCGAAGACGATCATGAGGACTGGACGATGGAACAAAAGATGTAAGGAGGGTTATGGTGAGAAAACGAAAAGAGAATATTTCGGAGGTCACGTTTAGCTACATTGGTACAGATGAGCAGTTCGATGAATTTCTGAAAATGCTGGTGCATGACTACCTGTCGGTAGATCAGCCCTATACAAAATCGCAGGAGGATTTTGTTGATCATGTAGATTCCTGCTGCGCATGATGGATTGTTCTAGCTATCTGAAAAACAGTGTGCTATGGTGTGTGCTGCAATCGGCACACACCATAGCGGAAAGGAGCGGATATGCGAGTCTGGTTATATTATCGCCTGAGTCGTGACGAGGATGATGAGCTGAATTCCCTGACGAATCAGCGGAAAATCATTTACGAATATGCCGTTACAAACGGACATGAAGTTGTTGGCGAGTCCTTTGACGATAACGTCAGCGGTATGCACTTCAACCGCGAGGGCATCGATAAAATCTATGAAGTGGTCGAAGCGGGCAAGATTGAAGCCATCATTGTCAAAGACCTATCCCGCCTGGGTCGACACCGAACGCAGACTGCCCTGTTTATCGACTACCTGCGGGAACACGACGTCCGCGTCCTCTCGGCAACGGAAAATATCGATACGTTCAACGAAAACGACGATCTCATCATTGGCTTCAAGGGCTTGGTTAATGACTTCTATGCCCGCGACGGCAGCCGCCGTGTGCGAACCGGCTACCGGCAAAAGCAAAAGGAAGGGATCGTGACCATCCCGCCCTTCGGCTACTTCAAGGACAAGAACACAAAGAAAGTTGTCATCGTGGAGGAAGCGGCCGAAACAGTCCGACTGATCTTCTCCGCCTACGTCGGCGGCAGCGGCATGAAGACCATCGCCCGCACACTGAATGAACAGAGAAGAAAAACACCTGCGTTCATGCAGCTGGAACTGCTGAACAAGAGTCTGCCCAACACGCAGGACGTCATTCTCAAGAAGTATCTCTGGGACGCGACTATGATAGCACGCATTCTCAGGGACGAGAGCTATGTCGGAACGCTCATCTGCCATAAAAGCGAACGGAACAAAATTAACAAGACCTTCCGTTTCACAGAGCCCGAAGAACAGTTCCGTCATGAAAATTACCTCCCGCCGATCATCACGCCGGAGCTGTGGGAGCAGACGCAGATGATGCTGGCGGAGCGGAAACGGCTGAACGTGCGCGCAGCGCCCTCGCAGGAGATCCTGCGCTACAGTGGGCTCCTGCGCTGCGAGGACTGCGGCAGAGCCATGTTCGGCAGGCGCATCCATCTGAAAAGCGGCGAACGGGTCACCTATGTTTGCAGCACCTACAACCGCTTCGGGAAGGAGCATTGCTCCCAGCACCAGATCGACGAAGCTGCACTGGACAAACTGATTATGGACGAACTCAAAAATACCAAGGTGCTGTATCAGCAGAACTGGGATGCACTGGAGCAGCTGATCGCACAGTGGACACCAAAGGCAGAACTGACCGGTGCGCAGATTGTCAAGTTAGAAAAGCGAATTCGATGCCTGGAGGATGAAACGGAGGCAATTTTAATGGAGCGGATACGAGATCGGGCGAACGCTGAACGCTATGACCGCATGATCCAAAAACGTGAAGAAGAAATCGCTGCGGCAAAAAAGCAGATCGAAGAACTGCAAAATATCTCCGCTGTCCTGCGGGAGCGGCAAACGAAGCTCAAACGGGACATCAGCATGATCGACGACATTCTCGCTGAGGGTGCCATGACGGAAGCGCACCTGCGGATGCTGGTTGAAAAGATCTATGTGCAGGAAACGGATGGAAAACTCAACCTCGACATTCAGATTAAAGCGCCGTTCCGCACGCACTTGGATGTCTATGAAAATGGGACACTCACGGAGCGATATGGTGCGCTGGATTTTGACTGGGATCGGCTGGCGCGGCTGCTCTACGGCGACGGGCTTGCGGGGTAAAAGGTTATGGCAATGCGGGTTTGGCTTTACGCGCGGCTGTCCAACGACGATGATCCGGCACAGAATTCCCTGCAAAATCAACAGGCGATCTGCTGTGCCTTTGCAGAAAAGAAAGGCTGGACGATCGCCGGCAGTTCCGCCGATGATAACATCAGTGGCATGAATTTCAGCCGCCGTGGGCTGGATATGCTCACGGCGGCTGTTCAGGCGAAACAGATTGATGCAGTCCTTGTGAAAGACCTGTCTAGGCTTGGTCGTCATAGAACCCAAACCGCATTGTTTATTGATTTTCTGCGCGAAAACCAAGTCCGCGTGATCTCCGTAACGGAGGGTGTGGATACTTTCTGTGAGGAGGACGACCTCATGATCGGCGTCCGCGGCTTGATGAATGATTATTACGCAAAGGATATCGGAAAGAAAATCCGTGCGGGCTACCGGCAGAAGCAGAAAGAGGGGCTCGTGATCACGCCGCCCTTCGGATACTGGAAGGATCGAAATACAAATCAGGTTTTGGTGTATCCGGAAGCGGCGGAGACGGTACAGCTTATCTACGCTCTGTATTTACAGGGCTGCGGACAGAAAGAGATCACCCGGTGGCTTAATACTGAGGGGCGAAAAACACCGGCGCAGCTCCGGGCTGAACGGTGCGGCAGAGAAGTCCGGCATACGCACAAAACCCGTGACGGTCAGTTCCTATGGACATATGCCAGTGTGAAAAACGTGCTGGCGGAGGAAGCCTATACCGGCGTTCTGGTCAATCACCGCAGGGAATATCTCGGCGGCAAAGCGCGAGCTGTCTGCGAAGCGGACTGGCTTCGTCACGAGAATTTCTATCCGGTTATCATTGAAAAAGCAATCTGGCAGCAAGTCCAGACGCGGCTGAAACAGCAGGCGCGTCCGGCGGTCAACAATCGTACAAAGCACCGTTATGCCGGGCTACTGACCTGTCAGGAATGTGGGAACGTATTCAGTCCCATGATCCGTTACTGGAACGGCAGCCGCCGTGTGGAATACGTCTGCCGGGGATACCAACGGAACGGGAAAGGTTATTGCAGCTCTCACCGGATTCACGAGGAGGTTTTGGATAAAGCCGTTTGGGATCACGCGAAAAAGCTGCGGGAACAGTATGCAGCCGAACTGAAAAAGGTCACACAGTTGCAAAAACAGTGGGCATTGAGGAAACCAGTCCTCGATGCCCACTGTTTGACTTTGCAGAAAGAAATTTTGAGATTGGAGCAGGAAGTCGACGAACTGGTGATGGAAAAAATACAGATATAAAAAACAAGTATTTTTACTGAAGTAACAATAGCAACCGACCTGCATTTTTATCACAAAATGCAGGTCGGTCGCTGGTACGGGTAGTGGGACTCGAACCCACACGCCTCACGGCAGAGGAACCTAAATCCTCCGAGTCTACCATTTCCACCATACCCGCAGATATGAGCGGCAGGGATACCTGCAGCTATTTTGTTGTCCTCTGTTTTTACACGGCGAGGGAAACCGTGGCGGAGCGTAACGCTTGATCCGCGTTTATAAAAACAGGCGAGCCTGCTTTTACCGAAGAATGTCCGCGGCGAGGATGGCGCAAAAACCTTTCACCAAGGTGACATCACCTAAATCCTCCGAGTCTACCATTTCCACCATACCCGCAGATATGAGCGGCAGGGATACCTGCAGCTATTTTGTTGTCCTCTGTTTTTACACGGCGAGGGAAACCGTGGCGGAGCGTAACGCTTGATCCGCGTTTATAAAAACAGGCGAGCCTGCTTTTACCGAAGAATGTCCGCGGCGAGGATGGCGCAAAAACCTTTCACCAAGGTGACATCACCTAAATCCATCGTGTCTGCCAATTCCACCACGGGCGCATACAAACAGCCTA
>CAKUHB010000002.1 GCA_934655875.1 uncultured Oscillospiraceae bacterium
CTGCGACCTTGTGAGTCGGAGTCACACGCGCTATCCAGCTGCGCCACGGGCACATATATGAGACAAACGATGGTTTGACGGTCATCGCTTTTTGAAAATGGTAGTCAAACAGTAGTCAAGGAACAAGCGGAAAATCGCCCTCACGCCCGAAAAGTCCAGCCGTATCAACGGCTTTTGGATTCTCGCAGCCGAATGGGGCAGAAACGTCGGAGTCTGTCACTCTATCCAGCTGAGCTACGGGCGCATATGTTTAACTGCCCATATAGTATAGCAGACCGGAGACGGAAAGTAAAGAAGAAAAATGGCAATGGCGGATTGCAATTTTGAGGAAACCTGATAAAATGAAGAAAAACAGGAGGTGGGGGCATGACGGCGGCGGAACAGATCTTTTCGGTCGTGCGGGGCGAGCTTTATGAGCGCCTTCCGGCGCTGGCGCTTCCGCTCGGGAAGCTGCGGTGTCGGATCGCGGCGGTAGAATCCGCCGGGACGGACGGGGAATCTGCGTGCTTTGCGCCGGGATTTCTCGAACGGGAGTTCTGCGCCGGCAGCGATCTGCCGCAGTGCTGCACGCTGCACCTTCTGCTGCATCTGCTGCTCGGCCACCCGGAGGGAGGGCGCGGCAAGGACGCGGCCTGCTGGGAGGATGCCTGCGATCTGGCGGCGGCGATGGTCTGCCACGCGCTGCTGCCGGAGAAAGCAGAACCGCCCACTCTTTTTTCTGCTCGCTGCAAGCTGCAAGCAAAAAGCGCCGGCAGCGCGGCGCAGATCTACCGGCTTTTGCAGGCGGAGCCTGATTTTCTGACAGAAGAAGAGCGCACTGCGGCGCGCGTGGACGATCACAGACTCTGGCGCGCGGCCACTGCACAGAACCGCCCGCAAAAGGCTTCCGGTGAAGCAGGGAATGGCTGGCAGGCGATGGGGAAGTGCCTGCCGAATCCGTTGCCTGACAAGCCCATCATTGGCACCGGGACCGGACACGCGGCCTTTGCCGTCGCGCCCGACATGCAGAAGGACGCACAGCTGGCGGCGATCCTGCATGAGCTGTCCGAGGTGCGGGAAAGCCGCCACGTATCCGGCGATGAATTTCAATATGCGTGGTATCTCTATGGACTGGAGCACTACGACGGCATGCCGCTTATCGAACCGGCGGAGGGTGCAGAGGAGCGCCGCCTGCGCGAGCTTGCAGTGGTCATCGACACGTCGGCTTCCTGCTCACGCTCGCTGTGCGCCGCATTTCTGGGCGGTCTGGCGGGGCTTCTGGAACGGGAAAACCTCTTTTTTGAGCGGTTCAACCTGCATATCATTGAATGCGACTGCGAAGTGCAGAGCGATACCCGCCTGACGACGCTGGCGGAGCTTTCCGACTGGTTACAGGCCATGACGCTGCACGGCGGCGGGGGAACGGACTTCCGGCCGGCATTTCAGTATGTCGACAGCCTGATCGAAGCGGGCGAATTTGCGCACTTACAGGGAATTTTGTATTTTACGGACGGTTACGGCGTCTATCCGGAGCTGCCGCCCGCGTACCGGGCGATCTTCGTGATGCTGGAATACCGCTACGACGACATTGACCTTCCGCCGTGGGCGGAAAAGCTGGTGCTGCACGCGCAGAAGCCAAAAGGAGACGAAGCATGGATATAAAACAGGCAAAACAGGAGCTGCGGCAGACGGTTCTGGCCTATACCGCAAAGACGGCGGACGGCTGCTACCGTATGCCGCGTCAGCAGCAGCGGCCAATCCTTCTCATGGGGCCGCCGGGGATTGGCAAAACGGCGATCCTCGGCCAGATCGCGCAGGAGCTGCAAATCGGTCTTGTATCCTACACCATGACGCACCACACGCGCCAGAGTGCACTTGGTCTTCCTGTGATCGTGGATCGCACGGCGGCGGGCAGGCAGTACCGTGCGACGGAATACACCATGAGCGAAATTATCGCTGCTGTTTATGAGCAGATGGAGAAGACCGGCCTGCGGGAGGGGATCCTGTTTCTCGACGAGATCAACTGCGTCTCGGAAACGCTCATGCCGGCCATGCTGCAAATGCTGCAATGCAAGACCTTCGGCGTCCACGCTCTGCCGGAGGGCTGGGTGATCGCTGCCGCGGGGAATCCGCCCCGGTATAACCAGTCGGCGCGGAGCTTTGACATGGCGACGCTCGACCGCGTCCGCGAGCTACAGATCGAACCGAATGTGGAGATCTGGCAGGACTATGCGCAGTCGCGCGGCGTACATCCGGCGATCCTGAGCTACCTGCGCCTGCACCCGGAGCATTTCTTCTGCTGTGACACGCGCGCAGCTGCCGGGAATTTTGTGACGGGCCGCGGCTGGGAGGATCTGTCTGCTCTGCTCCTTAGCTATGAATCGCTCGGCTTTGCCTGCTCGCAGCTGCAGATGCAGGAATATCTCCATGTTCCGGATATCGCCGCGGCCTTCGCCGCGTATTATGCGCTGTTTAGCCAATACGCCGCGCAGCTGCCGCTGGAAAAGATCCTGTGCGGCCAATATGGCGCGGAGGCGGAGCCGCTGCGCACCATGGCGTTTGAAGGACGGCTGGCGGTCGTGGAGTTTTTGCTGCACAGTCTGTCCGGACAGGTACAGGCCGTCCGGCAGAGCGCGGCGCTGGCGTTCAGCGCGGAGAGCTTCTGCTCCTCCGTTCCATCTGCTGACTGCTTGATGCAGGCAAAAAAACGGCTGGAGCAGCGCCGGACAGCGCTTCGCATCCGGCGCGAGGGCGGCGTCCTGCCGATCGAGGAAGCGCAGCGCGAGCATGCATTCCTTGCTCAGGTACAGACGCTCCTTACAGGCGTGCAAACGGACGCGCAGGCGGCCGACGCTCTACAGCGCTTTGCCTCCAAAGCGCGGCAGACGGCGGATGATCTCCGGCAGCAGACCTGTACGGCGCTGGAGAACGGATTGCAGTTCATTCGGCAGACCTTCGGCGAGGAACAGGAGCTCTGGATCCTGCTTGGCGGTTTCAGATCCATGGGCGCAGATCAGCTCCTCAAAGCTGCCGGGAGCAAGCTTTACGCCGCGCTTCTCGCAGAAGCCACCCCGCAGGCCAGAGCCGAAGCCCTGCGCCGCGAGCTACAGGAAAAAGGCTGATAAAAAATCCGTACCCGATGGGTACGGATTTTTTGCTGTAATTATGCCAGCGTGGCGGCCATGACGGCTTTGATGGTGTGCATCCGATTTTCGGCTTCGTCGAAAACGATCGACTGGCTGCTCTCAAAGACCTCGTCGGTGACCTCCATAGCGTCAAGACCGTATTTGTCGTGGATCTGCTTGCCAATGGTGGTGTTGAGATCGTGGAAGGCAGGCAGGCAGTGCATGAAGCGACACTGCGGGCCGGCCTGCGCCATGAGCTTGCTGTTCACCTGATAGGGAAGAAGATCATGGATCCGTGTCTGCCAGACCTCGTCCGGCTCACCCATGGAGACCCAGACGTCTGTATAAATGACATCTGCGCCGGTGACGGCATGCATGGGATCGGTGTCAAACGCCAGCGTCGCGCCGGTTTCGGCGGCGATCTTCTGGCAGGCGGCGACAAGCTCCTGATTGGGGAAATACGCTTCTGGGGCGCAGGCGACAAACTGCATGCCCATCTTCGCGCAGCCGACCATCAGGGAGTTGCCCATGTTATACCGGGCGTCGCCCATGTAGACGAGCTTTTTGCCCTTCAGAGCGCCGACATGCTCCTGAATCGTCAGGAAGTCTGCCAGGATCTGTGTGGGGTGAAATTCATTTGTCAGGCCGTTCCAGACCGGAACGCCTGCGTATTTTGCAAGTGCTTCGACGATCTCCTGTCCGTATCCGCGGTATTCGATGCCGTCGTACATGCGGCCAAGAACCCGGGCCGTGTCGGCGATGGATTCCTTTTTGCCGATCTGCGAGCCGGACGGATCAAGATACGTGACCGTCATGCCGAGATCATGCGCGGCGACCTCGAACGAGCACCGTGTCCGCGTGCTTGTTTTTTCGAAAATCAGAGCAGCCTGCTTGCCCTCGCAGTAGCGGTGGGGGATGCCGGCTTTTTTCTTTGCCTTCAGATCGGCGGCAAGATCAAGAAATTCCTGAATTTGTGCGGGGGTAAAATCAAGCAGCTTCAAAAAGCTCTGTCCTTTGATGTTCATGGCGTTCTCCTTTTAATGATGAGTTGCGAGGAAGTCTTCGACCAGCTCCAGCTGCGCCTGCACCGAGACCGGGCCTGTGCCGCCGGCAGAAATACGGCGGGAGACGCAGGTCTTCAGCGAGATCTCCTCGTAAAGATCGTCTGCAAAGACATCGGAATAGCTCTGATAAACGTCCAGCGGCAGGTGCTCGAGCACCGTGTCATGCTGGATGCAGTAGGCGACGAGCTGGCCGGAAAGCTTGTAGGCGCTGCGGAACGGAACGCCCTTCTTGGTCAGATAGTCGGCAAGGTCGGTGGCGTTGATAAAGCCCTTCTGCGCGGCCTTCAGCATGTTTTCCGGCTTGGCGCGCATGGTGGCGAGCATCGGCGCCATGATCTGCAAGCAGAGCTTTGTCGTGTCGACGCAGTCGAATACCGCTTCCTTGTCCTCCTGCATGTCCTTGTTGTAGGCAAGTGGGATGCCCTTGAGCGTGGTGAGCAGCGCCATCAGATCGCCGTAGACGCGGCCCGTTTTGCCGCGGCAAAGCTCCGCCATGTCGGGGTTCTTTTTCTGCGGCATGATGGAGGAGCCGGTCGTGAAGCCATCGTCCAGCTCGATGAACTGGAACTCCCAGCTCGACCAGAGAATCAGCTCCTCAGACAGGCGCGACAGATGCATCATAATGAGCGCGCAGGCGCTCATCAGCTCCACGCAGAAATCGCGGTCGGAGACGCCGTCCAGACTGTTTTCACAGATATGCGGGAAGCCGAGCTTCTGCGCTTCCCAGACACGGTCGGTCGGGTAGGTCGTACCGGCCAGCGCGCAGCAGCCGATGGGCGACGCGTTTATTCTTGCATACGCGTCAGACACGCGGCCATAATCGCGCATGAGCATCATGGCATACGCCAGCAGCTGCTGGCCGAAGGTGATGGGCTGCGCCCGCTGCAAATGTGTGTAGCCGGGCATGATGGTGTCCTTGTGCTGCGCGGCCTGCGCATGCAGAGACTGAATCACGTCCAGCAGCAGGGCGTGCAGGCGGTCACATTCGCCCTTCAGGTACATACGGATATCGAGCGCGACCTGATCGTTGCGGGAGCGCGCAGTGTGGAGCTTTTTGCCGACATCCCCGATGCGCTGGGTCAGGACGGATTCGACAAACATGTGGATATCCTCGGCCTGCGGATCCAGTGTCAGTGCGCCGGATTGCAGATCGGCCAGAATCCCGGCCAGACCGTCGATGATCTGATCGGCGTCCGCCTGCGTCAGAATGCCGCATTTGGCCAGCATGGCGGCGTGCGCCATCGAGCCTGTGATATCCTCCTTATACATCCGCCCATCGACGGCGATGGAGGAGTTGAACGCGTCCGCCAGCTTGGCAGTTTCGGTTTCCGTGCGTCCGGCCCAGAGCTTTTCCATAAGAATGTTCCTTCCTGATTGAGCTGATTGACAGAATCCAAAGCCTTCCCGAGAGGGGAAGGCTTTGTGTATAAGATTACAGCTTGCCCATTTCCCGGAGTGCCTGAACCTTGGTGGGCAGGCCCCAGATGTTGATGAAGCCTTCGGCCTCGGCCTGATTGAAGTCGCTCTCGCCGAAGGTGACGAGGTTCTCGGAGTACAGAGAATACGGCGAGGTGATACCGGCGTTGATCATGTTGCCCTTGTAGAGCTTGAGCTTGACGGTGCCGGTGCAGAACTCGTTGGACTTCTTGGCGAACGCGGTCAGTGCTTCCTGCAACGGGGAATACCACTTGCCGTTGTAGATGAGATCGGCGTAGTCGACAGCCAGCTTCGACTTCATGTGCAGCGTTTCCTTGTCGAGCGTCAGCATTTCGAGCTGCTCGTGCGCAAAGTAGAGGATCGTGCCGCCCGGGGTTTCATAGATGCCGTGATCCTTCATGCCGATCAGACGGTTTTCGACGATGTCCAGAATGCCGACGCCGTTGGCACCGCCGATGGCGTTCAGCTTGCGGATGATGTCGGAGACCTTCATCTTTTCGCCGTTGACTGCGACAGGAACGCCCGCTTCAAAGCTGACGGAGACCTCGGTGGGCGTATCGGGCGCCTGATAGGGAGAAACGCTCATTTCGAGGAACAGGGGCTTGTCGAGGTTCGGCTCGTTGGCCGGATCCTCCAGATCCAGACCCTCGTGGCTCAGGTGCCACAGATTCTTGTCCTTGGAGTAGTTCGTCTCGCGGGAGATCTTCAGAGGAACCTTATGTGCTTCGGCGTAGTCGATCTCTTCGTCACGGGACTTGATCTCCCACTCACGCCACGGAGCGATGATGGCCATGTTCGGGGCAAAGCGCTTGATGGCAAGCTCAAACCGAACCTGATCGTTTCCCTTGCCGGTTGCGCCGTGGGCGATGGCGTCAGCGCCCTCGGCCAATGCGATCTCAGCAAGCTTCTTGCCGATGACCGGGCGTGCAAACGCGGTGCCCAGCAGATAATCCTCATACTTGGCGTCCATCATGATGGAGGGGACGATGACCTCGTCGCACATCTCGTCCGTCAGATCGGCGATGATCAGCTTGCTTGCGCCGGTCTTGATGGCCTTCTCTTCCAGACCGTCCAGCTCGTCGCCCTGACCGACGTCAGCGGCGACCGCGATGATCTCGGGATCGTTGTAGTTTTCCTTCAGCCAGGGGATGATGACCGAGGTGTCAAGACCGCCGGAATAGGCGAGAACGATCTTCTTGATTTTGCTCTTATCCATTTCTGTATACCTCCATACTGCGTTGCGGGTTTGTGTTTTTCTTTATGCACGTAATATACACGTATTATACGTAAAAGTCAAGCATAAATTTTATAAATATTCATATCTATAAAATAATACGCATATTCATGCATATACCGCCGCCGCTTTGTGCAGATTGAAAAAAACTTTACTTTTTTCGGAAAAGCGCGTAAAATCTGAGGTAATAAAAAGTAGACGCTGTGCAGAGGAAGCCTATGATGTCCAATTTATCCAAATCCGCATTGTTATCTCTTGACCCGCACAGGCGCGACCTGTGCGCGGCGGTTTTTGCGCTCTGTGCGCCGGAGCTTGAAGGCCGGCCGGACAGCGCGCAGGCGTTTTTGTCCGCGCTCTATCAGCATCTTTGCGCGCATATGTTCCCGGACGGCCTGCCGGAGATCCCGGCGCTGACGGCTGATGAGAGCATGTATCTGGACGCGCTGGAAGCAGCGCTTTCCGGCCGCACGGACAGCTTTGACCCCTATCTGGATCTTCTCCCGCTGCCGGAGGACGCGTTGGCCGGCAGCCGCGTGGAAGCGCAGTACCGCCAGTTTGAGCAGGCCGTGCGCGGCGATCATGTGCTGGCTGTCATGCGCCTTGGGATGGAGACGACGCCGTTTGACCCGGCTTCGCATACCATCGGCGTGCATAATATCGCGCTGCATACGGCCATTCTTGCGAAAAAGGCCGGCTTCCCGGTCGATCTGCCGCTTGTCAGCGCGGCGGCGCTCGGCCACGATATCGGCAAATTCGGCTGCCGCGGCGCGGATCTGAGCCGGATCGCCTATCTGCACTATTATTATACCTGGCAGTGGTTCAGCCGGCACGGCATAGAGGAGATCGGCTACGTCTCCGCAAACCATTCCACATGGGATCTGGAATTTGAAAACCTGCCGATCGAGTCGCTGCTGCTCATCTATGCCGATTTCCGCGTGCGCGGCACGCGGCAGCCGGGCGAAAAGGAGGTCATGCGCATCCATACGCTCTCGGAAGCGTATGAGATGATCTTCTGCAAGCTCGCCGATATGACGCCGGAGAAGACGCTCCGGTATAAAAACGTCTATCATAAGCTCACAGATTTTGAAAATCTGCTGAAAAGCCGCGGCGTCAGCCCGCAGCTGGGCGAGGATCAGATCCTGCCGCATGCGGCAAAGGATCCGTCTCTCATGCGCGCAGACGAAGCGCTCCTCGCGCTGCGGAATCTGACGCTGGATGGATCCATCCACCTGATGCACACGCTTTCGACCGACCAGACGCTCGAGCAGCTGCTCGAGCAGGCCAAGAGCGAAAAAAACCTCCAGCGTATCCGCATGTACCTGCGATTGCTGGAGGAATACAGCACCTATATGACAAAGGCCAACAAGCGCAAGACGCTCGTGCTTCTGTATGAGCTTCTCATGCACCCGGACGGCGACGTGCGCCGCGTGGCCGGGCGTATCATGGGAAAAATCCTGGCCAATGCCGGCCCGCGCTACCGCAAGGAGCGGCCCCTCTCGGCCAAGGACGGCCAGATGCCGCCGGCTGTCATGTCGCTGCTGTCGGAGTCGGCGGAGCTCTGGGAGCACTATATCGCGCTCTGCCTGCATCCGGATTATAAAATCTCCAGCAAGCACGCGCTCCGGATCTCCAACTCGCTCAAGACCATCTGCCAGAGCCTGTTCGCTTCCTGCGAGGAAAAGGAAGCGCCGATGCTGGTGGAGCCGCTGCTGCGCGCCGCAGCCAAGGCGCGGGCGGAGGACCGGTTCGTGTTGGTCGACGCGCTGTGCCACGTGCCGTGCGAGTATCTGCCGCCCGAGCGGCTGCCGGAGCTGACCGGTTGGCTGACCGGCATGCTCGGAAACGGCAGCCCGGAGCTGGACATTATTGTCCTGCATGCACTTTTGCGGCTGGAGCGCAGCTGTCCGTCTGTCGCGCCGCATATCCGCAGCGCGGCTGCGGCCTACGCGCCGCAGTGGGAGGATCCGCTCCCGCACCGCTGGCTGCGCGCGAAGCTCTGCAAGCAGAGCTTTGAAGCACTGGACGCGCAGACCATCTCACAGATCCATCTGAGCAACCTGAAAAACGCCGTCCCATGGACCATCAAGCTGACGCAGGTCAATATCCTGCGGGAGTATGTACTGGCGAACCCGCAGGCTGCGTTCCATACGGCGCTGCACTTCTCCAATCTTTTGTGCGTCAGCGAGCATCTGCCCGTCCGCGAAGCGGCAGGCAACGCGCTGCTGCGCATTGCGCCGTGCCTGCTGGTCGACCAGATCAACGAAATCACGATCGACCTGACCCGTGAGCTGGAATCCGGGCAGGAGCAGATCTCGCGGTTCATCCCGCCATATCTCGGAAAGCTTCTGTGCATGCTGCCGGAAAAGGAGCTGCGCGAATCCATAGATACCATCGGCCAGCTGGCCTGCGGCGCGTCCATCCGGCCTGCACGCGTGGCGCTGTTTACGCTGGGCGAGGTGATGAACGCCCTGCCGGCGTCGGAGACCGAGGTTTCCGACCGGATCCTCGGTCTGATCCTGACCGGCATTTCGCACTACGATGAGACGCTTCACCAGACGGCGCTGGCCGTTCTGTGCCGGGATATTTTCGGGCGCGACCAGCTGAGTCTGGAGCGAAAGCATGATATTTTCATCCGTCTGCACAAGAAGCTCCTGACGCTTCTTTCCGAGCCGCGGGAGGGACAGCTGACGTTCTTCAACTGCGCCGCCATGCTGAACCACCTGTACCGCTATACCGTGCGGCAGGAGCTGCTTTCCGGCCCGTTCCGCTTCCCGCCGGAGAAGCCTGCGGCCTTCTTCCCGGGGACGTTCGACCCGTTCTCCGTCGGCCACAAGCAGATCGTGCAGGAGATCCGTGCACGCGGCTTTGAGGTCTATCTGGCCGTCGACGAGTTCTCATGGAGCAAAAAGACGCTGCCGAAGCTTCTCAGGCGGAAGATCGTCTCCATCTCCGTCGCCGACCAGTGGGATACGTATTTGTTCCCGGATGATATCCCGGTCAATATTGCCATGCCGGATGATCTGGCAAGACTGCGGTCACTTCTGCCGGGAAGAGAACTGTATCTGGTCGCCGGCAGCGACGTCATTCAGCACGCGTCGGCGTATCGCAGCCGCGAGCCCGGTTCGGCAGCGGACTATAACCACGTGATCTTCTGCCGGGACGGCAGCGCAGACGCGGAGGAGCTTTCGGCGATCATCCGCGGCAAGCTGCTGCTTCTGTCTCTGCCGCCGTTTTATGAGACGGTCAGTTCCACGCGCATCCGCGCGTCGGTCGATCAGAACTTGGATATTTCGATGCTGGTCGCGCCGGTCGTGCAGACGTATATCTATGAGTGCGGTCTGTATGTCCGCTCACCGGAGTTAAAGAACGTGCTGCGCCGGGAGGAGCTGTATTTCAGAAACGAGACAGAGCCGTCCGACGCCATGCCGCCGGACGCGCGCGCGTGCATGCAGCTGCGGCCCGGCAGCCGCGCGGTCACGCTGCTGGCCCGCCCGGAGCGCGTGCTTGGCTGGGCGGTCGGGCATACGATTTTGCTGGATGATCTGTATGACGTGCTCGGCTCTCTGGAAGCGAGCAGCTATGTCCGCCAGCATGCATCGGGCCGGATCCTGCTTGTCGGCGGCGTGGAGACCGAAAAGGGCGAAACGCAGAGCGAGTATCTGCGGATGCTTCTGAATGAACTGCTGGCCAGAAGTCTGGAATGGGGGCATACGTATGCGCTCTGCCGCTGCCAGCCCGGCCAGATGGCCCTTTCCGAAGCGCTGCGGCAGCTGGGCTTTGTGCCTGTGGCGGGGCAGACGGATATTTTCTATGTGGACATGCGGAATCCCGTCATGCTCCTGCAGGACGCCATGCTCTGCATCAAGCCGCCGCACCAGTCCGCGCCCGCCGTGCGGCAGGCCGTTACGCAGACGCGGCCGCGTCTGCGCATGGCATTGAACGCCATGTTCCCGGGAAAGCTCCTGCTGTGCTTCGATACGGAGATGCTCAATCAGGCGCTGGTGGAGAAGATCGAGCGGATGAACGGCGTGCAGGATGTTCCGGCGGGCGTGCGCCGGCTGGGGCCGTATATGTGCGTGCCGTATGGCAAGATCTTTGCCGACGCGATCGTGCCGAATACGGTCACAAAGACGCTGCACGTGGAAAAGTGCTACACGCCGGACGTGCGCAGCTTTACGATCGAGGAATACCCCGATTATTCTCCGCTGCCCAGTCAGGTGCGCGCGCTCAAATCCTTCCACCGGCCGATCATCCTCGTCGATGATCTCCTGCACAAGGGCTACCGGATCGAAAAGCTCGACCGGGTCTTCAAGCAGGAGAATATCGCGGTTGACCGGATCCTCGTTGCCGTCATGTCCGGCTATGGCCGGGATCTCATGCGGGTGCAGGGCAGAAAGGCCGAGTGTGAGTATTTTATTCCGAATCTGCACTACTGGGTGACAGAGAGCCTTCTGTATCCATTCATCGGCGGCGACAGCGTGTCCGGCCGCAGGCAGAAGGAACGGATGCTGCCGTCGATCAATATGATTCTGCCGTATGTCTACCCGGATTACTTCTTTGACGTCTCGCAGAGCAGCATCTGGAATCTGTCACGGACGGCGCTGGAGAACGCCATCCAGATCCTGCGGGCACTGGAACGCGAGCATCAGCGCAGCTTCTCTGCCGCACTGACCATCCGAAGACTCGGCGAAGCGCTTTTGCAGCCGCGCCTGCCGGATAAGAGCGACTGCATGACCTTCGATTTTTCACTTCCGGCGTCGAGCTATCTGGAAGAGGATCTTGCGCGGCTCGACCGTATCTGCCGGTGAGCTTTTTATAAGGGGATTGTTATGAATCTGAAAAAATGGAATGGCTTCTGCCTGTGCGCAGAAGCGGACGAGCTGTTTCCGCAGGACGCGCAGCCGTGCGCAGCCGCGTTTGCGCCGCTGGTGTTTCTCGTGCGGCGCGACCCGATGAAAACGCGGGGCCTGTATCGAATCGGCGATCTGTCGGAGCTTTCCGAGCCGGAAACGGCCCGCTGCCTGACGCCGGCCGCGCCGGCTGCGGGAGCACTGGCGGATTTCGTGCGCGAACATGGCGCAGGCGTTCTGAACGTCAGCTTCCGGAATGCGTTCCGCGTTTTGCAGGCGTGGAATGCGCCGAAGAGGGAAGGGCTTGTGCTGACACTCGTCGGTCTTGGCGACGTTGGCGGGACGGCGCTTCTGGGGCTGAAGCTGCTGGGACATGAGCTTGCAAAAATCCAGATCTACGACCCGAACGCCGCCCAGTGTGCGCGGTATGAGATGGAACTGAATCAGGTGCTCTCCGTGGACGGCCTGCCGCTGCCAGAGGTCGTGGTCTGCAAAGAGAATGCGCTTTTTGACTGCGATCTGTTTGCGTTCACGGCGTCCCGCGGGGTGCCGGGACTGGATTCCGGCGTGCAGGACGTGCGCATGGCGCAGTATGCGGCCAACCGGGAGATGGTGGGCGCATACGCCCGCATGGCGCGGGAAGCGGGCTTTACCGGCCTGTTCTGCCAGATCTCCGATCCGGTCGATCATCTGTCGCGGTCGGTGTTTCTGCAAAGCAACCGGAACGGGCAGGGGCAATTTGACTTTGCCGGTCTGCTTCCGGAGCAGGTGCAGGGCTTTGGCCTTGGCGTCATGGCGGCACGCTGCGCCTATTACGCAAGACAGCTGCGGCTGGAGGAAGGCAGTCTGCGTGTCTATGGGCCGCACGGACAGGGGCTGGTCTGCGCGAACAGCTGTGGGAATGCATTTGATCCTGCGCTTTCCGCCAGCCTGACAGAGCAGACCCGCACGGCCAATCTGCGCGTGCGGGAGCTGGGCTTCAAGCCGTATCTGGCGCCTGCACTGTCCTCGGCAGCGGTGAGCCTGCTGCGGCTCGTGCGCGGGCAGGCACATTATGGGGCGGTCCCGCTTGGCGGGGCATATTTCGGCTGCGTCAGCCGCATGACACCGCTTGGCGTGGAGCTGGTGCGGGAACCGATCTGCCCGCAGCTATTGAAGCAGCTGGAAGAAACGCGCGCTGCGCTGGAGGCGTTCACATACTGATGGAGACGGGCCTGACATTGGTAAGGATCGGCCGCAGCGAGCGGCTGGAGCGCCTGCTGCCGCAGGCGCTGGATGGCCTGCGCCTTTCCGAGCTGCCGCCGGAAGAGGTTGCAGCTGCCGCTGGCAGACGGCTGCTCTTTGCCGTTTCCATTGACACCTACGGGCCGGGAGAGGATTTTACGCGCCTGCTTCGCCTGCTGCGGCAGACGCCGGGCGGTCTGCGCGGCTGCTTTGGCGGCGTGATCGTGGACGGGGAAGGCGAGCTTTATACCAAGCAGACTGCGCGGGATCTCATTCTCGCGGCCAATCTCGCCGGCTGCGCATTTCCCGGGAAGCCGCTCACAGAGGGGACAGGCTCCCTGTATAACCAGCACATTCAGGCCAACCGTCTGCACCTTTCGTGGGAGCAGACGTATTGCTGGCAGATCCGGCAGCTGGCGGAGCGGCTGCAAAGCTTCCTGCTGCCCAAATTTGAACGGCCGAAGCTTCTGATGCTCCACGCGTCTGACAACCGGCGCTCCAATACAGTCTGGCTTGGAAACGAGATCCTGCGTCGCCTGCCGGACACGTTTGACAAGCGGGTGATCTCCTTGCAGAACGGCTCCATCCACGACTGCCGCGGCTGCTCCTATGAAGCCTGCCTGCACTTTGCCGAAGCCAGCCGCTGCTTCTACGGCGGGAGCATTTCCGATGAGGTGCTGCCTGCGATCCGGGACTGCAACGCCATGCTGTTCCTGTGTCCGAACTACAATGACGCAGTGAGCGCGAACCTGATGGCGCTCTTTAACCGGCTGACCAATCTGCTCGTCACGCAGGATCTGTATGACAAATACCTGTACGGCATTGTTGTCTCCGGCTATTCCGGCAGCGATATTGTTGCGCGGCAGCTGCTGGGGGCGATGTGTCTCAATAAAACGGCGATCCTGCCGCCAAAGTTCTGCCTGATGCAGACGGCGCACGACCCCGGCTCGGTGCAGAAGGCGGACGGGATCGACGCGCGGCTGGACGCGTTTGCCGCGCAGCTGGCCCAAATGCAGGGCTGACAAAAAAATACGGCAGCCCGGGGCGGATTTTGTCCAATCTGCACGCTTGACGAATGCCGCCTGTGGGTGTAAAATCAGTCCATCGATCAGAGCTTTACTAAGGAAAAGCTTTACATCGAAAAAGAATATCGAAAAATGCAATGAGGAAGAAAAGTAACGCAGGCGGCGGATACAGAGAGCCGGGGATGCTGGAAGCCCGACACCAAGTCTTCGTGAACGAACACTTCTTAGCAGCAACCTGAACCGGCGAGCGCCGCAGTAGGGAAGACGCGCAGCGCGGCGTTAGCGCGCAGGGGCTTGTCAGAGCTCCGGAAAAGGGACTGCACACATGCAGTAAATTAGGTGGCACCGCGGATCAGCAGCAATTCGTCCTAAAGTTTTATTTTAGGAAATGCTGCGCAGGATTCGGAGGTGCTTTTTTATGTGTGCAATCATTGGTTTTACGTCCCCCAAACTCAAAAAAGAACAGGTTCTGCCGTACTTTGAAAAGACAAAGTCCCGCGGCCCGGACGATACGCGGATCGAGCAGGCCGGCAGCGGCATGCTGGGCTTCCACCGGCTTGCCATCATGGGTCTGCATCCGGAGGGCATGCAGCCGTTCCACCTTGGCGGCGATATGGCCGTCTGCAACGGCGAGCTGTACGGCTTCCGACCGGTCAAAAAGCTGCTGGAGTCGAAGGGCTATACGTTCGAGTCCGATTCCGACTGCGAGATCATCCTGCCGCTCTGGAAGGAATACGGCACGGACATGTTTGCCAAGCTCGACGCGGAATTTGCCATGATCATCTACGACGCGGCTTCCGATTCCCTTGTGGCCGCGCGCGACCCGATCGGCATTCGCCCGCTGTACTACGGCACGCTTGACGACGGCTCTGTGATCTTTGCCAGCGAAGCCAAGAACCTTGTCGGCTTGTGCGCGCATGTGTTCCCGTTCCCGCCGGGACATTATTACAAGGACGGCCAGTTTGTCCGCTATGCCGATCTGACCACCGTCAAAAAGTATTCTGACGACGATCTGGATACCGTGACAAAGAAAATCCGGGAAAAGCTCATCGCGGGCGTGGAAAAGCGGCTGGACGCCGACGCGCCGCTCGGCTTCCTCCTGTCCGGCGGTCTGGATTCAAGCCTTGTGTGCGCGATCTCGGCCAAGCTGCTCGGAAAGAAGATCCGCACGTTTGCCATCGGCATGGATCTTGACCCCATTGATCTCAAGTACGCAAAGGAAACGGCCGAATTTATCGGGGCCGACCACACCGAGGTCATCATGACGCGCCAGCAGGTGCTGGATTCTCTGGAAGAGGTCATTGCGCTGCTTGGTACCTACGATATCACGACCATCCGCGCCAGCATGGGCATGTATCTGTGCTGCAAGGCCATCCACGAGCAGACGGATGTGCGCGTCCTGATGACCGGCGAGATTTCCGACGAGCTGTTCGGCTATAAATACACCGATTTTGCCCCCAGCGCAGAAGCGTTCCAGCAGGAAGCGAAAAAGCGCGTCGACGAGCTGCATATGTATGACGTGCTGCGCGCCGACCGCTGCATTTCGGTCAACTCGCTGGAAGCGCGCGTCCCGTTCGGCGATCTGGACTTTGTGAAGTACGTCATGTCCATCCGTCCGGAGCTGAAGATGAACACCTACCAGATGGGCAAATATCTGCTCCGCAAGGCATTTGCCGACGATCACATCCTGCCGGACGATATCCTCTGGCGGCAGAAGGCAGCCTTCTCCGACGCCGTTGGGCATTCGATGGTCGACGATCTCAAGGAATATGCCGAGAGCCTGTATTCGGACGAAGCCTTTGCGGCGAGCTGTGAGAAATACAGCTTTGCAAAGCCGTTTACGAAGGAGAGTCTTCTGTACCGTGATATCTTTGAGAAGTATTATCCCGGTCAGGCAGAAATGGTCAAGGACTTCTGGATGCCGAACAAGTCCTGGAAGGGCTGCGACGTCAAGGATCCGTCCGCCCGTGTCCTGTCCAACTACGGCGCAAGCGGCGTGTAAGCGAGCGTATAAAAACCACCTGCCGGAGTTTTCGGCAGGTGGTTTTGCAATTATTCCGCTTTCTTATAGACCCATGCGTTCGGCAGCGGGCGGCCGCCGGTGTAGCGCAGGGGAGAAGACGAGGACTGGGTGACGTATTCGCCGTCGAACCACAGCATCGCGCTCGAACCGCCGTCGAGGTTGATGGCCTGCATGCACTTGTGCTGCAGCAGGATCTCGGAGCAGTTATTGACGCTCGTGCCGAGAATGCCCTCGAGCGGATACCGGCCCTCAATGACCAGCATCAGGATCTCGTATTTTTCGCTCTGGCCGATGCAGGCACGCGGCTGCTCGCCGGTCCAGTAATCGTCCATGATCTTTTTGCCGTCGACGATGAGTGCGGGGGTAAACTCTGCCGCGTCGGTGCAGTCTTCACTGACGGGGGACAGGGCGTCCTTGATGTAGAACAGATTGTCTTCATGCAGCTCAATACGCTTGTAGGCATAAGCGGAGAAGTGCTCGCCGTAGGCCGTACCGTTGGACATGCTGTAGCCCGCAAGCAGACCGCCGTTGCCAGCGCCGCCTGGATCAAGGAAGCCGTTGGCGTTCATCGCCAGCACGCCGTTGTGCGCGGCGGCAATCTCACCGGAAAGCTGACCGGCCACGCCGAGCGTGGACGCCATTTCGATGGAAAGGAGGGACGGATCCTTGCCGACGGCCAGCACGCCGCGATAGCCCTTGCCGGAGATCCGTACCAGAAGAATTGCGTTCTTTGCGTCGATGGCCAGCACCTGCTCTCCGAACGTCGTCTGGATTGAGGTGCCCTGATCGTCAAAGCCGGCTTCGTTGATGTAGATATGATCCCAGCCATTTGCCAGCGTATCGGGATACTGGGCCAGATAAGCCTCCATGGAGCTGCGGTCCAGCTCCCAGAACAGCTCGTAGAAGGCCTCCTCGGCCTGCTTCTCCAGTTCCTCCGGCGTCAGCTCATCGGTCTTTTCGCCGGTCTCATGGGTGACGTTGGGGTCAATGTGGGTGATGTTGTTGCTGGTAGAGCCGTCCGGCGAGGACGTCGTATCGGTCTTGCCCCAAGTCGATTCCTTGCCGACAGTCGCGGCCTTGAAAACACCGTATTCATACCGGACCTCGTCGATGACGTCCTTGGGGATGAAGTATGTAGCCAGCCACTGATGCGTCATGGTGTCCATGGCGGTATTGATGTAGATCGTGCGCCATTTCTTTACGAATGCGTTATTGGTATACACGCAGAAGAAATACAGACCCTCCAGACAGAGGATGACGGTCAGCCAGATGGCGAGCGTCTTCAGGGGCTTTTTGACCTTCTGCTTTTTTTGCCTGCCGGAGCGCTTGGCAACGCGCGCGCCGCCCGACGAACTGAACAGTTTAACCTGTGACATGAAATCTCTCCAGTATCATTAAAATCACATATGAATGCATTCTATCACAGATCACGGCAGGAATCAAACAGTTTGACAGAAAGTTAAGAAATATTTACAATTCTGCCGCGGAATTGACACTTATTCCGCGCTGGTTTTGACGCTTTTACCGACGGTTCCGGGATCGGCGGTCAGCGTGCCGCTGTATTCCACGCAGTCGATCCGGCAGCCTTCTCCAATGCGCACGTTCCGTCCGCGCACGATCTCGGTCTCGACATATGCAAGCTCAATGTCATCGCCCTCGATGGAGCCGATTTTTGCGCAGCCGGGGGTCGTGCGGAACAGACCAAGGAACGCCGCCGCGTCCTTGCGCAGAATGCGGATGCTGCTGCCGCCGATGGCGTGGATATGAACAGCGCGGTATGCCGAAATTTCAACGGTTTCCGCATTCAGAAGTCCGCCGATCTCTGCCGCACCGGTCAAAACAGCCGTCTCCGCTTCCAGATCGCCGGAGACTCTGCACGAGCCGGAGCTGGTGAACGCCCGGCAGTGGACGCGCCCTGCTTCCAGACAGCCGGTGCTGCGGATCTCGTCCGCCGTGAGCTGCTGTGCCGCCTGCACAGAGCCGGAGCTGGACACAAGCGTCCGGACGGTCAATCCGGCATCAACGCTGAAGGCACCGGAGGAGGACAGGCTCTCGCACTGGGCGCTTCCTTCGACCTTGCCGGCGCCGCTGCTGCGGATCTCGCCCGTGCAGTCCACATCGCCCAAAATCTTGGCCGCACCGGAGCAGTGCAGGCTTGTGCAGCGCAAATTGCCCTTGATTTTACCGGCGCCGCTGATGGAGACCCCTGCATATTCACCGCCCGGCATGGTGCTGGCGCCGGAAATTTTCAGATCGATCGTTTCGTTCATAGAGAAACCTCCTTCAAATGTTCCAATACATCCGCCGTCTGCTGCGCATCCTTCAGGTAAACATGCAGCAGCTGCTCCAGCGGATATTCCTTTTTTCCGTATTTCGTTTCGAGTATCAGCGTCCGCCCGGCGCCTGCCGTCTGCTGCTGCCCGGCCAGCTCGGCTGCCAGCTGCTCAAGGGAAACGCGCTCCTTTTCGCGCAGGATCTGCTCGATCCGCGGGCAGATCTGCGCGCGGCGGAAATAGGTCTCCTGTCCTGTGGGGGCGGATCGCCGCAAAAACCAGGATTCCGGGATCAGGCCCATCCGCTTCCAGCGGTACAGCGCGCCATAGGAGATCCGGTACTGCTCCAGAAGCTCCTTTTTGGAGATCAGGTCTTCCTCCACGGGATCAACTCCTTTCGTAACATTGTTACGGGCTTATGGTAGCATAACAATGTTACGATGTCAAGTGAAAAATTGCCCGTCTCCGAAAAAACGGAGACGGGACAGAACTGCTTATTCAGCCGGCAGCAGCCGGAACGAAAGGCTGACCGGATTATGGTCAGAGCAGGCAAAGCCGTAATCAAGGACGGAAGCGTTCAGAATTTCGACGTTCGGCGAGACGAGGAAGCCGTCAACCGTCAGCCGGAGCTGCCCGTCGGTGTACGGGCCGTCGGCATTGCGGCAGCTGGCGACCGGAGCATCCCGGTCAACGGGCGCGATCAGAACGAGATCCGTCTGCGCGATCAGATCGCGGCGGATCGGCTGCGCCCACGTATAGCCGTCGGTGGAGACACCGAAATACTGTGCGCTGCCGCCCTCCAGCAGATCCTTGTTAAAATCGCCGCCGCCAAGCACATAATTACCCTTGTCGTATTCCGCCTGCATGTCAGCCAGCAGCAGCCGCAGCTGCTCGTCGGCGATCGTGCCGTCGGAGGAGTAGGCAGACAGGTGCAGGTCATACAGACAGAGCTCCTTTCCGCCTGCGACCGGCACGCGGGAGACGGAATAGCAGCGGTCAAGATCGAGAAGCTTTGTCAGACCGCTCTCCACTGGCAGACTGCGCCGGACAGCGTCCGTGACGGAGAAGCCCGCCATCATCAGAAGGCCGGAGCGGCTTGCGCCGTGCGGCTGCAAAAACGGATAGAACAGGAACGGGGAATCGTAATTGACGGCAAACACGCTGTCGTAATCGGGCTGCGCGGCATACAGGTACGCGCGCTCATCCACGTGGTACGTGCGCGTGGAATCAAAATCGACCTCCTGTAGGAAATAGACGTCGGCGTCCTCGCCTTGCAGGCGGGACTGGATCTGCGTGAGATTCTCGCGCAGCCGCTCTTCGCTCCACGCCCACGACTGCGTCCCGCCGTCCATGAAGAAGCCGTAATCGTCTTCATACGCCCCAAAACCGAGGTTCCACGTCATGGCGCGGTAGACGGTTCCGGTCTCCGCTTCCGGCTGCGTCTGTGCGGACTGCACTTGCAGGGCCTGATTGTCCGGGATGCGGTGATAGGCGATGAGAACGTAGGCGACATAGCAGAGCGCAAGCCCGATGAGCACTGCAAGGGCGATCAGCAGCCCTTTCCAGACTTTTTTCATACTGCCTGTCCCTCCGGAGCGCGTGCATCGCCGAAGAAGAATACGGCGACCGTGCCAGGGCCGGAATGGGACGCGACGATGGTGCCGATGTTGCAGATGCGGATTTCGCCGTCAATGTGCGGGAACGCCGCCGCGACGGCTTCCTTTGTGGCTTCCGCGTCGGCCGGGCAGTTGGAATGGCAGATAAAGACCTTTCCTGCATAGGCTTCGCCGCCTTCGGCGTGGCGCTTCATGGTCTCGACCGTGCGTGCGACCGCGTTTTTCTTGCCGCGAACCTTGTCATACGCGATGATGCGGCCCTTATCGTCCAGCCGCATGATCGGGCAGATGCCAAGCACGGTGCCGATGGCGGCGGCCGCGCCGGACATACGTCCGCTGCGGCGGTAGAATTTCAGCTCCGTGGAATAGAACTGGTGGTGGACGTTCTGCCGGTGGGCGAGCACCCAGTCAGCGACCTCGTCCAGCGACTTTCCGGCGTCGCGCAGATCGGCTGCGCCGTCGACCAGAAGACCGTAGCCGGAGGACGAGCAGAGCGAGTCGATCACGACCAGCCGCCGCTCCGGATATTTTTCGCGCAGCGCATCTGCCGCGAGCATGGCATTCTGCACGGAAGCCGTCATGCCGGAGCCGAAGGCGATGTGCAGCACGTCGCCCTGCTGCAGGAGATTGTCAAAAAACGTCTCGTACTGAAATTCATTCAGCTGCGCCGTGGTCGGCAGCTTGCCGTCGGCAAGAAAGCCATAGAATTTCGGCAATGCGTCCGGATCACGGCCCATGTCGTCCTCATAGTCGATGCCGTCGACCTGATACGAATAGAACAGTACCGGGAGATTGCGTTCATTGGCATAGGAATAGGGGAGATCGATCGTGGATTCACAGGACAGCAGGAAGGAAGGTTCCATAAAAAACACCTCAAATACCGCAAATGCGGCAGTAATTATTCCTATAGAATAACAGAACGCCGCGGCAGCTGAAAACAGACAAAACGGCGATCATGCCCGAAGCTTATGCCTTGTCCGCGGACTGCGGCAGGATGGAATAGCCGAGACTCTGGGTGACCATGGCGTCAAAGCCGCTGCGGTAAAGGGTGCACAGGCGGTCAAACTGTGCCTGAATGTCGTATTTCATATCGTTCGACAGCCATTCGACGATCTGGCCGTAGCATTCGCACTGCCAGAAACGGATGAGGATCTCGCGGTCTTCATCCGTGAAGGACAGATCGCCGTAAGCGGCTTTTGCGTAGGCTTCGACGGTATGACGGCAGATCTGCATGAGATAGAAGGCGACCGTATCATGGCTGATGGAGCGGTACATATGCATGACGGCGCGCTTGTTTTCCGTCATGAACTGAACTGCCGCGTTCAGGCAGGCCGCCGGAGAGTCGGGGCTGGCATATTCGCGGATGATGGAGTCTGCCCGTTCCGTGATGATCTCAGTCGCGAGCGAAGGAATATCTGTAAAATGATAATAAAACGTGTTGCGGTTGATGCCGCAGTCATCAACGATCGCCTTGACAGTGACCTGATTGAGCGGCCGCTCGTTGAGCAGCTTCAGAAACGATTTTTTGATGGCCTGTTTGGTGTAAGCGGACATATACCGACCTCCTGCGCCGTGACGGAATCATTGATAACTGTTATTTTAGAATATATCAAACGCGCAAAGGAATGTCAATCTGAACACCGGCGGCTTTTTGCACGGCAGTTCTTTCTTGTCAAGCGGAAAAAACTGTGATAGAATACATAAAATATATTCTCTGAGGCGATGAATTGGACAAATTTGTTTCCTGGCTCCAGCAGCTGCGCTTTGACGGCGTCTGGCAGACAGCGGTGCTGGTCGCAGCTTCTATCCTGTGCATCACGGTGCATGAGACGTGCCACGGACTTGCCGCGTACAGGCTTGGCGATCAGACCGCGAAGCGGGCCGGACGGCTGAGCCTGAATCCGCTGCGGCATATCGATATTGGCGGACTGCTGATGATGGCGCTGTTCGGCTTCGGCTGGGCCAAGCCGGTGCCGGTCGATATGCGGAATTTCCGGCACCCGAAGCGCGATATGGCGCTGACAGCTGCGGCCGGGCCGGTGTCAAACGTGCTGCTGGCGTATCTGGCGGAGCTGCTGTACGGCCTGTGCGCATACTGGTATTATACAAACGGACAGACGGCGGCCTATGTGCTTGCACTGTTCTTTTATGATGTGGAGATCATTTCGGCAGGGCTTGCCGTGTTCAATCTGATCCCCATTCCGCCGCTGGACGGCTCCAAGGTGCTGCTCGCCGTCCTGTCTGACCGCGCCTACAATTGGCTGATGCGGTACGAGCGCTACGGCATGCTGCTTCTGATGGTGCTGCTGTTTACAAATGTGCTGGATACGCCGCTTGAATTTCTGCGCGGCGGACTGCTTGACGCCATACAGGCCACCGGCAGCTGGCCGGTCAAGCTTTTGCTTGCGCTGCGCTGAGTGCGCCGAATGAAAATTAGGAGTTCTTTCTGATGGATGAACCGCGATACCACCTCGGCAGCGTCGTACACGTTAGAGGGGAAACGCTTGAGGACTTTGACGGCCCTCTGGATGTTATTTTGCTGCTGCTGAGCAAAAATAAAATCGAGATTCAGGATATCCAGATCTCTTCGATCCTGGAGCAGTATCTGGCGTATCTCGACGAGATGAAGCGCATGGATATGGAGATCGCCAGCGAGTTTATCGCCATGGCGTCCTATCTCATGTATATCAAGACCCGCATGCTCCTGTCCCGCGCGGAGCAGGAAGAAGCGCAGAGCGAGATGGACAAGCTGGTCGAATCACTGCAAAAGCGGCAGCGGCAGGACGCGTATCAGCAGATCCAGAAGGCCGCAAAGCTGCTTGGCGCCAGAAACGAGCTGGGGCTCGGCCTGTTCACCAAGGGGCCGGAGCCATACGAGCCGGACAGAACCTACCGCTACCGGCATGATAAATCCGACCTGACCGCGGCGCTCGCCGCCATGCAGGACCGGTCGGAGCGGCGTCTGCCTCCGCCGGTGTCCAATTTTGCAGGCATCGTCGGCACGGAGCCGTATCCCGTGACGCAGAAGGCAAAGCAGGTCATCGGACGGCTTATTTCCCATGGCGTTATGCGCTTTCTGGCGCTGTTCCGCGGCAGCCGCAGCCGGTCGGAGATCGTCGCGACGTTTCTGGCTGTTCTGGAGCTGTGCCGTCTTCGCTCGGTGGAGATCGGTGAGACGGAGACAGGCGAAGCTTCTGTGACGTATCTGCGCCAGCCGGAGCAGGAGATCACGACGGATATATCCTGATGGGAGGAAATTTTGGAACAGAATGATTTACAGCGGGCGATCATGGCCGTCCTGTTTGCCGCCGGGGAACCGGTGGATGCGGGCAGACTGAGCCAGACGCTCGGCTATGACGAAACGGAGATCCACGAAGCCTGCAAGGCGCTCATGGATATGCTCAGCTATCACCGCAGCGGTATCCGCATCGTGCGGCTGGAGAACGCCTACCAGATGTGTTCCTCGCCGGAGATGGCGGAATATGTGACCAAGACGCTCGAAACGCGCAAGCCGCCGAAGCTCTCGCCCTCGCAGCTGGAGACCCTGACGGTCATCGCGTATTATCAGCCCGCGACCAAGGCGCTCGTCGAGCAGATCCGCGGCGTGGACAGCGCATACTGCGTCAGCGCTCTCGTGACGAAAAAGCTCATCCGCGAGTGCGGACGGCTCAACATGCCGGGCCGCCCGATCGTCTATGAGACGACGCCGGATTTTCTGCGTGTGTTCGGGCTGGAGTCGCTGGAGGATCTGCCGGAGATGGAAAAGGTCGACCTGCGCGTCGACCCGTCGCAGATCGAGCCGCTGGAAAAGCAGCAGGCTGAAAAACAGCCGGAGCAGCCGGTGCAGCAGGAGATCCCGCTATGACCTGGACGTGGTGGATGACGCTCCTCGTGATTGCCGCCGTGCTGCTTCTTATCGGGTGCATCCCGGTCGGTGTCGACGCGCGCTATGGCTCGGACGGTGTCTTTCTGGCGGCAAAGCTCGGGCCGTTCCGGCTTCAGCTGCTGCCGCAGAAGCCGAAAAAAAAGAAAAAGAAACCTGCAAAACAGCCGTCTGCGGAAAAACCGGCGGAAAAGAAGCCGACGGAAAAGAAGCAGAATCCGCTCCTGTCCGGCGGCGTGGACGGGCTGATGCAGCTGCTCGATCTGGCATTTGATACGCTCGGCAACCTGCGCCGGAAGCTGCGCGTCGATGCGCTGACGCTGCACGTCACAGTTCCGGGCGGCGACGACCCGGCGAAGGCGGCCATGAGCTATGGCCGCGCATGGGCGGTCATCGGTGCGCTGACGCCTGCGCTGGAGCGGCTGTTCGTCATAAAAAAGCGTGACATCCGGCCGGAACTCGATTATAATGAAACAAAAATGAAGGCCGACGCGCATCTTGTGACAAGCATCACCATCGGGCGGTCCCTTGCGCTGGCGCTGCGCGCAGGCGTCGGTTTCCTGAAGATTTTAAATGAGCGAAAAAAGGCGGTGTAAGTACATGAATCATCCCCTGTCAGACATGATGACCAATACCATGAGCAAGATCAAGGACATGATCGACGTCAATACCGTGGTCGGCAGTCCCATCACTACGCCGGACGGCGTGACCATTATTCCGGTCACGAAGGTCTCCATCGGCTACGGCAGCGGCGGCAGTGATTTTGCCACGAAGAACTATCCGGCGACCCGGGACAATTCCTTCGGCGGCGGCGCGGGCGCCGGCATCAAAATCACGCCCGTGGCGTTCCTTGTGATCCGCGGCGAGAGCGTGCGGATGCTCCCGGTAGCAGAACCGGCGTCGACGTCCATCGACCGGCTGATCGAGCTTCTGCCGGATCTTCTTGAGAAGGGCGAAGCTTATTTTGCCGAAAAGAAAGCGGCGAAGGAAGCGGAAAAGGCGGAAGAAGCATAAAACCGGCACATCCTGCGCAAACTTGCGGCAGGGTGATGCAGATGCAAAACAAACTTCATCGGAGCTTCCGGCAAGCGGCGGCGGCACTCTGCGCCGCCGCCTGTCTTCTTTTTCCGGTTCGGGCGGCGGAGATCCATGCGCCGCAGGTGCAGGCAAAGTCTGCCGCGCTGCTTGACGGCCGGACAGGGCAGGTGCTCTATGAGAAAAACGGCAGCCAGCGAGCCCTGATCGCCAGCACGACGAAGATTATGACGGGGCTTCTTGTATGCGAGGAGCCGGAGCTTGACCGGGAGGTCACCGTCCCGGCTGCGGCTGCCGGGCTGGAGGGTTCCAGCATGTATCTGCGCTGCGGCGAGACGATCTCGCTGCGCGCGCTGCTGTACGGCATGATGCTGCATTCCGGCAACGACGCGGCGCTGACGCTGGCGATCAGCCTATGCGGCAGCGAGCAGGCGTTCGTGCGGCAGATGAACCGCCGCGCGGAGAAGCTGGGCCTGACCGGGACGCACTTTGCAAACCCGCACGGGCTTGACAGCGGGGAGAATTACGCGACGGCGTTGGATCTGGCAAGGCTTGCACAGGCGGCGCTGCAAAATGAGCTGTTCCGCGAGGTGGTCTCGACCAAAACGATTACCTGCGCCGGACGGACGCTTACCAATCACAATAAGCTGCTCTGGCGCTATGACGGCTGCATCGGCGTCAAGACCGGCTATACGAAGCACGCCGGGCGGATCCTTGTCAGCGCGGCGGAACGGAACGGACAGCAGCTGATCGCTGTCACCATTGCGGATCCGGATGACTGGCGCGACCATGCGGCGCTGCTGGATTACGGATTTGCTGTGCTGGCGCTTCAGTCGCCGGTCTATCCGCAGATCAGGAGGGTAGTATGGAAGAACGGCTGCAAAAAATCCTTGCACGCTGCGCCGGCGTCTCCAGACGCGGCGCAGAAGCCATGATCGAAGCGGGACGCGTCCGCGTGAACGGCAACACGGCCCGTCTCGGCGAGCAGGCGGACGCGGAGGAGGACGTCATCGAGCTTGACGGCGCGCGCTTGAAGACCCGGCAGGAGCCGGAACTGGTTTATCAGATGCTCTGCAAGCCGCGCGGCTTTGTGACGACCATGCACGACGAGAAGGGCCGCAGATCGGTCGCGGAGCTTGTCAAGGATCTGCCGGTGCGTGTCTATCCCGTCGGACGCCTGGACTGCAATTCCGAGGGGCTGCTGCTTCTGACCAACGACGGAGCGCTGGCCAATGCGCTGATGCACCCAAAAAAGCAGGTGGACAAGGTCTATCTGGTCTGGGTCAGCGGCTACATAGAGGGGAAAGAGAAGACGCTTGATGAGCCGATCGAAATTGAAGGCCGGCTGACGACGCCGGCGCAGGTCAGCCGCCTGCACGCGGAGGGCGCGACGGCGCTGTTCCGCATTACGATCCATGAGGGACGCAACCGCCAGATCCGCCGCCTGTGCGAGCGCGCCGGGCTGACCGTCACGCGCTTGCGCCGCATCGCGGAGGGCCCTTTGCAGCTTGGAGATCTGAAGCCGGGACAGTCCCGCGCGCTCACGGAGCAGGAACTTGCAGCATTGCGCAGGGAAATTGAAAAGTAACACTTGACAAATCAGGGACTTTTGTGTATGATATGAGGGCTGTCCGGGATGTGACACGGCCAGCCGATATCATGGAGTGGTATCGAAGCGGTCATAACGAGCACGACTGGAAATCGTGTGACGGTCAAAAGCCGTCCGAGGGTTCGAATCCCTCCCACTCCGCCAAAAAGAAAAGACACGCTTTTGCGTGTCTTTTCTTTTTGGCGGAGTACGATCTGCTTCGCAGACCGTGCCGCCTGCGGGCGGGAATGGAACGTGCAAGGAACCCCTGATGGATTCCTTGCACACATTCTTCCTTTCCAAAAACGTCAGCTCTTACCCGCTCTGTCGCTCTTCCTCTCAAAACTGCAATTTCGTTTTTCTGCTTTGGCAGCTGCTCCAGGATATTTACATAATAAAAAGCACAGAAAACATATGTTTTCTGTGCTTTTTCCATATCATTTGATAAAAGTCAGAGAAAACGCCAAATAGAAATTGACGAATATCCGATTTGCCCGTTTCGGCTTTTGCCGGGGCGGGATTTTCATTTCTGTGCAAAAACGATGCGCGTTTCCTGCGTAAAAAGGGGGTATAATATGCGTATTGCGCCGAATGGCGCAATGACAGGAGAGGTGATATTTATGAAAACGATCCATTTAAGTGCACAGCTGCTGAGCCGGTATGCGCAGCAGCTGCGGACGGAGGAGAAGAGCGGAGTCACGATCGAGAAGTATCTCCGGGATGTCCGGCAATTCGGCTGCTGGCTGAACCGGCAGGAGATCACAAAGGAGCGTGTCATCGACTACAAGCAGAAGCTGCTGCAAAGCGGCTATGCGCTCCGATCCGTCAATTCCATGCTGGCGTCCGTCAATCATTTCCTGCGGTTCTGTGATCTGCCGGACTGCCGCGTCAGGCTTTGCAGACTACAGCGCGAGATCTACCAGCCTGCTGAGCGTGAGCTGACAAAGGCAGAGTATCTGCGGCTTCTAAAGGCAGCCAAGAATGACCGCCGTCTCTGGCTGCTGCTGCAAACGATCTGCGCGACGGGGATCCGCGTGTCGGAGCTGCGGTATTTTACCGTGCGCGCCGTCTATGCGGGGGAGGTGACCGTCACCTGTAAAAACAAGAGCCGGAAAATCCTGATCCCAAGCAAGCTGCGGAAAATGCTGCTGAGATTTGCGCGTGAGAGACAGCTCGATGACGTCATCTTCTGCACACGCACCGGAAAGCCGATGAACCGCAGCAATATATGGGCGTCCATGAAGCGGCTCTGCGCGCGGGCAAACGTAAATCCGGGCAAGGTATTTCCGCACAATCTGCGAAAACTCTTTGCCCGGACGTTTTACACGCTGGAAAAAGATATTGCGAAGCTGGCCGATATCCTTGGCCACAGCAGCATCAACACCACACGGATCTATCTCGTGACCACCGGCGTGGAACACAGGCGGCAAATTGAGCAGCTCAATCTGCTGGACGCGGCAATGACATAATTTTTCTTATGTCGTGAAGCGCTGCTTCAACATTTTCTATAGACAGTAAAACGTTAACATATTTCTGTCTATTTTTCAAGGTCAAAACATAATTTTCGGAAACTGTTTTCCAGAAACTGAGGTTACATAACAAGAATAGGCATGCCGAAAAAGCCAATGAATGTAAGTTTTCATTGGCCTGTGATTTTGCATGCATCGCAGTGCATCCAGATAAAGGAATGCGCTGCTTTTTTCTATATTGTGGATTTCAGAGCGGTGCTTCACGACATAAGAAAAATTACGTACCAGCAAAAGCGGGGAAAGGCAGATCACGGCTGCATGGATGTGGACACACGTGGGATGGAGCAAAGAAAATATGGGAGCGCCGGCAGACATATGGGGCAGAGCCTGTATGATTTTTGCCGCCGATACCAGAAGCAGCAGCTTCTGGACGAATGGGATCCTGCGCGCAATCTGCCGCTGACGCCGCAGACGGTCTCCTACGGAAGTCATGCCCGTGTATGGTGGCGCTGCAAAAACAGGCATTCCTGGACGGCTGCGGTCTATGCCAGAAGCGCAGGCGCCGGCTGCCCGTATTGTGCGGGACGAAAGGTGATGGCCGGTTACAACGATCTTGCATCGATGTATCCGACGCTTGCCCGGCAGTGGGATCAGGAGAAGAACCTGCCGCTTGTCCCGGTCGATGTCAGCGCCGGAAGCCAGAGACCAGTCTGGTGGCGGTGCGAAAAGGGGCACAGCTGGCGCGCGGCTGTCCGGTCGCGCGTGGCAGGCTGCGGCTGCCCGGTCTGCGCGAGAAGACGGCTTGCGCCGGGAGAAAACGATCTTGCTTCTACATACCCGGCGCTTGCAAAGCAGTGGGACGCGGAGAAAAACGGCGCGCTCACGCCGCGGGACGTGATGCCCGGCACAGAGAAAAAGGTCTGGTGGCGCTGCCAAAACGGCCATAGCTGGCGCGCGTCCGTCTCCACCAGAACATACGCAGGAAGCGGCTGCCCCTATTGCATGGGGAAGCTTGTGCTGCCCGGCTTCAACGATCTGGCGTCGCAGAGACCGGAGCTTGCCGCACAATGGGACGCGGAGAAAAACGGCGCGCTCACGCCGGAACAGGTCACGCCGACCAGCAACCGCAAGGCATGGTGGCGCTGCGAACGAGGACACAGCTTTCAGGCGGTCATCGCTTCGAGAACCAACGGGAGCGGCTGTCCCTATTGCACCGGGAAAAAGGTGCTGGCCGGGTTCAATGATCTTGCGTCGCTGGAGCCGAAGATCTCCGCCGAATGGCACCCGACGCTCAATGGCGCGCTCACACCGCAGATGGTCACGACGGGAAGCCGGAAGAAGGTCTGGTGGGAGTGCGCCTATGGGCATGTCTGGAAGGCGGCCATTTACCCGCGAACCGGCAGGCAGAAATGCGGCTGCCCGGTCTGCGCGGGAAAGGTGCATGTAGCACATGGGGCGGTATTTTTGGGAGCAGAGACTGAAAACAGGGACATGGAGACGGTGGAAATGCAGAAGCAAAACGACCGGCCTGCGGCCGGGGAGACGAGCCCATATGAACGCTGCGTGCTCTGCGGCGCTGAGACCGATATTCGCAGAGATACGCCGGTCAGCCTGCGCAGCGGCTATATCGAGGGCGGCGGCCAGCTCTGCCGGAGCTGCTGGCAGCGGCTTTACGGAGAAAAATAAAACACTGCCTGCTGCACGGCGGGCTTTATATAGATACTTTCTTAATTTGGAGGAATAAATGATGAAAAAACGCATCATAGCGGCGCTGCTCACACTGGTCATGCTGATCGGCCTGCTGCCGGTATCGGCTCTTGCGGCCAGTATGAGCTGGAACTGGACGGTCACGATTATTGGTGACAACTACTACAGATCTGATGGAAGCATGTCCAGCACCAATAAGTACACGACATATAAGAGCTTGGATAACAGCAAGGACAATGAGATCGGATACAAGTTCGAGTGGAATGCAAGTGCTGGCGGCAGCACCTACAATGGCGGCTGGCAGCTTTGCATCACGGTGAATGGCAGCGTCGTGGACAGAACGACTGCTTACATCTACAGCAGAGATATGAGCACCGCCAGCGGTTCGTGGACGGCTCCCGGTTCCTCTCATACCGGTACTTCGAGTCATTCGTTTACATTTTTTATGAGCAGCTTCCCCAAGGCGGATTATCGCTACGACAATGAGTTCGAGCTGAACTATGACGCCAACGGCGGTGAAAACGCGCCGGAAAAGCAAACGGCGACGGCAAAGGACAATAGCTACACCTTTACGATCTCGGAGAAGGTACCGAGCAGGGAGGGCTATACCTTCCTTGGCTGGGCCGACTCGGCAGATGCATCGGCTGCTTCTTATCAGCCAAACGGCAAGATCACCGTTTCCGGCAAGAAAACCATTTATGCAGTCTGGGAAGCAAATACGCCGGATCCCGGCCCCGGGCCCGTCGATCCCCCGCAGCCCGGCAAAGAGGACTTCGACACCTCCGGTCTGGTCACTGTCGACTGCACCACGAATGAAGCACATCCAGATGTGACCTATGCGCTGATCGAGGAGTCCTTTGAGATCGGCACGAAGGCCGAAGAAGACGGCGTTTACACCTGCCCGGTCACGGTCACTGCGGACAAATATGTTGCAAAATACGCCGGTACATATGGCGCGCACACGCTCTCCGGCGACAGAACGAAGACGTTCAACCTGATCTGGGACGCGGAGAACGAGCAGTGGAAGCCCGAAAGCGGCGTGACGTTCTACGTTGAATGCGAGAAGGAAGAAGAGAAGCAGGTCGTCAACGTTGTGATCTACCGCAACGGCGATTTCAGCAAGGCCTATAAGACCGTTGCACTCGACTCGCAGCCCAAGGGCACGGTCATTGACCTGACCAAGCTCAATATCGCTGACTACTACACCGCAAATTACACCGGCAAATATGAGTTCCACGGCTGGTTCAACGACGGCGCATGGAACGAATATCAAAACGATCCCTCCCGTGCAGGAGAAGCATCCGTCACGGTCAACGGCTGGACAAACATTATCTGCATGGTCTATGACTATGAGAATGTTGTCTATTTCAAAACGGAGGAAGATCTGAACGCTTATCAGGCCGACCACTCTGTGGCCGATGGCCTGCTCTTCACAACTACGGCACTCCACGGTGCGGCGCTGCCCACTGCAGACGCGCCTGCCGCGGTTCGTGACGGCTATACGTTCAAATTCTGGAGCCGTGAAGGCCAGACTACGGACGTTACCGGCCAGACCGTCGGCGGCTGGACGAATCTGTATGCCAACTGGGACATTACCCCGCATACCATCTGCGCCTATACAAGACTGAACAGCACGTTCGCCTCCCTGACGCCGGATGATCTTAAGGACACCATCACGCTGAAGGAAGAAACCCTGAAGAATCTTGGCCTTGGCGGCTATAACGCGAACGGCTTCGTCTCCATCGGCACGTTCAGCTTCGACGAGATGCCGCTTACAAAGGCACTGTACGGCGCAGCCTGGGATGATGCGGAATTTGACGCGGCTGCTGCCGAGCTGGAAAAGAGCATCGCGCTCGAGACCGGCGTTGACGCAGATACGGCCAAGCTGATCGTCTGGACGGCGCTCTATAAGGCCGGTGAGGACAGCGGCATGGAAGCCGGCTATCCCACGGCTGACGAGAACGGCTATCAGATGACGGGCAACCTGAACCTCGCAACGGTGATGTTCCAGCCCAACGGCGAAAATGTCACGGGCATGCCCGCTGTTAACTACACCTACGACGATATTTTTGAGATCCACGACTTCTATCTCCCCGGCCAGAGCATCGAAATGCCCGCAGACCCGACCCGCGACGACTATACGTTCAAGGGCTGGAGCGTGAAGGTCATTCCGGGCGAGACGGATGTTTATGCCGGTGACGGTGACACAGCGCTGCTGAAGGAAGGCGACACCTATGAGATCACCGCGGGCGGCGTGATCTTCACCGCCCAGTGGGAAGCCAATACCTATGAATACACGGTTCGCCACATGAAGCAGCTGCCCGATGGCACGTATGACGAGGAGAACGCCGAGATCGAAAGCCTGAGCGGCAAGTTTGGCACGATCGCAGCCGTGAACGCGAAGGACTACGGCTTGCACTATCCGGTCAATGACGCTGCGCAGAAGCAGAATATCGAGATCGTCAAGGGGCTTGTGATCGACGTTCATTATGATCTTGATTCGCATACGCTGACCTTCGATCCCAACGGCGGCTCTGACGTCACGCCCAATACGGTCACGGTCCGTCACGGCGCGCAGGTCGTCGACGGCCCGCTGCTCCCGCCGACCAGAGACGGCTTCAATTTCACCGGCTGGTACGACGATAAGGACGGCAAGAACCCGCATGACTTTACGCAGGGCCTGACCGAGGACAAGACGGTCTATGCCGGCTGGGTGAAGGCTTCTCCTGTTGTCATTACCTATCGGCTGACGATCGACTACATCTACGCCGGCGGCAAGCAGGCAGCAGAAAGCAAGGTGCTCGATCTCGTCCCGGGCGAGAGCTATCTTGTAAACAGCCCGCGCATTCCCGGCTTCGCAGCGGATAGGACCGTTGTGAAGGGCATTATGCCGGAGCATGACGTGACGGAAACCGTCGTTTACAGGCTCGCCTACATCCCCGGCAGCGTGACGACTACAGAGCCCGCGCTGAAGCTCAACACCGGCGACCATTTCGCGTATATCAACGGCTATCCCGACGGCACCGTGAAGCCCAACGGCAACATCACCCGTGCGGAAGTCGCGGCCATCCTGTACCGCATTATGGACAAGTCCTGCGTGGAGAAGTATGCGGCGCGCAACAGCTCCTATAAGGATGTTGCAAGCAGCGACTGGTTCGGCACCTATGTTGCAACGCTTGAAAACGCAGGCGTGATCGTGGATACCAAGGCGGGCGGCTATTTCCGTCCGAACGAAGCGATCACACGTGCAGAGCTTGCATCGATGCTCGCGCAGTTCGTGGAGAACAAGAAAGCTGCAAATTACTTTACCGACGTTCCTTCGTATCACTGGGCGGCAAATGCGATCGCTGTCTGCACGAAGACGGGCTGGATCAACGGCTATCCGGACGGCACCTTCCGTCCTGACCAGACGATCACGCGCGCCGAAATGATGGCGATGGTCAACCGCGCGCTGGAGCGCACGCCGCAGTCGGCAAGCGACCTTCTGCCCGGCATGAAGACCTGGAGCGATAACGCAAACGTCGGCGCATGGTACTATCTCGACGTGCAGGAAGCCACCAACAGCCACACCTACACCAGAAGCGGCGCCCACGAGAGGTGGAAAAAGCTTCTCTGATCCCCATACAGGCCGGACGGCCTGAAAGCAGCAAGACCCGCAGAGGGGCGATCCAACCGGATCGTCCCTCTGTAATTCTAAAGAGAAGCTTCTCAGAATACTGCCGCCTGCTTGCTTTTTCTGTTGCATCGGCTGTTTTTTGTGATAAAATACCGACAGCCGCCCATATGCGGCGGAAGGAGAAACAGGCATGAAAAAGATCCTTGTTACCGGCTTTGATCCGTTTGGCGGAGAGCGCGTCAATCCTGCATTTGAAGCGGTCCGGCTGCTGCCGGATACGATCGCGGGACTTCAGCTGGAAAAGCTGGAGCTTCCGACGGTGTTCGGAAAAGCAGGAGAGCGGCTGCTTGCCAAGATCGAACGTGTGCAGCCCGCGGCAGTCCTTTGCGTCGGACAGGCGGGCGGACGCGCGGCTATCACGCCGGAAAAGGTCGCGATCAACTATATGGACGGCCGTATTCCGGACAACGCGGGCCGACAGCCGCAGGACGAGCCGATCCGCCCGGATGGCCCGGATGCATATTTCACGACGCTGCCGGTGCGGCGTATGGCAGCGCGCATGCGAGCAGCCGGAATCCCGGCCGCGGTCTCCTATACAGCCGGGACATACGTCTGCAATTACCTCATGTATACGCTGCTGGACTGGATCGCGGGGAACTGCCCCGGTCTGCGCGGCGGCTTTGTGCATGTTCCGTATTCGATGGAGCAGGCCGCCTGTAAGCCCGCCGGGACGCCCGGCATGGAGCTGCATCAGATCGCGCGCGGGCTTGCCTGCGCGATCGAGACGATCGCAGAGGAACTGGACGGCGAATAAAAAAAGAGCTGGCGCAAAATGAGTTTCTTACATCATTTTGCGCCAGCTCTGCTGATTATAGCTTTATAATAGTATTATAGTCCAAGAAGCCGCTTGGCGTTGCCGCCAAGAATCTTGACCTTGTCTGTTTCGCTGATGGGCAGCTGCCGGATGTGCCGCAGATCCTTCTGCGGGTCGCCCCACGGGCAGTCCGTGCCGAATAAAATCCGATCCGCGCCGAAAGCACGCACCATGCCCACGAAGGCTTCGTCACTGAGCAGGGCATTGTCCTTGCCGGAACCTTCCTCCCGCGGCGTCAGAGTGCCGAGACTGAATGAGGTATCGAGCAGGGCAGAGGTATCCGCCAGAAGCTCCGGAACCTCGTCCCAGCACCGCCAGCCGCCCATATGCGCCAGCACGAGCGTGACAGGCCCGACCTGCCGCAGAGTATGGCGGGCTTTTTCCGGCGTGCAGTGCGTGCAGCCGGGGTAGCCGATGTCATAGCCTGCGTGCGTGACGACGATCAGGCCGAGCGCACCGGCACGCTCAAGGATCCGGAGGTATTTCGGGTCGTCGAGCGGCGTGTCCTGATAGGCCGGGTGAAGCTTGACCCCGCGCAGCCCCAGCGCCTTGATCCGATCCAGCTCCTGCCGCCAGTCCGGGCAGTCCGGATGGATGCAGCCGAAGGAGAACAGATTTGTGACGAACGCGTGAACGTTATGCGCGGCGGCGGTTTCGTTGATATGCGGAACCTGCTCCGGCTTTGTCGCGACCGGCAGAACGATGGAGCGGTCGACACCGGCCGCACGTTCTGCGCGCAGCAGACCGCCGGCAGTGCCGTCAGAAAACGGAGTGAGATCACCCTGACGGCTCAGCTTTTCGACGACCGCTGCGGCGATCTGATCCGGAAAGGTATGTGTGTGAAAATCAATGATCATGCGAACCTCTGCTGTTTCAGGCGGATATTTACTGACCGGGCGCGTTCTTGTGCCACTGGAATTTGGATTCCGTGCCGCGCAGCAGCCGTCCGATGTTGGTGCGATGCGCCCAGATGACAAGCGCGGCAATGCACACGGCGAGGACGATTACTGTCGGATGACCCCAGTAGAAAATGACGGCCGTAATGGGGAAGCTGACGGCCGCAGTGACGGAGCCGAGAGAAACATATCTTGTCGTCAGCCAGATGAGCAGGAACAGCCCCCAGCCGATCGCGGCGATCCGCCAGTCAAGCAGCAGAAGCAGCGTGCCGCTGCAAAGAATGCCCTTGCCGCCGCGGAACGAATAGAATGCGGGAAAAATATGGCCGATGATGCAGAACAGGGCGGAGAAATATTCTCCCTCCAGCCGCAGACCGAGATATTCTCCAAACACGATCGAGCCAAGCTTGACCGCAACGAACGCTTTGAGCATATCGACCAGAATGACGCAGATCGCGTATTTTCCGCCGTAGGTGCGGTAGAAGTTCGTCAGTCCGGCGTTATGGCTGCCGTGCTTACGCACATCATCCTTGAAAAAGAGAAACGAGGTGATGATCGCACCGTTGCAGCAGCCGGCCAGATACGAGCCCGCCGCGACGCAGATCATCAGCGCGATGGACGATAGAGTCAATGCTTGCATAATAATCCCCCAAATATGCGAATATGAGTATTTTACAGAAAGTCCTGCACGGATGCAAGCGAAAAATCTGGTTTCCGGGCAGGATCGGGAAACTGTACAAAATAGAGCAGGTTCCTGCGTCCATATCGTGGAATGTGCCGGGGTGCGGAATGGCAGAGGACTGAGACTGTCAAAAAACTACGAAAAACAGCAGGATGACAGAGCAGCAGGGGAAGCGCGAAGGGGCCAAAGAGCCCCCTTCGCGTTCAATTAACCAGTTTTTCGAACTTTGGAGAAGTTCGAAAAACTGTTACAGAGGGGCGAAAATGCTTTTTCGCTCCTCTGGATTGCACTTTTCCGCAGAACGTGGTATGATAAAGCGAATTTCAATCCGGAGAGAAGTTATGAAAAAGGAAAAACTCCTTCGCACGGGCATTACGGTGGTTTTTATCCTGCTGGCCGTGCTTCTTGTATATCTGGTCGTCCGGCAGACCATGCCGGACATCATTCCGCTCCTGCAATCCGGCGATGAGACTGCGCTGGAAGCGTATCTGAGCCGTGATATGTCGTTCAGCGGCATTCTTTACATGGCGCTTTTGCAGATGGTGCAGGTCTGGTCGATCGTCATTTCCGGCGTGATCGTCAACGTGGCGGCAGGCGTTGTGTATGGCGTCTGGCGCGCGTTCGCGATTTGCCTGCTGTCGTCCTCCCTGGCGCACGGCATCAGCTTTACGCTCTATCAGCGGCTCGGCAAATATCTCGATAAGCTCCTGCCGGAGTCTGCCGGCTCTGCAAAGCTGGCGCTCATCGCCAAGTCAGAGCATCCGGCCTATATGGTCGTGACGCTTTGCTTTATCCCGCTGATCCCGAACGGCGTCATTCCGATCGCGGCCAGCCGCTCGAAGCTGAAGCCGTGGGAGTTTACGCTTGCCATGTTCTGCGGCAGCGCGTTCAGTACATTTGTCTACTGCTGGCTCGGCAGCAACATCCTGCACGGCGACTGGGCCGGCTCTGCGGCGCTGATCGTCCTGATGCTGGCCGTTGCGTTTTTTATGTGGAAATTCCAGAAGCAGATCCTTGCTTTTGTTACAAAACATATACCGAAAGGGGACAGGCACCATGTTTCGTAAGGCTTCTGCGCACGACCTTGACGCGGTCGTGTCGATCTATGATAAAATCCACGCCCGGGAGGACGCCGGGCTGACCACGATCGGCTGGATCACCGGCGTGTATCCCATCCGGCAGGACGCGCAGGAAGCGCTTGCGCGGGATGATCTGTATGTCTGCGAGCAGGATGGACGCGTCGTGGCGTCCGGCATTATCAACCAGCGGCAGGTGGACGTCTATGCGGACGGAAACTGGCTGTTTTCCGCGCCGGATGACAAGGTCATGGTCCTGCACACGCTGACCGTCGACCCGGACTGCAGCGGCCGCGGCATTGGCCGCGCGTTCGCGCAGTTTTATGAGCAGCTTGCGAGGGACGCGGGCTGCGCGGTTCTGCGCATCGATACCAACGAGCGCAATACCGCCGCGCGGCATCTGTATGCCAGCCTTGGCTACCGCGAAGCGGATATTGTGACCTGCGATTTCAACCGCATTCCCGCGATCCATCTTGTGCTGCTGGAAAAGAAACTTTAAGTTGACATAATCTAAAACGGGAGGGCTGGCATATGGCAAGACCTGTTTGGACGGCGCAGTGTACCGGAAAAAAGCTGATCGGCGAGCTGTGCCCGATCCGCCGCCGCGAGAGCCATAAGGGCGACTACGGCAAAGTCCTGCTGCTCTGCGGTTCCGAAGGGCTGACGGGCGCGGCGCGCCTCGCGGCGAAGGCCGCCCTGCGGACGGGCAGCGGACTGGTCTATTTGGGCGTACCGGAGAAGATCTATCCGATCATCGCCGCCGGAGCCGGAAGCGAGATCGTCTTCCCGCTGCCGTGCGACAGCGCGGGACGCCTCTGCATGGCGGCGCTGCCCGCGATCGAGCAGCGGCTTGCCGGGATGGACGCCGTGCTGCTCGGCCCGGGACTCGGGCGCTCCGAAGCGCTGACGCAGCTGGTGTGGGCCGTTCTCGGTCTGTGCCGCGTGCCGCTGGTTCTGGACGCGGACGGCATAAACGCCATCGCCGGGCATATAGATAATCTGCGCGGATGTGCCTGTCCCGTGATCCTGACGCCGCACGACGGCGAGTTCGCGCGGATGGGCGGCGATCTGAAAGCGGGGGACCGCACGTGCTGCGCCATGCAGATGGCGCGGCGCACGCAGGCGATCCTTCTGCGCAAGGGTAGCCGGACGATCATTACGGATGGGCTTAATACTTATGTAAACCATACAGGGAATCCCGGCATGGCGACCGGCGGCAGCGGAGACGTGCTGGCCGGTATGATCGTGTCGCTTCTCGGTCAGCATATCATGCCGCTCGAAGCCGCAGCTGCTGCCGCGTATCTGCACGGCGCAGCCGGCGATCTGGCGGCAAAGACGCTGGGGGAGTATGGTATGGTGCCGGAGGATCTGCTGCTGCAAATTCCGCGACTTTTGCCGTAAGGGTGATCTGTGTTGCGAAAAAAACTGGCGCTTCTTCTCTGCTGTATCCCTGTTTTCCTGTCCGGCTGCGCGGCGGCGGAGCCGGAGCAGACGCCGCTCCAATTCCGGACGGCGCTTTTGCAGGCAGGCGGCTGCTCATTCACCGCAGATGTGACCGCCGACTATGGCGAGAGCGTTGCCGCATTCACGCTGGACTGCACCTTCACGCCCGACACCGGCGCGTCTTTGACCGTGACGGCCCCGGAGAGCATCGCCGGGATCACGGCCAGAGCCGAACAGAGCACGGCCTACGTGACCTTTGACGATACCCAGATCGGCTTTGCGCCGCTTGCGGATGGAATGCTTGCGCCGCTTGCTGCGCCGTATGTGCTGGGGCAGTGCTGGGCAGGCGAGTATATCGACGCTACCGGCACGGAGGACGGCTGCCTGCGCACGACCTACCGCATGGGCTATGATGAACAGGAGCTGGTCGTCGACACCTGGTTTTCCTGCGAGCCGCTCGCACCGGTACGCGCGGAGATCAGCTTCGAGGGGCGGATGCTTCTTTCGGTTTCCATTTCAAATTTTGCGCTGCAATAGACAGAAGGAATGATACATGAAGACACTCAAAAGAACGTGGGCGGATATTTCGCTCGATGATCTGGAATACAACTACCATTCGATCCGCGCGCGCCTGCCGTCCGGCACACGGTTTCTCGGCGTCATGAAGGCGGACGCCTATGGCCACGGCGCTGTCCCGGTCAGCCGCGCGCTGGCGGATCTGGGCGCGGAATATCTGGCGGTCTCCAATCTGGAGGAAGCCGTGCAGCTGCGCCGCGGTGAGATCCGCCTGCCAATTCTGATCCTCGGCTATACGCCGCCGGAGTACGCGGAGAATATGATCTTCCTCGACATCACGCAGGAGGTGCATTCGCTCGAATACGCCAACGAGCTGAACGCGGCGCTGGCCGGGACGAATTATATTCTGAACGTCCACCTGAAGCTGGACACCGGCATGACGCGCATCGGCTTTTTCGCGTATGATAACGAGCAGACGCTGGATGAGCTGAAGCAGGTCGCGGCGCTGCCGCATCTGCGCATTGAGGGCGTGTTCATGCATTTCTGCGTAGCCGACAGCACCGCCGAGGAGGATGTGGCGTTTACCCGCCTACAGTTCCGGCGGTTTACCGACATGCTTTCCGCCATGGAGGGCGCCGGGATCCGGCCGGAGATCCGCCACTGCTGCAATTCCGGCGCAACGATCCTGTATCCCGAATACGCGCTTGACATGGTGCGTCCGGGCATCATCACCTACGGCAATGCCCCGTCCGAGGAACTGGAGGGCGCGATCAGCCTGCGGCCCATGATGTCGCTCCACTCCATGATCGCGCAGGTACGCACCGTCCCGGCTGGGACGGATATCAGCTATGGCCGCCTGTACCGGACGAAGGAGCCGACGCGCGTCGCCGTCCTGCCGATCGGCTACGCCGATGGTCTGAGCCGTCTTTTGACCGGCAAGGCCAGCTTTTATCTGCGCGGCACGATGGTGCCGGTCATCGGGCGTATCTGCATGGATATGTGCATGCTCGACGTCTCCGCTGTCCCGGACGCAAAGCCCGGCGATACCGTCACGATCTTCGGCTATGACGAGGACGGCACGCTCGTGCCGTGCGAGCGTCTTGCACGCGCGCAGGGAACGATCAATTATGAGCTTCTGTGCCAGATCAGCAAGCGTATTCCGCGCATCTGTCACCGCGGCGATAAAACCGAGCAGATCCTGCAATACATCGTCTGAACACGCCATTTTTCGTGCCCGCCTGCATAGAATGGCATGGGAGCATCTGGGCTGAATTTGTGTGTTTATTTTTGGCTTCTGCGTGGGAGAATAGAACCAGCGGCGTGAAAACGCACGTACTTTTTCCGCGGAGTGTGAAGCAAATGGATACGAACGTGAAACGAGGCGACATCTTCTATGCCGACCTCAGCCCTGTTGTAGGCAGCGAGCAGGGCGGCTGCCGGCCTGTGCTCATTGTCCAGAACGATACCGGCAACCGGCATTCGCCGACCGTGATCGCCGCTGCCATCACCAGCCAGACCGGCAAGGCGCGCCTGCCGACGCATATCGCGCTGACAGGGCATGACGTCGGGCTGAGCAAGGATTCCGTTATCCTGCTGGAGCAGATCCGCACCATTGACAAGCGCCGCCTGCGTGAGCATACCGGCCACGCGGACCGCAGCGTCATGGATCAGGTCGATTCAGCGCTGGCTGTCAGCTTCGGCCTACAGGGCTTTTGAGAAGCAGCTGTCATAAGCAAAACGCTCTCCGCATACAGTGTGCGGGGGGCGTTTTTTATGAAGTATGAAATTGAAGCAGTCAGCTCCGGTTCGCTCACGGCCACGCGCGACGGCCTGTACTGGGACATTTCTGCGCAGTGCAGCCGCGACTGGGACTATCCCATCCGCCTGCTTGCCAAGACGGAGAACGGAACGGTCACGCTCGGCGTGCCGCAGCCGGAGGACGGCGCGCTGCGTCTGCGGACGCGGATCTCCGACCGCAGCTGCCATTTTACAGACCAGACCCGCATCACGACCGACCAGCAGCCGGAGCAGGAGCCGGAATTGGAACCGGAGCCGCAGCAGCTGGCAGAGCCGGAGCTGCTGCCCTTTGAGCCGGAGAAGCCGTTCGACCGCATTTCCGAATTTTCGGTCATGGACGTCATCGAGCAGGACGGAAAGCTCTACTGGAAAGCCCCGGCCAATCCGCCGGAGTCCGAATCGCAGCTGATATCCGAGTGAATGACCGCAAAAAGAACTCCCCATCCGGCATGCCGGATGGGGAGTTCGATGTTTGCTCTGCACTCAGATGATGCGTCTGCCGCAGAGGAATCTGGTCTTGTAGTACGACTCGTCGAGCGAGTTGACACGCACGCCCGTCGACGGGGTAGACGCGTGGACGAAGTTGCCGCCGCCGATATACATGCCAACGTGGTTGGCGTATCCGCTGTAGCCGAAGAAGACAAGGTCGCCGACCTGCAAGTCGCTGCGGGAAACATAGGTGCCCTGGCTCATCTGGTCGTTGGCCACGCGGTTCATCTTGTAGCCGTAGGTCGTGAGGACGTAGTACATGAGACCGGAGCAGTCAAAGCCGGTCGACGGGCTCTTGCCGCCCCAGACGTAGCTGTAGCCGACAAAGGACATGGCGAAGTTTGCAATCTCGCTGGCTGTGCTGCTGCCGCCGGTCGAACCGCCGGTCGAGCCGGAACCGCTGCCCGGAGTGACGGTGCTGTCCTTCGTATCGGAAAGCAGATCTGCGCGGACATAAGCGGTGATGCCCTTATATTTGATGCGGTACCACTGGTGACCGTCGGACGTCGTGGTCGTGATGCCGGTGACGGTCACAGACGCGTTGTAGCTCAGTTCGCCGACCTTGGTGCTGCTGGTCGTCCAGGAGTCGCGGACGTTAATCGAGCCGGACTGGCAGACATACATGGTCTTGCTGACGCTGGTGACGGTGACGTTCAGGTTGATCTGGTCGACGACGACGGTCGCGCTCTTGACGTTTTCGTCATAGAACCACTGGATGGTCTTGTAGCAGCGCAGGAACATGGTCATGGCTTCCTGCCGGCTGGTGTTGCCCTTGGGGTTCAGATAGGTGCCGTTTCCAAGCTTCGTGCCTTGCACATAGGAATAGCTGACGCAGATCTGCGCGGCTTCCTTCGCCCATGCGGAGAGCTTGTTCGCGTCGGCAAAGCCGTTCAGCGCGTTGGCTGTGGCCGTCGGCGAGAAGGCGGCTGCGGTGCAGAAGTTCTCGATCAGCTTGAAGAACTCCTGCCGCGTCAGCAGCTGGTTCGGGCGGAACGAGCCGTCCTCGTAGCCGTTGACGATGCCATACAGGTGTGCCTTGACGATGTACTCGTTCGAGGTGTCGGTGAAGCCGGTGAAGGTTTCGTTGGACATGTCGATATCGTTGCCGGTCGCCTTCTCAAAGGCGTACACAGCCAGCTCGCACATCTCCCCGCGGGTGATGTCCTTGGTCAGATCCAGTCCGTTGAACGAGGACGGCATCAGACCGAGCTGATTGATCTCGTCGTAGTTTGTCTTAAACCAGCTGCTGTAGTTATTGTTGGCGGCCAGACAGATCGTGCTCATGGACATGAGCATCGCCGCGCACAGCAGCAGGCAGAGAAGTTTGCGCGTTTTGTGCATGTTTGTGTAGCTCCTTTCGTCCTTTTGCACCGGAACCTGCCATAAGGACGTATTTTTACTCCAATTCGGATGCATTATATCAGATTATGACAACCAATACAAGCCCAATTTTGTAAATCTTTCGTAACCTTCTCGCTTTTTTCAGCCAATGGTTGCGTTTTGACTGAAAAAGTGGTATAAACGTAGCCATGAAATTACGAGTGATGATCGCAGTGCTTGCCTGCAAGCTCTGCCGGAGCCTGATCCGTCTGCTGGGCAGAGGCGGCACGGATTTCCCCGGGCGCGTAGCGCTCAAGCTCTGCCCGAACCTGCTGGGTGAACTTGCAAAGAACGTGACGACCGTGATCGTCACGGGCACCAACGGCAAGACCACGACGTCGCGCATGATCGAGCAGTCGTGGCAGGACGCTGGAATCTCTTACTTTGCAAATAAATCCGGCGCAAACCTCTTAAGCGGTGTGACCGCAGAATTTGCCATGCATTCCAGCATCACCGGCCGCTGCCGCTATACCCACGCGCTGATCGAGGCCGATGAAGCGGCACTCAAGTATATCAGCAAATATGTAGACGCAAAGGCCATCGTCTTCACCAACGTCTTCCGCGACCAGCTCGACCGCTACGGCGAGGTGACGCACACGCTGGAAAAGCTCCGCATCGGCGCCGAGAATAGCCCCAACGCCGTCCTGTGCCTGAACGCGGACGATTCGCTCATCACGAGCCTGCATGACGACGTGCCGAACCCGGTCATTTTCTACGGTGTCAATACGCCGATCTACGCTTCACGCGTCACAGAGGTCTCTGACGCGCCGTACTGCATCAAATGCAAGCGCGAGTACACGTATGACTACGTGACCTTCGGCCATCTCGGCGGCTATCGCTGCCCGCACTGCGGCTATGCCCGGCCGAAGCCGGATATCTGCGTGTGCCGTGTGAACGTGTCCGATGAGGAGCATTCCGAGGTCGTCTTCCGTGACGGCGAGACCGAAATCCCGGCCACGATCAACCTTCCGGGCGGCTACAACATCTATAATGCCTGCGCCTGCATGGCTGCGGCGAAGGCCATGCAGCTGGATCTTAAGCAGGCGGCGCAGTCGCTGTCGCACTTTGCCTGCGGCTTCGGGCGCATGGAAAAGTTTGAGATCAACGGCACGGACGTGCGCATGATCCTGATTAAGAATCCGGCGGGCTGCAATCAGGTGCTGAGTTTCCTCACGCAGCGCACCGAGCCATTTGTCTTTGCGGCCTGTCTCAACGACCGCACGCAGGACGGCCGCGACGTCAGCTGGATCTGGGACGTCGCATTCGAGCGCCTGACCGGCATGGACGCGCTTCAGGAGGTCTATCTGTCCGGCACCCGGGCAGAGGATATGGCGCTGCGCTTCCTCTATGCCGGGTTCCCGAAGGAAAAGCTGCACGTGCAGAAGGATTACGGCAAGCTGATGGAGCAGACGACGGCGCACAAGCTGCCGGTTTTCGTCATGCCGACCTATACGGCGATGCTCGCCCTGCGCGGCACGATCAGCAAAACGTATGGCTACAAGCAATTCTGGGAGTAAGCTATGGAATTGAACTTTTATCATTTATATCCCGACGTCCTGAACCTCTACGGCGACCGCGGCAATGTCCTGTGCATGCAGCGGCGGCTGGAGTGGCGCGGCATGCAGGCCAACGTCGTGAACGTCCCGATTGGCACAAAGCTTGCGGCAAAGGACTGTGACCTCATCTTCATCGGCGGCGGACAGGACTTTGAACAGGAGGTCCTGCTGGACGACCTGAAAGGGGAGAAGACGACAGAGCTGAAGGCAGCCATCGAGGACGGCGTGCCCGTGCTTGCCATCTGCGGCGGCTACCAGATGCTCGGCCAGTACTATAAGACGTGGGACGGCCAGCAGTGCGACTTTACCGGCGCGCTCGACCTCTATACTGTCGGCTCCGAGCAGCGCATGATCGGCAATTATATGTTCTCCTGCGAGGAAGCGGGCTGCAATATCGTCGGCTTTGAAAACCATTCCGGCAAGACCTATCTCGGATCCGGCGTGAAGCCCCTCGGAAAAGTTCTTGAGGGATACGGCAACAACGGCGAGGACGGTACGGAGGGCGCAAGATACAAGAATGTCTTCGCATCCTACTCCCACGGCTGCCTGCTGCCCAAGAACCCGAAGCTGGCCGATTTGATCCTCCAGACCGCCCTCGAACGCAAATACGGCGCAGTTACGCTTTCCCCGCTTCCCGACGAACTGGAGACCGCTGCCCACACCTACATGGAAAACCGCCTGACTCACAAATAAACAGCAAAAAAAACACGCCCATGCGGGCGTGTTTTTTATGCCTTCTGTGCCAGAATACAGTACCAGTCGGCCTGTTCTGGAGTGCGGCCGGTAAATTGCGCCGGCATACAAAACAGCTGCGGCGTTTGGTAGCCGAGGTGGTGAAGCGTATCCAGCAGAAGCGCCCGCGGAACTGGGTGATAGTGCTCTGTAAAGAACTCCTTCTGGAAAATGCGGTTGTCGCGTTCGAATGTGTACAGGAGGTTAAAATCAACAGTTCCGTCTGCATTGTGATCCCAGACCTGCACAAGATTGATGCGTGTTTCACCGTCAAAAGCGGGGTTATAGAGATAAAAACGCTGCTTTTCTGCGACGATCTTATCCCAGTTCCGAAGATCCAGATACAGATACCCGCCTGGCCGGACAAGCGCGTCCATCTGGCACAGAACACCGGGAATCTCGCTGTTTGTAACGTAGGGCAGGGAATTGCCCGTGGATGCGACACAGTCAAACAGCTGTCCGGAAAAAACACGGTTCAGCATTCGGAAATCTGCCTGATGAAGCTCGACAGAGAATCCACGCGCGGCGGCTTTTGCCCGGCATTTGCCAAGCATGGTTTCGCTCAGATCGGAGCCGGTGACTGTGATGCCGAGTGTGCATAACGGGAGCGTCAGATTGCCGGAGCCGATGCTGACGTCCAGCAGCGTGCGGATTGCCTTTCCGGCAAATACAGTCTGCCAGTGTGTTTTGGTGGTCTGAAAGCGATCTTCATTTTCAAGAAGATCATAGATATCTGTACGATCATATAAGCTGGCCATATGAAAAGTCCTTCCTTACAGCGTTCTCACGCACACCTCCCGAACCTTGGCCTGTAAGGCTTTGAGATTAGAGAAGGTGTCGGGGCGCTTGCTCTCGTCGCGCAGGAGGGCGGAGGGGTGATAGAGGGCGGTGAAGAGGATACCGGCCTTTTCGGTGAACTGGCCGTGTTCCCGGGAAATTTTGAAGTCCGGGCGGATCAGGCGCATGGCGGCGATACGGCCGAGACAGACGATAATCTTCGGCTTGATGAGCTTCGTCTGCGCGCGCAGAAAGCCGATGCAGGCATCCTGCTCGGTCTGCATGGGGTCGCGGTTTTTGGGCGGGCGGCATTTGACGATGTTTGTGATGTAGCAGTTGTGCCGGCCAAGGTCGATGATCGAGAGCATATCGTCGAGCAGCTTTCCGGCTGCGCCGACAAACGGCTCGCCTTGCAGATCCTCGTTTTCTCCGGGACCCTCGCCCACAAACAGAACCTCGGCGTCCTGCGGGCCAACGCCGAAGACGACGTTGTGCCGCGTCTGCGACAGCGGGCACGCTGTGCAGGACAGGCACGCGGCCTGTAAGCTTTCCCAGTTCAGCATGGTGTTCCTCCTTCAGCGGATGTGCGGCTCGTCGGTCTCGTCAAACACCTCTCCGTATTCCCGGCGGAAGCGCCTGCGCTCCGCTTCGAGTGCGCGGCGGCGCTTTTCCATGCGCAGGCGGCGGATCTTGCGCTTGCGCAGCTGCACAAGCGCGAACAGAACCAGAATGGCAAACAGGATCAGCACAATCGCAAGCACGATCCATTTCCACCAGTTCTGCTGGATATACGCCCCGGTGCCGGACGCGGCGGAGGAGATCTCCGATTTTGCCACGTCTGTAATTGCCACGAGCTTCGTCTGCCCGAGGACTTCGCCGCCGTAGGTCACGGTTGCGGTGCCGAGGACGTCGCCCTCGTGGACGGGAGCGTCCACGCTGTCGCTGGTCAGGGCGATATCGGTGTTCAGCTGGGCGGGGTCATAGTCGTTCGGGAGCAGAACCTTGATCTCGTCCTTCGGCGCGACGGCGACGGCTTCGGCACCGGCAGAATTGTTGATCTTCACCTGATCGACCGGGTAAAGCGGCGTCAGGAGCGTCAGATACGAGTAATTGTCAAACGCATAGTCAAACAGATTTGCGCACTCGGTAAAGCTCTCCATCAGAAGATCGCCGCTTTCCAGGATCGTCGTGGCTGCGCCGCAGACGATGCCGAGCAGATCCAGCCCGTCGCCCGTTGCTTCGGAAATGACGCAGCGGCCCGCCTGACTCGTGTAGCCGGTCTTGATGCCGTGCGCGCGGGGATAGTACAGCGAGTTGGAGAGCGACTGATAGATCAGCATGTTCGTGGTTTTGAGCATGGGAATATTCTGCCGCATGTTATCGTCAGGGAGCTTATATTCGAAAGTATCGACGATCTGCCGGAAGTTCTCGCTCTTGAGCGCGGCTTCCGTGATGATGGCAAGATCGCGCGCAGTGGTGTAGTGGCTCTCGTCGTGCAGGCCGTGGGGATTGCTGAAATGGGTATTGGTGCAGCCCAGCTCATAGGCGCGCTGGTTCATCATGCGCACAAAGTCAGTGACAGAGCCTGCGATGTGCTCGGCAATGACGTTGCATGCGTCATTGCCGGAGACGACCATCATGCAGTACAGGAGATTTTCCAGCGTCATCTGCTCGCCGACCACCAGCCCGGCCACGCTGGAATCTGCGTCGAGATCTGCCAGTGCGGATTCCGAGACCGTCACGACGTCGGACAGATTGCCGTTTTCCAGTGCAATCAGGCAGGTCATGATCTTCGTCAGACTCGCGGGATAGACGCGCTCGTCGGCGTCCTGCTCATATACGACACGGCCGGTGTTGAGGTCGATCAGCAGCGCGGCCTTGGCCGCCACGGAAAAGCTTGTGTGGGAGGAGAGAATCTTGTCCTCCGATACGCTGTCCGGCTGTGTGTCTGCTTCGGCAGGATCCGCAGCGGCGGCTTCCGGATCCTGCACCGCAGCATCATCCGAGGTGCCATCCGACGGAGCGGCCGTCTCGGTCTTCGCGGCAAGGACAGGAAGACAGGATAGCTGAAGCAGCAGAAGCAGCGTGAGAAGAATGGCAAAAAAACTTCTTTTTTTCATTGGTATCTCCATTTTATTATTCTGCCGGTGTTGTACAGAATCAAAAAAGTATGGTACAATAGCAGAAAAGTACGTCATAGCATGTTGTTCCTTATTTTACAACATGACCACCCGATATGTCAAATGGAGGAGACGGAATGCAAAAAACAAGCGGCCTGCGCGTGCTTCTGGCGCTTTGCCTTGCGGCGCTCCTGTTTGCAGCCGCATTCTTTCTCGGCCGTGCGAGCATTTCACGCACACTGACTGTGGAGACACAGCAGCCTGCTGCCGCGCAGCCGGAAAAGACGGCGGACGATGGCCGCCTGAACCTCAACACCGCCACGCGGGAGGAGCTTCTGACGTTGCCGCAGGTCGGCGGGACGCTGGCTGACCGGATTCTGGACTATCGGGCGCAATACGGAAAATTTGTCACGGTCGAGCAGCTGGCTGACGTCGAGGGGATCGGCGAAGGTCTCATGCAGCAGCTGCGCGGACTGGTCTATGTGGAGGATGGATATGAAAATTCTGGTCGTTGATGATGAAAAGCTGCTCGTGAAAGGGATCAAGTTCAATCTGGAGAACGATGGCTACGAGGTCGTGACTGGCAGCGACGGTATGGAAGCTGTGGAGCTTGCGGCGAGCGAGTCGCCGGATCTCATCGTGCTGGATCTCATGATGCCGCGGCTCGACGGGCTGGAGGCCTGCACGAAGATCCGCGAGTTTTCACAGGTTCCAATAATTATGTTAACCGCGAAGTCTGAGGATATGGACAAGCTTCTCGGCTTTGAGCATGGCGCGGACGACTATCTGACCAAGCCGTTCAACATTCTCGAGCTGAAGGCCCGGATCCGCGCACTTCTGCGCAGAGCCGGAACGGCTAAAAAGCAGGAGCCGGAGCAGAAGCTCGTCTGCGGACATATCACGCTGGATCGCGCCAGCCGCAATGCATACCGAGAGGAGCTGCCGGTCGATCTGACGGCGAAGGAATTTGACCTCATGGAGCTTCTGATGCGCAATCCGAACCGCGTCTATTCCCGTGAGACGCTGCTCGACGCGATCTGGGGCTACGATGTCAGCAGTGAGATCCGCACGGTCGACGTTCACATCCGCCGTCTGCGCGAAAAGCTGGAGAAAAACCCGGCGCAGCCGAAGCATATTCTGACCAAGTGGGGAGTGGGCTACTATTTCAAGTACTGAAAAGCATACGCGGCTCGTTCCGTCCAGCTCGCAGATCCGCAATGCGCTGGCCTACATGGCCGTGACGGTTCTGGTGCTCGTGTTTTTGAATGTTTATTCCGCCGCCGCCACGCGGAACCTGATGTTCAAGGCCAAATGCTCCTCCTCGCAGGATAAGCTGAAGGTCGTGACATCCTCTTTTTCCGGCGCAGATTCCCTGACGCAGGAGACGGCCCGGCAGGTCATCTCCGTGATCGGCGACATGAACGTCACGCGTCTTCTCGTGACGGACGCCGCAGGACGGACGCTCTATGACTCCGTTCCCAGCCAGAATGCGGAGGGAAAGCTGGTTCTGCTGCCGGAGATCGTCTCGGCGCTGAGCGGCAACGACGTGCTCCGCTGCGTGTATGACGAGCAGACGCTCAAAAGCTACGCGGCTGCGCCGATCATCACGCATGATACAGTCGCCGGCTGCGTGTATATGATGGAATACGACGCGTCACAGGGCAGCATCATTGCAAGTCTTGAGCGTACGCTCTTCCGCACGTCCATGATACTGGTCGGCGTTATCTTTCTCTGCGCAGTCGTCTTCACTATGACGGGCTCGCGCAGGATGCGGCGGATTTTGACCTCCATGCGGCTCGTGCGCGAGGGCGAATACAGCCATAAGATCCAGCTGCGCGGCACCGACGAATATGCCACGCTTGCCACCGAGTTCAATAAGCTCACCGATAAGCTCCAGCAGACGGAGATCACCGAGCGGCAGTTCGTATCCGACGCGTCCCACGAGCTGAAAACGCCGCTTGCGTCCATCAAGCTCCTGTCCGACTCCATCCTGCAGAACGAGATGGACGTCGATACCATGCGGGAATTTGTCGCCGACATCGGCGCGGAGTCCGACCGCCTGACGCGCATGGCGCAGAAGCTTCTGACGCTCTCCCGCGCGTCTGCCGACGAGACGGAGGGCGGCGAGCATGAGGTCGTGGACGTGGGGCAGACGCTCTCGCGCGTGTTCCGTATGCTCGTCCCGCTGGCCGACCGCCAGTCGGTCAAACTGACGGCCAGCGTGGAGAAAAACTGCACCATTCTGTCCTTTGAGGACGACGCCTATCAGATCCTGTTCAATCTCGTTGAAAACGGCATCAAATACAACCGCGAAGAGGGAACTGTCCACGTGCGCGTCCGCCATGCGGAGGAAAACGTGATCATTGACGTGGAGGACACCGGAACGGGCATCCCTGCGGACGCGCTGGACTCGATCTTCAACCGGTTTTACCGTGTCGATAAGGCCCGCAGCCGGCAGGCCGGCGGCGCAGGTCTGGGCCTTTCCATCGTGCACGAGATGGTCGAGCGGAACTTCGGAACGATCTCGGTGCAGTCCAGGGTCGGGACAGGCTCCTGCTTTACCGTGATTTTCCCAAGCTTCGGCCCCGGAGAGGAGGAACACGCGGATGACCAGACATAAGCGGCGGCTGCTGGCCCTGCTTCTTGGGCTGAGCCTGCTGTGCGGCTGTGCAGCAGGCGTCATCACGAGAAGTGGCGAACAGATCTCCTTTTATTACTATGCGGATTTGCAGAGCGGCGGCCAGACCGGCGCTCTGGCGGCGGAGCCGTCCGGGATAGGGCCTTCCACCATGCCGGAGCAGGCGCTTTCCCGGTATCTGAAAGGCCCGCAGGACGAGACGCTTCTTTTGCCGCTGCAAAAGGGCACGGTCTGTACGGTCGAATCTCTGCAGGACGGTCTTCTGACGCTGCGGCTGGAGGGACAGGAGCTCCCGGCGGAGACAGTGCAGGACTCGCTGCTGGCCGCCTGTCTGACTATGACCATGTTGCAGCTTGACGGCGTGGAGCAGGTCTCGCTTCTGCGTGTTTCTGAGAAAGCGGAGCAGTACGACGGGCCGTATACCGCTGATTCCTTCCTGCTGGCCGACGCGTCTGCGCAGAGCCCGGAATATGCAGTGACGCTCTACTATCCGGGAAGAACCGGACTGCTGGTCAAACGGACGCAGATCCTCAATGCCTCCGATGCCGCGCAGCTGCCGCTGCTGGCGTTGCAGGCGCTCATCTCCGGGACACCGGTCGATCCGGCGCGCGCCGTTCCCGCGGCGACCCAGGTGCTGGATTTCTCCATCTCGGATGCGACCGCAAACGTCGTCCTCTCCGATGCATTCATGGCCTGCGACACGTCGGATGCAGCTGCGCGCGGCGCAGTGCGCTCCATCGCGGCGACACTCTGCGCGCTCGATGGGATCTCTGCGGTGCAGCTCTCCGTGATCGGTGAAGCAGGACTGACCTACATCGACATCTCCCAGCCGATCACTCCGCAGCCAGACTGGTACGCTGCGCAATAAAAAACGCGAAAACGCCCCGGAATGCCGTTCAGCTGGCATTCCGGGGCGTTCGTTACAGGGAATAATCGGCGTCTGAAGCGTCCTGCCGTTTTGCGGCGGGACGGCCGGGGATCCGCTTGAGCGGATCGTAGCGGAATCTGCGGCAGTGATGTGCGCTGGGCACGACCCCGCAGAACTGACAGATCATGGAGTCCTCATCAATTTTGCCCGCAAACTGGCAATAGGTGCAATAGCGGTCGATTTTCTTTCGAAACAGCATGGCAAGCGGCCTTCCTTTTCCGGATTTCTACCCCATTATACACGATGCTGCGCCGGAATGCTATGGGTTACTTTCCGGAAATACATGCAAAGCATGGTACAGGCCAATAAAACGCACGAGCCTGCCGTCTGAACGGGAGAAGAAACCGGGAGCGCAGTGGGTACGCACCATGTATCCGCGTGCAGGAGCGATGCAAAAAGTAAACTCAGAGCGGCGGAGATGGCAGCCTGGAGCAGCTTACACGGGAAAAGCAGCCTGCCTTGCAGTCCTGCGTCTGCGGCGACGGCGCGGCTCTGCGCAAGCACGCTGCATCCGCCGAAGGACAGAAGCGCGGACGCCAGACACAGCTTCCAGAGAACGGGCAGATCGCAGCTGCCAAGCGCTGCGCACCCGGCGGACAGCTCCATTACCCCGAGCGCCAGCGGCAGCGCCTGCTCCGGCAGCCATGTCCCGATGGCCAGCAGCAAAAACCGGGAAAGGACGGAAAAGACCGTCACAAACATGCACACCTGCATTGCACTCAGTCCGGCCCTGCGGACAGACTCGGAAAACGCCGCGGCAAAGCTGATATCAGAGTCCTGCGCCGGCAATGCTGCGGCGTCCCAGCGGCTCGGCCCGCCGCTCAGACGGCAGACAAGAACGGCGGACAGAAGCTGTACGCCATAGAGAAACGCCCCGGCTGCCGCGCTTCCAAACACCGCGCCGCCGAGAACGCCGAAGATGAACGACGGCCCGGCCTGATTGCAGACGGCAAGCGCACGTTCCGCTTCCTGCCTGGTCAGGAGCTTCTTTTCATACAAGCCGCAGGCGATCTGTGTGCCTGCCGGATATCCGCCGAACAGACCGAGCACAAAGGCGCTGCCTGCCTGCACCGGCAGCCGCAGCAGCCGAGAGACCGGCCGGGACAACAGCCGCGAGAGCCGCGCGGCGAAGCCCAACTGCAAAAACAGCTGGCTGCACACAAAAAACGGAAACAGCGACGGCAGTACGACCCCTGCACAGAGTGAAAGACCGTCCTGTGCCGCGCCCGCGGCGACCTCCGGCAGCGAGATCAATAAAAGCAGCGCGCACCCGAGCCCCAGCGCCTGCGCAAGCTTCGGCAGCTTCTTTCCCATCCGGCGTTCCTCCCATATGCGGATTTCCTGTGCCAAAAGCCTATGCACGGCAGGAAAGAATTAGTCTGTCCGGCATAGGATAAAGCAAAAAGGAAATGAGGTGTGCGCGATGAATCTGCGTTCCATGCTTGCCGGTGCGTCCCTTCGTCTGGGCCTGCCGACGGATATCGCGGCCGGGCTGCCGCGGGTGGAGCTGAACGGCTTTTGCGAATGCTCTGTGGATCAGCATACGGGCATTCTGGAGTATAACCGCGAGCGGATCGTAGTCGGTCTTACGGACGGAACTTTGATCCTGGAAGGGTGCGGGCTGGAGATCCGGCTGATGCACCGCGACCGGCTGACCATCACAGGCCGGATCCGGTGCGTGCAGTACGAGGAAGGGAGAAGGCCGGCATGTGGAGCGTGATCTGCTTTTTTCTCGGCACGGTGCAGCTGCGCGTGACCGGCGCCAGCCCGGAGCAGTGCCTGCGCCGGCTGACGAGTCAGCGGATCGTGTTCCGCTTTCTGGGAAAGCCGGACGAATTTTCCGCCGAGATCGAGGTTCTGCGGCGGGACGTGCCGCGCGCGGAGCGGCAGCTGCTTCGCGGCGGGTGCGAGTGTGAGCCGGTGCAGACGCGCGGCGCACCGGCGATCTTCGGCGGGCTTCTGCGCAGACCGGTGCTTCTCGTTTTGCTGGCGCTGGCAGTGGCTGCGGCGATCGTGGTGCCGAAATTCGTGTTTTTCTATTCCGTCAGCGGCAACGAGACCGTCCCGGACGCGCAGATCCTGCGGGAGCTGCGCGAGCTTGGCGTCGGTTTTGGGACGTATGGCCCGTCCATCCGGCCGCAGGAATTAAAGAATCAGATGCTGCTGCGGATCCCGAAGCTGCAATGGCTGACCGTGCAGCAGAGCGGCATGTGCGCGCGCGTGATTGTCCGCGAGCGGCCAGAGAAGGAGCCGATTTTGGATCGCCGGACACCGGCCAACGTCATCGCCGCGTGCTCCGGCGTCATCACGCGCGTCTCGGCGGAGGCGGGCTGCTGTCTGTGCAGCCCCGGGCAGGCAGTCAAACGCGGGGAGCTGCTCGTCTCTGCCTATACGGATTTCGGCTTCAAGACGCAGGTCACGGCTGCGCGCGCGGAAATTTACGCGCAGACCGTCCGGACGGCAGACTGCGTGCTGCCTGCGGTGCAGCAGGTCAAGGACACGAGGGAGGAAGCACACAGCATCGTGCGCCTTCGGGTCGGACGCAGGCGCGTGAAGCTGTTCGGGCGGGACGCGGACGGCAATTTCTATGAAAAACAGACCGAAACCAGAACTTTGACGCTTCCGGGCGGCTTTTCTTTGCCGCTGGGGATTGAAATTACAAGGATTTGTGAGTATGATACAAGAGATGAAGTAATGCAGGCAGAGGATGTCCACCAGCACCTGCTGGCATTCGTCCAGACGCAGGCGCAGCGCGAGATGATCGCCGGGACGATCCTCGCAAGCCGGGAGCATATGACGGAAGCGAACGGCGGATACTGCCTGCACGCCGCATTGCAGTGCGAAGAAATGATTGCCCGCATGCAGCCGGCAAATCTGAAGGAAGCGATACAATGACAGAACGAACCATCAACGCCGAGCGCGTCGAGCAGCTGATCGACGTTTTCGGCTCCTTTGACGAGAATATCCGAAGGATCGAAGAAGCCTTCGGCGTGAAGATCACGAACCGGAACAACGAGCTGAAGGTCTCCGGCGACGAGGAAGCTGCCGACAAGGGCTGCCGCGCCATCGAAGCGCTGCTCGCGCTCTCCGCCAAGGGCGAGGAGATCGACGAGCAGAAGGTGCGCTATCTCATCGGCCTTGTGAACGCCGGCAACGAGGATCAGGTCAGCAAAATGGCCAAGGACGTCGTCTGCGTGACGGCCAAGGGCCGTCCGGTCAAGGCGAAGACCATCGGCCAGCAGAATTATCTGAAGGCTATCGAAAAAAACACCATCACCATCGGCGTCGGCCCTGCCGGCACGGGCAAGACCTATCTTGCCGTGGCAGAAGCTGTCGCAGCCTTCCGCGCCAAGACAGTCAACCGTATCATCCTGACGCGCCCCGCAGTCGAAGCGGGTGAGCGGCTGGGCTTTCTGCCGGGCGATCTGCAAAACAAGGTCGACCCGTATCTGCGACCGCTGTATGACGCGCTGTTTGATATGCTGGGGCCGGAGACCTACGGAAAATACCTCGAACGCGGCAATATCGAGGTCGCACCGCTGGCCTACATGCGCGGCCGCACGCTCGACGACAGCTTCATCATCCTCGATGAGGCGCAGAATACCACCCGCGAGCAGATGAAGATGTTCCTGACGCGTCTCGGCTTCGGCTCCAAGATCGTCATTACCGGCGATATTACCCAGATCGATCTGCCGGGTGACAAGGTCAGCGGCCTGAAGGAAGCCATCCGCGTGCTTGACGGCGTCGAGGATATCCAGATCTGCAAGCTGACACCGGCGGACGTTGTGCGCCATGTACTTGTGCAGCGGATCGTCGCCGCCTATGATAAGTACGAAAAGAACCGTCTTCCGGACGAGCATGCCCGGAAATTCAAACAGAAACCGGATTGGAAGAGAGAAAAGAAATGAAGCATCGCATTGTTATTCGCTGTGAAGCGCACAGCCTGAGCGACTTTGCGCTCAAGCAGCAGATCGCCAAGTGCATCACTGCCGCCCTTGACCATCAGGGCGTCCGGACGCCGTGCGAGATCAATGTTCTTGTCACCGACGACGAGGGCATCCGCGCCATCAATAACGCCTATCGCAAAATCGACAAGGCGACAGACGTGCTTTCGTTCCCGATGTTTGAGCTGACGGCGGGCGAGCTGCCCGCGTCGTGGGAGCCGTATAAGGATCCGGATACGGGCCTTGTGCCGCTGGGCGATATGGCCATCAGCCTTGAGCGCGCCAAGCAGCAGGCCGCAGAGTTCGGCCACAGCGCCAGACGCGAGGTCGGCTATCTGACCATCCACTCGATCCTGCATCTGCTGGGCTATGACCATGTGGATGAGGGGCCGATGAAAAAGCAGATGCGCGCCGCAGAAGAAGCGATTCTTGCTGAAATTGAACTTCCAAGATAAGGAGATACCTATGAAAACCAAAACCGCGATGATCACGATTGCCGGCCGCCCGAACGTCGGCAAATCCACGCTGGCCAACGCCCTCGTCGGAGAGAAAATCGCCATCGTATCCCATAAGCCCCAGACGACCCGCAACCGTATCTGCGCCATCGTTGACCGCGGCGACACACAGCTGGTCTTTATCGACACGCCGGGCTTCCACCGTCCGCGGACGAAGCTGGGCGACTATATGGTGAACGTCGTCAATCAGTCGGTCGCCGACGTCGACGCCGTCATTCTGCTGGTCGAGCCGATCGCCAACGTCGGCCCGCAGGAGCAGGAGCTGGTCGAGAAGATCAAGGCCGCCGGCGTTCCCGCGATCCTCGTCATCAACAAGATCGACACCGTGGAAAAGGAAAACCTTCTGCCGGTGATCGCGGCCTATAAGGATCTCATGGACTTTGTGGACGTCATTCCCATCAGCGCCAAATGGCACGACGGTCTTGACAGCCTCATGCAGGTCTGTGAGAGCTTCGCGCAGGAAGGGCCGTTCATGTTCCCGGAGGGCATCTCGACGGACATGCCTGAAAAGCAGGTCATGGCCGAGATCATCCGCGAAAAGCTTCTATGGAACCTCGAAAAGGAGATCCCGCACGGCACCGCGGTCGAGATCACGAAATTTTCCGAGCGCGACGACGGTATCATCGACATTGACGCGACCATCTACTGCGAAAAGGCCAGCCACAAGGGCATCATCATCGGCAAAAACGGCCAGATGCTCAAAAAGATCAGCTCCGACGCCCGCAAGGACTGCGAGCGCTTCATGGGCACAAAGGTCTTTTTGCAGACGTGGGTGCGCGTCAAGGAAAACTGGCGCGACAGCGACTTCATGATCTCCAACTTCGGCTATCACAAGGAGTAATCTGCCCTGCGGCAAAAACCCCCAGCATAGCGCCTGCCGGTTCCGCTCATCCTAACCGTAAAGGAGGATGCAGCGATGAAACCGGAATTTTTGTGGGAGATCTTTACCGAGACCGGCGCGCCGGAAGCGTATCTGCTGTATAAGGACGCCGGACGCGCGCAGGCAGTCAAAAGGGAAGCGGCCTATGTATCTGACGACGCGGGGGCTTGTCCTCCGGACAACCGAATATAAGGAGACCGACCGCATCCTGACGGTCCTGACCGCGGAGGACGGCCTGCTGACGCTCAAAGCGCGGGGCGTGCGCTCGAACCGCAGCAAGCTCAAGGGTGCATGCCAGCTTCTGACCTATGCGGAGTTTACCGTCAACGAAGCGCGCGGCTTCCGCTTTATCAGCGAGGCGACGGCCATCGAGATGTTTGCCGGTCTGCGAAATGACATCGTTCTTCTGGCGCTGGGCAGCTATTTTGCCCAGCTGGCCGAGGTCCTGTCGCAGGAGGACGCGGCAAGCCCAGCGCTTCTGAGCCTCATCCTGAACGCACTCTACGCGCTCTCGAAGCTTCAGAAACCGCCGCGGCTCGTCAAAGCGGCGACGGAGCTTCGGCTGGCGGCCATTGCCGGGTATCAGCCGGAGCTGTCCGGCTGCTGTGTGTGCGGAAACCCGGAGCCGGACCGGTTCTCTATCGCGGACGGCACGCTGGAGTGCGCCGCCTGCCGCTCGGGCGATGGGGTACGGATGCCGCTCTCACCGGCATCTCTGGCCGCCATGCGGTATATCCTTTCGTGCCCGGAGAAGAAGCTGTTTTCGTTTTCCATTTCGGGCGCGGCAGAAAAGGAGCTGTGCGACGCGGCGGAGAGCTATCTGCTCACGCAGCTCGAGCGCAGCTTTTATACATTGGATTTCTATAAATCCCTGCATATCGAATAAGGAACATTACGTATGAATGAACAATATGAAAAATCCATAACCAAGCTGGAGCTGGACAAGGTTCTGGCGCTGCTGGCCGATCAGGCTTCCTCGCAGGCGGCTAAGGAGCGCTGCATGGCGCTGCGCCCGCTGGACGACGCGGATGAGATCCGCCGCAAGCTGGAAGAGACCTCTGCGGCCTGCGCATGCATCACGGTCAAGGGCTCGCCGGGCTTCGGCGGGCTGTATGACGTCGGTGCGTCGGTAGACCGCGCGTACCGCGGCGGCTGTCTCAGCCCGGAGGAGCTGCTGCGCATCGCGGCGGTCCTCAAATCTGCCCGCCAAACGAAGAGCTACGCAGAGGGCGAGGGCAAAAGCGTGCAGGAGCCGTCGGTGCTGGATATTTATTTTCAGCAGCTGACGACAAATAAATACCTCGAAGAGCGAATCTTCAACTCCATTCTTTCCAAGGATGAGATCGCCGATGCGGCCAGCTCGGAGCTTGCATCCATTCGCCGGAAGATCCGGCAGCAAAGCTCCAAAATCCGTGAATCCCTCCAGAAGATCATCACATCCCCGGCCTACGCCAAGATCCTGCAGGAGCCGATCGTGACCATCCGGTCCGACCGTTTTGTGGTGCCGGTCAAGGCGGAGTGCAAGGGGCAGCTGCCCGGTCTGGTGCATGACGTGTCCTCTTCCGGCAGTACGTATTTTATTGAGCCGATGTCCGCCGTCAACGGCAACAACGAGCTGCGCGAGTTGTTTATGGCGGAGCGCAAGGAGATCGAGCGTATTCTCGCCGAGCTTTCCGCAGAGGCCGCCGACCACCGCGAGCAGATCAAGCTGGACTACGACGTTCTGCTGGATCTCGAGTGCGTGTTTGCGCGCGGAAGACTTTCATTTGCCATGAAGGCCATCTGCCCGGAGGTCCGGACGGACGGACAGCTGAACCTCATCCGCGCCCGCCATCCGCTCATCACCGGCAAGACCGTCGTGCCGATCTCCGTGCGGCTGGGAAGCGACTTTGATACGCTCATCATCACCGGCCCAAACACCGGCGGCAAGACCGTCACGCTCAAAACCATCGGCCTGCTGACGCTCATGGCCGAATGCGGCCTGCATATCCCGGCTGACGACGGCAGCTCCATCAATGTCTACGAGCACGTCTTTGCCGATATCGGCGACGAGCAGTCCATCGAGCAGTCGCTGTCCACGTTCTCGTCCCACACGAAAAACATCGTGGAGATCCTCAAGGTCTGCGACCGCGACAGCCTCATCCTTTTTGACGAGCTTTGCGCCGGTACCGACCCGGCGGAGGGCGCTGCGCTGGCCATCGCCATCATCGAGTTTTGCCGCAAATGCGGCGCGGGCGTCGCGGCCACGACGCACTACGCCGAGCTGAAGCTCTACGCCATGCGGACGCCGGGCGTCATGAATGCCTCGTGCGAGTTCAACGTCGAGACGCTCCAGCCGACCTACCGGCTGCTCATCGGCGTGCCGGGCAAGTCCAACGCGTTTGCCATTTCTAGGCGGCTGGGGCTGGACGACGCCATTCTGGAGCAGGCCAGAAGCCTTGTCAGCCAGAATGACGTGAACTTCGAGGATGTCCTCTCGCAGCTCGATCAGCAGCGGCAGGAGATGGAAAAGGCGAAGGAGGAAGCCGAGCGCCTGCGCCGCGAGACGGAAAAGCAGAAGGAAAAATCCGACGAATATTACGCGCAGATCAAGCTGGAAAAGGAAAAGGCGGCCCAGCAGGCGCGCAAGGAAGCACAGTATATCATCGACGATGCCCGCCGCGCAGCTGATGCCGTCTATGAAGAGCTGAAGCAGCTGCGCAAGCAGGCGAAAAACGGCGCGTTCGTCCCCGGCTCCAACGGAAAGCAGGCGGAGCTGCGCCGCAGTCTCAACGAGGCAGAGCAGAAAATGCAGCCCCAGCGCGAGCAGAAGACAAGACCGGAGGCCACCCGCGCCATCCGCGTGGGCGACACGGTGGAGCTGATCAAGCTCGGAACGAAGGCGACGGTATTGGCCATCAACAAGGACGGCAGCTACCGCCTGCGCGCCGGGATCATGCAGGTGACGGCGAAGCCGGACGAGGTGTATCTGCTCGAAAACGAGACGCAGAACGCGGCCAAAAAGGTCATCGCCGGCAAGGTGCGCGAGCTGAAGGCGGCTGCGCAGCCGGAGCTTGACATCCGCGGCATGGCGGTCGATGAAGCGCTCCCGGTCCTTGATAATTTCCTGGACGCCGCGTACATGGGGAATCTGCCGAATGCGCGCATCATCCACGGCAAGGGCACGGGCGTCCTGCGCGCGGCCGTGCAGGACGAGCTGCGGCGCTGCAAATACGTCAAATCGTTCCGCCTCGGCGTATACGGTGAGGGCGAAAGCGGCGTGACGATCGTCGAATTTAAGTAAGCGCCGCATATAAATGGAATAAAATGGACGTCAACTTAAATAATGATTGACATTTCAATGAAATTTGCTAAAATTAGAAAGTCAATAGCATCCCCATCGCGAATCAGCATGATATATAAGGAGTGTCGTCTATGTACATGCAGCAATCCATCGTAAAGTGTGAATCTGGTCTTTACAACCGGCAGGCAACCTACTTCATCCAGAAGGCCAACGAGTTCAAGTCGAGCATCTGGGTCGAGGTCGAAGACCGCAAGATCAATGCCAAGAGCCTGCTTGGTGTTCTGTCCATGGGCATCACCAAGGGCACGCGCGTGAGCATCATCGCGGAAGGCCCTGACGAGGAAGAGGCCGTCAAGGCACTGACTGACATGCTTGTAAAAGAGGTCTTTTGATCTCTTCTCCGCAATGGCGGAGCACACGGTCCGGAATCTGCGAAGGGGGCGCAGCCCCCTTCTGGTTCCGCATTCCGGGTTCAAAAATCTGTTCCGGGCGCTGCCGTTCGCGCAGCGCTCTTTTTTGTGAGAAGCAGCCATGACGTTTGAAGAACTGAAGGACAAAGCGCTTTCGCTGCCGTATGAGCCGGGCGTCTATCTGATGCAGGATAAGACTGGGACGGTGATCTATGTCGGCAAGGCGAAAAAGCTCAAAAACCGTGTCAGCCAGTATTTTCAGGATACGGCGGCGCATACGCCGAAGACGCGGAAGATGGTCTCGCAGATCGATCATTTCGATACCATCGTCGCGCGCTCCGAGTTTGAAGCGCTGGTGCTGGAATGCTCGCTGATCAAGCGGCACATGCCGAAGTACAACATCCTTCTGAAGGACGACAAGGGCTATCCCTATCTGCGCGTCGACCTGAAGGAGGAATACCCGGTTTTGCAGATGGTCAGCAAAGCGGCGGGGGATGGCGCCAGCTATTTTGGCCCCTTCGGCGGCCGCCATATGACGCAGCACGTCATCGATACGCTGCGGCTGACGCTCAAGCTGCCCGGCTGCTCCAAGCAGTTCCCGCGCGATCTCGGCAAGGAGCGCCCGTGCCTGAACTACCACATGAACAACTGCGACGGCTGGTGTCAGCTCTCGCGCAGTCCGAAGGACTATCACGCGCGGATGGAGCAGGCTGTTCTGATTTTACAGGGAAACTATAAGCAGGTCGCGGACGAGCTGCGCGCGCAGATGGAAGCTGCCGCCGACCAACTGCAATTCGAGCTGGCGGCGTCTCTGCGCGACCGGCTGCGAGCCGTTGAATCGCTGGGCGAGAAGCAGCTGGTCACAGCCGGAACGATGGCCAATACAGACGTGATCGGCTACTATCAGAACCAGGCGCGCGCCTGCTTTGCCGTCCTGCACTACGTGGACGGGAGCCTTCTCGATAAGGAATACGAAATCCTTCCGACCGCGGACGAGGAGTCGGACGCCGTCTCCACGCTCGTCAAGCAGTTTTATCTTTCCCGCGGCGCTGCGCCGAAGGTCGTGCTGCTGCCGGTCGAGATGGAGGACGCGGCGCTCTTCTCTGAGCTTTTGCAGCAGGAGCTTGGGAAAAAAGTCCTGTTCCGCGTGCCGCAGCGCGGCGACAGCGTCCGCCTAGTCGAGCTTGCAGCCAAAAACGCGCGGGAGGAAGCCGAGCGCATCACGACCAAGGCCGAGCGCCGTACCGGCACGCTCGGGACGCTGGCCGATATGCTCCATTTGGACGACATTCCGCACCGGATGGAGTCCTATGATATCTCCAATCTGGCCGGGACGGATATCGTCGCGTCCGTGGTCGTGTTTCAGGACGGCCGTCCGCTCAAATCCGCGTATAAGCGGTTTAAAATTGAGGGGCTGACCGATCAGGACGATTATGCGTCCATGCATCAGGTCTTGCTCCGCCGGCTGACGCACTATGTGCAGGGCGACGCCGGATTTGCCGAGCGGCCGGATGTGCTGCTCATCGACGGCGGTATCGAGCATACACGCGTGGCGGAGGATGTGCTGCGCACGCTTGGTCTGGATATTCCGGCCTACGGCATGGTCAAGGATAACCGCCACCGCACGCGCGCACTCGTGACTGCGGCGGGCGATGAAATCGCCATCAGCGCTGTCCCGTCCGTCTTCGCCCTGATCGGCACGATCCAGGAGGAGACGCACCGGTTTGCCATCACGTATCAGCGCACGCTCCGCTCGCGCAGAATGAAGGCGTCCGGGCTGGAGGACATTCCGGGCGTCGGCGAAAAGCGGCGGCAGGTGCTGCTCAGAAAATTCCGCTCCGTCAAGGCCATTTCACAGGCAGAGCTGCATCAGTTGGAGGAAGTCCTTCCGGCTGCGTGCGCGCTGGCCGTCTATCAGCATTTTCATCCGAAAGAAGAAGGAGAAGCAGCATGCGCGTCATCACAGGAACCGCCCGCGGCGTCCCACTGAGAGCCCCAAAGGGCATGGACACCCGCCCAACCATGGATCAGGTGAAGGAGGGCATTTTCTCTGCCATTCAATTTGAGGTGGAGGGGCGGCAGGTGCTGGATCTGTTCGCAGGCTCCGGTCAGCTGGGCATCGAAGCGCTCAGCCGCGGCGCGGCGCGCTGCACATTTGTGGACAAGGGCAGAGACCCGATCGCAGTTATCCGCGAAAACCTGAAAAAGACAAGACTGGAAGAGAAAGCCGAAATTGTACAGGCGGATTACAGTTCCTACCTGAAAACCTGCCGCCGGCAGTTCGATTTGATCCTGCTTGACCCGCCTTATGCGGAAGTTTTTCTGGAAACTGCCCTAAAAATCATATCAGAAATTGACATTTTGACGAATAGTGGTATAATAGTCTGCGAAAGACCTTTCGACAAGACGCTTGCGGGCGAAGTTCCGGGTCTTGTCCGTTACCGCGACTATCGTTACGGCAAGGCTGCGGTGACGATCTTCCGCAGAGGATAACCGTCTGGAGGATCTATGAGAACAGCGATTTATCCCGGCAGCTTCGATCCGGTCACCAACGGTCATCTCAACATCATCACCCGCGCGGCGCGCAGCTTTGACCGGCTGATCGTGTGCGTGATGTATAACTGTGAAAAAAGCCCGATGTTTTCTCCGCAGGAGCGCGTGGATCTTATCCGCCGCGTGACAGCCGACATTCCCAATGTCGAGGTCATGCACTCCGACCGGCTGCTGGCCGACTTTGCGAGAGAGCAGGGCAGCTCCATTATCATCAAGGGCCTGCGGGCCGTTTCTGATTTTGAACGCGAATTTCAGATGGCGCTCATGAATCACAAACTCAATCCCGGACTTGATACCATGTTCCTGACGGCTGAGCATCAGTTCATGTATCTCAGCTCCAGCGCTGTCAAGGAACTGGCACGGTATGATGCCGACGTGAGTGATTTTCTCCCGGCGGAGATCATACCGGACTTCAAAGCTCGCATGATGGAGCAAATCTAAGGAGGTAATTTTATGGCAAGCGGTATTGAAGAGATCCTGACAACGTTGTATGAGATGGTACAGGATGCGTGGAGCCTGCCGCTCGGCGCAGACAAGTGCGTGCTCGAACGCGACAAGGTTCTCGATCTTCTCGATGAGATCAGCAACCAGCTTCCCGGTGAACTCAAGCAGGCCAAGACAATTGTCGAGTCCCGCAACGAGGTCATTACCAACGCCAAGCGCGAAGCCGAGAACATTCTCAAGCAGGCGGAGCAGCGTGCCCGCCAGATGATCTCGCATGAAGAGGTCTATCTGCAGGCGCAGAAAGAGGCCGACGATCTCATGAAGAACGCACAGGCCAAGATCAAGGAGCTGCGGCAGGTCACCAACGACTATGTCGACGATTCCATGAAGCGCACCGAGGACGCGATCGCGCAGGCACTGTCCGAGATCCGCGAGTCGCGCACCAAGTTCCGCGCGCTGGTCAACCCGCAGCAGGCGAAGCCCTCGCCCATTATCGAGGACGTGTAAGCGTCCAGTCTCCCATATCGGCACAAGCTGAGAAGAGGAGGGAGATCCGAACACGCAGCCCAGAGAGAAGGCGGCTGGTGCAAGCCTTCGTGCGTGCGGCTCTCTGTCGCCTCCGAGCTGCCGGGCTGAACGCAGTAAGCCCGTCCGGGTCCTCCCGTTACAGAGGTTTGAGCGCCCGGTCTTCCGGGAATGCAGGTGGTACCACGGTCTATGATCGCCCTGAGCTGTTGCTCAGGGCGTTTTTCGTATCGAAAGGAGCTTATATGACGGAGTATCGATTTGTATTGACGCCATACGACCCCTCGCTTGCAGATGAGCTTTCCCGCGCGCTTGAAAAGCGAACGGAGCTGGCCTCGCGAAAAAGATATCCCGGTCTCTGGCGGCAGACTGACCGGCTGCACACCTATAATGAACGAACCGGGAGCGCCGGAGCCGGAAAGGGCAGAAAAATCTTCCGCACAGTATTGACGTTCATACTTCTTCTGCTGGGTTTATTCCTGCTGATTCCCGGTCTGATGGATCCCAAAAACCTGAAGGAACCATTGGTCGTGGGGATTCTCGCTGTTTCCTACGCGCTGTTCCGCATTGCCATTTCCGTTCTGCACCGGCGCGGGCAGAAGCGCAATCCACGCTACGATGCGGCGGCCGAAAAAGTCCTTGCAAAGCTGCGGCAGTTTGACACTGCCAACCATCCGCGCGTTATATTTTCAGAGGATGGCATGCACGTGGAAGACGACGAGACCAGCAGCCGGTTCCCGCTGAATACCTTCGATACGATGATCGAGACATCGTCCCTGTTCGTCACGACCTATGACGGCACCGTCACAGCGTTAAAAAAGGCCGATCTGACCGGGGCTGACCCGGCGGATTTCTGCGCATGGCTGCGGGAAGCAATACCGTGTCCGGTCACGGAAATTAGTTGACATAAGATATTACTTGAATGGAGTAACAATATGAAAAAAGACTTACCGAAAACCTATGACCCGAAGCTGGTCGAAAGTGCCATCTATGACATGTGGATGGAAAACGACTGCTTCAAGGCCGAACCCGACCCCGACAAGAAGCCGTATTCCATCGTTATGCCTCCTCCCAACGTCACGGGCCAGCTCCACATGGGTCACGCGCTCGACTCCACGCTGCAGGATATCCTGACGCGCTACAAGCGCATGGAGGGCTACAGCGCCCTGTGGCTGCCCGGCACGGATCATGCCGGTATCGCGACCCAGATCAAGGTCGAAGAGGAGCTGCGCGTCAAGGAGGGCAAGACCCGCTATGACCTTGGCCGTGAAAAGTTCCTCGAGCGCGTCTGGGCATGGAAGGAAAAGTACGGCAGCCGCATCGTGGAGCAGCAGCGCAAGCTCGGCGTCAGCTGCGACTGGTCGCGCAGCCGCTTTACGATGGACGAGGGCTGCTCCAGAGCCGTGCGGGAAGCCTTCTGCGAGATGTATGACAAGGGCCTTATCTACAAGGGCAGCCGCATCATCAACTGGTGCCCGCACTGCCTGACGGCTTTGTCCGACGCGGAGGTCGAATATGTCGACAAGCCCGGCCACCTGTGGTATATCCGCTATCCGCTGGCCGACGGCTCCGGCGATATCGTCGTCGCCACGACCCGCCCGGAGACCATGATGGGCGATACCGGCGTGGCCGTCAACCCGAACGACGAGAAGTTCAAGCACCTCATCGGCAAGACCTGCATCCTGCCCATCATGAACCGCGAGATCCCCATTGTGGGCGATGAATACTGCGAGATCGGCTTTGGCACCGGCGCGGTCAAGATGACCCCGGCGCATGACCCCAACGACTTTGAGGTCGGCCTGCGCCATAACCTCGACGTCATCCGCGTCATTGCCGATAACGGCACGATCAACGAAAACGGCGGCAAGTACAACGGCATGGATCGCTACGAATGCCGCAAGGCACTCGTCAAGGATCTCGAGGAGCAGGACTATCTCGTCAAGACCGAGCCGTATTCCCATAACGTCGGCACCTGCTACCGCTGCCATAACGACGTCGAGCCGCTCATCTCTGCGCAGTGGTTCGTCAAGATGAAGCCGCTGGCTGAGGAAGCCATCCGCGTCGTCAAGGACGGCACGATCAAATTCGTCCCCGAGCGCTTCTCCAAGACGTATCTCAACTGGATGGAAAACGTCCACGACTGGTGCATCTCCCGCCAGCTCTGGTGGGGTCACCAGATCCCCGCGTGGTACTGCGACGAGTGCGGCCATATCAACGTCTCGCGCGAGGATCCGACGAAGTGCGAAGCGTGCGGCTGCACGAAGCTGACCCGCGATGAGGACGTGCTGGATACCTGGTTCTCCTCCGGCCTGTGGCCGTTCTCCACGCTGGGCTGGCCGGATCTTGGCTCCGAAGACCTCAAATACTGGTACCCGACGACCGATATGGTCACGGGCTATGATATCATCTTCTTCTGGGTGGCGCGTATGGTCGTCTCCGGCATGGAGCAGATGAAAAAAGAGCCGTTCAAGACCGTCTTCATCCACGGCCTTGTCCGCGATGACAAGGGCCGCAAGATGTCCAAGTCCCTCGGCAACGGCATTGACCCGCTGGAAATGGCCGAGAAGTACGGCGCGGACGCCCTGCGCTTCAACCTTATCACCGGCAACTCGCCCGGCAACGACATGCGCTTCTACGTCGAAAAGTGCGAAGCCATGCGCAACTTTGCCAATAAGATCTGGAATGCGAGCCGCTATGTTCTCATGAACCTGACCGTCGAAGGAACCGGCCTGCCTGATGCTGCCGATCTTGAGATCGAGGACAAGTGGGTGCTGTCCAAGCTCAATACGCTCATCAAAGAGGTCACCGAGAATATGGACGCCTACGAGCTTGGCGTGGCTTCTGCCAAGGTCTATGACTTCATCTGGGATACCTACTGCGACTGGTATATTGAGCTCACCAAGGCGCGCCTGTACGGCGAGGACGAGAAGAGCAAGCTGGCTGCGCAGAAGGTGCTGGTCTATGTGCTCGATCAGTTCCTGCGGCTGCTGCATCCGTTCATGCCGTTCATCACCGAGGAGATCTGGCAGGCCATCCCGCACGAGGGGAAGTTCCTCATGCTGGCTGACTGGCCGAAGTATGACGAGAGCCTGGACTTCCCGGTCGAGGCCGCGCACATGGAATCTGTCATGAACGCCATCCGCGCCGTCCGCAACCGCCGCGCGGAGATGAACGTGCCGCCTTCGAAGAAGAGTACGCTCTACGTCGTCTCGGACAAGGGCGAGATCTTCCGGCAGGGCGAGGGCTTCATCTGCCGTCTGGCCTACGCGGACAAGGTTCTTATCTGCGAGACCGATCCCGAGGGCCATGAGAACATGGTCTGCGTCGTCACGAACGACGCCAAGCTCTATATCCCGCTGGAGGAGCTGATCGACTTCGAGAAGGAGCTGGCGCGCATCGAAAAGGAAAAGGCCAACTGCCTGAAGCAGATCGCGATGTTTGAGGGCAAGCTCTCGAACGAAGCGTTTGTCTCCCGCGCGCCGGAAAAGGTCGTTGCGGAGCAGCGTGAGAAGCTCGAAAAGAACCGCGCGCTGCTTGCGCAGCTCGAAGAAAGCGAAAAGCGCCTGCGCCGGTAATTCCTTCGACCGAACCCGCATGTAAAAGCTTCTATAATGGACACACAGGAAGTTCCTGTGTGTCCATTTTTTATAGTCTGGAGGCAAACAAATGAATTTGACCAGCTTTCTGCAGGACAAGCATCTGACCATCGCGCTGCGCGGCGAGATCGACCACCACAGCGCCAAGGACATCATGCGCGTTCTGGGAAACAAGATCGACCTGTATCTGCCGTGCGTATGTGTGCTGGATTTCCGGGAGGTCACGTTTATGGATTCCAGCGGCATCGCCATCGTCATTGCCTGTGTGCGCCGCATGCGCCAGCTGCGCGGCGAGGTCGTGCTGCGCAGCGTGCCGCCGCAGCCCATGAAGGTACTCAAGGCGTCCGGCATTGAGCGGATCGCAAAACTGGAAGAGGAGAGGAGCCTTGTTCATGAAACCTGAAAATGAAATGACGCTGACATTCCCGAGTAAGTCCGCCAACGAGTCTTTTGCACGCGCCGCGGTCGCGTGCTTCGCGGCGCAGCTGGACCCCAATCTGGAGGAGCTGAACGACATCAAGACCGCCGTTTCCGAAGCGGTCACCAACTGCATCGTCCACGCCTATCGCGACACCATCGGCATCGTGACCATCCGCTGCCGCATTCTGCCGGAAAACGTCCTCGATCTTGTCATCCGCGACAAGGGCTGCGGCATGGAGGATGTGGAGCAGGCGCGCGCGCCCATGTTCACGACCGGCGGCCCGGAGCGGAGCGGCATGGGCTTTACGATCATGGAGAGCTTCATGACCTCCCTGCAAGTCACGTCAAAGCCCGGCAAGGGCACGACGGTACATATGAAGCGCAGGATCGTGCAGCGGAGGAAAAACGCTTGAGCGAGAAAATGACGCTCATCGAGCAGGCGCAGAAGGGCGACCGGACAGCGTCGGAGCGGCTGATCACGGAAAATACCGGGCTCATCTGGTCGATTGCGCGGCGGTATTTTGGCCGCGGCGTTGAGCCGGACGATCTGTTCCAGCTCGGCTGCGTTGGCTTCCTGAAGGCGGTCGAGGGCTTTGACACGGCATACGGCACGCAGTTCTCGACCTATGCCGTGCCGAAGATCGCAGGGGAGATCCGCCGTTTCCTGCGCGACGACGGCGCCATCAAGGTCAGCCGCAGCATCAAAGAGCGCGCCGCAGCCATCAAAAAGGCGCGCGAGCGCCTGACGGGCGAGCTTGGCCGCGAGCCGACGGTCTCGGAGCTCTCGCAGGCGCTCGGCCTTTCGGCAGAAGAGATCGCCAGCGCCGAAACTGCCACCAGCGCGGCGGAATCCATCCAGCGCCAGACGGGCGAGGAGGGCTTTTCTCTGGAGGACGTTCTGTGCACCGACGGCATGGAGGAGCGGTTGCTCGAACGCATGACATTGCAGGAAGCGCTGAAGCATCTGGGCGAAAAGGAGCGCATGGTCATCCAGCTGCGCTATTACCACAGCCTGACGCAGCAGCGCGTATCGGAGATCATCGGCGTCTCGCAGGTGCAGGTCAGCCGGATCGAAAAGAAAGCGCTCCAGCAGCTTCGAGCGTTTTTTTGATGTCGACAAACGGGGAAAAATGCGGTAGAATATCTGTAGTTTTTGAAAGGTGAAGCTATGGATACGACATTTGAATCCCGATTTCTGTCCGCGCGCCGCGCGGTGATCGCCGCCCGGTTTGCATCGCTCAACGACATGCAGCGCGAGGGCGTCATGACGACCCAGGGGCCGCTTTTGCTGCTGGCCGGCGCCGGCAGCGGCAAAACGACTGTTCTGATTAACCGTATTGCGAACCTTATCGCCTTCGGCGAGGGGTCGGACTCGGAAGAGATTCCGGAGTTTGTGACGGAGGAGGACGTTACATACCTCGAGACCTATCTGCAAACGCACGATCCTGCCATGCAGATGCAGGCCGAGCGGCTCTGCGCGCTGCGTCCCGCCGCGCCGTGGTCGATCCTTGCCATCACATTTACGAACAAGGCGGCCAATGAGCTCAAATCCCGCTTGCAGGCGCTTCTGGGCGACTATGCCATGGATGTGTGGGCCATGACGTTCCACGCGGCCTGCTGCCGCATTCTGCGCCGGGAGATCGACCGTCTGGACGGCTACACCGGCCGGTTCACGATCTATGACTCGAGTGATTCCGAGCGCGTGATGAAGGACATTCTGAAGGACTTTGATCTGGATGAAAAGGCGCTGCCGCCGCGGCTTGCGCTCTCGCTCATCAGCAAGGCCAAGGACAAGCGGCAGAACCCGGAGGCCTTCGGCAGGAGCGCGGACAAATCCGGCGATTTTCGCATGGAGCGCATTGCGCAGGTCTACGCGGAATACGAAAAGCGCCTGCACGAGGCCAACGCGCTGGACTTTGACGATATTATCCTCAAGACTGTGGAGCTGCTGGAAGCCTACGAGGATGTACGCACCTATTACCAGAAGAAATTCCACTATGTCATGATCGACGAGTATCAGGACACGAACCAGCTGCAATACCGCCTGACGGCGCTGCTGGCCGGCGGATATGAGAATATCTGCGTCGTCGGCGACGACGATCAGTCCATCTACAAATTCCGCGGCGCGACGATCGAGAATATTCTCTCGTTTGAAAAGCAGTTCAAGGGCGCGCGCGTCATCCGGCTCGAGCAGAATTACCGCTCGACGCAGGCGATCCTGAATGCCGCGAACGCGGTCATTTCCCACAACCGCGGCCGCAAGGGCAAGAAGCTCTGGACCGAGAACGCCGCGGGCGACCGGATCACCGTCTACGAAGCGCCGAGCGAGCGCGAAGAAGCCGATTACGTGTCCAGCCGTATCATCTCCATGTCCAAGGGGAAGAATTTCAAGGACTTCGCCGTGCTGTACCGCACGAACGCCCAGTCCAACGCGGTCGAAAACTCGTTCAAGCGCAGCGGCATCCCATACCGCATCATCGGCGGCACCCGGTTCTTTGACCGTGCGGAGGTCAAGGACATGCTGGCGTATCTGTGCGTCATCAATAACCGCGCGGACGAGCTGCGTTTGCAGCGCATCATCAACAATCCGCCGCGCGGCATCGGCGGCAAGACACTGGAAATGGCCCAGCGCCAGGCGGACGCGGCGGGCGTCCCTCTGTACACGGTCGTCTCCGACCCCTACAGCTTCCCGAGCCTTGAAAAGGCGGCGGGCAAGCTCATGGCCTTCACGGTGCTGATCGAGGAATGCGCGGAGCTTCTCTCCTCGCTCTCGCTGCCGGATTTCTATGAGGAGGTCATGACGCGCACCGGATATTTGCAGATGCTCGAGGAAAAGGGCGACGTGGAGTCACGGACGCGCGCAGAGAACGTCCGGGAACTCAAATCCAGCATCGTCAGCTACGTGGAAAACACCGACGCGCCCACGCTGGCGGGCTTCCTGGAGGAGATTGCGCTCTATACGGACATTGAGCAGTATGACCCGGATGCGGACGCCGTCGTGATGATGACGATGCACGCGGCCAAGGGCCTGGAATTTCCCAACGTCTTTCTCGTCGGCTTTGAAGAGGGGCTGTTTCCCTCGAACCGCAGCATGAACGAGCCGGAGGAGCTGGAGGAGGAGCGCCGCTTATGCTACGTCGCCATCACGCGCGCCAAGCAGAATCTCGTCATCTCCTATGCCCGGCAGCGTATGCTCTACGGCCGTACTACGACGAACCTTCCGTCCCGCTTTGTCGACGAGCTGCCGCCCGACTGCGTCAAGCGGATCGGCGTGCAGAAGCCGCGCCCCACGCAGCAGGAGCCGCGGCAATACGGTTCGTTTGGCCGCGTCAGCATCTACGGCGACACCTATAACGATTTTTCACAGCTTCCCGCGCGGCCAAAGCCGCAGAAGGAGTATTCCGTCCATTCCGCGCCCAAGGCGGCTCCCAAAATGAACTTCGCAGCCGGCGAGATGGTGCAGCACAAGGCGTTTGGCCGAGGCATGATCCTGACGGTTCTGCCCATGGGCAACGACGCCCTGCTTGAGATCGCTTTTGACGGCGTCGGCACGAAGCGCCTGATGGCCAACACGGCCAGCCAGCATATGAAAAAGCTGTAATACCGCCGCAGCTCCGGCATAGAGTATGCTGGGGGTGTATGGAGATGAGTCGGAGAAAGCGCAGACGCAGACGCATCATTCTGATCGGTTTGCTGCTCATCCTAACGGGGCTGATTTTGCTCGTGGAGCTGCATTTGTCGCCCTATATCCGCGAGCTTGCCCGGAATCAGGCGGTCAACGCCGCCTCCAATGCCATCACGGATGCGGTCGGCGAAATGCTCCGCCGCGGCGATACGGATTTTTCCCGCGTGATCGTGCTGGAAAAGGACGTACAGGGACAGATCACCGCCCTGCGCACCGATATGACGCAGGTCGAGCGGCTGAAAGTCGAGGTGCTGGGAATCCTCGGAAATCTCATCGCTGAGATCAACACGCAGCAGCTCGGGATCCCGCTTGGAAATCTGCTGCTGCCAGACTTATTGGCCGGGACCGGGCCTGTGCTGCCGGTCAAGGCTGTCAGCCTTACAATGTCGAATGCTGACTTCTTTTCGGATTTTACCGAAGCCGGCATCAACCAGACGCTGCAAACGCTGAAGGTCAAGTTCACCATCAGCCTGACCATCCTCACGACTGTCGGCTATGAGACCGTCGATGTGGACAGCGACGTCATGGTGGCGCAGACTGTGATCGTCGGCACAGTGCCGGAAACTTATGTAAACTTAGGACATCTTACCGCAACAGAAGGTTGGAGTGATTATGGAACCGAAACAGGAGATTGAACAGCTCACAAAGGAGCTGGAGCATGCGGGGTATCTCTATTACGTGCTGGATAACCCGGAGATGAGCGACTATGACTACGACCACAAGCTGCGCCGGCTGGAGGAGCTGGAAGCACAGTACCCGCAGTATGCGTCCCCGCTCAGCCCGACGCGCCGCGTCGGCGGGCAGGTGCTGAGCGAGTTCGTCAAGGTGCGCCACGCCGTCCCGCTGGAGAGCTTGCAGGACGTTTTTTCGCTTGATGAGCTGCGGGAGTTTGCAGCGCGTGTGCAGGAGGAAGAGCCGGATGCGGAGTATTCCGTCGAGCCGAAGGTCGACGGGCTTTCCGTGGCGCTGGAATACATCGACGGCCAGTTCGTGCGCGGCGCGACGCGCGGCGACGGCCTTGTCGGCGAGGATGTGACGGAAAATCTCAAGACCATCCGTTCCATCCCCATGACGCTGACCGGTGCGCCCGCGCGTCTGATCGTGCGCGGTGAGGTCTTTATGCCGCGCACGAGCTTCGAAGCGCTCAACGCCGAGCAGGAAAAGCTCGGTAAGCCCCTCTTTGCCAATCCGCGCAACGCAGCCGCAGGCTCTTTGCGCCAGCTCGACCCCGGCATTGCAGCAAAGCGAAAGTTGGATATTCTCGTGTTCAATCTGCAATTGGCCGACGGCATGGCGTTCACGACGCACAGCGAGACGCTGGACTATCTCCGCAGTCTCCGCTTCAAGGTCATCCCGTATACGCTCTGCCGCGATATGGAAAGAGCAGGGCAGCTTATTACAGAGCTTGGCGAAACACGCTATGACCTGCCGTATGACATTGATGGAGCCGTTATGAAGCTCAACAGCCTTGCCGGCCGCGCGCGGCTCGGCAGCACGGCGAAATTCCCGCGCTGGGCGGCGGCCTTCAAATATCCGCCGGAGGTCAAGGAGACGGTTTTGCAGGATATCGTCGTGCAGGTGGGGCGCACGGGCGTCCTGACGCCGCGCGCTATCGTCGCGCCGGTGCATCTTGCAGGAACAACCGTGACGGCGGCCACGCTCCATAATCAGGATTTCATCACCGATAAGGATATCCGCATCGGCGACACCGTAAAGATCCGCAAGGCAGGGGAGATCATCCCGGAAATTCTGGAGGTCGTTCTGTCCAAGCGTCCGGAGGGCGCGCAGCCCTACCGGCTGCCGGATCGCTGCCCGGTCTGCGGCGCGCCGGTCGTGCGCGATGAGGACGGTGTCGCCCTGCGCTGCACCGGCGCGGAGTGTCCGGCGCAGCTGTCGCGGAACCTTGCGCATTTTGTCTCGCGCGAAGCGATGAACATTGACGGTCTTGGCAGCGCGATCATCGATCTGCTGATCGAAAAGAAGATGGTCTCCAATCCGGCGGATCTCTACCAGCTGGACTATGACGCATTCGCGGAGCTGCCCGGACAGGGAAAAAAATCTGCGGCCAATCTGGAAGCCGCCATCGAAGCGAGCAAGCAGAACGATCTTTCACGTCTTCTGTGCGCGCTTGGCATCCGGCAGGTCGGCAGCAAGGCGGCCAAGGTGCTGGCAGGTACGTTTGGGAGCCTTGATGCTTTGCAGCATGCGACGCTCGAGGAGCTGACCGCAGTTCCGGATATCGGCGAGACCACGGCGCAGAATATTCTGGATTACTTTGCAAGCAGCCAGTCGCAGGATCTCATCGAGCGGCTGCGCGTGGCTGGCGTAAACTTTATGTCAACCAATCACGTAACGGATACGCGCTTCGCGGGCAAGACGTTCGTCCTGACCGGCGCACTGAGCCTGTTCACGCGCGAGGAAGCGACGGAAAAGATCGAAGGCTTCGGCGGAAAGGCCGCGTCCTCGGTGTCCAAAAAGACGACCTATGTCGTCGCAGGCGAGAACGCGGGCAGCAAGCTGAAAAAGGCCAATGAGCTGGGGATCCCGGTTCTTTCCGAGCAGGAATTTCTGGAGATGCTGCAATGAAGGTGACGCTTCTCAGCAGCTGCGGGCTTGCAATCGAACAGGATGGACAGACGCTGCTCATCGATGCGCTCAACAAGCAGTTCCGCTGCTATTATGGGCTGCCGCCCGAGATGTTTTCCCGCATGATGGCGCTTGCGCCGCCGTTTGACGTGCTCTGCGGGATTCTTTGCACGCATGCGCACCCCGATCACTACAATGAAGGCCGCACGCAGCAGCTTGCGCAGGTGAGCGGTGCGCCGGTCTTTGTCCCGCGGGCAGATACGCCGCAGGAGCAGATCATGCAGCTTGGCCCGTTCCGCGTCTCGTTTTACCGCTTCCCGCATATCCCCGTGCCGGGCTGGGACGCGATCGACCACGGCGTTTTTCTGGTCGAAGCAGCAGGGCAGTGCATCTATGTGACGGGGGATGCACAGATCGACGCGGCACTGCATCGGTCTGTCCTCGCTGGGCGGCGCGTGGACGCCGCATTCTGGAACGGGCAGTATCTGTCGTATCCGCAGACGCGCGCGCTGCTGGCGGAAGCGGCGAAAAAGAATTATGTCTACCACATCCCGATCGACGAAAAGGATGTCTGCGGTATCCGCCGCAAGTGCGAGCGCAATATGGCGCGCTTCGGCGCAGAGCTTTCCACGGTGACGCTGCTGGAAGCATACCCGTCAGACGTTTTGATCGAATAAAAAAATCCAGTCTCACAGGAGACTGGATTTTTTATGTCAACTCAATCACGGTTTTCCTCTGTGCCCGCGGCTCCGCTTTTCTTTTCCTTTTCCACCCACGTCATGCCGAGCAGGATGAGCAGGATCCCGGCTGCGCGCAGCAGGCTGAACGTGCCGTAGAACACGTAATCCAGCACGAGGGAAATACCGAGATTGCCGGCCAGCATCAGAACGGAGGAGATGAGCGCGTTGGAGCGGAGCGTCCCGATGATTTGCAGCAGCTGCGCCAGAAGCCCGCAGACACTGCCGAGATAGACCCACCACGGCACGGAGACGATATGTCCCCAGGAAAGCTCGTTCCCGTCGCGCATCACGAAGATCAGGAGCAGGGACAGAACGGTTGCCTGTACGTAATTGATAAGCGCGCCGTTGCCGGTTCCGAAGATTTTTCCGGCGCGGACGTTCGTCATGCGGTTGACCGAATTGAAAAAGCCGTTTGCAAGCGAGGTCAGAATGTAGATCATTGTCCGTCCCTCCTTCAGTTCAAGATGACCAGCACCACGCCGAGCAGCACCAGCGCATAGCCCGGCAGCTGCTTTTTCTGGATCCGCGCGACCGGCATGCCGAACATACCGAAGCGGTCAATGAGCGCGGACGAGACAAGCTGTCCGGCCGTGGAGAGCGCCATAAATACGCTCGCACCGACATGCAGCGTGCACCAGCTCGACGTGGCGACGATCCCAATGCCCATTAGGCCGACCAGATACACATACCACGGCGCACCAGAAAAGCGCAGCGGCTGCCGCTTGAGGAGAAGATACCCAAGCAGCAGGATGAGTGCGATTCCATGTACGAAAAAACAGACCCCGAACAGGCTGAAATGGTTTCCCAGCTGCGCGTTGAGCGAAATCATCACGCCCTGCAAAATGCCTGCCAGAAGCAGAAAGCTGTAATTCAGCACGATCATTCCTCCTTTTTGAAAGCAACTGTTATCTTACCACGGAACGCGGCGAGTTTCTACCCCATTTTTCTGCGGCGGGAAATCCACCGCTTGACAGGCCGGGGCGTGGCCGGTATACTATCAGAGACCGAACGGTCACTTATAAAGGAGGATACGATTTGGCGAGCGATACCAGAGAACGGATCATCGATACCGCGCTGGAGCTGTTTTCACAGAGCGGCTATCTCGGAACCTCAATGAACGACATCGCGCAGCGGCTCGGGATCACAAAGGCGGCGCTCTATAAGCACTATGCCGGCAAGCAGGAAATTCTCGACCGGATCGTGCAGCGGATGAACGAGCTGGACTACGAACGCGCGAAGGAATACGAAATGCCGGAGACGGAGCCGGATGGCTTCGCCGAAGCCTATCTGCACACGCCGGTCGAAAAGATCCGCGCATACAGCATTGCGCAGTTCCGGCACTGGACGGAGGACGAGACGTCCTCGCGTTTCCGCAAAATGCTGACGCTGGAGCAGTACCGCGATCCAAAGCTTGCGCAGCTGTATCAGGACTATCTGGCTGCCGGCCCCGCAGCATACATGGCGGCGATCTTCCGCAAGCTGTCGGATTCTGAGGAAACGGCCATGCAGCTGGCACTGGAGTTTTACGGGCCGATGTTTCTGCTCTACAGCGTCTATGACGGCGCGGCGGAAAAGGAGCCGGTGTTTGACCTCCTGGACGCGCACATCGACCGATTCCTTGCAAAAATAGAGCGAAGCCGGAAAGAAGGAGACAGCAAGTGAGTATAACAGTCCGATACGCAGAGCGTACAGAGCTTGACCGGGTCAACGAGCTTCGGCAGATGGTGAATGCCCTGCATGCAGCAGGGCGGCCGGATATTTTCCGCCCGGACTTCTGCGAAGAGCTGCGGCAGAGCGTTTACAGGGCGCAGGAAGCGCCGGACGCAGATGTGATCGTCGCCTGTCTGGATGGAGTGGTCTGCGGCTTTGCGGTCGTGCAGTATATGGATCGTCCGGCGTCTGCCTATCAATGCGCCAGACGGTATTACCACATCGAGGAATTTGGCGTGGACGCGGCCTTCCGCCGCCGCGGCGTCGGGGCTGCGCTGATCGATTTCTGCAGGCAGGAAGCCGCCCGGATGCAGTTTGCACGGGTGGAGCTGGACGTTTGGTCGTTCAATGAAGACGCGCAGCGCTTCTACGAAGCCATCGGTTTTGAGACTTACCGCAGACTGATGGAGCTTTCCGTGTAATAGCGGAACAGGAACCAACTTAGGTACAAAAAGGGGGATCTCCAAGAATGGAGATCCCCCTTTTCTGTGTCAGATGGCTTATTCCGCCGCGATGCGCCAGCCCTCCGCCTGCTCGCGGATAGACGTGAAGCGCTTGTAAAGCCCATCCTGCCGCACAAGCTCCGCGTGTGTGCCGCGCTCGGCGATCCGGCCGTCGTCTACGACAAGGATCTGATCGGCATTCTGGATGGTCGCCAGACGGTGCGCGATGGTGATGATGGTCTTGCCGCGCGTCAGCTCGGAAATGGCCTGCTGGATCAGGTGCTCGTTTTCCGGGTCGATGCTGGCTGTCGCTTCATCCAGAATGATGATCGGCGCGTTTTTGAGGATCGCGCGGGCAATGGAAATGCGCTGCTTCTCGCCGCCCGAGAGCGTGCCGCCGCCCTCGCCGACGACGGTGTCGTATCCGTCGGGCAGTGCCATGATAAACGCATGGCAGCGGGCTTTTTTGGCCGCATCGATCATATCGTCCTCGCTGGCGTCGGGCCTGCCGAAGAGGATATTCGCGCGGATGGTGTCGTGGAAGAGATAGACATTCTGAAACACCATGGAAATATTGGAGAGCAGGCTGTCGCATGTAAATTCACGCAGGTCGTGTCCGCCGACAGTGATGGAGCCGGACTGCGGATCGTAAAACCTTGCGAGCAGGCTGCAAATCGTCGTCTTGCCGGAGCCGGACGGGCCGACAATGGCGGTGGAGGTGCGCTCCGGAATGGTAAAGCTGACGTTTTTCAGAACCTGCCGGGAATCATAGCCGAAATCAACGTTCCGGAACGCAGTGTCGTAGTGCGTGAGCGCGATCTCGCGTCCGGCAGCGTCGATGAACTGCTCGCCGCGCAGCGCATCCAGCTGATCCATCGCGTCGTCGATGACACCGAGCGTGTGCGCGCTGTCGCTGATCGGCTCCAGACTTGCAAAAATGCTGAAGGAGAAGAAGACGAACATCAGCGTCATGGAAAAATCCATCTGCCCGCGCAGGCATTGCAGCGCTGCCGACAGTGCAAGCCCAACGGAGCCGCATTTGAGCGCAAGCAGGTGCAGCGCATTGCCGGGCACATAGCCCCATTCGATCTTCAGATGGATCCTTCTGCTGTCGTCAATGGCCCGCGTGACAGAAGCCATCGACGCGCCGCTCTGCCCGAAGGATTTGACCACGGTAAGCCCGCGCGCGTATTCGATGACGGCACCGGTCAGATCGCGGTTGGCCTGCGCTTCGACCGGCGCGTTGACGCGGCTGTAGTGCGAGATCAGCAGCATGAACAGAAGCGATGCCGCCGCGGCTGCCAGCGCAATGAGCGCCGTGACCGGGCTGCAAACCGCAAGGCAGACGAAAATGACGAGAAAGTTCAGATATCCGCCCACAAAGTTATCGATCATACGGATGCCCATGTTTTCCAGCGTGGAAAGGCCGGTCGTGATGGAGGAGAGGATGCTGCCGGTGCTGACCTGCTGGAAATAGCCGAGCGAGACACGCTTGAGCGCGTCACCGATGGCCAGCCGGTCGCGTGCGGTCAGCTGGTAGCTGATTGGCTCCTGCAATCTTGCCCGGAAATAATCGAACAGGAAGCGAAGGAAGACCAGAACGATCTGAAGCACGATGCATTTCCAGATGAGAGACGTGTCAAATGCCGTTCCGGCGCGCTGCGCATCAATCAGCTGCCCGACAGCATAGGCGGCCAGCGCCAGCGGCATGGCTGCAAAGATGTGTGAGAAAAACGTCATGACAAAGCCGAGATACAGCTTGCCCTTGAACGCGCCGCACCAGTCGATGATCCGTTTTACAGTCTTGAACATGGCTTATCCCTCCTTCGCCGCGGTGGAGACTGCCCAGTTTTTTGCGCCGATGTGCGCCTGCCACATGTCACGGTACAGTTCGCTCTTTTCCAGCAGCTGCTCCTGCGTGCCGGAAGCAAGGATCCTGCCGTTTTGGAGCAGCACGATCCGGTCTGCGTTTTTGATGGTGGAGAGCCGGTGCGCAATGACGAGCAGCGTCTTGCCGCGGGTCAGCGCGGCGATGCTGCGCTGAATCTTGTCTTCGTTTTCCGGATCTGTAAAGGCGGTCGCTTCGTCAAGGATGACGATGGGCGCGTTTTTGAGCATCATGCGCGCGATGGCGATGCGCTGCTTTTCGCCGCCGGACAGACGCTTGCCAGCTTCACCGGCGGGCGTGTCATAGCCCTGCGGCAGCTTCTGGATGAACTCCTCACACTGTGCGGCGCGGGCGGCGGCCCTGACCTCCTCGTCTGTCGCATTCGGGTTGCCAAGGCGGATATTTTCCAGCAGCGAGCAGCGGAACAGGAAATTGTCCTGCGTCACGAAGCTGACGTACTCGGACAGCTGCGAGAGCGGCATGTCTTTGAGATTGACGCCGCCGATGGTGATTGCGCCGCTGCTGACGTCCCAGAAGCGCGCAATCAGCTTGGCAACAGTCGATTTGCCGCCGCCAGACGGGCCGACCAGCGCCGTGAAGCTGCCCTCCGGGAGATCAAGGTCAATGCCGTGCAGAACCTCGTCCGCAGCATCTCCGGTGTAGGAAAAGTGGACGTTTTTGAGGGACACGTCCGTGTGTGCGATCTTCGCGCACTGCGCAGGCTCCGGCAGAGACGGAAGCTCCAGATATTCCTCCAGCCCCTCGACGGTGAATTTGACCTGCCGCATGTTTTCAGAGAAGACTTCCAGCTTTGCCAGCGATCCGACCATGGAAATGGATAGCATGACAGCCAGTGCGGTCTCCGGTGCGGTGATTGTCCCGCGGCTGGCCAGCGCCAGCGCCGCCGGAAGCGTACCGATCAGCGTGGAAGGGAAGAGGGCGAAGCTCAGCTTCATGGTCACAAACGTGGAGGTCAGCCATTTGACTACGAAGGTACGGAAATCCGTGATGGCAGCGGCGTATTTTTCGTAGCTTACACCCGCGCGGCCAAAGGCTTTGATGACCTCAATGCCCTCAATGTACTCAACGATAGTGCTGTTCATATAGCTCGCGGATCTGTCATATTTCGCGAAGCTTTCCCCACTGATCTTGAACGTCAGCCCCATGCAGAGGATCGACAGCGGGAACGTGACGAGAGAAGCCAGTGCCAGCCTCCAGTCAATGCACGCGAGCGCCGCAATGCTCACAATGGGCAGCACGATATGCCCTGCGCCCTCCGGGATCATATGCGCCAGCGGCGGCTCGAGATTTTCGATCTTATCCACCATCATGCTCTTGATCTCGCCGATGGAGCGCGATTCCACGTCGCCGAGCGGCGCGCGCAGAAACCGGTCGGCAAGCCGCCGCCGGAGCCCCGCAAGGATCGTATAGGCCATGCTGTGCGAAACGCCGGTGGACAGGCTGAACAGTACGATCTTTCCGGCATAGGTGGCCAGCGACAGCAGGCACCATTGTGTGATCCCCGCTGCCGTCGCGCATCCATCCACAAACAGGCACAGCAGACGGTACATGCAGTAGAACGGCGCAAGCCCCAGCATGACGCTCAGGACGGATAATACGACAGACAGGACAAGCCGTTTCTTTTCGCCCTCCGCGTAGGCAAACAGCGCGCGCATCCAGCTTTTTTTCTCTGCTTTTATGCAATGACCTCTTTTCTTCCCGAAATGATATTTTGAGTTAGGCATATCTAACTGACACACATAGAAACAGCATGCAGGCGGCAGCCGTTACTGTCCCATGAGCTTTCGCCAGCCTGCGGTGTAAAAGTCGCCCAGCGGATCCAGATATCCCTGGGCAGCCGCGAGCGGCATATCGTGAATGATGATCTCAAAAAAGGTATTGATCATCCCGGTCAGGAGCATGTGCTCCAGCTGAGGGTCGATCTGCGGCACGGCATAGCCGAGCGCTTGCAGCGTTTTGCAGTGCTGCTCGATCGCAGCAGCTTCGAGCATGGCCAGCTCGTCTACGATATGGGCGTAGGGCGTGCCCTCGGCGCGCTCCAGGATCAGATGAAATTCTGTCCGGTGTGCGTCCATATACACAAGAAGCTCCTGCATGCAGTCCTTTCCGGCGTCGCCCATCCGCAGAACCTGCGTGTCCGGCCGCAGCCGTTCAAATTGCTCCACGGCTGCGCGGTAGACGCGCAGAACGTAGCGGTACGGCTCATCCACCAGCTCGGCAAACAGCGCTTCCTTGCTGCTGTAATAGCCATAGAATGCGCCGGTCGTGACCCCGGCCGATTTGACGATGTTGCGCAGGGAAGCGGCCCGATACCCCTTTTCCAGAAACTCGGCTCGGGCTGCTGCGAGGATTCTTTCCAATGTGGACTGCGGAAGTTCAGCCATGGTCTGCTCCTTTATAACAACGTTATATAACGCTGTTATAATATAGCCGAAGTCCGTATCTGTCAAGCCCCGCAGAAGCTTTTTCTGAAGAAGTAAATCAATAGTAATTTTAAATTGCGAGAAACGCCTTTCCAACCCGGAAAGGCGTTTTCTATATACAAAACTGCTGCAAGCTCCCAAAAGTGCTTGCAGCAGTGCTTTGGCACCCCCGGCTGGATTCGAACCAGTGGCCTGCCGCTTAGGAGTAGACCCGATACGATGAAACCAAGTGCAACACAGTGCAAGAAAATCCTTGGAAATACAAGGTTTTTCACTGTTTCAAATCCTATCTGGTATTACGCTTCATAAGCATTTTCATAGGGATTTTACACCGTCCGATTGGCTCGAAATTAGCAAGGCTTTCGATTTTCGGTGGACGTTGCAAGTGCAAGCAAATTCCTCTATGTAACTTCTCGTGATACGAAATGATAGGAAATCCTATTCATTCTCGTGCGGGAGCGCTGGCGACTTTAGACTCAGATTTCAGTCTGTTTAATATATCATTTCAAAATGAATTTTTCAACCAGTATTATTAAGAATTTCAAAGGTTTTTTCAGACTCATTGATTCTATGTAATTTAGACCCGCCGAAGCAGGTCTTTTTTTATTTCAGCATGATCTCTCTGTCCTCAGCACCGAGCATATAAGCACCCTTGGCAAAAGCATCCCTTGCCAGAAGCTCTGCTACATAAACCCTATCGAACAGCATCCATATTGCTTTTTCTTTCGGAGTCAGTTCATGGCTATGGTCAAACAAATGCTCAAGTCCCAATCCTTCAAGCAATGCCGACTTTGCTGCTTTGTATTCCTCAGCTCTGCCAACATATTCGTCGTTCCTTTCCTTGGAAAATGCCTCGATATTGTCAGCTCTCAGATGCTCGTAATACTCGTCCATAAAGATTCTATCCATACTCGTTGACCTCCATAACAAAAAAATAAGGGCAGACCCTTTTACAGCTATTGTAGCTATGTAAAAGGATCTGCCCTTGCAGTTACTATAATGTTTTTGCCAGCGACTTCAGGAGTGCTGCCATTTCCGGATTTTGCAGAAGCTTCAGAAGAAGTTCTTTATCATCAGCGGAGCTTTCCGTTGCGGCTGGTTGAACCGGCTCAGGCGTTGCCTGTCTGCCTGAGTAGAACGCAGCTTCCATTCTTTCAGCGTTCAGTCTGCGGTCATCGTCGATGATATGGGAGTAAACATCCGCTACCATCTTGACCTGTGCATGACCGGAATCGCCTTGAACGGATTTCATATCGCCGCCGTTCAACTTCAGCTTGTAAGTGATACTGGAATGTCGGAGACTATGGAAAACCACTTTCGGCAGTCCCTTCTCCTCAATCAGCTTATTGAAAGCACGGTTGATAACCTGCCCCTCAATCGGCTTGCCATTGGAAGAACAGAAAACCAGATTGAAGTCTACGAACTCGTCACCGAAAAGGTCTTTCAGTTCTTCGATGTCAGCCTTTCGCTGTACCAACATTTCCGCTACGGTTTTCGGTAAGAACACCTTGCGGACACTTGTTTTGGTCTTAGGAGTTTTGAGAACCAATGCGGTATGCGTACTGGCGAAGGTCGGCGGGAACTTGAACATGATGTCCTTACCGTCCAGATCTGCCATCGCTTCACGATTTACTCTCTGCAACTCCTTTTCAACGAAGATGCTTGCCTGACCAAGTTCAATACTGGTAGGGGAAATGTCAATACAGTCCCAGGTAAGCCCCAGAAGCTCGCCCATTCGCAGGGAACAGGAGAAGGCAAGGTTAATAGCCAGACGAAGAATATCATCGTCACAGGCTTCCAGAGCCTTCTGGAGCACTTCTGCTGTCCAGATGTCCCTGGTCTTGTGTTCTTCCTTCGGCAGCGTAGCGTGTTCCACAGGGTTTCTGGTCATCAATTCCCACTTGACCGCCTGATTGAAAGCATTTCGCAATGTCTTGTGAACCTCTCGGACAGTATGCGGAGTCAGATATTCAGTACGGGCTTTTACATACTTAGAAGAAACCGCTTTGACAGAAAGCAAATCTCGGTAATACTTGTCCATGATTCTCGGCGTGACATCCTCCAGCTTCATATCACCGATGAGGGGACGAATATAGTTTGCAATCAGGCTCTTTCTGCTTTCATAGGTAGACATCGCCCAGGTGTTCACACCATAGATTGACATATACTCATCCAAAAGATCATTGACGGTTTTAGCAGAAGGGGGAATAAAGGTTCCGGACTCCTGCTCATATTCAACCTGCAACTTCCTTTTCTTTGCTTCGGCATTCGTTTCAAAGGTTTCCCACTTCTGACGCTTGTTGCCGTTCTCATCGGTGTATGTATAAACCACAGAATACTTCTTTTTTCTCTTAACGATAGATGCCATGTAATCAGCTCCTTTCCTGTCTATCTTCCGCTAACTGGTAGCGGGTCTGATTGTGATACCATTTTTCAAAGCTCTCTTTGGTAGCTCGCTTATACCTGCCAACCTTGATAAGCTCAAAATCTTCATTGGCAACGATATAGTAAATGGTCTGACGATGTACCCCAAGCATTCTTGCCATTTCCGGCAGACCGTAGGTGGATGCCATAATATCTGCATCCAGTTCCTGATCCTCTACCGTGCGGTAATCGGTTTGAGAAGCATATTCCTGTTCATACGCATTTATATCAACGAAGCCCCACTTCACGCATAACCTTCTTCGTACACCAGCCAATGCACGGGTGATCTCGCCCATAGGGACAGCCATCACATTCCGACTTGGGTTTCGGCGGCAAAGAGATTAAGTAGTAGCAATTATTTCTACCCAGACGGCAACCCTTTCTGCCATTCGTCCAGAAGTAGCAGTAATGACAGTCGCTCGGCTTGTCTGCGGTATAAACAGGCTTGCTCAAATAAAACACCTCCAATCTCTTGTATTTGCCCATGGTTTTGGGCATAAAAAAAGAGCGCCTATCCATCCCCGATGCGGGGCAAATAGACGCTCTATGTATATAACGATATTCAATTTTATCTGCTATAACTGCATGGTACTCAAAACATCCGCCTTTTTTGATTAGCTGGATTTTGGGCACGATTTTGGGGCTGATTAGCAGGAAGGGCATTTTCATTAGCAAGAACAGCCCGTTTTCTGCTAAAAATTAGCTGGCGATTTTGTCTTATAACAACCGTTCGATTCTGGAGGGGTTGTCAAAAATCAAATTTTGGAGTAGAATTTTATCTCATACAGTGAAAGAGCTTTTTCGTGCCTTTTCATATAAGAAAAGCCGAAAACCCTTGAAAACAAAGGCTTTCGGCGTTGTTAGCTGGCGTCCCAGAGAGGATTTGAACCTCCGGCCCCACGCTTAGGAGGCGTGTGCTCTATCCAACTGAGCTACTGAGACATGGCTGGTTTTATGACTAAGCCCGAAGAAACTCGAACTTGAATCCTATATGAAGTTTTTCCAAGGTGACCGTTGTAACGCAACCTTAGGAGGCGGCCGCTCTATCCAACTGAGCTACGGGGGCAGATATGGATACAAAACATGGGTATTTTACAATGCCGGGATTGGTTTGTCAAGCGCAGGCATATTGCGGGCGGCGGGGCAATAGACTGTGACAGAGAAGAGGTGAGGACGTTGCTGGAGCAGGTGCTGCAAATCCTGCCGCAGGCGTATCAGCAGGCGCTGCGCGCGTGGGACGATGCGCCGGTCGAAGAGATACGGCTGCGGGCAGGCCGCGCCCCGGCCATTGTGATGCGCAGACGGGAGCATCCGCTCGCCGCGCAGGCTGGCACGGCGCCGGTCACACCGGAGATGCTGCAGCGGGTTCTGATGGCGGCATGCCGGCAGTCACAATACGCCGTACAGGAGCAGCTGCGGGAGGGCTTTCTGACGATCACCGGCGGCGTGCGGATCGGCGTATGCGGAAGTGCGGTGGTGCAGGGCGGACAGATCGCCGGGATCCGGGAGGTCACGTCTCTTGCCATCCGCATCCCGTATGAGATCCGGCACCCGCCGCAGCTGCTGCGGCCAAGTCTGGACGGCTCCTGCCTGCTTGCCGGCGCGCCGGGCAGCGGCAAGACGACGCTGCTGCGCAGCTGCATCCGCGTTCTTTCGGAGATGGGGCAGCGCGTCGCGGTCGTCGATGAGCGGCTGGAGCTGGCAGGCGGCGCGGGGGGATACCATGCGTTCGACCTTGGCCCATGCACGGACGTGCTGTCCGGCTGCAAAAAGGCAGAGGGAATGCTGATGCTGCTGCGCGGCATGAATCCGGACTGGATCGCGGTGGACGAGATCACGCAGCCGGAGGATCTGGATGCCATCCGGCAGCTGGCGGGCTGCGGCGTGCGTCTGCTTGCGACCATTCACGCAGGCTCCCGTGAGGAGCTGGAGCAGAAGCCGCTCTGCCGGGCCATGCTTTCAAGCGGCCTGTTCCGTCGGCTGCTGCTCCTCCATAGGGACAGGACATTTCATACAGAAAGGATCCGGTATGCTCAAAACGATCGGGATGATACTGATTCTGACGGCCTCTGGGACAGTGGGGCTTGGGCTGGCGCGGACGGTACGCCGCCAGCAGGCGCAGACCGTTGCGCTGATTGACGCGCTGCTGCGGCTGCGGCATGAGCTGCAATACAGGCTGACGCCGCTGCCGGACGCGTTCGCGGTGCTCGGTGGGATGCCGAACCGGGAGGTGGCGGCGTTTTTCTCCGGCATGTCCGACCGCCTGCAATCCAGCCGGACATGCACGGTCGGCTATGCCTGCCGCAAAGCAATGGAACGGACAAGCGGGCTTCAGCTGACGGCCGGCACGCACAGCGCACTTCTGGCGCTGTTTGACGCGCTGGGCCGGTATGATCTGGAGGGAAATTTGCAGGTGCTGGAGCTGGCGCTGGAGCGCTTGCGTGCGGAAGCAAGGATGATCCAGTCCGGCAGCCGCGCCCGGTGCCGGACGTATATCAGTCTGGCGGTCTGTACGGGACTTGCAATCGCGGTGATACTGGTGTGATATGGACATTGATTTGATTTTCAAGATCGCGGCAGTCGGGATCATTGTTTCCATTCTTAATCAGGTTCTCGTCCGCTCCGGGCGCGAGGAGCAGGCGACCATGACGTCGCTGGCGGCGCTGGTCGTTGTGCTGATGATCGTGGTGCAGCGGATCGCAGAGCTGTTTGAGATGGTCAAAACGCTCTTTGAGTTTTAATGGAGACTGCCGGAAAACTGATCGCGGCGGCGCTGCTGTGCTGCATTCTGTGTCTGCTTTTGCAGAAACAGGCGCCGGAGCTGACGCTGGCTCTGTGCGCGCTTGGGTGCGTATTGTGCCTGCTGCTGACGCTGCCATTCTTTTCACAGCTTTTGGAGTTCCTCAAGAAGCTGGAGACGCTGACGGGGTTGTCCGGCGCGGTCTTCTCGCCGCTTCTGAAGACTGCGGCGGTGGGGATGCTCACCCAGCTGGCCGGGGCGCTGTGCCGGGACGGCGGAAGGCAGGCGCTGGCCGGGACAGTCGAGCTGTGCGGCGGGATTTTATGCCTGTATTTGTCACTGCCGCTTCTGGAGCTTGTATTGTCGCTCTTACAGAACATGATCGGAGGGTAGCATGCGCCGCTGGCTGCTGATAATTCTATTGATCGTGGGGCTGACTGCGTCCGTCCGCGCCGTGGATGTCATGGAGGAAGAGCAGAGACTGTTGCAGCTGGACACGCTGGAATCGGGGCTTCCTGCTTCCGCACGGGAAGCCATGCAGGACTACAGCCCGTCAAAGGCGGCAGATCCGGGGTCAGCCCTTCTGAACCTCGTCAAGTGGGCGTCCGGCTTATCCCTCAGCACGCTGCGCGAAGCAATGCGTACGGCGGCGATGCTGCTTGCCGCGGCGCTGATCTGCCGCCTTGTCCGGCAGGTTGGAGAAAACGGCGGGCAGATTGCCGCGATGACCGGCGCGCTTGCCATCACGGCGATCTTTACGACCGGCATGCGGAGCATGATCGGCCTGGCCGACACGATGCTTGCGGATATGGAGACCTACGCCAAGCTCCTGCTGCCGGTCATGTGCAGCGCGGCGGCGGCTTCCGGTGCTGTGACGGGGGCGGGTGCACTGTATATGGGCTCGTCGCTGTTTTTCAGTCTGCTTATCAGCCTGATCCGGACGCTGCTCATTCCGCTGATCTACGCCTTTATCGGGCTGGCCGCGGCGGAATGTGCGCTGCCGGACGGCAGATTATCCGGGCTCCGGCAGCTGACCGGCTGGTGCGTCCGCGCGGCGCTGAAGGGGATGATGTATGTTTTTACGGCATATCTGTCTTTGACGGGGCTTTTGTCCGGCAGCAGCGACGAAGCGGCAGTGGAAGCGGCCAAATCCACGCTCTCCGCGGCGATCCCGGTGGTAGGTGCGATCGTGTCGGACGCTTCGGAGGCCGTTTTGCAGAGTGCGCGGCTGCTGCGCACGACAGCGGGGACGTTCGGCATTCTGGCCGTTCTTGCCATGGCGCTGGTTCCGTTTGCGAAGATCGGCGTCTGTTTTCTGACGATGAAGCTGACGACAGCCGTTGCGGAGCTGACGGCGGAAAAGCAGCACGCGGGGCTGCTCTCGTCTCTGACAGAGCCGATGGGGATTCTGCTCGGCATCGTCGGGTGTGCGGCGCTGATGCTGGTGTTCAGCACCTGCTGCTTTATGAAGGTGGTGAGCGGATGATCGCCGCAGTGCGGGAGTATCTTCTGCGGCTGACGGCGGGCGCGTTTTTTTCCGCCCTGCTGCTGGCGCTGCTGCCGCAGGGCAGGGCGAGAAGGACGGCTGCGCTCGTATGCAGCCTTGTGATACTGCTGCTGGCCTTGACGCCTGCCGCGCAGCTGGACTACGACGCGCTTGCAGAGACGATCAGCCGGCTGGAGCTTGAAAAGGAGGAAGCCAGAACGGGAATCGAAATTCAGAATCAGGAGCTTGTGGCCCGGATCATATCCGGACGGATCGAGACATATATATTGGACAAAGCATCCGCGCTGGGGCTGGACGTCACCGTCTGTGTCGAGATGCAGACACGCGCGTCGACGCCGTATCCATGCGGCGTGACGATCTGCGGAGAAGCAAATCCGGCACAGAAAGAACGGCTGCAGGCGTATATTGAAGAGACCTTCGCTGTGCCGAAGCAGCGGCAGACATGGCAGCCGTGACAAAGGCGCAGCTGTCAGAGCTGCAAAAGCGGCTGAGCGCCGGACTGGCCAGATTCCGTCTCCCGCTTCTGATCCTTGCGGCGGGGCTTCTTCTTATGCTGCTGCCGACCGGAAAACGCAGCGCGCAGCCAGCCCGGACGGAGAGCCAGACGGCGCAGGCACTGGAGCTGACGCCGTCGCGAGAGGAGATGGAGACGATCCTTTCCCGGATTGAGGGCGCCGGGCGCGTGGAGCTCATGCTGACGCTGCGTACCTCCGGCGCATCGGTCTACCAGACGGATACGCGCACGGTCACGTCCGGCAGTGGAACGACGGAGGAATGCGAGACGGTCTTTGGTCAGACAAGCGGCTCCGGCAAGGAGCCGGTCGTGCAGACGACGCTGGCCCCGCAGTATCAGGGAGCGCTCGTCGTGTGCGACGGCGCAGACCGGGCGAGCGTCCGACTGGCGGTAGTTCAGGCTGTTGCAAGCCTTACGGGGCTTGGGAGCAATCAGATCGCAGTTGTGAAAATGAAAGGGCAATAGGAGGAATCAGAATGAAGATCTGGAAAAGAAACGCAATCATTGCATCGGTACTGCTGCTCGTATGCGCAGGCGTGTACCTCAACTGGTCCAAGACGCAGAAGAACGTGCAGGATCTGTCGCAGACGCTCTCCGCAGAGCAGGTGATGGGAGACGATACGCTCCTTGTCAGCGACGGAGACGGCGCGTCCGCCGATGCAATCGAAACTTCGGCGCAGACGGAGCAGAGTGCGGCGGATTATTTTGCGCAGGTTCGCCTGAGCCGGCAGGAGTCGCGCGATTCTGCCGTGGAGCTGCTCGAGCAGACCATCGCCTACGACGAGACGGACGAGATCGGGCAGGTGGCCACGCAGACGCTCAATGAGATCGTCGGCACCGCGCTCAGTGAAGCGGAGATCGAGAGTCTTGTCATCGCCAAGGGCTACGATGACTGCGTGACCTATATCAACGACGGCGTTGTCTGCGTGGCAGTCTCCGCGCCTGCTGACGGACTCGGGGACGCGGACGCGGCGCTCATTTCGGATATCGTGACCTCGCAGACGGACTATCCGCTCTCTCAGGTGCGGATCATCGAGGTAAAGCCCTGATCCGCCTGCTATTTTCAGAAAGGGATTGCAATTTAGCAGTTTTGTGGTAAAATGATTCCGATATTGAAATCAGATCCTTTCCATTCCATGCAATCCTGAAACGGAGGAACCACTATGGCTGAGAAAAACGAATACTTTACGCAGAAGCTTGAAAACGGAACGCTGCAGATCTCCGAGGATGTTGTCGCGTCTGTGGCTGCGGCTGCTGTGCTTGAAGTGGAGGGCGTCTGCGGGCTGTCCAGCAGTATCAGCACGGATATTGCCGAGATCCTCGGTATGAAGGCTGTCGCCAGAGGGATCCGCCTGACAAGCAGCGCAAAGGACGGTACGGTCAAGATCGAATGCGACGTCGTTGCCAAGTTCGGCCAGAGCGTGTTTTCCCTTGCCAAGACGGTGCAGGACAACGTCAAGACGAGCGTGGAGTCCATCACGGGACTTTGCGTGGCGCAGGTCGACGTCAACATCTGCGGCATTGCCATGCCGCGCGAACTGAAAAAATAATCCGGAAAAGCAAACCCTTTGCTTGGCGTAAAGGGTTTCTTTTTTGGCAATACGGGAAGAAAGAGCAGCAAGGAGAGCTATATGACCAGATCGAACGCCAGAGAGATCGCCTGCCATCTCGTCTTTGAGATGAACTTCAACAACGTGACTGCCGGAGAAGCGCTGCAAACGCTCATGGAGGAGTCCTATTATCCGACCCTCAAGACCGAGTCGGACGTCTATGCGGAAAAGCCGGACAGCCGCCAGCTTGCCTATCTGACCGACGTCGTACAGGGCGTGCAGGCCAGACGCGAGGAGCTGGAGGGCTACATCACGAAATATTCCGTCGGCTGGACGCTTGGCCGCATTGCGCGCATGGCGGTCGCCATCATGGAAGTATGCATGTACGAAGCGCTGTATGTGGACGACGCGCCTGTCAGCGCGGCGATCAACGAAGCGGTCGAGCTGACGCGCAAGTATGAGGACGAGGACGTGGTGTCCTTTGTCAACGGCATTCTCGGCGGCTTTGCACGCGAGATGGAGCAGTCATGCTGACGCTTGGCTTTGACACCAGCAACTATACCACTTCGGTGGCGGCTTTTGACGGCGTGGGCGGGAAGAACTGCTCACGCCTTTTGGACGTGAAGCCGGGTGAGCTGGGCCTGCGGCAGTCCGACGCCCTGTTTGCGCATGTCAAGCGCCTGCCGGAGCTGGTGGACGCGCTCGCCGGGGCGGTTGATCTGAAGAACGTGACGGCGATCGGCGTCAGCACGCGCCCGCGTGCCGTGGAAGGCTCCTATATGCCATGTTTCCTTGCCGGCTGGTCGCAGGCCAGCTGTCTTGCGCGGATCCTCGGCGTGCCGCTTTATGAGGTTTCCCACCAGCAGGGGCACATTGCCGCGAGCCTATGGTCGGCGGGCCGTCTTGACCTTATGCAGACGCCGCATCTGGCGTGGCACCTGTCCGGCGGCACGACCGAGCTGCTGCTCGTCACGCCGGACGGAAAAAATGTGAAAGCAGAGAAACTCGGCGGGACGAGCGACATTTCTGCCGGTCAGCTCATCGACCGGACCGGCCAGCTTCTCGGGCTTCAGTTTCCGGCTGGAAAAGCGATCGACGCGTTGAGCCGGACGTCGGAATGCAAACACAAATACCGCGTGAAGCTGCGCGGGCTGGAGTTTTCCTTCTCCGGCATCCAGAATCAGGCGGAGAAATTCTTCGCCGATACGCAGAGTCCTGCGGACACGGCACGGTTCGTCGTGAACTGCATCGTCGGCTGCATCGCGGACGCGACGCGCGCGGCGCTTGCCGAGTATCCGGGGCTGGCGGTCGTTTTCTCCGGCGGCGTGGCGTCCAATTCCATGCTGCGGGAGCGGATGCGGGAGTTTTCGCCGGTGTTTGCCGAGCCGCAGTTCTCCACGGATAACGCCATGGGTGTCGCTGTGCTGGCGGCATTGCAGGAGGGACTGTGATGGAGCAGAATATCATCGCCGTCTCACAGGTCAATGAATACATCAAATTTCTGCTTGACCGCGACGAGCTGCTGACGAACATCTGCGTGCGCGGCGAGCTGAGCAACTATAAGATTTATCCGTCCGGCCATCATTATTTTTCTCTGAAGGATGCGGATGGCGCGCTGCGGTGCGTCATGTTCCGCTCCAGCGCGCAGCGTCTTCGCTTCCGGCCGGAAAACGGGATGCAGGTCGTCGCCTGCGGCCGCGTGACGGTCTTTCCGCGCGACGGCGCGTATCAGCTTTACTGCAATTCCCTGACCGCCGACGGCGCGGGAGATCTGTACGTCGCATTCGAGCAGCTTAAGGAAAAGCTCTCGAAGGAGGGGCTGTTCGATCCGGCGCACAAAAAGCCGCTCCCGCGGTACCCGCATACGATCGCGATTATTACCTCGCCGGCCGGGGCGGCGATCATGGACATGCTGCGCATTCTCGGCAAGCGGTATCCGCTGAGTAAGATCAAGCTCCTGCCGGTTCGCGTGCAGGGTGCGGAAGCCCCGGCGGAGCTCGCGGGCGCGATCCGCTATGCGAACCGGTATCAGGTCGCGGATCTCATCATCACGGGCCGCGGCGGCGGCTCGATGGAGGATCTCTGGGCGTTCAACGACGAGCGTGTGGCACGGGCAATCTTTGATTCTGAGATACCGGTCATTTCCGCAGTCGGCCACGAGCCGGACGTCACGATTTCGGATTACGTCGCCGATCTTCGCGCGGCAACGCCCAGCAATGCGGCGGAGCTGGCAGTGCCCGATCAGGCGGAGCTTCGCAAGAAGCTGCAAATGATGCAGGCGGCTATGCTGCAAAGCGTGCAGAAAACCATAAAGCTGGGCCGCCAGCGGTTGAATGGGCTGGCGGAAAAGCGTGTGCTGCAAAGTCCTCTCAACTACCTGGAGGATCGGCGTGTGCTGCTGGACTTCCTTTCCACGCGCTTACAGGCCGCGCAGCAGAAAACGCTGCACGAAAAGAAACAGCAGTTTATCCGGCTGACCGCTGCGCTTGACGCGATGAGCCCTCTGAAGGTGCTCGCGCGCGGCTACAGTATGGTCAGCGGCCCGGACGGGGCGCTTCTTCGCCGCGCGTCAGATGTACAGCCGGGAGATACGATCCGCGTCAGTCTCAGCAGCGGCAGTCTGACGGCCAGCGTGGAACAGATACAGGAGGATGCAACATGAGTGAAAAATCCCAGACCTTTGAGACCGCCATGCAGCGGCTGGAGGAGATCGTCCGCCAACTGGAGCAGGGAAACGTCCCGCTTGAGACGTCGTTGAAGCTGTTTCAGGAGGGGACGGCTCTGGTAAAGTCCTGCACGGCGCTGCTTGACGGCGCGGAGCAGCAGATCGTGAAGCTGATGAAAACGGCCGACGGAACGCCGGCGGAAACGGAGTATGTACGCGATGAATGAATTTCATGATCAGATCGCACAGTACCGCGCGGCGATCGAGGAGTTTTTACAGAAGCAGTTCTGCAAGGATCTGCCCCAGAAGCGGCTGTTCGACGCCATGCGCTACAGCCTGCTTGCCGGCGGCAAACGCATCCGCCCGGTTCTGACGCTGGAATTTTGCCGCATCTGCGGCGGCGACTGGCGCAAGGCGCTGCCGTTTGCCTGCGCGCTGGAAATGGTGCATACCTACAGCCTGATCCATGACGATCTGCCGTGCATGGATAACGACGATTACCGCCGCGGACGTCTGACAAACCATAAGGTCTTCGGCGAAGCGCTGGCAGTACTGGCCGGCGACGGTCTTTTGACCGCTGCATTTGAGACGGCGTCTTCCGCAGATGCAGACCCGGCGGTGACGGTCAGGGCGATCCGGATCCTCTCGGAGCAGGCAGGCGAGCTTGGCATGGTGGGCGGACAGGTGCTCGACATGGACGCCGAGGAGCAGGAGCTGACCGAGCAGGGAATCTATGACATTCAGCGCCGCAAGACCGGCGCGCTCATTCAGGCTGCCTGCCAGATCGGCGTTGTCGCCGGCGGAGGCACGCAGGAGCAGCTGGAAGCGGCAGGGGTCTATGCGCAGAACATCGGCCTGGCCTTCCAGATCCGCGACGATATGCTCGACGTCCTCGGCGACGCGGCAAAGCTCGGCAAGGCGACGCATGTGGACGAAAACAAAAATACCTTCGTCCGCCTGTACGGTATCGGCGCATGCTCGAAGATGATCGAGGAGGAGACAAAGAGCGCGATCGCTGCGCTGTCGTGCTTCCGGAACTCGGATTTCCTCGTGGAGATGGCCGGACAGCTGGCGCTGCGCGAATATTGATGTATAAAAATGGGCACTCCGGCCCCATTGTAACAGAAAGTTTATGAATAATTACTTGTATATACATCTGTAATATGCTATACTGATTCTGCAATGGCGCAGTATCCTAGTCAGCTTTGCCGGCTGCGAGGAAGGGCCTAAAAATCCTTTGTTTGGCATACCTGTGAACCCCGTGGTGTCTGCTTCTTACGCCCAGTCTGGGGTGGATGCTGTGGGAAGGCGATTTTGCGCCTGCGGCGGACGGGCTGTCTCCAATGGCATGGAGAAGATGACCCGGTCGCTGTGGAGACTGGATATTGTGCAGCGGCGAACTCCCTTCGTGGTATCCGACCGTTGTACGATACCGGATATGAACCTGCATTGCGGTGCTACCCGGCTTTAAGCCGTGAACGCTGTGTGCAGAGTAGCCTGCCTTGCGTGAACCGGCCGGGAAAGGGAAGCTGATGCGCCCAGCGCTCATGGCCTTGAGCACAGGCGATATTCCCTTGAAAGACGGTTTGCAAAAGAGGATAAGAGTCGGAGGAAGCTGTGGTGGAAATCATCTAGGCTGTCGAAAGGGCTTTTATGGGATTGCGGTACGGACTAAGTGGCAATCGGGTAGTGGTCATGGCAACAGACCAACAGGAGCATGAAAGGGAAACCACCTCCATCGGCGACGAGAGGATGCTCCCGGGGAAAACAAACCCGACCTAAGCCGTAAGATTAATCATAAGGGCTGCCATTGCATACCAGAAAAACACGCAGGCGCGGACGGCGGAATGGTTCCGCATCCGCTCCTGCGGTATTTTGCTATCAAACCATCTGTTTGTGGAGGCTGTTTTGGCTGCTGCGAAAAAGAAAAAAACCGGCAAGTCATCCGGCACGGATTTTAAGTGGATCGCGCTGATCTTCCTGCTGACCGTGCTCATTTCTGCGGTGATGAGCTTCGTTTCCTCCAATCTGCTGGAGGGCTCCGGGCTCGTTTTGTCGTTTGTCATCCTGATCGGCATAGTTCTGATCGGTATTTTATTCGATATTATCGGCGTCGCCGTGACTGCGGCGGATGAAGCGCCGTTTCACGCCATGGCGTCGCGTAAGGTGCCGGAAGCGGCGGACGCACTGCGCCTGATCCGCAACGCCAACAAGGTCTCCTCGTTCTGCAACGATGTGATCGGCGATATCTGCGGCGTCATTTCCGGCTCGGCTGCGGCGGTGATTGCTGCGCGCGTGCTGCTGCTTGGAAACGGCGGCTCGGAGATTTTTGTGACGCTCCTGCTGTCTGCCCTCGTGTCAGGCGTGACGGTCGGCGGCAAGGCCTGCGGAAAGTCGCTGGCCATGAACTCCAGCACGGCTGTTGTGCGCGCAGCCGCGAAGGCGCTGTGCTTTTTCCGGACGCTTCCGGAGCGGTTCCGGAAAAAGCAGAAAAAGAAATAACTGCGCGATCGCGAGGTTTGCATGATTTTAGAGACAATCCATTCCCGGGAAGATCTGCTTGCCCTGCCGGAGCAGCAGCTGCCGACGCTGTGCGATGAGATCCGGCAGTTTCTTGTGCGGAACGTCAGCCGGACGGGCGGCCATCTGGCTTCCAATCTCGGCATCGTAGAGACGACGGTCGCGCTTCACCGGGTCTTTGACACCAGCCGGGACCGGCTCATCTTCGACGTGGGGCACCAGTGCTACGTCCATAAAATTCTGACCGGCCGCATGGAGCAGTTTGCGACGCTCCGCCAGCAGGGTGGTATTTCCGGCTTCCCCAAGCCCTGCGAGAGCATCCATGACGCGTTTATTGCCGGCCATGCCTCCAATGCCGTTTCGGTCGCGCTCGGCATGGCACGCGCAAGAACGCTGTCCGGAGACGATTATCATGTGCTGGCCCTTCTGGGCGACGGCGCGCTGACCGGCGGCCTTGCCTACGAGGGCTTTAATAACGCCGGTGCGAGCCGCGAGCCGATGATCGTCCTGCTCAACGACAACGGCATGTCCATCACGCCGAACGTCGGCGCGATCTCGCGCTATCTTGCGCAGGCGCGCCTGCGCCCCGGCTATCTCGATCTGAAGCTCTGGTACCGGAATCTGACGTCCGGCAGCAGCTTTGGACGGAAACTGTATGCGCTGACGCATAAGATCAAAGAGAGAATGAAGCGCTCCCTTCTCGGGACAACGCTTTTTGAAAACCTTGGCTTTACGTACCTCGGGCCGGTCGACGGCCACGATATCCCCCGGATCGAGGCGCTTCTGCGGACGGCTGTGTCCCTGCAGGAGCCGGTCGTCATTCACCTGATCACCAAAAAGGGCAAGGGCTACGCGCCCGCGGAGCAGACGCCGCAGGATTTCCACGGTGTCGGGCGCTTTGACCCGGAGACCGGCACGCCTGCCGCGTCTGCAGCGCCTGCGTTTTCCGACGTGTTCGGGCAGGCGCTCTGCAAGGCGGCTGCCGCCGACGATACGGTCTGCGCCATCACGGCTGCCATGCAGCATGGGACCGGGCTGGATCCGTTCGCGGCTGCGTATCCGGAGCGCTTTTTTGACGTCGGCATTGCCGAAGGCCACGCTGTCTGCATGGCGGCAGGTCTTGCCAAGCAGGGCATGAAGCCGGTCGTGGCGATCTATTCAACGTTCCTGCAGCGCGCCTACGATATGCTGCAGCATGATATCGCGCTGCAGCAGCTGCACGTGGTCTTTGCCGTCGACCGCTGCGGGCTTGTCGGCGAGGACGGCGAGACCCATCAGGGTATGTTTGACGTGGGCTATCTGCGCCAGATCCCCGGCATGAAAATTTTCTGCCCGGCGAGCTATGCGGAGCTGCGGGAGGATCTGCAAACGGCGTTATACATCTGTACCGGCCCCGCTGCGATCCGGTACCCGCGCGGAGCGGAAGGAAGCTATACGCAGACATCAGCGGAAACACGCCTTTGCGAGGGCTACAGCTGCACGATCGTCTGCTATGGAACGATGATCAACGCCGTGCTGCAAGCTGCGGATACGATGCAGGCCGCAGGCTACCGGCCCGAGATCCTGAAGCTGCGGACGATCGCGCCGGTCGACTGGACGGCAATCGAAGCGTCTGTCCGCAAGACAAAGCGGATCTTCGTCTTTGAAGAGACGTCGGACCGGGAGTGCCTGGCCGATGAGATCTTTGCCCACCTGATCGAAGCCGGGATCCCGGCGGTCTGCCGCAAGCGCAACCTCGGCCGGAAGCCAGTGCCGCACGGCAGCTGTCAGGCGCTGCTGGCTGCGGCAGGGCTGGATGCGGCGTCCATCACACAGATGATGCAGGAGGAGCTTGGCCGATGAAGCATAAGGAACGGCTGGATGTGCTGCTGGTTTCGCGCAATCTGGCGGAATCCAGAAGCAAGGCGCAGGCCATGATCATGGCTGGCGAGGTTTATGTAAACGAGCAGAAGGCCGATAAGGCCGGACTGGAAATCAATATCGACGAGGATCCCGTTATCGAGGTGCGCGGCAGCGCATGCCCGTATGTGAGCCGCGGCGGACTGAAGCTGGAAAAGGCGCTGCGGGATTTTCATGTGGATCCGACAGGCTATGTATGCAGCGATTCCGGCGCATCGACCGGCGGCTTTACCGACTGCCTTTTGCAGCAGGGCGCGAGCAAGGTCTTTGCCATTGACGTCGGATATGGTCAGCTGGCATGGAAGATCCGCTCCGACCCGCGCGTCGTCGTGATGGAGCGGACGAATATCCGCTATGTCACGCCGGAAGATCTGGGCGAACCGCTCGATCTGTCGGTGGTGGACGTGTCGTTCATCTCACTGAGGATCGTGCTCCCGGCCATCCAGAAGCTGCTGAAGCCGACGGGGCAGGTGCTGTGTCTCATCAAGCCGCAGTTTGAAGCCGGGAAAGAGAAAATTGGGAAAAAGGGCGTCGTTCGTGACCCGGCGGTGCATGCCGAGGTTCTGCGGAGCTTCACAGCGCTGGCAGACAGCCTGCACTTTACCATCCGGAACCTGACGTTTTCGCCAGTCAAGGGGCCGGAGGGAAATATCGAATTTCTGGCACATCTGGCCATGCAGCCGGGAGAAGCCTGCCAGATCGACATTGAAGCGCTCGTTGCGCAGGCGCATGAAGCATTGAAAGGTTGACCGCTGTATGAAGATCGTCGTTTCGCCGAACCCGTATCGGGACAAACAATTCAAAAACGCCAGATTGGCGTGCAGCATTCTGCGGGAAGCGGGCGCGGAGGTCGCGCTGTGTCTTCCGTTCGATGTGGACAAGAATTTCGAGATTCCGTCTGACCTTCGCTTCCGCGATATCCAGAAGGAGATCAAAACCGCGGACATGCTTGTCTGCTTCGGCGGCGACGGCACGATCCTGCACGCGTCCAAGATTGCAACGGAGCATTCGCTCCCCATTCTGGGCGTGAATATCGGCACGATGGGCTTTATTGCAGAGCTGGAAGCGGGCGAGATCGAGCTGCTGCGGAAGATCCCGCAGGGCGATTATACCGTGGAAGAGCGCACTATGCTGGACGTCTGCGTGACAAACGGCAAACAGACCCTCTTCCATGAGACGGCGCTCAACGATGCGGTCATCACGAAGGGCGCGATTGCCCGTGTGGTGCAGCTGTCCATTTACTGCGACGGCGTGGAAGCGACGAGCTTTTCCGGCGACGGCGTCATTCTCTGCACGCCGACCGGCTCGACGGCCTATTCCATGTCTGCCGGCGGCCCGATCGTCGAGCCGTCCGCAAAAAATTTCCTCATCACGCCGATCTGCGCGCATGCCATGCTGGCCAAGAGCATCGTGGTCGCCCCCAGCCGGGTCATTACGGTTCGGGTCGGCAAGGTCGGGCGGCATAACGCGTTTTTGTCCGTTGACGGCGGGCGGGCGTTCCGCCTGAGCGTCGGCGACGAGATCACGGTCAAAAGCTCCCAGAAGGTCACAAAGCTGGTGCGTCTCAAAAATACAAGCTTTTTTGAGATCCTGAATAAGAAATTCATTGAAAAAATGAGGTAATTCCCATATGAAATCGAAACGGCAGGAAAAAATCCTGGAGCTGATCCTTGACCACAGCGTCCAGACGCAGGAGCAGCTTCTCGCGGAGCTGGAAGCTGCCGGCTTCCGCACCACGCAGGCCACGATCTCCCGCGATATCAAGCAGCTTCGCATCATCAAGGAGCTTGGGCCGCACGGCACCTATCGCTATTCCACCGCACCGAAGCCCACGGAGCATACGTTCTCGGCCAAGCTCAACCTGATCTTCCGGCAGTGCATCACGAGCGTCGAGTATGCGCAGAACATGATCGTCATTAAGACCATGCCGGGTCTTGCCAACGGCGCGGCTGCTGCCATTGACAAGCTGAATATCCCGGAACTTCTGGGCACGCTGGCCGGAGACGATACGTGCTTCGCCGTTCTCAAGGACACGCAGGCGGCTGCAAATCTCTGCGCAGAGATCCGGGAACAGATCGAACACTAAAGCCGCGCAGACAGGAGGGTGACCTATGCTTTCTACGCTGCATATCGAAAATATTGCCGTTATTGAACAGGCAGAGATCACATTTGACCATGGCTTCAATGTCCTGACCGGTGAGACCGGCGCAGGCAAGTCGATCGTCATTGACGCGATCTCTGCCATTTTAGGTGAGCGCGCGTCCCGCGAAATGATCCGGACCGGCGCGCAGAAGGCGTTTGTCAGCGCGATCTTTACCGGTGTGCCGGAGCTGCCGTGGTTCGCGGAAAATCAAGTGCCGTATGAGCCGGAGCTGGGGATCTCTCGTGAGATCTTCGCCGACGGGAAAAACAGCTGCCGCGTGAGCGGTAAGCCCGTCACAGTCTCCACGCTCCGCAGGCTCGGCACCCAGCTCATCCAGATCCACGGCCAGAACGACTCCCAGCAGCTGTTCGACGAGACGACGCATATCGGGTATCTTGATCTGTTTGCCCATGATGAAACGCTGCTGACAGCGTACCGGCAGGCGTATGACAAGGTCAGCGCTGTGCAGCAGGAGATCCGCCGGCTGTCCATGGACGAATCGGAGAAGCTCCGGCTGGTCGAGACGCTCAAATTCCAGATCGACGAGATCGAGCGCGCAGAGCTTCAGCCCGGCGAGGAGGACGAGCTTTCCGAGCGCCGGAAGGTGCTGCAAAATGCCGAAAAGCTGACGGACGCAATCGAGTCCGCAGTTGCGGCGCTCTATGGCGACGAAACCTCCGACGGCGCGGCGGCCATGATCGCGAACGCCGCGCATGCGCTGGAAAAGGTCAGCCGGGTCTCCGACGACATGCGTGCACTCAGCGGCCGGCTGAACGATCTCATGTATACCGCGCAGGACATTGCCGATGAGCTGCGGGATAAAAAGGACGATCTGACCTATTCCACTGACGAGCTGGAGCAGATCGAAGAGCGGCTCGATACCCTGCACAAGCTCAAGCGGAAGTACGGCGGCAGCGTCGAGGACGTGCTGGCCTTTCTGGAACGGGCCAGGCAGCAGCTGGACGAGGTCGAGTTTGCCACGGATCGCATCGAACAGCTGCAAAAAAAGCTGGCCGGCCTGCAAAAGACCATGCACGAAGCCGGTGCGGCGCTCTCTCAGGCCAGAAAGGCCGCCGCGCAGCGCTTGCAGACGGCCATTTCTACAGAGCTGATGCAGCTGGACATGCCGAAGATCCGCTTCGTCTGCGAGTTCTCGGAGCAGACGCCGCAGGAAAACGGTCTGGACGCCGTCCGCTTCCTGATGTCGGCCAACGTCGGCGAAGCCTTGCGGCCGCTGTCCAAGGTCGCGTCCGGCGGCGAGCTGGCGCGCATCATGCTGGCAATGAAAAACGTGCTCGCAGCCGAGGATTCCGTCGGTACGATGATCTTTGACGAGGTCGACGCCGGTGTCAGCGGCCGGGCGGCGCAGAAGGTCGCCTATAAGCTCTGGACGGTCTCGAGCGGCCGGCAGGTCTTATGCGTCACGCACCTGCCGCAGATCGCGGCGATGGCCGATACGGAGTTTACCGTGGAAAAGCGCGTGGAGAACGGACGAACCTACACAAGCGTCCTGCGGCTGGATGAGTCCGGACGCAGGCAGGAGTTGGCCCGCCTGATTGGCGGCAGCATGATCACCGAAACAACAATCGCCGGCGCAGCAGAGCTGCTGCGGCTGGCGGAACAGACCAAACAGGGAGGACAGATATGAAGCTTCGCAGACTTTTTCTTGCACTTCTGACCGTGCTGCTTCTGAGCGCAGCGGTCAGCGCGGCGGACTATTCCGACGTTTCCGACGCCCACTGGGCGAACGAACAGATTGTATATCTGAAAGACGAGATCACCGGCTATCCGGACGGCACGTATCGCCCGGAAAAGACCGTTTCCCGCGCAGAATTTCTGACGCTCTTTGCCCGCATTGCCTATCCGGATGAGTGGAAGCAGGCAGAGGGTGAAGAATGGTGGAAACCGGCCTATGAGATCTGCACCGCGCATGATCTTCTGGATGAGATCACCGGCAGCCGGACGGAAGCCATGCCGCGCGGCGAGATCGCCGCGATCCTCGGCCGGTTCTGCTCCGGCTGGGACGGTGTCAACGAACGCGCCGACGCGGCCAATCAGCTCGTCATCAACTGGACCGAGCAGCGCATGGAAATGACGCAGTGGCAGCCGCTGTTTTCCGACACGAAGGAATATGAGACCCATAGCAGCTATCTGCGCACCTGCACCAATCAGGGCCTTCTGACCGGCTATCCGGACGGGAGCTTCAAGCCCGCGAAGGGCGTGACACGCGCGGAAGCTGCCGCCATCCTTGCGCGGCTCAAAGCACAGCTGGCGCTGCGTGAAAAGGGCTGCGAGTATGTCTGCACGGTCGGCGATTACTGGCTGATGCAGTACGGCTTGGCTGATTCCGTCGGTCTTGGACTCTACGAGCCGCTTACAGGCAAGGCGGTCAAGACAGTCGGCCTGTGGGGAGAAGCACCGTCGATCAACGGCTATGTCGTGACTGACCGGCTGCTGACCGGCACCGATGGAATGTATGTCTGGGGAAGAGCTGGCCTTTATAAGCGCAGCGGCAGCACGCTCGAGCAGATCGTGGCCGAGCCTGTGCTGGATTTCTGCTGGTTCGGCGACCATACGCTCTATTACCTGAGCTGGGACGATACCAAGCCGATGCCGTCCTATACCTACGCAGCAGTGGAGGCACCGGGCGCATCCAAGGTCATGAAGCAGGAATCCTCCGGGCAGAATACAGTGACTACGGTCATTGCCGAGCGCGACGAAAAGAACTTCATGCAGAATCTGACGGATATCTATGTGGAGAACGGTACGGTCTATGTCGCGGGCTCGTACTGCATGGGCATGATGGATGCGCACGCTGCGCTCTATGAGGTCAAGGACGGAACACTAACTGCGCTGTTTGGTGAATACTGATTGACAAACCGATTAAAATCCGCTATACTGCATTTGTAATATGGTTACAGTGACGAAGGGAAGAAGTACCCCGGCAATCCCGCCTTCAGAGAGCTTTCGGTCGGTGCAAGAAAGCAGGCGGCGTCAGGCGAATACATCCCGGAGCTGCCCTCTGAACAGCAGAGCTTCTGCGCAGTAGGGGTGTGTCGGGTGCGCCCGTTATCGCGCAGGAGCGTGTCGGCGCTCCGTAAGGCCGTTTCCGCGAGGAACCGGCGAACCAGAGGTGCTACCGCGGCGATTCGCCCTCTGCTCATGCGAGCAGAGGGCGTTTTTGACAGAAAGGAGTTTTTTCATGCGTCAGAAAACCTGCTCCGCCTGCGGCGGCAAGATGCAGAGCCTTGGCAATATGGAGCTGCAAAAGGGAAGATTCAGCATGCTCTTCGGAAATCTGAGCCAGATCATGTCCGGTGCGCTGGACGTGGATGTCGAATGCTGCGAGCGCTGCAAAAAGCTTGATTTTTATCTGCTGGGAGACGCGGAGGAGCCGGAAACAAGCGGTATCCAGCAGATCGCCTGCCCCTATTGCGGAGACATGCACGACATGGACGACGCCATCTGCCCGCATTGCGGCAAACGTCTCATGGAACTATAAGAATAAAAATATTTGATCAAATAGAAGGAGAAATCACAATGGGTATTTATGAAGAATTGCAGGCCAGAGGGCTTGTCAAGCAGGTCACCAATGAGCCGGAGATCCGCGAAATGGTCAACGCGGGCAAGGCGAAGTTCTATATCGGCTTCGACTGCACCGCGGACTCCCTGACCGCCGGCCACTTCATGGCGCTGACGCTTATGAAGCGTCTGCAAATGGCAGGCAACCAGCCCGTCGCGCTCATCGGCGGCGGCACGACCATGATCGGCGACCCGTCCGGCCGTACCGACATGCGCAAGATGCTGACCAAGGAAGATATCGACCACAACGCCGAATGCTTCAAGCGCCAGATGGAGCGCTTTATTGACTTCGGCGAAGGCAAGGCCATCATGGTCAACAATGCCGACTGGCTGCTGAACCTCAACTATATCGAGCTTCTGCGCGAGGTCGGCGCGTGCTTCTCTGTCAATAACATGCTCCGCGCCGAGTGCTACAAGCAGCGCATGGAAAAGGGCCTGTCCTTCCTGGAGTTCAACTACATGATCATGCAGTCCTACGATTTCTACTACCTGTTCCAGCACTATGGCTGCAACATGCAGTTCGGCGGCGATGACCAGTGGTCGAACATGCTGGGCGGCACGGAGCTCATCCGCCGCAAGCTCGGCAAGGACGCGCACGCCATGACCATCACGCTCCTGACCGATTCGCAGGGCAAGAAGATGGGTAAGACCGCGGGCAACGCCGTCTGGCTTGACCCGAATAAGACCAGCCCCTTTGAGTTCTACCAGTACTGGCGCAACGTCGACGACGCCGACGTCATGAAGTGCATCCGCATGCTGACCTTCCTGCCGCTCGAGCAGATCGACGAGATGGACAAATGGGAAGGCAGCCAGCTCAACAAGGCCAAGGAAGTTCTCGCTTTCGAACTGACGCAGATGGTTCACGGTGAGGAAGAAGCGAAGAAGGCCGAAGCCAGCGCCAAGGCCCTCTTCGGCGGCAGCGGCAGCAGCGAGCATATGCCGTCCACCGAGTTGACAGCGGATGATTTTACTGACGGCAAGATCGACACGCTGACGCTTCTCGTCAAGTGCGGTCTGGCCGCGTCCAAGGGCGAGGGACGCCGTCTTGTCCAGCAGGGCGGTATCAGCGTGAACGATGAAAAGGTCACGGACTTTGCGACTGCATTTGGGACCTCCGTCTTCACCGGCGACGGCGCCGTCATCCGCAAGGGCAAGAAGGTCTTCCACAAGGCATTCGTGAAATAATTTTATGTCAACCGCCCGACGCAGGTGCGTCGGGCGGTTTGCAGAATAGACTTATGTCAACTTCTTGGCGCATCAGCACAGGATGGTGTATCTTCTGATGATTTGCAAAGCGGGATAAAGCGCTCCAGCAGATAATCACATTCATCACAGCACCATTCCGGCTCTCCGCGGGAAAGACAGTCGAGTCGGTCGTTGCAAGACTGACAGACTGAAGGCAAAGGGCGTACTTCCAGATATTCCATAAGGCATACTCCATATTTGGCAGAATTAAATTTATTATATTTGGTAATACCAAATATGTCAACGCTTCGATTCCGTATAATCGGGAGAGAAGCGGGGGTGTTTGTCTGAAAACGAGGAAGCTGGAGCTTGGCACAAAGAATATCGTTGGCGCACGGGTCACACAGGCGCGGATGGAACGGGGCATGAAGCAGGTTGAGCTGCTGGCGCAGCTTCAGCTTGCCGGTGTGGATATGAGCATTCCTGCGCTGTCGCTGCTCGAAGGACAAAAGCGCCCGGTATCGGACAAGGAGCTTTGCGCATTGGCCGACGCCCTGCATGTGTCGGTCGATTGGCTTTTGGGAAGATGAACGGAGACTGGTTTTGCGTCAGTCTCCGTTTTTGTCATAGAAAGGGTTGCTATGGACAGCGAAGAACTTCGTATCGGTCGTCTTGTATGTCAATTTCTTCTGCAGCCGGACGAAAGGATGGCGGTCGTGCGGGCTATGAATGGGTTTCAGGCGCAGTTTCTGTCCAATGCCATGCATGCCATGCGTTTGCGCAGTATGGATTTTGACGCAGACCATGCCGCGGACGGGCTGGTAAAAAGCTGGACGCTCCGCGGGACGATGCATGTCTTTGCGGAGGGCGATCTTCCGCTTTTCCTGCATGACAGCTGCCGGTATCACAGCCGGGACTGGACAGTGCCGTCCTTCTGGAACCAGCGTCCGGACTGGGCGCTGACGCCGCAGCGGCAGGCGTATTTTTCGGACCTGATCGTCGATACGCTGGCGCAGGGACCGATGACGCGGGAGGCACTGAAAGCCAGCTGCCGCGCCGCCGGGATGACTGAGGCGGAAGAGTCGAGCATGTTCCATCCGTGGGGCGGCGGGATCCGGGAGCTGTGCGAGTGCGGCTTTCTCTGCGGCGTGGTCAGCGAGGAAAAGGCCTTCCGGCTCTGCCCGTCATTCACGCCGATGGCGCGGGAGGACGCGCTTCTGGAGCAGCTGCGGCGCTATTTCCGCGGCTATGGCCCGGCGTCTGTGAAGGACGCGGCCTATTATTTCGGAATGACGCAGACGGCCGTGAAGCGGCTGCTGCCGCAGCTTCCACTCTGCCGCGATACATGCGGAGAAGAAACGCTCTACTGGCTGGGGTCTGAACACGGGCCTGCGGCAGATCAGGCGCTGCCGGACTGCCTGTTTCTGGCGGGCTTTGACCCTTTGATGCTGGGCTATGAGAAGAAGCGGAATATTTTTCTCCCGCAGGCGTATCTGCGGGGTATTTTCAGCTTGTCCGGCATCGTCATGCCGCCAGTTTTACTGCATGGGACTGTCGCCGGGCGCTGGAAACGCAGCGGAAGGCGGCTGCAGATCACAAGGTTCCGAACGTTTACTCTGGAAGAGCGGCGCAGCGCGGAGCAGGCCGCGGAGCGCATCTGGGGCGATGCGGTAACGCCTGTCTGGCTGGACGCATAACCCGCTCTTTTCAAACCGAAAAAACCATGCTATACTTTTCCTGAACCTCATACGCTGGTATGGGGTGATGAAATGAAAAAATGGGTACAGGTCCTGCTGCCTGTCATGCTGTTTGCGACGGTTTTGTACTTTTGCGTGTTTGCGGTCGTGACGTATCAGACGGCGCAGACCGCGGCACAGCAGGATGCAGTCCGGACGGTCGTGATCGACCCGGGCCACGGCGGCGAGGATGGCGGCGCAACCGGCGTCGGCGGCGCGGCAGAAGCGGCGCTCAATCTTGAAATCTCTCTGCGGCTGCGCGATATGCTCCGGCTGGCCGGGATCGAGCCCGTCCTCATCCGCGAGACGGACACGGCAGTCTATTCCGAAGGGTGTCGGACGATCTCGGAAAAGAAGGTATCGGACATCCGCAACCGGACGCGGACCGTCAACGACACGCCGGACGCGCTGCTCGTCAGCGTGCACCAGAATTTCTTTTCCGAGGGGAAATACCGCGGCGCGCAGGTGTTCTGCGCAAAAACGGAAGGCAGCCGGCAGCTTGCGGAGCAGATGCAGAAGAATCTCGCCCAATATCTTGACCCGGCCAACCACCGGCAGCCGAAGACGGCGGACGGCGTGTATCTGATGGAGCATATCACGTGTCCGGGCATTCTGATCGAATGCGGGTTCCTGTCCAACGTGGATGAGGAGCGACTTTTGCAGCAGCCGGAATATCAGAAGAAAATGGCGGCGGCGATCGCGGGGACGCTATCGCTCTGGCTGTCAGAGGAGCATACGAATGAAATCTAAATCGGTTTTTATCTGCAAGCAGTGCGGCAACGAGACGCCGCGCTGGCAGGGGCAGTGCCCGGCCTGCGGGGCGTGGAACTCCATCATTGAATTTGAGGATAAAAAAGCGCCCGCTGCCAGAGCGGTCGGGCGTACCGGCCCGGCACGGTCTGTGCCCAAAAAACTGTCCGAGGTGACAGGGGAACAGGAGATCCGCTTTTCTACCGGCATGCAGGAGCTGGATCGGGTGCTGGGCGGCGGCGGTGTACGCGGCTCTCTGGTGCTGGTCGGCGGTGCGCCGGGCATCGGCAAGTCCACGCTGCTGCTGCAAATCTGCGCATATCTCGGCAAAACGCTGAAGATCCTCTATGTCTCCGGCGAGGAATCCGAAAAGCAGATCAAAATGCGCGCCGACCGCTTGCAGGTGGCGTCCGAGGAGCTTTTTATCCTGTCAGAGACGAACCTGGCGGAAATTCTGGAGGCTGTCGATGCGGTGCAGCCGGATATTCTCATTGCCGACTCCATCCAGACGCTCTATCAGCCTGAAAACACCTCCGCGCCCGGCAGCATCTCGCAGGTCAAGGACTGCACGATGACGCTCATGCAGCTGGCAAAGAACAGCGGCGTGACGGTGTTCGTGGTCGGACACGTCAACAAAGAGGGCGCGATCGCCGGGCCGAAGGTGCTGGAGCATATGGTAGATTGCGAGCTGTTTTTCGAGGGCGAGCATGCCAGCAGCTACCGCATCCTGCGTGCGGCGAAGAACCGCTTCGGCTCGACCAATGAGATCGGCGTGTTTGAGATGGAGGGCAGGGGGCTTGTCGAGGTTCCGAACCCATCGGAAATGCTGCTGGCCGGTCGACCCCTGCATGCGCCCGGCACATGCGTGGCCTGTGTGATGGAGGGCACGCGCCCGGTTCTGGCAGAGATTCAGGCGCTCGTGACGCGGACGAACTTCAACGTCCCGCGCCGCACGGCGGACGGCTTTGATTTTAACCGGGCGAATCTGATGCTGGCCGTGCTTGAAAAGCGCGGCGGCGTCAATATCGGCATGTCGGACGCGTATGTGAACGTCATCGGCGGATTGCAGATCGATGAACCGGCGGCGGATCTTGCGCTGGTTCTCGCGGCTGCATCCAGCTTTCGCGACAAGCCGATCGACCCGGCAACGGCCGCGATCGGCGAAGTCGGCCTGACCGGCGAGATCCGCGCCGTGACCGGCTTGCAGCAGCGCCTGACGGAAGCTGCGCGAACCGGCTTCAAAACCTGTATCATTCCGCGGCACGGCACCGGAACGGTCACCGCGCCGGACGGCGTGGAGCTGCTGCGCGTGCGAAATATCCGCGAAGCGATCGAGCTTGCACTTACATAGCTTACATAAAAGAAAAGGGGAGAGAGAAATGGAAGTACGAGCATTGTTGGATGTGATGCATATTGCTGAGCGGCTGAAGGATGAGCTTCGCCACTGCGACACCTCGAAGGGCCGCCGGGAGAGTGTCGCCGAGCATAGCTGGCGGATCGCTCTCATGGCGCTTTTCATGCAGGACGAGTTTCCGGAGCTGGACATCAACAAGGTTATCCGGATGTGTCTCATACATGATCTTGGAGAGTGCTTTACGGGCGATATCCCGACGTTTCTGAAATCCGAAGAGGACGAGAAACGGGAAGACGAGACGCTGGCCGCGTGGGTCAAGTCCCTGCCGGAGCCGTATTGCACGCAGCTTGCGGAGCTATATGCGGAGATGAACGCCCTGCAAACCGGCGAAGCGCGGCTTTATAAGACGCTGGACAAGCTGGAAGCCGTCATTCAGCACAACGAAGCGGATATCCGGACATGGGAGCCGCACGAGTACGAGCTGAATCTGACCTATGCGAACGATATCGTTGCCGGTACGCCATATCTGGAGCAGCTCCGCGAAGCCATCCGCGACGACACGAAGCAGAAGATCGCCGACGCGGCAGAATAAAAAAGTGACCCCCGGGAATGGCTTCCCGGGGGTATCGCATATCAATAGGGAACTTCCTGATTGGCGGGCGTTTCGAGCAGCTCCGGATTTTCCAGCAGCGTCTTGAGCAGCCGGATGGTCTTGGAGTAGTAATAACCGTCGGCCAGACGCTCGTCGATCGTCAGGCCGAGATCGAGCATCTCGCGCATTTCAATCGTGCCGTCCTCGTGATAGACCGGCCGCTTTGACTTTTCACCGATGATGCAGAACACCGAGCAGGTGCCCCAGTTGGTCAGGTGATGATAGCCGCAGTTGAGCTTGATGGAGCCGAGGTTCGAGATGACGCAGGTCGTATAGTACGGGTCCGTCTCAATGATGCTGGCGGGGATCCAGCCATGGATATCGAGCCGCGTCAGGATCCAGACAAGGAACTTGCCGAGCCAGCGCGGCATATGGTTGAAGAAATCCATATTGCCGGATGAAGCATCGACCTTGTGGACATCCCGGCAGTCAAGGATTTGATGCCGAAGATCCTCATGAATGGTGACGACGTTGGAGTCATCCTTCGCGTGGATGACGGCCAGACCCTCGGCCGCTTCATCGGCAAACTGCTTCTTGACGACGAACGACATGGAGACCTCATTGCGCTGATAGAAGTTCTTGTTGGCAATAAAGCGGTTCATCTTGGGCCGCAGTGTGATCGTCTTGATGAGACCCGCGACGATCACATGGAACATGGTATAGGGGAACTCTTTTTCCTCCGCGTTCTTCTTTTTCAGATACGCGTTCATGTTTGTGAGGTCGATGGTTTCCCGGATGTAAGCTTCATTGTCGCAGCGGTTCGGGTAGATCAGCGGCGTAATGAAATGCATGCCGTCGAGATCGCGCAGCAGGACGCCGTCCTTCCGGTCGCCGAAGCGACGCTTTTTCTTTTCCATAAAAATAAATCACACACCTTGCTCCGGCGCTTTTGACCGGAAGAATAGCTATAAGATATCAAATATCGACCGAAAAAGCAACCCTGCATCGGGAAAAGCGCGGAAAATGGTGAAATTTAAGCACATGTGTTTCTCTAACACGCACATGTGACGGGAACGAAAAAGGGAAATTGTCAATGCTGCACAAATCATTTTTGCATTTTCAACAGTTTTTTCATATTTCACTACTTGACATCACTAAAGCGACAGAGTATAATGAGCCCATCATTTCAAGGAGGTGCGCAAGATGATGCAGTTCATGGCAAAGCAGAATACCGCTTGTTCCGATGCGTCTGCATGCGCACCGGCTACTTGTGCAGCATCTGCGTGCACGGCTGATACCGCTGTTATCTGCATGGACACGGCCATTCTGGCTGTGTCCTTTTTTATTATTGTAGCTGTATCCATTTGCCTTAGCATTCTGGGCCTTCGCGGCCTGCTGGTACTTGCTGTACTGGCGTGGGGCCTTGTAATTGTGAATCGAATTATCGCGAACAATTTCAAAAGCGCAAAGAGCAACGGCGAAATGAATCTTGCTGCGGCGGCCTGAGAGGGCCGGATGACACAGGCATTCGAGCGGTTCTGCTTTTTGCAGAACCGCTTTTTTGAATTGCATACAGTAAAACAAAAGTGAGGTAAATGAAAATGAAAAAAGCAATGAAACTCGTAAGCCTCGTTCTGGCAGTTGTGATGCTGCTCGGCTGCCTGACGGCCTGCGGCACCAAGACCGCTACTGCGGACACCGCTTCTGACGCTTCTGCAAACACGGACGCAGCTGCTTCTGATGATACTGCTGCTTCCGACGCGGCTGCTTCCTCCGATGGCGGCGAGATCGTGATCGCCCTCATCAGCAACACCACCGGCGACTATGCTCAGTATGGCCAGCCCGTCCGTGACGGCGCAATGCTCTACATCAACCAGCTGAATGCCAACGGCGGCATCAACGGCAAGCAGGTCAAGGTTCTGGAGTACGACGACAAGGGCGACGGCGTTGAGGCTGTCAATGCGTACAACCTCGCCTGCGACAACGGCATCACCGCTGTTTTCGGCGCAACGCTGACGGGCCCGACCATCGCGCTGGCTGACGCTACCTATGAAGACAACATGCCGCAGGTCACTGCTTCTGCAACGGCTGCCGGCGTCACCATGATTGACCCGGACGATGCAAACAGCGAGATCCGCACCAACGTGTTCCGTGCCTGCTTCATCGATCCGTATCAGGGCGAGAAGATGGCCACCTATGCTTCTGAAAAGCTCGGTGCCAAGACCGCAGCTGTTTTCTATCAGACTGGCAACGACTACTCTGAAGGCCTGATGAACGCATTCGTTGAGAAGGCGAAGGCGCTTGGCATTGAGATTGTTGACTCCGAAGCTTTCGCTGACGGCGACAAGGACTTCAAGGCCCAGATGACCAACATCGCTGCTGCTGCTCCCGACGTTGTCTTCGCTCCGATCTACTACGCTGAAGCTGGTCTGGCCATCACGGCTGCCCGCGCTGCCGGCTGCACCGCGACCTTCATGGGCGGCGACGGCTTCGGCTCCGTCAAGAACTACGCTTCCGCGGAAGACCTCGAAGGCTCCGTCTATTGCTCCGGCTATGCGCCCGGCACCGATTCCGTCAAGCAGTTCGAAGAGGACTACAAGGCTGCCTACAACGTTGATGAGATCCCCAACATGTTTGCTCCTCTGGCTTATGACGCTGCGATGCTGCTCTGTGAAGGTCTGAAGGCTGCCGAAGAGCAGGGCCTGACCGCCGGTACCGACGAGTACAAACAGGCTGTCATCGACGCCATCAAGAACATGGACGGCACCGAAGGCATCACTGGCTCCTATGCATTCGATGAGTACAACAACCCCATCAAGCCCGTTGCCATCATTGAGCTGACCGGCGGCGACGAGGTCTATCAGGAAATGTTCTAATTCAGATTTTTGAATTGCAAAATTCAGAAAAACTGGATATAACAACTCGTAATTGTAAATTCCTGTAGAAATATGATACCCGGCCCGGCAGGTACAGCTTTCGTCTGTACCTGCCGGACGGCGGACATCAGATGGCTGCCGTCAACTCCCGATCGTATTTGACGTTGGCCATCGGGTGTCCGCACAAACGATTAGAGAAGAGAAAGTGAGGGATTTCTATGAACCTGTCTCTGCTGCTTTCGCAGCTGTTCAACGGCCTTCAGACAGGCTCGATCTACGCACTCGTGGCCCTTGGCTACAGCATGGTTTACGGCATTATCCTGCTGCTGAACTTTGCACACGGCGATATCATCATGGTCGGCGCGTATGCCGCGTTCTATGCCATGACGACCTTCCACCTGCATCCGATCGTCTCTGTTATCCTTGCGATCATTGCCAGCACGGCCCTGGGCGTTGTCATTGAAAAGGTTGCCTATACGCCGCTGCGTAAGGCGCCTCGCCTCAGCCTTCTGATCACGGCAATCGGCATTTCCTTCCTGCTGGAGAACGGCGCGCAGCTGCTGTTCGGCTCCGATACGAAGAGCATGGATCCCATTGTCCCGGGTAATTTCTCGCTTGGCAGCGTGACCATCAGCAACGCGGCGCTTCTGACGATCATCGTCACGATCATCGCCATGGTCGTCCTGACCGTCATTGTGCAGAAGACCAAGCTTGGCAAGGCTATGCGTGCGGTCTCTGAGGATATGGGTGCGGCGCAGCTCATGGGCATCAGCCTGAACCGGACGATCTCCTTCACATTTGCAATCGGCTCCGCGCTGGCCGGTATCGGCTCGATCCTCTATCTCTGCGCCTACCAGCAGGCTTCGCCTACCATGGGCTCCATGCTTGGACTGAAGGCGTTCGTCGCAGCCGTTCTCGGCGGCATCGGTTCGATCCCCGGTGCGATGATCGGCGGCTTTGCCATCGGCCTTCTGGAAGCGATCGTCTCGGCTGTCGGCCTGTCCGTATGGAAAGACGGCGTCGTATTCGCAATCCTGATCGTTGTGCTGCTCGCGAAGCCAACCGGCATTCTGGGCCGCTCGCAGATGGAAAAAGTGTAAGGGGAGGGATCAAGAGCAATGAAAAAGAATCGAACTGCGATCCGCATCCCCATGCCGCTGCGGTATCTTATGAACCTCGTCCTGATCGTCGCGCTGTGGCTCGTTTTGTTCGTCCTCATTCAGAACGGTACGATCACGAATTACTGGAGCGGCATTCTCATTACGGTCGGCATCAATATCATTCTGGCCACGTCTTTGAACATTGCGACCGGCTATCTCGGCCAGCTGCCGCTGGGCCATGCGGGCTTCATGGCGGTCGGCGCTTACGCCGGCGGCATCTTCATGAAGGCCGTTCCGGCGCAGGCGCTGCTCAAAGCCGGTGACACGGCCGGAGCCATCCCGTATATCTTGCTGGCACTGCTCATCAGCGCGATCGTCGCCGGTATCTTCGGCATTCTCATTGGCATTCCTGCGCTGCGTCTGCGCGGCGACTACCTGGCGATCATCACGCTGGGCTTCGGCGAGATCATCCGCGTTATCCTGACGAACATCGACTCTGTGCTTGGCTTTGACTTTACATACGGCGCAGCCGGTCTGAAGCGTATCCCGAAATACTCCTCGTTTACGCTGGTGTTCATCTGCGTGGTCGTCTGCTGCTATATCATTCACACGATCATGAAGTCCCGCCATGGCCGCGCGATCCTCTCCATCCGTGAAGATGAGATTGCATCGGAAAGCGTTGGCATCCAGACTACCTATTATAAGACCTTCGCATTCGTCGTCTCTGCCATGATGGCCGGTATTGCCGGCTGCCTGTACGCGGGCTACCTTGGGTCTTTGTATCCGTCGACGTTCAAGTTCATGAAGTCCATCGAGATCCTTGTTATGGTGGTTCTGGGCGGCATGGGCTCCATGCTTGGCTCAATCCTTTCGGCTACGGTTCTGACGATCCTGCCGGAACTGCTGCGTTCGTTCTCGGATTACCGCATGGTGGTATATTCCCTCGCACTTGTCATTATGATGATCTTCCGCCCGAAGGGACTGCTTGGCAGCTATGACTTCTCGCTTTCCCGCAGTCTTGAAAAGTTCCTGAACCGACTGACCGGACACTCCGGAGAAAAGAAGAAGGAGGCGGCAGAGAATGAGTAATAATAACGTGAAACGGCATAATCCGCAGCCCAAGCTGGTTCCGCAGCCGTATACCAACCTCCTGACGGAACGGGACATTGGCAAGCCCCCGATCCTCGAAGCACGTCACCTTGGCATTGATTTTGGCGGTCTGACGGCTGTCGCTGATTTTAACCTCGCCATCGGCCGCACCGAGATTACCGGTCTGATCGGCCCGAACGGCGCAGGCAAGACGACGATCTTCAACCTTCTGACCAATGTCTACAAGCCGACCCGCGGCTCGATCCTGCTTGACGGCGTGTCCACGGCAGGGAAGAGCACCATTGAGGTCAACCACATGGGCATCGGCCGTACCTTCCAGAATATCCGCCTGTTCCGGAATCTGACGGTGCTGGACAACGTCTTGATCGGCCTGAACAATGAGATGAAATATTCTGCGGTGGACGCAATTTTGCGTCTGCCGGAATACTGGAAGCGTGAGCGCATCGCGAAAGAACGCGCGATGGAGCTTTTGAGCATCTTCAACATGGAAGACGTTGCAGACCATCTGGCCGGCTCTCTGCCGTATGGCGCGCAGCGCCGTTTGGAGATCGTCCGCGCATTGGCAACGAACCCCTGCCTGCTGCTGCTCGACGAGCCGGCAGCCGGTATGAACCCGTCCGAGACCAGCGAACTGATGGACAACATCGTCAAGATCCGCGATACCTTCGGCATTGCGATCATGCTGATCGAGCATGACATGAACCTTGTCATGGGTATCTGTGAGGGTATCTGCGTTCTGAACTTCGGCAAAATCATCGCGAAGGGCACGCCCGACGATATTCAGGCCAATCCGGCCGTTATCGAAGCGTACCTCGGCAAGAAGAAGGAGGGCTGAGACATGCTGCTTTCCGTCAATGATATTCACGTCTATTATGGTGCCATTCACGCAGTCAAGGGCGTCTCCCTCGAGGTTAACGAGGGTGAGATCGTCACGCTGATCGGTGCAAACGGCGCGGGCAAGAGTACCGTTTTGAACACCATTTCCGGCCTGCTTCGCGCCAAGACCGGCACGATCGAGTTCATGGGTTCACCGATCAATACTGTGGCCCCGAACAAGATCGTCCAGCTGGGACTTGCCCAGTGCCCGGAAGGCCGTCGTGTGTTTGCCCATATGACGGTGGAAGAAAACCTGGAAATGGGCGCATATACGCGTCCCAGCAGCTCGTTCGAGGGCAATCTTGCGCACGTTTACGACCTGTTCCCGCGCCTGAAGGAACGCCGCAAGCAGATCAGCGGAACGCTGTCCGGCGGCGAGCAGCAGATGCTTGCTATGGGCCGCGCCATGATGTCGGAGCCGAAGCTTCTGATGCTGGACGAGCCGTCCATGGGTCTGGCTCCGATCCTCGTTGAGCAGATCTTTGATATCATCCGCGAGCTGCACAAGGCCGGCGCAACGATCCTGCTCGTCGAGCAGAACGCACAGATGGCGCTGCAGGTCGCCACGCGGGCTTATGTTCTGGAAACCGGCAAAATCACCGTTTCCGGCTCCGGCAGTGAGCTTTTGGAGAGCGATTCTATCAAGAAAGCGTACCTCGGCGGTTGAGCCCTTACAGTAAAAAACACAGGCAGCATGCAATTTCCGGTTGCACGCTGCCTGTGTTTTTATGCTCAAAGCTTCAATTTGGAGAGGGGATTGGCCTCGGCTGCGATCTTTTTATCGGTATTTTCGATATGTGTATAGATCTGCGTTGTATTGAGGTTTTCGTGTCCAAGCACCTCCTGCAGCGTCTTGAGGTCGACGCCGTTGGCCAGCATCAGTGTTGCCGCGGTGTGGCGCAGCTTGTGCGCGGAGAATTGAGACGCGTCAAGCCCGGATTCCAGCAGATGCTTTTTGACCAGCCGATGTACAGCTGAAACGCTGATGCGGTTTTTATCACGGGAGCCGAAGAGCGCCCGATTGTCCGTCAGCACAATTTTGTTGCGTTCATCCAGATAGCGGTCAATGGCCTTCCGGCAGGAGGAGCCCATGTAGACGATCCGTTCCTTGTTGCCCTTGCCGACCACGCGGATCCGGTCCTCATAGACATCGGACAGATTCAGCCCAACCAGCTCAGAGCGCCGGATACCGCAGTTGAGGAAGAGCATCAGAATGGCAAAATCCCGGTTTTTGTTCGGTCCATCCACGGCCTTCAGCAGCGCGGTAGATTCTTCCAGCGTCAGGTATTTCGGCAGGCTCCGCCGGATCTTGGGGAACTCAATATCCTTGACCGGATTGTTCGTGATCTGCTTTGTGCTGACGGTCAGATATTTATAGAGCGCTTTGATCGCAGACAGCTTCCGCGCACGGGAAGCGGCAGCGATCCCGGTATCGTTCGAACCTTCGCGGTTCTGTCGGTCGTTGGCCAGGTAAGACAGAAAATCGAAGATCTCAGAGGACGTGACGGTGTTCAGGACGTCGGCATTGATCCAGCGAATGTCCAGATCTTCCAGCGGCGTCGTGTACGGCATTTCATTGCGCGTCAGCGTCAGAAATCGAAAGAACATCCGAAGATCAAGATAATATTCACTCACGGTCCGCCGCGATTGTCCCTTAATGGATTCATGATATGATAAAAAGTCCCGCAAAACCTGCGGGCAGTCTACATAGTGCTGCACAGCCGAAAACTCCTTTCAAAAGTCACATATAGCGTTCCTGTAAGCTTATTCTATCATATCTCCACTTCAAACGCAACAAAATCTTTATTTTGTTGCGTTCGTTCCGTTTGAAACGCCAGAGCGTCAGCGGCTGGCGTGTCTGCCGCTCCCGCGATTCCCCCGCACTCCCTCCCGGTTGGCCTGTCCGACGTTCGGCAGGCTTCCCCGCCTGCTTGCTGCCCACTCTTGTCAGAGCACAGACAAACACGCCGCGCGAAATCCGCGCGGCGTGTTTTGTCTGTCAATCCTCGTCTAACCCCAACAACCAATCTGCCGATACATGGTAGTATCTACAGATTTGTATGATCTGGTCTTCGTCTAGTTTCCGTTTTCCTGTTGCGTATAGTGAAATTTGCTGTTGTGTTGTTTTTAGCACTTTTGCTAAATCTGCTTGTTTGATTTTGTGCATTACTTTCAATCTTTTAATTGGTGTCATTTTTACTCTTGATTTTTCATTCCTTTGGATGTATTTTGTTTATAGAAAATCATTCAAATGAATGATAAATTTTAATAGGGGGGCCCTCTTATGGCTACTAAGTACGTTTATTTCCTTTTCGCTGATGGTTGTTACTTTGCAAAGGCATTCTCTGAGGATGGAGCGTTGGAAATCTTGCAGACCATGAAAGAGCTTTACCCCGAAGGTACATTTTTTGAGCTTAAAATTTATGATTTTGAGGAGGATTAACTAAATGACAAGTAAGCTTATCGGTTTCCGTAGATTCCAGTACAAACGCAAGTCTGACGGTCAGATTATCGACGCCTGCAACTTGTATATCACTTATCCCGGTGGTAACACTGTTGTTGGTGAAGTCGCTGAGGCTGTTTTCTGTAAGTCGGATATTGTTCCGAAGGACCTTAAAGTTGGCGACAATTTGCAGGTCTTCTATAACCGCTTCGGCTCTGTTGAATCGGTTTCTAACAATTTCTGAGGCCGCCCATGGATGATCTTAGCATTACAATCAGTCTGCAAGAACTAATGACGCTGATTGATTCTGCAAAGCAAGTACCCGGTATTGAAAAGGAACTTGCTTCTCTCTCCCGTCGCCTTGATGGCCTTTATGGCATTTATTCGCAGGTGCTCGAACGCCTGCGTGAAATCAAGGACGAATTGTGATAGCTAACGCTTTGGCGTTTTCTATATTTTCTTTTTTCTCTCTCTTTTTTCTGTTAGATGCTGGATATCGTAGCCTGTCCAGCGTCGGTAAATCTCCCCGTTGGCTACAATGATTGCGGGCTACGTCTAAGGCAACCATTGTAGCCTGTAGCCAAATTTCATATTGGAGGTTTAATCATGGCTGATAAAAAGTTTCGTTCTTTTGCTGGTACCCTGTACCCGGATTCTGAATCCTATGATTGCGAAAAGCTCCTTTCTATTATCCGCACTAAATTTACCGACTGGGCTTATATCCTGCATGACAAAGATACCGATGAAAACGGCGAGCTGAAAAAGCCGCATATTCATTGGGTAGGTCGTGCAACTCCACGCTGTCTGTCGGTTGTCTCTAATTTCCTTGGTCTTCCTGAAAATGATATTGAGGTCGTAAAGAACTTCGACAATATGGTCATGTATCTCATTCACCTCAATGATATCGATAAATTTCAGTATTCCCCTGACGATGTCGAAACGAACCTGCCGAATATTGGTCAGATTCTTCGCAGACTATCTGAGGGACAAATTGTGAAAGATCTCGCTTCAGCCAAGATGCAGAAAAGCTGGTACGATCTTGTGCAGTATGCCGTTGAGACTGAAAGCTATGACGTACTCCGGCGTAATCTTGGCGTGATTCGTCTCATTTGGGAGGAACAGCAAATCGTTGATTCCAAGCGTCTTTCTGACGGTCGTGATGTCTTCCCGCATAACAATCGGAAGGATATTTAACATATAGCGGGCTAGTGCAATGGTAGCACGTCAGGTTCTGAGCCTGAAACTGGTCGTTCGATTCGACCGCCCGCACCCATTTTACTGAAAGGACTGATATTTCAGAAAACATTGATTCGCGTCCTGCTGGTCGTTTGTATCCTGTCGGTTCTTTCTGTCTCCGTCTTTGCGGCCGGCACGTCGACAAATCCGGCGTATCCCACTAGTACATACACTTATGTACGTGGTATTTCTTCGACTGGTTCGGTGAATACGTCTTCTGGTACCTATTTTGATGCTGTTACTCAATCGATGTATGGCCTTGGTAACATCCTTGCTTCAATTTGGAGTAAGCTTGGGCTGATTCAAAATAATACTTCCTATCTTTCTGAAATCGCGACTGATACTAACTCCATTAGTACAATCAATACGTATGTGCAGTCTAATAACTCTTGGCTGTCTAAGCTTTATACTGAAGTTTCTGGTATCAAGTCGGCTATGAATACCACTTCTGCATGGACGTCCACGCAGGCATCTTCTGTGACCTCTGACGTTGCTTCTCTTGAAGTGTATGGTAAGAACATTTCCACGAACTCCACTTCGATGAACAGTTTCCTTTCTCAGATCAACAATAAGGTCGCTACGGAATCCACGTTGAAAACTCTCGCAACTGAAACGACTGTTTCTAGTATAAAGAATATCCTGAATGGTTTCAAGTCCAATCTTGATACCATTGCAGAAAAAACATCTGACCTCGCTGAGGTCCTTGCATCTGAAGAGGATAAACAGCTTCACGACAATTCCAAGTCTAATCTTGATTATCTAAATAGCGGTGACAAGGTTACTGATATGGTTTCCGATACTAGTAAATTCGGCTCTGCTTCGTCTGCGGTTTCTGGATTTCAGGAAGCTTTTATGGGTTCCGGTGGTTTGTCTTCCGGTGATTTTTCCGGTGCATTTTTTGAGCTGAATGAAAGCGGTTATGGGTTCTGGTCTTCGTCTGTATATAATCAGATTCATCAGTCTGATTCGTCCACATCTGCACGATCTAGGGTGAAATCTAAATCTGCTTCTGATATGCCTTATGATGCTTGGGCTGAGTATGAGAAAGCAATGGCTGATTTTGGGGGTGTTGATTGATGTTTAACGTTATTCAAAATCCTATTCAGTTTTTTGTACGTTTTCTTGCCTGTCTCCCTCCCCCTATCCGGCTGTTTCTTTACTGGACGCTTGGATTTTTCGCATTTTGTTTCATTTACTCGATTGTCCATTATTGGCTGAAAGGGTGATTCTTCTTGGGCAATTTCCATGATGTTCTTAAGATTCTGCTTTCCATTTTTCCCGATTGGCTTGTAACCGTTTTTATTGTTGCAATCGGGTGTGTCGCAGTTCTCATTGTCCTCTCTCTCATCAAGGCCATTCTGGACGCTATTCCTTTTGTGTAGGTGATTATATGACACAAGACGCGCTTCGATTCTATCTTACGTATTTCAATAATCTTTGGAAGTTCTACGTTTCGTGGAACATTCCGGGTACAACCTTCACGCCTGCTGAACTGTCGTTCTTTGTTTTGGCAGTTTCCATTCTGATTCGAACGTTGAAACGTCTTTCTAATGTTCCGGATGCTTCGTTCGGTGGTAGTTCCAAGTCTTCTAGCTCGAAGGAGTGATTTCTATAAAACGTCTCTTTTCTGTCTTCCTCTGTGTCATCCTGCTGGTCTGTCTCTGTGTTCCTGCTCTTGCCGCTGGTACTGTCCGGCTTGATTATGATGAATGGCTCTGGTTCTACGATCTCGTAGACAATACTGAAAATCATGATCTCTGGTTAGGCATGTATTCCTATGGTGGTGCTCAAGACATTTTGCCTATTGATGTGACTGAGGATGAATATAATGCAAGAAAGCAAATCGACATTGTTAACGATACTGAATCAGAAACACCTGCTGAATCTGACACCGATGAATCTGTTGATAATTCTGTTGATTCTGATAGCGTCGTTCCTGCTGATTCGGAATCTGATACAGATATTTCGTCTCCTGAAATCTCCATCGGGTCGGAATCGAGCGTGTCGGAATCTCCTGTACTTCTGGCGGCGAACGTTCCAACGTCTGGTACTTCTTATACACAACCTGAGATGGTTCATGTAGAATATGCTCCCGATGCTTCTGATGGTTCTTTGCTTTCTGTTTTATACGATTTGCTTGGTAAGCCTGTAGTGTCCTATACATATAAAGTGCAGACGAATTATAATAATTCTCAGTATGGTTATGTGACAGAACATCTTGACTATGATTCGAATTGGGTTTGTTCCCTTGTCCTGCTTCTGGTTGTTGTCTTCTGTATCTTCAAGGCTGGAGGTGCGTTGATATCGAAAGCGTAAAAGCATTCTGTGTCTGGTTCATTGGTGAAGTTCCTACTTTCCTCATGGCTGAGCCTATCTGCTATTTTGTTGGTTTCTTCTTTTCCTTTGTAACTGTCGCTTTACTCAAGCGATTGTTAAATATCAAATAACTATGAAAGGGTGATTTTTCAGGGTACTCCCGCAGCTTACACTATTGCTTCCATGATCTCTGACATTGGTTCTTTTGTAACCGGTGCCGTTTCTTGGGTCGGTGAGTTTGTCGGTGCTATTACCGGCAATCCTCTGATTCTTGGCTTCGTGCTGGTCGCGCTGATTGGTACGGGTATCGGCGTTATCAACCGCCTTATTCACGTGTAAACCTTCGACCATGGGGCGGGCTTTTCCGCCCCTTCTTTTTTTGCTATGATTATTTTTCTTTCTATCGTTGGTGTCTTCCTTGTCTGGTTCACTGTCCAGTCTCGCCGCTATAATAATCCCTATCGACTGATCTTCATTTTCGGTAAAAAGGGTGCTGGTAAATCCCTCTACATGGTCAAACAGATGATGAAATATCTGAAAAAAGGTTGGACTGTCTATACGGACATTGACAATTGCAACCTTCCCGGTGTTCGTATTATGAAAGCTATGGACTTGGCTGAGTTTGCCCCTGCTGAGAACTCCGCGATCTTCCTTGATGAAGCTGGTATTCTCTTTGATAACCGGAACTTCAAGAACTTCAATTCCGGCCTGCGTGATTTCTTTAAGCTCCAAAGAAAGTACAAATGCCGGGTTTTCCTCAATTCGCAGTCCTTCGACATTGACAAGAAAATCCGTGATGTTACTGACCAGATGGGCTTAATGGTTTCTGTCGGAAATGTCTTCTCGATTTATCGACCTATTCGCCGATCTATTACGCTGACTGAGCCGTCCGCAGAAGCTGAAAGCCGCATCGCAGATAAACTGTCCTTTGAATCTATCTTCAAGTGGCAGATCACGTATCTTCCGAAGTATTTCAAATACTTCGATAGCTTCGCCGCCCCTGAGCGTCCGCCCCTGCCGTTTAATGAAATCGTGGCAGACCTCACAGACAAAAACGTTCGTCGTTCTCTGCGTCGCCAGCGGCCTGACAATACCGAAGAGGAATAATGTATACATGGATATTGTACTTATTATCATCAGTCTTATTTTTGTGGTTATCACATTCTTTGCTGAAGGCTTCGCCGGATTCGTGGGATTTATTCTATCTTTCCTTGTCTTTGGTTTCTCTCTTGGCCTATTTTGTAGCCGTTGGATTCATCCCGGAAAAGTGAAAGAAAAAAGGGTTCCCCGGCCTTAATCCCCGGAAACCCTCGCTGTTTGTTCCTGCTGATACAAAAGAGCTATTTTGTTGCGTTGCGCAAGGGCCAATTAAAATAGGCTGTTGTGTAGCCCTTCCCCAACGGCGGTGTTCAATGTCACAATTGAAACCTCAACAAAATTACGGTTGTTGTTGCGTTCACTCGTCCGAACTTCATAGCCGATTCAGATTTGTGACGTTCATCTTGATTTTTATTATACTCGACTCAGATGGAATGTCAAGAATTTTTTCACATAAAACTTGATTTATTTCCACTTAAAACCGATAAATTCTAAACTTATTTTTGAATATTAAGCTTCAAGACAGCTCTGTTATCAGATTGTAACAGGGCTGTTATTTTTTATACGTACTTCCCCACAGATCGTGGGCTGGCCATACGGGAGAATATTGTGTCCTGCGGACGGCTGCGACGGGAAATATTCATCTGTCAAGCAGCTTTCGCGGCATAAAACCAGTGTGCGCACTGGATTTATTCCACGGTCAACTTGACAGACGAAAATGTCCCGTCCGCACGGTGGGCAACCGAAATCGCACCGCGATTCCGGCAAGCCCAATCTTTCATTATGATAAAGGAGTGCGTACAATGAAACAGACGATCAGAACGAGCAGGACGGCAGGATATTTGGAAAAGATTTTCAGGGCATTGAATGAGGACAGCTTCGGCGGCGAGCTGGAAGAACCTGTTATCACGATTCAGGACACGCCGACCGCATACGGGCATGTTACCGTTGGCAAGGCGTGGAGCGTCAAGGACAATCACCGGCACGAGCTTAACATTGCAGCCGGAACCCTACAGAGACCGATTGAAGAGGTCGTTGCGACCATGCTGCATGAAATGGTACATCTTTACAACCTACAGCATGAAATTCAGGATTGCAGCCGGGGCGGCACGTACCACAACAAGAAATTCCGGGATGAAGCACAGAAGCACATGCTGACGGTTGAACATCATGAGAAATATGGATGGACGATCACGAAGCCGACAGAGGAACTGATTGACTACGTAATCAATAAGGGATGGGAAGATATCATGATGAACCGAGCGTCTTTCCCCTTCTCGATCGGCGGCGGCAGCAAAGGCAAACCGTCAGACGAATCCGGCACAGAGAAGCCGAAGCCAAAGAGCAATAGCAGGAAATATGTGTGCCCGAAATGCAAAACGATCATCAGAGCGACGCGGGCGGTGAATGTGGTATGTGGAGATTGCAATATTCCGTTTGAATTAGAAGTATGACAGAGGGGCGAAAGCCCCTCTCCCCTTTTCATTGACAGAATCGTATAAATATTGTAAGATTGAAGCAGCGAGAGGTATAAACAAAATCTTCGATATTGTTTATGAAATTTAGAATTGAAAAGGTATTATTGATATTTTTGAATATCAATAATCAAATTTACTGTAAGAGGGCTGTGAAATGAAAAAGTGCGAAAATACATACATTGCACAACAATGTATCAGCATGAAAGCCACGATTCAGAATTTCAAACTGGGGCTGAAAATGGCAAGCATGAAGGATGACGGAATCACCGACAAAGAGGAAGCAAAGCTGATAAAGGCGGTCACAAAAGATCTTGACCGACTTGAAAAAACACTCAATTCCTATGAATTTGTATAAAAAACTCCCGCGTGCGCATGTGCTGCACGCGGGAGTTTTTACCATCTGTCCCATTGCTTCTGCGGGTATTCTTCACGGGAAATCGTGTTGAACATCTTCCAGAGCGGCGGAGAGAAAATGATCTTTGTCGACCACGGAACGAAGTAATATTCGTCGATGATCTCCTTTGACATGTCGTTGATACCAACACGTTTCTTGATCTGCCGCCGATGGATGAACCACGGCAGCAGCCCCTTCTTCACGACATAGAGCTTTTGCGCAAGCGTCCTTATCTTTTTATCCATATCGTCAAAGCCCTGACTGAAAACATCAATGGCAAGCTGATAATGCCGATGGTACTTGTAAAAATACAGGGACTTCTTGGAGAAATCCTTGAAATCACGGTTGTTGTATTCAATACCGGCTTCATCAATGATAACACGGCCGCCTGAAATCATGTACGTACCGATATCCTTTTTCGGGTCGAGCTGGTAACAGCCGGTAATCGGAACATTCGACCAAACCGGAATCCCACGCTTAAGGTCGTGGCGCGCCAGATATGCGGCGTAAGTGGTTTTACCGCTTCCGGGTACACCAAAATAGATACTGACTATCTGAGGCGGCAGGCGCTTTTTAGCAGCCTTCTGAGGGTTCTTCTGGAAAAACGATAGAATAGATTTTTTATGATGCGCTGCGTAACGCGGAGCAGTCGGCGCAGGCATCTCTTGAGCAGGTGCAGGAGCTTCTTCATCGTGCGTATCCCCTATCAGATTTTTGATAAAAGCAAATTCGTTATCATCCATGTTTGTACCTCATTATTAAAATGACTGCCGTACATCATACGGCGGGCGGAAAGAATCATCATAAAGCTTCTGAATCCCGAGCGTTGCAAGCGCTAGAAATAAGGTAGCGTCAGGAACAAAAGTATACGCCGGAAAATCAGTACGCAGCTGCATAACCGCTGTCAGGACGGAATCAGGGACAGTTAAGTTAATTCGTTTATTCGAGCTTGGCATTGTAACACCCACTTTCTTTTCGTAACTCCAGATATAAAAATGGTGGAGCGCGGAGGGAGAGCCGCGCCCCACATAGAAGCGGTCAGACGTTCAGCAGACGCTTGAACAGGCCGACGCCAAGACCGACAAGCGGAATTGCGCAGAACAGCAGAAGAATCGGCGTGCTGACGATGGTAGAACCAACCGTACCAGCCCAGCCAATTGCCGTGGTGAAGACCTCACCGATAGACGAAAGTAGCGTTGCGATCGTGACAGTTGCACCAGCTTCCATAATTCATCATCCTTTCATATCATGTTTTTCTGAGATTAGACGTTCAGCAGACGCTTGAACAGGCCGACACCGAGACCGACCAGAGGAATGGCACAGAACAGGAGCAGGAGCGGCGTACCGACAACGGTTTCACCGACCTTACCAGCCCAGCCGATAGCAACCGTGAAGATAGAGCCAATGGACGAGAGAATTTCAGTCATTTTCATTCACTTCCTTTCATCATTTTTCTTTACAATATCAGTATTTCTACTGCTACGTAACGTTTCAAAGGCGGCAAGAACGTATAAAGTTAAGCACAACGCCAACAACAAAGCACATCAACACCATTCCTACAAAATATACAATTGGTTCAGAAAGCAGCCAGTCGGCAAGCTTGCCGAGCATCTGCACATTGAAATCGAGCATTTCAGACACGCTTTAACACCCCCGCAACAATTTTGAAGAAGCAGATCACGAGAATTGCAAACAGGACAACGTCAGCAATCCACGCCCAGTCGACCGAAGCAATACCGGAAGCGTTATAGGGCGTATATTCACCGAACAGCCTTTCCGTCAGGGATTCACCAGAGCCGCCCTGAATCCACGCGCCGCCTGTTTCATCGTCAGTCTGAATGGCGAATACGTTCACCTGAGAATTGCCGGTCAGGCGTTCCTGATGAATCAGTGTAGCATCGTCCGGATTTAGAGTATCGTCGGCAGCATCGGAATCGTTGTCCGTCTCCCCTGTTTCGGATTCTGATTCACTGGACGCTGGTTCGGTCTGTGTATCTTCTTTTGAAATATTATTTTCAAGCTGTGCATTATCCGAAGCGGTTGTTCCCATGTCGACGGGATAGCCGGATGAATCGTAATAGCGTCCTTCATACAGATAAAAGCCGGTTTCTTCATCCATCTGCGCGGCGGTAAACTGGTCGAATGTCAGCGGCTCAACAGCAAGAACAGGCAGCGCAAGCACAAGCACAATGCAGAAAACAAGAATCAGTCGTTTCATTTTGTATCATCCCTTCTTTTTTCGTTAACCTTGATCGAACCATTATTTCCGCCGCGCTGGGAGCCGCCGCGAAAGGAGCCGAAGACCTTCCCGAGAAATCCGACGCTGACCACGGCTACAGACGAGCCGAGCAGAAGCACGCCAAGGGAAAAGGTTGTGCCTGGAATGGTGAAGGATTCAATGACCTTCCATGAATTTGAAAGCCATGCGCCGAGAAGCTGCAATAAATCAGTTGACATAAATACACCCCTAGATGAATGGAATAAAGGACTTCAAAAGAGACACAGCATCGGAGACAAACGCAATGATAATGCGCACCAGCTTGACAACGACGATAAAGCCGAAGAAAGAAACGGCAGCAATTGCAAGGACTTTCAGCGCAGGCGGCATCCACGAGAACAGAGCAGCAAACACAGCTTCACCCCCTAATCAATCAGCTGAATCAGGCCAATAATCACAAAGAGTGCGGCAACGGCCAGAATCAGACTTTGCACAATACCGGGAAGCAGGCTCCAAAGAGAAACCATGAAAGCACCGAAGCCGGTCAGATCATTAAAGTTATCCATTATGAATCACTCCCCGTGTTGTAAGACAGACGGCCAAAAGAATAGAAATGAGACTGCCAATAGGCGGTATCGATTGACGTGTACTGAATCGGATCGCCGCAATGCAGCATTTTTCCATCACCGGCGTAAATGCCTACGTGCGAGACAGGATCAGCGCAATTATAAGTACCAGTGAAAAAGACCAGATCGCCGGGCTGGGCATTAAGACGGTCAACAGGAGTGCAAGCATCATACAGACCCTGTGCGGTTGTTCGTCCGATGGAGTAGACCCCTGAATGATTGAGAGCATAGCAAACAAAGCCAGAGCAATCAAAGCTTGTCTCAGGAGAGGAGCCGCCGAAGACATACGGATAACCGAGATATTTTTCAGCTTCTGCAAATAGCCGCTGCACGGCGGTATTTGAATTTTCATAGGAAGCACCGCCCTGCCCGGTATAGCCGGAAATCTGATGGGGCGTATAGATATAGGTCTTCTGGTCTCCCCAAAAGGAATTGCAATCGTTATATGCGGAGATCGTAGACGGAACAGAGGTAAAGATACTGCCGAAGAGGTCTGTCACGAAATCAACGACACTCAGCAGATGGGAAATGAGCTTTGAAACCAGAGCGCCCAAGCCCTTTTGATCGTCCGAGGTCAGAACATTGTTCGTCGTTTTTGAAACGTTAATTTCAAGGTCTTTCAGCAAATCTTCAATTTCTTTCAAATGCTGATTTGTTTCTGTATTCTCATTCAGGATGGACGTAAGATCGTCCGAAAATTTACTCAGGGCATCGACAATCTTTTCGGTATTTTCGGCAGTTCCCCGAATAGAGCCGACGCAATTCCGAAACATCGTCAAAAGAAGATGAAGGTCTGTTCCTGCACCAGATAATTGTAAAAGAATGTCCTTGACTTTTGCGTACAGGTCAGACCCCACGGAAGCAGAAATACTCTTTACTTCTTCCAAAATAGAAATCAGCGTGTCATTGCTTTCTTCCAGGCATTTGCGCATTTCAATGATATCCGTATCCATCATGGAAAGCGTGTTGTACAGGCCTTGAAGATACGTGGAGCAGAAGCCGACGTCCGTCTGAATCTTTACCAGATGACCGGCGAGCTGTTCAAACCAGCCGTTTGAAATATCAAGCTTTGCACTGATTGCGTCGACAACTTCTGCAATATGACTGACCTGATTGAGCGTGTTGGACAGGTATTCCTCAACCTGTGAGAGATCGGTCACGGCGGGCGAAATGGACGCGCTGATACCGTCAATCAATGCCTGAATCGTCTCAGAGCTTAAGCCAATGGAATCGAGCTTGCTATATATGCGCGGTAGATAATCCAGCGTTGAGACCACCTGCTGCAAATAGGAAAGCACACTGTCAAGATCGCTGCCCATGGCGTTGATCTCGCCGACAAGGGAATCAAGATAGGTGTTGATCTGGACGGTATTTTGAAAAAGATTATTCAAAACACCAATCACGTTGGTGATCTGAGCAATAACTTCGGTGTTATTATTGATGATCGTGTTATTGATGTTATTGATGACCTGATTTGTAGATGATTCAACGTTATCCGACTGACCAAGAGAAGTAACACGGAAAGAACAGGACTCAAGAGTTAATGTGATGGATTTGCCAGATAAATAAGAGGATTCGATATAACCGCGAATATTCACATAAGAATAAAAGTCTTTATCAATAACGATAGAGCCGCTATAACGGTAAATCAATTTACCAGATTGAATGGTGTTATATGTGGAGGAAAAAGTTGATTCACCTTGATATGTTCCATCCGTATTTGGGTATCTGAAACCAGCTACTGCCGGTATTTTTTCTGAACCGAAACCGTTAACGCCAGAAACAGAAAGAACAAACGAATATGTGAATGTAGAGCCTGCCGGAAGCTCATAGACAGATGATGCAGGATAGGAAACATCGTCAAAGTAAGACAGTCCGGTGCGGAGTGTAATTGAGCCGAAGCCATTAAGCCGACGAACCGGAGCGAAAGAAAAATAAAGACGGGATGAACCGTTCGGAACGGAAAAAGTAGAAGGATTGCAGGAAGAATCCCATGCGACGCCCAAAATAGAACCGGCAGCAAAGGCCGAGACGGAGAGCGCCGACACGAGCAGGCAGCACATCAAGAGCAGCGCGACGAATCTTTTCATATATACTCCCCTTTTGAATGTTATTTTTCAAAGCACGTCATTTGTACCCACTCTGTTTCTTCCCGCATACCGAGTGCCTTTGTGCAGGTGAAGAAATGATGAATACGGCGGCAGAATGCTTTCCACGTTTCTTTGCTTTCCGTCTGAATGTTCACGTACTGCTGTGCAAACGGAATGTTCGTAATTATGTAAACTTTCGTGAAGCAGGCTAATTTGTTGTTGTACCGGCAAGGCAATTCACACGGATATCCGTCGAGATAATTGAGCATGTCCTGAATTTTCAGGCTGCTGCGAAATTCCTCAAAGACAATCACGTCCTGCCCCTTGTAGCTGTCAAACGGGTGGTCATAATCCGTGACACGGTACACATTCTGATAGCCGTACTTTTCCATGACGGAACGGGTCTTTCCAGAGCCGGTCTCGCCAGTGATATAGGAAACGTCAAGCTCGCGGAAGCAGTTCTTGAACTGCTCATACCGCAGAATCTGACGTACATTTTCGATTTTATCGAGCTGCTGAATGTATCGAGGGTTGCTGTCAATGATTTCAAAATCCGAAAGGCCATCCTTCACCAGATCATATAGCTTACTCATATCCGTTCGTTCGCCCTGCCGTTCTTCCGGCAATTCTCCAAATTCCTCAAATGTGTCACTGTAGTTCGTTCCCTGATGGTTCTTTCCGGTTGAATCTGTGTAACTGTAATGTCCGTCTTCCGATTTGTTGTATTTCTCACCGTCTTTCAGTACGTAAGCGCGGTTCTCAGCGCTCAAGCCCCTGCACTGATCGATATGCGCAGATGGGAATTTATTCTTGACGGCGGAAAAGCGAATCGGATTCTGACGGAAGATGAATACATGCGTATGAAGCGTTTCGCATTCGTCACCGACTTCATCGCACATGCACCAATAGTCGATGTTCTTGAATTTCTCAAGTGTTTCGCGGATTGCAGCATGTGACAAGCCATGCGCAGAAGGGTTATTGATCGTCAGCAGCCATTTGCGGCTCTGCGTGTTGCTTTCAGCCATTTGTTACATTCTCCCCTGCTGATGTTACAGCATGTTACAAAGTGCTGGAAACCTTGAAAGCATTGAAAACACAAGGTTTTTAAGCAAATGTTACATGTTACAGAAGTGGCCAAGGGTAATACTAGCCTTGGCCACGATTGCGGGGGCGCGAAGCGCCCCCGCCTGATGCTTACATTTTCGTGAAAGCGATCAGATAGCCACGGAAATCCCGGTCGACGTTATAGTCTTTATCCAGCTGAATGGAATCCAGCGGATACTTGTCAGGGTCGAGCCAGATACGGTCAGTGGAGTAACCTTCCACGCCCTCACGCTGAAAACAGACATCGATCACATTTGCAGCAAAGTCTTTCCCTGTCTTCTTGCTTTTGCCGGAAACAAACTGCTTACCAAGTACGTGAACTCTCATTTTGAACCTCCTGAAATTTGTTCGTATAATAAAAAAAGACTTTTTGGCGATGAATCGTCAAAAAGTCTTGAATCGAACAAATATGAAATTTCAAATCCGTGAACTCAACAAAACCTCTGTTATTTTGTTGCGTTAACCAGACCCAAAACAAAGCCCCCACTGCACCGGTACGTGACCGCAACAAAAAATCGGTTGTTGTTGCGTTAGCTCATGCTTCTAACTTACTGCCAAGCAATGAGCAAATCACTTGCTTGTTTTTATTATACTCGACGCAGAAGGATTGTTCATATGGGCGGCCTTTCTCTGTGGTTCTAAGCTTCATCAAATCTTAAGCTGGCCTTCATTGGATGTTTGCACGCATGAATGCGCTGCCGTGATATACTGAAGGCACACAGAAACCACAAAGGAGAAAAAGTATGAATGCGGCAGCAAATGTGTTTTTTCTGATTCTAAGGGCGTTTTCCCTGTATTTTCTGGCCGTGTCGCTGTTTGGACTGTGCAGGCGGGTCAGACCGCTGGCGGTCAGTGAACAGCGGCGGTTTGCGATCCTGGTCGCGGCACGAAACGAGGAAAGCTGCATTGCAGGTCTGATTGAGAGTCTGCGGGCACAGAAGTATCCGTCAGAGCTGTTTGATATCTGGGTACTCCCCAACAACTGCACTGACCACACCGCGGAAGCGGCGCGCCGTGCCGGAGCCAGGGTCATGGAGCTGCCTGCTTCCGTCCGTTCCAAGGGAGCCGCGCTGCACGCTGCGGCGAACACGCTTCTGCGCAGCGAGTGCCGCTATGATGCATTCTGCGTGTTTGACGCAGACAACGAGGTAGACCCGGCATTTTTATCGGAAATGAATCGCGCGCTTGACCGCACTGCGATCGTCAAAAGCCGGATCCTCGCCAAAAATCGGACACAGGCCGGGATCAGTTCCTGCTACGAGATCTACTTCTGTACTGCAAACCACTTTCTGAACCGCGCAAGAGAAGCTTTGGGGCTTTCCGCCAGAGTGATCGGCACCGGCTTTGCAATCCGGCGCGATCTGCTGGAGACGCTGGGCGGATTCCCCTGCCGCACGATCACAGAGGACGCCGAACTGTACGCAGCCTGTCTGGCGCACAATGTCCGGATCGGCTACTGTGAGACCGCCGTTACATACGACGAACAACCGGTCACATGGCGGGCGTCTCTCGTGCAGCGCCGGCGCTGGATGAGCGGTATCATGCAGGTGTCGCGCCTGACGCTGCCGGAGCTGCTCCGGAGCTTCCTGCGCCGGCCAAATCTTAACCGTCTGGATGGGATCCTACAGCTCTCGTTCCCCTTTTTGCAGGCTGTCGCTCCGTTTTTTACCCTTGCCACGCTGATATTCGGCAGTATGTCGCTGCAAGGCTTACCGGTCAGTTCAATGACCGCCTGTATTGGCTGCATGGCCATGGCCATTGCGGCGCTGGCGCTGGAAAAGCGGCTGGATCGAAAGCTTGTGGGCGGGATCCTGCTCTATCCCCTCTTCATGGCCAGCTTTTTACCGCTGCAAACGCTGGCGCTTTTCAAAACGCAGACCGTATGGCACGAAATCCGTCATTCCGGCGTGCGGCTGGCGGCAGAGCTTGCGCCGCGCCGGAGCGAGATCGCCTGAACAGGCGGCGCTCACCCCAGCGCGTAAATGACGCGGTACAGGAACTGCTTCCAGAAGCGTTTGTTGGACAGGAGCTGCGCAGTCAGCTCGTCTGCGTGCTGCTGCATCGGTGCAAGGTCTTCCCTGCTCAACTTATGATGGCTGAATCTTGCCTTTTCGGCGATCGCCAGAAATTCAGCCGGAACCTCCGTCCCGGTCTTTTTGGCGAGCCAGCAGACGTGGTGATACAGCGTGACCGCGCGGCGGTTGCAGGAGCCCTTCCCGATCGCACCTTTGCGCAGGCTGAACAGCAGCGCACGCCACAGGAAAAGCATAGCGGCAGCTGCAAGCACCGGCCAGATGTACTGCAGGAGATGGAAGCTCTTTGCCTGCGGTTCGGCGGATGCAGCGGGCGTTTCCGGCGTGGTTCCGGAAGGATCATCTGAGCTTACCGGTTCGTCCGGCTGCGGATCCGATGCTTGATCCGGCTCCGGTGTTGCTTCAGGCTCCTGATCCGGCGTGGTATCCGCGGCGGCAGGCGCTTCTTCGGCAGCTGGCGTCGGGTCAAGGACGTACCAGCCGACACCGTCCACATAATATTCCACCCACGCATGCGCGTCATCGGAGGTCACATCGGCCCACTCGCCCGCGGATAGTGTCGTATAGTACCCAGTCACATACCGGGCGGGAACATCCATGCAGCGCAGCAGGATGGCCGCTGCGCTGGCAAAATGGACGCAGTAGCCGGTATCGCTGTCGTGCAGGAACCAGGAGACGAAATCCTCGCCGGACGGCACGGACGGCGTATCCAGATCATAGCGCGCACTCGCCGATACGAAGTCATTGACAGCCATCGCGATCTGGTCTACGTCATCCTCCGGCTGAACGCCAAGCTGCGGCAGCAGATCGGCAAGCGCCTGCCGGGTCTCGTCCGGCACCTGCGTGTAGGCTTCGTGGACGAAGACCTCATAGCCTTTGTTTTGACTGCCGCCGCGCATGGCAAAATAGGAGATCGAATAGGATGTCTGCTGCGACGGATTCTTGACATAGGCGTCATAATATGGAACAGCATCCTCCGGCAGCTTGGCCGTAAAGTACGGCAGATAATAGATGCCGGATTTCATATTTGTCTCGATCTGCATGTCGGGACGGTAAGAGATCGGGACGATCCCGGCCAGCAGCGCGTTGATACCGCCGCCGCCCGTATACGTATAATCGGATTCCGGCAGGGCCTTCCAGTGATTATCCTCATAGATCGCGAGCGAATCGCCGCGCAGATGACACATGCCGCCGTTTTCCGACTGCACGCGCATGACGGCGCGGCCATACTGCCGCATGGGGCCGACGCGGTTGAGATTGACGTTTGTGACGCTGGAATCCCACAGATAGCTGCCGAGCGTACTCGGGCTGATGGGCGATATGAATTTGACCTGCCCCGTCTGTGCGTCCCGGCGGAAAAGCGTCAGCTTGTCCGCCGCAGTCGAAAGCGTTTCCTGTAGCTTGTTCGACCAGTCGGCGCGTTCATAGCTCTCCGCCGGGAACACAACTGCAAGCAGCCCGATCAGCAGCGCCAGCGGAACGGCCAGCAGCAGCGCCAACCGGTTTCCCTCCTGCGTCTGCCGCAGCCGCAGCAGCTGCGACAGCAGAAGCAGCGCCAGAACGCCGACCACGAGCAAAATGGCCCATGCCGCCGGCGGCGTCTGCAAAATGACAAGACACAGCACCAGCGGCGGCAGCACTGCACCGAGCAGATAGACAAGACGCTCTCCGCGCAGGACTGTCCAGCTGCATAGGAGCGCATACGGTATGCTCAGCAGCAGCAAAATGAGCGCGGCGTCTCCGTCCGCTGGTGCGGCGGTCAAAGAGAGGACTTGCAGGCCGGGAAATGCGTCCACATATTGGGTGCTGATCGCGTAAAGAAGCGTGGAAAAGCTTTCCCAGACGGCGTCCTTCAGATAATATATGCCGCCTGCCAGCAACAGAACCGCGCCCAGCAGCCAGATCCAGCTTTTCGGCAGCAGCAGAAGCGCGGAGCACAGAAGCGCAATGCACACGCAGGCCAGTGCCAGCCGGAGCGTATCCGCGGGAACAAAAAACGACGTAATGATGCAGAAGCAAAGCCCGATCGTCAGCGCAGCGGCGCAGAGGACGGACAGAAGAAATGACAGCCTGGATGCTCTCATACCGGCACCTCCTCTGTCTCCGGCCGCACGTGATAGCGCCAGTCTGCATTCGGATAGACCCGCGCGGCAATGGATGGCGTATCGCCGGTCAGATGGGTTTGCAGCAGCATTTTCAGAAGATCATTCAGATCCTCCTGCGTTTTGATGACCCTCGAATGCGGGATCAGCCCGTCCGGCTCCAGCCAGTCGATCTGATGCGCAACCTCCCTCTCGCGCAGCCAGTCGGACAGCCACAGGAGCTGTCGGAGCGTGCTGTCCAGCTGCGTGCGCGTACCGGAGAAATCAAAGCTCAGGACGATCAGCCCCATGTTCGGCTCCTCCGCTTCGCGGACGATCAGCTTGTCTGTCTTCGCAGACAGCTTCCAGTGGATCTCGTGCAGGCTGTCACCCGGACGGTACTCCCGCAGATCGTGGATCTCCGAGAATCCGCCGCCGGGCTTCGGATGATAGGAGCGGTATTGGAACTGGCTGAGATTCGGGAGAACCGCCGGCTCCTGCGGCTCCGGCTCCACCGCGATGCTGCACGCGGCGGGAAGCTGCATGGGGATACTGAACAGCCCCAGCGCGTCACAGACGCGTGCGCGGGTCAGGCAGAAGGTCTGAAGCCCGGCGTGGCGCGTATCAACGCGCATAGAAAACCCGCCCGTTCCGCCAAGCTGAAGCTGACGGACACTCTGCTCGCCGCTGACAGCGTCCTGCACACACAGCTGCAAGCGGCAAAGGCTTACAGGCAGCGAGGTCTCGTGACGTGCCAGCAGCCGGAACTGCGCCTGCTGGCCGCAGAAGCAGCGCGCGGGAAGCTCCGGCGCATAGGACGCCCGCAGCATGGCGGGCAGACTGAGCGCCAGAGAAAAGATGGGCAGCAGCACGGCGAACAGCAGCAGGAAAAACGAGAACCAGCCTGTATAAAAGCTGTGAAAGACCACTGTGCCCAGCAAAAACAGCCCATAAAGGACCCGATTTTTTGCCATATCAATTATAATCTCGGCGCGGGAACCTGCCGCAAGATCTCATCGAGGATCTGCTGCGCGCCGACCTGCCGGGCGTCGGCTTCCGGCGCGAGGAGCAGACGGTGCGCGATGGTCTGCGGGAAAGTCACCTGAATGTCTTTCGGAACGACATAGTCCCGCTTCTGCACATAGGCGACGGCCTTGGCCATCGACGTGAGCGACAGCGTTGCGCGCGGGCTGGCGCCGCGCAGGATCAGCGGGTGCTGGCGCGTGGCGCCGATCAGGGAGACGATATAGTCGACCAGCTCCGGCTTGATGTAAACGGCGGCGGCTTCCTCCTGCATGGCGACCAGCTCCTGCCGGGACAGGACAGGATTGACCGTTTGCAGCGGATTGACGCCCTGCCGGGCAAGCACCATGTTCCGCTCGTCAGCAGGCTCCGGATAGCCGATCGACAGGCGGATGGTGAACCGGTCCATCTGCGAATCCGGCAGTAGCTGCGTGCCGGCAGCGCCGGTTGGGTTCTGCGTGGCGAAGACAATGAACGGCTGCGGGATCGGATGGCTGACGCCGTCGACCGTTACCTGCCCCTCCTCCATGGCTTCGAGCAGCGCGGACTGCGTGCGCGAGGTCGCGCGGTTCAGCTCATCTGCCAGAAACAGATTACAGAGCACTGCGCCCGGCTGATAGATCAGACGGCCGGTCTCCTTCTGATAAACGGAATAGCCGGTAATATCGGACGGCAGAACGTCCGGCGTAAACTGCACGCGGCCATAATCAAGCCCCAAGGCGCGGGAAAAAGCAAGCGCCATGGTCGTCTTGCCGACGCCCGGAATATCCTCCAACAAAACATGTCCTCTGGCAAGCAGGACGGTCAATACCCACACAAGCACGCGATCCTTGCCGCATACCGCTTTTTTGACCTCTTCCAGAATCCTTCCTGTCTGGTTCAAGCCGATGTCTCCTCTCGTGTATGTTTTATTTAAAGTATAGCACATCTTCGGCGGGAGAAACATAAAATTTTCCTGAAGATTCCGTCTTGCCGGAAAAGAGTTGCGCAGGACGGGACGATTGCCTGTTTACTTTTGCATGCTTTTGCAGTATGATATTATTGCAATGAATTTGGAAGCTTCAAAAACGAAAGGAAGGTTCTGCAAGATGGAAACTGCAATCAAGCGCATCGGCGTACTCACCTCCGGCGGCGACGCCCCCGGTATGAATGCCGCGATCCGGTCGGTCGTGCGCGCATGCACATATATGGGGATCGAGTGCGTCGGCATCCGGCGCGGATATAATGGCCTGATCAATGGCGATTTCGTGATGCTGGACAACAAAAACGTCGCGCATATCATCAACCGCGGCGGCACGATGCTCTACACCGCGCGCAGCGACGAGTTCCGCACGCTGGAGGGCCAGAAAAAAGCGGCCGCGACCTGCAAGCTGCTTGGGCTTGACGGCATCGTCTCCATCGGCGGCGACGGCTCGTTCCGCGGGCTTGTAGAGCTTGCCAAGCAGGGCGTTTCCGTTGTCGGCGTTCCGGCAACGATCGATAATGACATCGTCTGCACAGACTATACCATCGGCTATGATACGGCGGCGAACACTGCGGTCGAAGCGATCGACCGTCTGCGCGACACCATGCAGTCGCACGAGCGCTGCTCGGTCGTCGAGGTCATGGGCCGCAATGCGGGCCATCTGGCGCTGTATGTCGGTCTGGCGACCGGCGCAACGGCGGTTCTGGTTCCGGAGAAGCCGCTTGACTTTGACAACGATGTCATCGGACGGATCCGTCAGGCGCGTCTGGCGGGCAACACGCACTTCATGATCATCGTTGCCGAGGGCGCGGGCAGCGCCATTGAGATCGGCAAGGGTATCCATGAAGAGCTGGGGCTGGATCCGCGTGTGACGATCCTTGGTCATATCCAGCGCGGCGGCACGCCGTCTGCGCGCGACCGCGTCATGGCAAGCCGGATGGGCTATCACGCCGTCAAGGTCCTGGCTGAGGGCAAGACGAACCGCGTCATCTGCGCACAGGCCGGTCAGATGGTCGATATCGACATTACAGAGGGCCTGTCCATGAAGAAGGGGCTCAATGAACAGCAGTACGAGGTGCTGCTGGCCATGACGGGCATCGACAACTGAACAAAGCCGTAAAAAACCGGGCGTGCTGCCAATTGCAGCACGCCCTTTTGTTATCCCGCAGCAGCCCTACGGCACCAATCATTCCCCTCTCTCCTCATAGCGGCGGCGCTTCAACGCAGGACGCGGAAGCTGCCGCTGCAAATCATAAACACTTGATGCCAAAACCGCAAGGGATGACGCGGATATTCTATTTATGCCTTGGGATGGTATTTGTTATAGACGGCCTTGAGGTTCTGCTTGACCAGCTGCGTGTAGACCTGCGTGGAAGAAATATCGCTGTGGCCAAGCATCTGCTGAATGGAGCGCAGATCCGCGCCGTTTTCCAGCAGATGCGCCGCGAAGCTGTGGCGCAGCGTGTGCGGGGTGATATCCTTGTCGATGTGCGCCTTTTCCTGATAGTATTTGATGATCTTCCAGAAACCCTGACGGCTCATACGCTCACCGGAGACATTGACGAACAGTGAATGCTCGGTCGGGACGGCGATCATCTTGGGGCGGACGGTATCGATGTATTCATGCAGCGCTTGCAGCGCTTCGGGATAGATCGGGATGATCCGTGTCTTTTCGCCGCTCTCGCAGCGGATGAAGCTGCCGGGAAGACTGACGTCATCAATGTTGAGCCCAATCAGCTCGCTGACGCGAATCCCGGTGGCATACAGCACTTCGAGCATGGCCTTGTCGCGGCAGCCCTTCATTTCGGATACCTTGGGCTGCTGCAAAAGCAGCTCGACCTCTTTGCCGGTCAGGATCTGCGGCAGCTTTTTTTCTGCCTTGTCGACCTTGATGTTCTGGATGGGATTCTGCTCGATCTCGTGATTCTGGATGGCGAATATGTAAAGGCTCTTGATCGAAGCGAGTGCACGGGAGATGGTCGCGGCGGATTTGCCGTTGGCCTTCATGCTGCCCATGTAGCCGGAAACGACGGTCGAGTCGGCGTCAAGAACATCGACCCCTTCGGCGGTGAGATATGACGCATACTGCCGAAGATCGCGCATGTACGATGCGACGGTGTTGTCAGATGCGTGTTTGATATGAATGAGATAATCCTCATATCGCACAATAATGTTACTCATGCCGTAATCCTTCCGATCACAAAATTGGGAAGCGCGGGCTCGCACAATTGAAAGATCACCAAAAACCGCACAGAAACTGCGGACTTAAGAAATCTTAAGGAATTATGCAGGCGAAATTATTTCTACCTGCCGATCAACAGGAAGTGCTGTTACTATACCGCAAACATCGGAATTTTTCAAGGAAAAAGAAGACATTTCGAAATTTTTGTAAATTATGACTAGGGATTATGTTAATGATATTATGTCAATAAAGCAACTGCGCACAGATGGAAAAGCTGTACTTTTCAGAAAAAGCACAACATATAGTGCTGCTTTCTGCGCGAAAAGTCGAAATCTTGAAATGACGTACTTCCCGCAAATTGCGCGTCAAAAGGTAAATTTTATTTACCTTTTGACGCGTGCAGGAATCCTGTCACCGCCTGCGGCGGGAGACGCGCGCTTTCTGCCGGCAGCTGACCAGCCCCGCCAGCAGTGCCGAAGCCACCGTACAGATCAAAAACGGTACTGCCCTGTCCGGCTCTGCGCCCAGAAACAGCAGCCGTACTGCGCCGCAGATAACGGTATAGCATCCGCCCGCCGCGAGCGCACACAGGAGCTTCTGTCCGGGGCTGCGCCGGAGCACCAGAACACAGCCGAGAAAGACCGACAGTACATTGACAACACTTGCTGCTGCCGCGATCCTGTTCTGCGGGATCACGCCGCCCATGACGAGTGCCGCGCCCAGCGCCGAAAGCCCGAGCGTGAAAATACAGGCCAGCGCAAAGGCCAGAAGAACGGTCTGAAAGAATCTGCTGCTGAACGATTGATTTTGCATGCTAGTCCCCTCCTCTTTTTACAAGCGTATGAGAAAACACAGAAAAAAGAACCGGCTGCGATGCAGTCGGTTCTCAGCGTGTCGAAAAAGTCTTTTCGCCCCGCTGAGACATTTTTTCGAACTTTGAAAAAGTTCAAAAAAATGGTTGATTGAACGCGAAGGGGGCTCTTTGCCCCTTCACTCTTCCCCTGCTTCTCTGCCATCCAACTGCTTTTCATGGTTTTTTGACAGTCTGAAAAAGAACCGGCTGCATTGCAGCCGGTTCTGATGAAACCTGAACGCAGGGAAAGACCGGGAATTACTTCTCTTTCTTTTCCTTTTTCTCTTTTTCCTTCTGCGCCTTGCGGGCAGCCAGAGCGGCAGCCTTCTGCTTGGCAGCTTCCTTCTCCGCCGTGTTGTTGGTGGAGACAGCAAACTTGGCAAACTCAACGCGGACGCGGTCGGTGGTGGTCTCGATGACGATGGAATCGTCCTTGATGGAGACGATGTCGCCGATGATGCCGCCGATGGTCGTAATGTTGTCGCCGACCTTCAGGGAGTCACGCATCTGCTGTGCTTCCTTCTTGCGCTTGTTCTCGGGGCGGATCATGAAGAAATAGAATACCGCGATGAGAATGACGAACATGAGAATCATGGAACCACCGCCAGCGGTGCCGGCTGCGGCTGACTCTAAGAAAAGGTACATGGTCTTTCCTCCATATTTGAATTTCATTTATTATATCGTGCCGAGGGCCTTTTTTCAAGTCAGCATGGCAGAAATTCTTAAGTATTTATAAATTTATATTTTTTCTGCCAGCTTTTCCGAATATTCCGCGCGGAACGCGCCGAACGAGCCTTCGTCCAGACTGTCCCGAATGCGTTTTGTCAGCGTATTATAGAAATACAGATTATGCATCACAGACAGCCGCATTGCGAGCATCTCCTCCGCCTTGAACAGGTGGTGCAGATACGCGCGGGAATACCGCTTGCAGACCGGACAGCCGCACTGCGGGTCGATCGGGCCATCGTCTCTGGTATACTTGGCGTTTTTCAGGTTGATGCTCCCCTGCCACGTAAAAAGCTTCGCGTGTCGGGCATTTCTGGCCGGCATGACGCAGTCGAAGAAGTCCACGCCGCGCGCCACAGCTTCAATGATATTCGACGGCGTTCCGACGCCCATCAGATACCGTGGCCGGTCCTTCGGCATATACGGCTCGACGGCCTCGATGATGTCATACATGACCTCTGTCGGCTCGCCGACGGCCAGTCCGCCGATGGCGTAGCCGGGCAGATCGAGCTTGGCGATCTCCTTCATGTGCCAGATGCGCAGATCCTTGAACGTGGCGCCCTGATTGATGCCCCAGAGCTGCTGACCGGGATTGACGGCATCCGGCTCGGCATTGTACTTTGCAAGCGCATCCTTGCAGCGGGCCAGCCATCTGGCCGTCCGCTCACAGGAAGCCTTGGCATACGGATAGGTTGCCGGATTCTGCACGCATTCGTCAAACGCCATGGCGATATCGGAGCCGAGGTTCGACTGGATGCGCATGCTCTCCTCCGGCCCCATGAAGATCTTGTGACCGTCCAGATGGGAAGCAAATGTGACGCCCTCCTCCTTGATCTTCCGCAGGCTGGCCAGCGAGAAGACCTGAAAGCCGCCGGAATCCGTCAGGATAGGGCCGTTCCACGTCATGAACTTGTGCAGGCCGCCCATATCGCGGACGACCTCGTCTCCGGGCCGCAGATGCAGGTGGTACGTGTTGGACAACTCCACCTGCGTACCGATCTGCTCCAGATCCGCTGCCGATAATGCGCCCTTGATCGCGGCCTGCGTGCCGACATTCATAAAGACCGGCGTCTGCACCGTCCCATGTGGGCAGGAAAACTCCCCTCGGCGCGCCGTACCCTCTGTTTTCAGTAATTTGAACATAGATACCTCAATATAATTTGTTATTAGTAGATATACATTGCATCGCCGAAGGAGAAGAAGCGATAGCGCTCCTGAACGGCAACATTGTACGCATGCAGGATCTTTTCGCGGTCGGCAAAGGCGGAGACCAGCATGACGAGCGTGCTTTCCGGCAGATGGAAGTTCGTGATGAGCGCGTCCATCGCCTTGAAGCGGTAGCCCGGATAGATGAAAATGTCGGTCCATGCAGAAGCTTCGTGGAAGAAGCCGTTTTCGTCGGCCAGTGACTCCAGCGTCCGGCAGGAGGTCGTGCCGACACAGACAATGCGTCCGCCGGCGCGCTTGGTCTCGTTGATCAGGTCTGCGGTCTCTTTGGAGATCATGCAGAACTCCGAATGCATATGGTGCTCGGAAATGTCATCGGCCTTGACGGGCCGGAAGGTGCCGAGACCGACATGCAGCGTGATATACGCTTCCCTGACGCCCTTGGCGGCGAGCTTGTCCAGAAGCTCCTTCGTAAAATGCAGGCCGGCAGTCGGCGCGGCGGCGGAACCATTGATCTTGGAGTAGACGGTCTGATAGCGCTCGCCGTCCTCCAGCTCTTCCTTGATATACGGCGGCAGCGGCATTTTGCCGAGCCGTTCCAGAACCTCGAGGAAAATACCCGTATAGTGGAACTGCACGAGCTTGTTGCCGTCCTCTTTTTCTTCAACGACGGTCGCAGTCAGCTCGCCGTCTCCGAAGGACAGCTCCGTCCCGGTGTGCGTTTTGCGGCCGGGCTTGGTCAGGCATTCCCAGACGCCATCGCCTTGATCCTTGAGAAGCAGAACCTCGACTGCTCCGCCGGTCGGGACACGGTGGCCGAGCAGACGCGCGGGCAGCACGCGGGAATTATTCATGACCAGACAGTCGCCCGGCTGCAGGAGCTCCACCAGATCATAAAAATGCCGGTGGGTGATCTCGCCGGTTCTGCGATCCAGCGTCATAAGCCGTGAAGCGTCCCGCCGTTCCAGCGGCGTCTGTGCGATCAGCTCCTCCGGGAGATCATAATAAAAATCGTGAGTTTTCAACAAACACAGCCCTTTCTTCATGCTGATTTTTTCCGTGATTCACATTGACAGGCCATAGTGAATATGATATGATGAGCCCGCTGGGATCCGTGGACATATGTTCGTGCCAAGAAAACAGTTTTCCCGGACACAAACTGAATGTATTATATTACATTCCAAAGTGACATGCAACCGGAACTTTCCGGCGAGTTTGAGGATTGGAGCTTTCATCATGGAAAAATTCAGAGTCGGTATCATTGGTGCAACGGGCATGGTCGGACAGCGGTTCATTCTGCTGACGGCAAATCACCCCTGGTTTACCCCGGTTGTCCTTGCGGCGAGCGCGCACAGCGCCGGCAAGACCTATGCGGAAGCCATCGGCGAAAAATGGCATATGACCGATCCAATTCCGGAGAGCGTCAAATCCATGATCGTGATGGACGCGGAAGCCGACGCGGAAGAGATCGCCCAGCAGGTCGACTTTGTTTTCTGCGCGGTCAACATGAAAAAGGACGAGATCAAGGCGCTTGAGGAGCGGTATGCAAAGCTTGAATGCCCGGTCGTCTCCAACAACTCCGCCCACCGCCACACGCCGGACGTCCCGATGGTTGTGCCGGAGATCAACGCAGATCACATCCGGATCATCGAAGCCCAGCGCAAGCGCCTTGGCACGAAGCGCGGCTTCATCGCCGTCAAGTCCAACTGCAGCCTGCAAAGCTATGTTCCGGCCCTGCATCCGCTCATGAAATACGGCATTGAAAAGGCGCTGGTCTGCACCTATCAGGCCATCTCTGGCGCCGGCAAGACCTTTGAGACGTGGCCGGAAATGATCGACAATGTCATCCCCTACATCGGCGGCGAGGAAGAAAAATCCGAGCAGGAGCCGATGAAGCTCTGGGGCCATATCGAGGGAGATCAGGTTGTCAACGCAACCGAGCCGAACATCACCGCGCAGTGCCTGCGTGTCCCCTGCTCCGACGGCCATATGGCGGCGTGCTTCGTTTCTTTCAAGGGCGAAAAGCCGTCCATCGAGCAGATCAAGGCCGACTGGGCATCCTTTGCCGGACGCGCGCAGGAGCTGAATCTGCCGTCGGCTCCCAAGCAGTTTTTGCACTACTTCGAAGAGCCGGATCGTCCCCAGACGAAGCTCGACCGCATGCTTGAGGGCGGCATGGCCGTCTCCATCGGCCGTCTGCGCCCGGATACGCAGTATGACTACAAATTCGTCTGCCTGTCTCATAATACCCTGCGCGGCGCTGCCGGCGGCGCGGTTCTGCTGGCGGAGCTTCTTTGCGCAGAAGGATATATCACAAAGAAATAATCCCGAAGGGAGCGATTCTTTGAAAAAGCCTGTCTTTGAGGGTGTTGCGACCGCGATTGTAACGCCGTTCAACGAGGGTACGATCGATTTTCCCGTCATGAACCAGCTGCTGGATCTACAGCTGGCCGCAGGCATCGACGCCATCGTCGTCTGCGGCACGACCGGTGAAGCGTCCACCATGACGGACAACGAAAAGCTTGCGCTCATTGCGCATACAGTCAAATATTGTGCCGGCCGATGCAAAATCATCGCCGGCACCGGTACGAACGACACGGCTCATGCAGTTCAGCTGAGCCGTGTCGCTGCGTCTATGGGCGCGGACGCCGTCCTGCTCGTCACGCCCTATTACAACAAATGCACGCAGGAGGGACTTGCCGCGCACTATCTTGCAGTTGCCGACGCGGTCGCCTGCCCGGTGATCGTTTACAACGTCCCGAGCCGCACGGGCGTCGACATTTCCGTCGAGACCTGCCGGCGTCTTGCGGAGCATCCGGGGATCGGCGGCATCAAGGAAGCCAGCGGGAGTCTGCCGAAGGCTGCGCGCATCCTGCGCAGCTGCGGGGATGATCTGCCGCTCTGGAGCGGCAACGACGATCTGACCGTCCCCTTGATGGCACTTGGCGCGAGGGGCGTTATTTCCGTCCTCTCCAACGTGCGGCCTAAGAAAACGCTCCAGATGGTTCGTGCCTGCCAGCAGAACGATTATGCGCAGGCCGGGCGCATGCAGACACAGCTGATGGGGCTGATTGACGCGCTGTTCTGCGAGGTCAATCCCATCCCCGTCAAGCAGGCGCTCGCGTTGGAGGGCATTTTTGCGGGGCTTCCCCGGCTGCCGCTTACGCCTTTGAGCGATGCACACGTGCCGCTTCTCGAACGCGAGCTTGCCGCCGTGCAGGAGACATAATCAGAACGGTTCACCATAATTCCTGAAGTCAAAAACAAGAAATAAGTTATTCACACTGTCAACAAGGTTTTCAACACGCAAAAATTCTACGTATTTCGACAAATAGCCGGATTTTTACCAGCTGCTTACAGGGGCGGAAAATGAAGTTCTTTCACGGTGAAACGTGTGCTTTTTGTTGACATAATACATTTTATGCAGGAGATTTTGCAGAAGCTGACTGCAAAAACCGCTTGCCGGGATCCCGGCAAGCGGTTTTTGGTTACCCATTTTCAAGGCTCATGGTCGCGTAGGCGTTGAGATCCTGCCCGGCGCGTTTGCCGGAAAGATACTCATAATATCCCTGTGCGCCGATCATGGCGCCATTGTCGCCGCAAAGGCTCAGGGGCGGCATGCACAGCCGGACGCCAAGCTGTTCACATTCTCGTGTAAACTCGCCGCGGATACGGGAGTTGGCCGCGACGCCGCCTGCGATGGCAAGCGTTTTGTATCCAGTCTCGCGCAGCGCCTGCATGGTTCTGGGGACAAGCATATCGCTCACAGCCTTGGAGAACGACGCACAGAGCGACGGCAGATCAAGCGCCTCGCCGCGCTGCTCGTGTGTGTGGATGAGATTCAGTGCCGCCGTCTTCAGGCCGGAAAAGGACATATCCAGCGGATTACCGGAGAGCCTGGTGTGCGGCATGGGGTATTTGTTCTCATCGCCTGTCTGTGCGGTCTTGTCAAGCGCCGCGCCGCCGGGATACGGCATACCGATTACGCGTGCGATCTTGTCGAAGCACTCGCCTGCCGCGTCATCACGCGTGGTGCCCATGATGTGGAATTTTGTGTAGTCCTGCACGTCGACGATCAGCGTATGTCCGCCGGACACCACCAGGCACAGAAACGGCGGCTCCAGATCCGGATAGGCCAGATAATTTGCGGCGATATGGCCGCGGATATGATGAACCGGCACAAGCGGCACGCCGAGACTGTAGGCCGCGGCCTTTGCAAAGTTGACGCCGACCAGCACCGCGCCGATCAGGCCTGGCGCGTAGGTCACGGCGATGGCGTCAATGTCCTGGCGTGTCAGCTGCGCCTGTGAGAGCGCTTCGTCAGCCAGCGCGTAGATGGCTTCGATGTGCTTGCGGGACGCAAGCTCGGGCACAACGCCGCCGTAGAGCCGGTGCAGGGCGACCTGCGAAGCGATGCAGTCCGTCAGAATATGTCTGCCGTCCTCCACGATGGCGACGGCAGTTTCGTCGCAGGAGGATTCCACGGAGAGAAGTTTCATAGAAGATCCTTTCTGAGGATGCGCGCATCCTCTTTCGGGTGTTGATAGTAGTTTTTCCGCAGGCCGATCTGTGTGAAGCCGAGGGCTTCATAGAGCGCGATGGCCGCGGCGTTGGAGTCGCGAACCTCCAGTGTCAGAACTGTCGCCTGCATCCGCGTTTTGAGCGCTTCGCACAGCGCGAGGACGAGCGCGCGGCCGATTCCCTGCCGCCGGTATGCAGGGCTGACGGCGACATTCATCATGTCTGCTTCGCCCAGCACCGTCTGGCTGCCAATGTAACCGGCAACCGTATCACCGTCCAGCGCACAGAGCCAGAGACTCAGCTCATTTTCCAGCTCGTGCGCGATAATCTGTTCCGGCCACGGGTCGGAGAAGCAGGTCTGCTCCAGCGCCGCGATCTGCGCCGTATGGCACGGCTGCATCGGGAGAATCTGAATGTCCATCATTTTGCCTCATACCAGCTTGCGCCGGCGTTTGCGTCGGCCAGCAGCGGGACGTGCAGCTGCACAACGTGCTCCATCTCGGCGGTCACGATCTGCTTGACCTGCTCGGCCTCCTTCAGCGGGCACTCAACGATCAGCTCGTCGTGAACCTGCAGCACAAGCCGGGCCTTCAGCTTCTTTTTCCGGAGCGCCGCGTCCACGCGCAGCATGGCGAGCTTGATTATGTCGGCGGCGGTACCCTGAATGGGCGTATTGAGAGCAACGCGCTCGCCGAACGAGCGGATATTGAAGTTGCTGCTTTTCAGCTCCGGCAGGTCTCTGCGGCGGCCGAAGAGCGTGGTGACATAGCCGTCCTTCTTCGCCTGCTCAACGATATCGTGCATATACGCCTTGACACCGGCATAGTGCGCCAGATAATTGTCGATATATTGCCGCGCTTCCTTCCGGCTCACGCCGATGTCCTCAGACAAAGAGAACTCGGAAATGCCGTAGACAATGCCGAAGTTGACTGCCTTTGCGTGGCGGCGCATGAGCGGCGTCACCTGCTCCGGTGCAACGCCGAAGACCTGCGCGGCTGTCGCCGTGTGGATATCAAAGCCGGATCGGAACGCTTCCTGCATGGTCTTGTCATCCGCGATGTGCGCCAGCACGCGCAGCTCGATCTGACTGTAATCGGCGTCTACGAACACGCAGCCGTCGTCCGGGACAAACATCCTCCGGATCTCGCTGCCAAGCTCGGTGCGGACGGGGATATTTTGCAGGTTCGGATCCGTCGAGGACAGGCGGCCCGTAGCGGTGACCATATTCTGAAAGGTCGTATGGATCCGGCCATCGTCCGCGATCTGCTTGACAAGGCCGTCGGCATACGTGCTTTTGAGCTTTGTCATGGCGCGGTAGTCCAGAATGGCTTCGATGATCGGGTGCTTGCCCTTGAGCTTTTCCAAAACGTCTGCGTTGGTGGAGTAGCCGCTCTTGGTCTTTTTCCCTGCCGGCAGCTTCAGCTCGTCAAACAGGAGCTCGCCAAGCTGTTTGGTGGAGTTGATGTTAAATTCCCGCCCGGCAAAGCCGAAAATCGTCTGCTGTGCGGTCTCAATGCGGCTTTGCAGCATGCTGCCTAAGGAGATGAGCGCCATCTGGTCTGCCTTGACACCGGCGACCTCCATCTCCGCCAGAACGCGGCAGAGCGGCAGTTCGATCTCATAATACAGCTTCTCCATGCCGTTCTTTCGGAGCTTTTCCGGCAGCACGTCATACAGAGCGTCGATTGCGGAAGCTTCCGCCAGCCGCGCGCAGACGCGAGCGGCAGCTTCTCCGACCTGCGCCGGATCCGCGCGGCCGATCTCAAAGCCGAGCTGCTGCAATACGACGCGATCCAGCTCGTAGCTTCCCTGTGTGGCGTCCAGATCGTATGCGGCCAGCGCCGTGTCAAAGATGAAGCCGTCCGCCGGATAGCCATGCGCCAGAAGCTGCCGCATGAGCGGCTTGCAGTCGTGCGTGACCTTCTTGACAGCGCCGCTGAATATAGTTGACATAAAATTGGAATCAAGTGCAGCGCCAGAGAAATAATAGCCGTGATCATCAGTCGTAACAGCGATCCCGGATAGATCCGGCTCTGCAACAACGTTTACATAATGCTCGTCTTTGAGCGCTCCGGCAAGCGCGGCGGCGCGCGTGGCGTCCGTCACGGTCTCGCTTGTGCAGACGCCCTCAAACGTGCCGCCTTCCGCCGCCTCCTGCGGCGCGTGCAGGCCGTAGCGGGCAATGAGACGGCTGAACTCCAGCCGCGTGAACAGCTGATACAGCTCCGCTTCATCCGGCGGCTGTACGCGGCAGGCCTCCGGCGAAAAGTCGATCGGCGCTTCGCAGCGGATGGTCGCAAGATCGTAGGACATGTAAGCGTTTTCTTTCCCCTGTTCGAGCTTTGCACGGAGCTTTTCCTTCAGCTCGTCCAGATGCGCATAGACGCCATCCAGTGTGCCGTAGTCGAGCAGCAGCTGCGTAGCCGTCTTCGGGCCGACGCCCGCGACGCCCGGAATGTTATCCGAGCTGTCCCCCATCAGGGCTTTCAGGTCGATCAGATGGATGGGGTCGAAGCCATATTCCTCACGGAAGCGGGCCGGGTCATAGTTGACGGCGACGGTCTGCGACAGCTTGGACGAGACCAGCTTGACCGTCACATGCTCGTCGATGAGCTGCAAGGAATCCCGGTCGCCGGTGACAATCACGCAGTCCCAGTTTTCACGCCCGCACTGCTTGCCGATCGTGCCGATCACGTCGTCGGCTTCCCAGCCCTCACAGGCGAACATGGGAATGCGCATGGCGCGCAGCACGTCCTTCATGACCGGCATCTGCATGGCCAGTTCCTCCGGCATCGGGTGGCGCGTGGCCTTATAGCCGTCATACGCCAGATGACGGAACGTCGGCGCCTTGAGGTCGAACGCAACGCATAATGCGTCCGGCTGTTCGTCATTGCGGAGCTTCTCCAGAATATTCAGAAAGCCATAAATGGCGTTTGTAAAAAGGCCGTCCTTGGTCGTAAGCGCGCGCACGCCATAATAGGCGCGGTTGATGACGCTGTTGCCGTCGAGAACCATCAGCTTCATAGGCAATACTCCTTTGTGTTTCTGCGTTTAGTTTACCACAGAATGCGGCTTCTTTCAAGGAAAGCGTCACTGCGGTTGACGGGCATGCGGAAAAATACTATACTGAATATGTAAAAAACGAAAAGGAGCGTTTGGCAATGATCTATTCTGCAACAGACATGGAAACCCGCGCCGCGCTGGACGCGGCTGCCAGAATGTGCGCAGCTGCGCGCACGGCCCCCAAAACAAAAGGCATGGACGGCCTTGTGACCTGCGTCGTGACAGGCGAGGAAAAGGAGCGGCTCGCGAACGAAATGCGGCGGCTTGGCGAGGAACTGCATTTTGCCTTTTTCCTGCGCGACGCAGATAACGTCGACGTGTCGCAGGCAGTTGTGCTGTTCGGCATGCAGGAGCGGCGGCGCGGCATCGGCGCAGGCTGTCAGTACTGTCATTCGGCGGACTGCGGCGACTGCGCGGAAAAGGACGGCCTGTGCGCGTTTGACGCCGTCGACGTCGGCATTGCCATCGGTTCTGCGGCAGCTGCTGCCGCGGACGCGCGGGTCGACAGCCGCGTAATGTTCTCCATCGGCCGCGCAGCCAGGAGCCTCGCGCTGCTCGGTGAGACCGTGACGCTCGTCTTCGGCATCCCTATCAGCATCAGCGGCAAATCGCCCTTCTTTGACCGGAAGGCAAAATAGTAAGCGGAAAACCCGGAGCAGCTGCTCCGGGTTTTGCTTTCTCAGATATGCTTCCACTTTGCGCCGCCGGGGATATCGGTGATCTCGATTCCCTGCGCTTTCAGCTCGTCGCGGATGCGGTCGGCTTCGGCAAAGTTCTTGGCCTTCTTCGCGTCGTAGCGTGCCTGGATCTGCGCCGTGACTGCCGCGTCGTCATTGCCGTCTTCGCAGAAGATGGAATATGCGCCTGCGGCGGGCTTCTCCGCTGCATTGCGCTTGCGGATCTCGTCGGCCTTTTTGCAGAGGTCAAGGCTCAGAACCTTGTCAAAGTCGTCCAGAACAAACAGCTTTGTCGCGTCGTTGGTCTTGTACTTGAGTACGTCGTAAAGAGCCGTAATGGCCAGCGACGTGTTGAGGTCATTGCCGAGTGCAGCATTGAATTTCTCGCGCAGCGCCGCGACGGCGGCTTCGTCGATCTCACCGTCGCCGGGCTTCAGCGCGGCGATCTTGGCCAGGAGCTTCTGATACGTGCCTGCCGCGTTGTCGAGGTTTTCCCACGTAAAGACAAGGTTGCGGCGGTAATGGCTTTGCAGGCAGAACAGGCGGTAGCACAGCGGGTCATAGCCCTTCTGCTCCAGCAGTGAGACCGTCAAAAACTCGCCCTTTGACTTGGACATTTTACCGCTGGCCGTATTCAGATGCATGACGTGCATCCAGTAGTTGCACCAGTGGTGGCCGATATAGCTCTCCGACTGGGCGATCTCATTCGTGTGGTGCGGGAACGCGTTGTCGATGCCGCCGCAGTGGATATCGAGATGTTCGCCCAGATATTTGAGCGAAATGCCGGTGCACTCAATGTGCCAGCCGGGATAGCCGACGCCCCATGGAGAATCCCACTTGAGCGCCTGATCTTCAAACTTGGACTTGGTGAACCAGAGGACAAAGTCATTCTTGTTGCGCTTGTTGGTGTCCTCTTCTACGCCCTCGCGGACGCCGACGGCCAGATCCTCCTCCTTGTGCTCGTTGAAAATATAGTACTTTTCGAGCTTGGAGGTATCGAAATACACGTTGCCGCCCTCAATATAGGCATAGCCGGTATCAAGGAGCTTCGTGATGATCTTGATATACTCGTCGATGCAGCCGGTCGCAGGCTGGACGACGTCCGGACGCTTGATGTTGAGCTTTTTGCAGTCATCAAAGAAAGCGTCGGTATAGAATTTCGCGATCTCCATGACCGTCTTGTGCTCGCGGCGGGCTCCCTTGAGCATCTTGTCCTCGCCCTCGTCGGCGTCGGAGGTCAGATGGCCGACGTCCGTAATGTTCATGACGCGCTTGACCGGATAGCCGGCGTAGCGCAGATATTTTTCCAGCACATCCTCCATGATATAGCTGCGGAGGTTGCCGATGTGCGCAAAGTGATAGACCGTCGGGCCGCAGGTGTACATTTTGACCAGATTGGGGTCATTCGGAACAAATTCTTCCTTTTTATGCGTGGCAGAGTTATACAGATACATCATCAATTCTCCTTTGCAGTGTCGCTGAGCTGTTCTTCCAGCAGCGCCATGCGGCGCTTGAGTTCTTCGATTTCGAGCATGACAGGGTCAGGCGTGTGGATATGGTCGAGCTTGTCGCCGCAGAGCCGGACGATCCGCCCCGGGACGCCGACGACCGTTGCGCCGGGCGGAACCTCCCGCAGCACAACAGCATTGGCCGCGATACGGGCATTATCGCCGACGCGGAACGGCCCCAATACCTTTGCACCGGAGCCGACCATGACGTTGTTGCCGAGCGTGGGATGGCGCTTGCCGACGTCCTTGCCCGTGCCGCCGAGTGTGACGCCCTGATACAGCAGACAGTCGTCGCCAATCTCCGCGGTCTCACCGATCACAATGCCGGTGCCGTGGTCGATGACAAGACGGCGGCCGATGGTCGCGCCGGGGTGGATCTCGATTCCGGTCCACATTTTCGACCACTGGGAAATGGCACGGGCGATGAAAAAGCACCGATGGCGGTAAAACCAGTGCGCAATCCGGTAATCAATGGTCGCATGCAGGCCGTTATAGAGCAGTATGACCTCGACAGCCGACCGTGCGGCCGGGTCGTTCTTTTTATATGCCTGGATATCCTCCAACAGATGCAAATGCGGGTTCCTCCAATCACAGGGCAAAACGACAATACGGGAAAAATAAAAAGCCTACCTCCTGATCCTCAAGAGGCGGGCTTTCAAACTCGCGGTTCCACTCTGATTTTTCACTCAAGGCTTTGACGTAAGCCCAAAACGGGGTCTCCCCTCGCTCACGAACGCACGTTCCCGCAGAAGCTCTGTCTCCGCTTGCAGCCGATGGCGGAAACTCTCTGAAAGAGCGGATATACGGTACTCTTTTCGGTCAACGCGATATTCATTTTTCTTGGGAAATCATATCATTGCGCGGAAAAAAAGTCAAGCCTTCTTCGACGCACCAAGGCCAAGGCAGCCCCAGTTCTTGCAGAAATACTCGGTGCCGGAGTAGACCGTCGTCAGGAGAATGACCACGTTCACGACCGTGTCGAGAACCGGAACGCCCGGAATGACCATCATGGCGATCAGACCGACCATGGTGCAGGCTGTCTTGATCTTACCGCTCCAGCCGGCAGCGATCACGGTGCCGTTATTGGCGGCGACCATACGCAGACCGCTGATGGCAAACTCCCGCGCAATCACGATGAACACCAGCCAAGACGGCATCCGGCCCCAGCCGACGAAGACCATCATGCAGGCGGTCACCAGCAGCTTGTCAGCCAGCGGGTCGAGGAATTTGCCGAAATCGCTGACCTGATTATAGTGGCGGGCAATATAGCCGTCCAGAAAATCAGAGATGCTGGCAACGATGAAAACGGCGATGGCGACCCAGCGCATCCAGTCGTTTGCCGCGCCGTTCGCAGAAAGCAGCATGAATACCAGATAGACCGGGATGAGAAATACGCGGACAAGGGTGATCTTACTTGCTGTCGTCATGATAATCTTCCTCCAGAATACCGATCAGTTCGCCGTCGTAGGTATCGACGACGCGAACGTCTACAAAATCGCCGGTCTTGATGTGCCGCTCTGCGGTGAACCAGATCTTGCCGTCAATATCCGGAGAATCTGCATAGGTTCGGCCGTAGTAGCTCTCTTCGTCCGGGTCAAAGCCTTCACAAAGCACCTGCATGGTCTTGCCGATGCAGGATTCATTATAGTCATCCATAATGCGGGACTGGATCTCAGCGACCAGATCGGCGCGCTGCCGGGCAATCTCGCTATCAGGATATTCCATCTCGGCCGCGCGCGTGCCCTCTTCCGGAGAGAACGCAAACGCGCCGACGCGTTCGAGCTTATACTCCTTCAGGAAGCTGCAAAGCTCGGCAAATTCCTCCTCGCCCTCACCGGGCAGGCCGGTGATGAGACTCGTCCGCAGGACAAGACCGGGGATCTCCTGGCGGAGCTTTTTGAAAAGCGCCCGGACATAGTCTCCGTTGCCGCGGCGGTTCATGCGGCGGAGAATTTCGTCGTTGATGTGCTGGATGGGAATGTCGAGATACTTGACGATCTTCGGCTCGTTTGCCAGAACATCAATGAGCTCCTGCGACATTTCATCCGGATAGAGATAATGAACGCGGATCCAGACCAGACCGTCGATCCGGCACAGCCGGCGCAGCAGCTCCGCGAGCCGCCGCTCGCCGTACAGATCAAGCCCGTAGCGGCTCGTGTCCTGCGCGACGACGATCAGCTCCTTGACGCCGTCAGCGGCCAACTGCTCCGCTTCCGCGACCAGCTCCTCCAACGGGCGGCTGCGCAGCTTGCCGCGCAGCTTTGGGATGACGCAGTAGGCGCAGTGATTGTCGCAGCCCTCGGCGATCTTCAGATAGGCATAATATTCCGGCGTGGTAAGGATACGGCCGTCCTCGGACTGCTCGGCGTTGATGTCGTCAAAGCGTTTGTAGAGCTTGCCGCTGAGGATCTGGCCGACCGCGTTGGCCACGTCGTAATAGGAGCCGGTACCAAGCACGCCGTCGACCTCCGGCAGCTCCTTCAGGATCTCCTCCTGATAGCGCTGTGCCAGACAGCCGGTGACGAGGATCTTCTGGATCCGGCCCTCGGCCTTCAGCTGCGCCATGGCAAGGATATTGTCGATGGCTTCGGTCTTTGCGGATTCAATGAAGCCGCAGGTGTTGACAATGACAAGCTCCGCGCCGTCCGGGTCGGGACGGATCTCGTAGCCTGCCTGCCGCAGAAGCCACAGCATGTGCTCGGCGTTGACCTGATTTTTCGCGCAGCCGAGCGAGATCATGCCTATCGTATGGGTCATGATATGTTGTCCTCCAAGTTTTCCTCCAGCTCCAGATCGGCGCGGTAGCGCCGGAGACCGGACTGGATATCCTTCCAGCTGTGGCCGCGCCGGATAAGCGCGTCCACGGCTTTTTTGACCTCTTTTTCGTCAGGGTCTGCTCCCTGCCAGCGGCGGGCGAGAAAACGGTCGATCGCATCGTCCATTTCCGGGACGGTATCGAGTGCGTCTGCCCAGTATTCCTGCGGGATGCCCTTTTCATACAGGATGTTTTTGACGCGTGCCTGGCCATAGCCCTTGCTGACGGCGCTTGCGGCAAGCTGACGGGCGGTCTCCCGGTCGTCGAGCAGGCGCAGCTCCTTGAGCCAGCCGACGGCTTCCTCCGCGTCCTGCTTATCCTCGCCCTTCTGGACGAGCCGTTTCTGAAGCTCCTTTTCAGACACGCCTGCCGCGGCGACAATGCGCACGGCCCGCGCCTTGGCGGACGCCTTTCCGGCTGCGGCCAGCAGCGCCTGATAGTCGCTCTCAGACAGCTCCATGCCGCTGTAGAGCCCAAGATCCGCGATCAGATACGGCTGGGTTTTCAAAACGGTATCGTCGTCAAAGAGCAGCTTCACGCGCTTGGACTGCGGCAGCTCCTGAATGGCAAGCAGGCGCATCAGTCGTCGTTAAAGTCGTCAGCCGAGACGCTGACTGGCTTGGCCGCGGCAGCCGCGGGCGGCTTGGCATTCTTGCCCTGCAGCTTCCACATATTGTCGCGGATTTCCTGCTCAATGCGGTCGGCCACATCGGGATGGTCAATGAGGTACTGCTTGGCAGAGTCTCTGCCCTGCCCGATACGCTCATCCCCGATGGAGAACCAGCTGCCGCTCTTATTGATGAGCTCCAGCTGCACGGCAAGATCGACCATTTCGCCCCATTTGGAAATGCCTTCGCCGTACATGATATCGAAATACGCCTCTTTGAAGGGGGGCGCGCACTTATTCTTGACGATCTTGGCACGCGTGCGGTTGCCGATGACCTCGGAGCCGTTTTTGATGGCTTCGGTGCGGCGGATATCGATACGGACGGACGCGTAGAACTTCAGTGCGTTGCCGCCAGTGGTCGTCTCGGGGTTGCCGTACATGACGCCGATCTTCATACGCAGCTGGTTGATGAAGATGACGACGCAGTTTGTTTTGGAAATATTGCCGGCGAGCTTCCGCAGGGCCTGCGACATGAGTCGTGCCTGCAAACCGACGAACGTATCGCCCATCTCGCCCTCAATTTCCGCGCGCGGCGTCAGTGCTGCGACGGAGTCGACGACGACAACGTCGACCGCACCGGAGCGAACCAGCGCGTCGGTGATCTCCAGCGCCTGTTCGCCGGTATCCGGCTGGGAGACGAGCATGGAGTCGATATCGACGCCGATCCTTGCCGCGTAATCCGGGTCGAGGGCGTGCTCCGCGTCGACAAACGCGACCTCACCGCCGCGCTTCTGCGCCTGCGCGACGATGTGCAGCGCCAGCGTCGTTTTACCGGAGGATTCCGGGCCGTAGATCTCGATGATTCTTCCCTTCGGCACGCCGCCGATGCCGAGCGCAGCGTCAAGCGCCAGAGAGCCGGTCGGGATGGCGTCCACCTGCAAATCAGGCCGGTCGCCCAGACGCATGACCGCGCCCTTGCCGAAGTTCTTTTCGATCTGGCGGATGGCCGTGTCAAGCGCCTGCTTCTTATCGTTGTTGGGAGTCTGATCGGCTGTTTTCTTTCGTTCCATCGTCTCAGTTCCTTCCTCTTTTTATTTCTGCGCTTATCCTATCACAGATCTGCGTAAAAATCAAACGTTTGTTTTATTTCTTTCTGCCGCGCACAGCGCGTACCACGCCGCGCAGATCCTTGCGCAGGACAATATCCGTGTATCCGGCTTCCTGCAAAAGCATGGAGACCGCCATATGCTGCCCAAGGCCAAACTCAAAGCACAGATAGCCGCCTGGGGCGATCAGGTGCGTGAAGTTGTCGACGACTGCGCGGTAGAACAGCAGACCGTCCGCGCCGCCATCGAGCGCCAGCGCCGGTTCATAGTCCCGGACGGACGGCGCAAGCTGCGGCATCTCCTCTGACGTGACATACGGCGGATTGCAGACGAGCGCGTCGAGCGTGCCGACAAAGCTCGGCCCCTTCTTCCGCGCGTCAAGGCCGATGGCCGTGACGCGGTTCTGGAGCTTCAGCCGCTTGATGTTGCGCTTGGCCACGGCGAGCGCCGGACGGGAGATATCCGCCAGCGTCACGTGCGCACCGGGCAGCTGATGCGCAATGGCAAGCCCGATGCAGCCGCTTCCGCAGCAAAGATCCAGCACCCGCGGCTCCGTCCGTACACGCAGCGCTTCGATCGCAAGCTCCGTGACGGCCATGGTATCGTCGCGCGGGATCAGCACATCCGGTGTGACCTCGAACGACAGCCCGTAAAAGTCCCACTGGCCGAGGATATACGGCAGCGGCTCATGGGCAAGCATCCGGGCAACGTAGCCGTTCAGCCGCTCCTCGATCTGCTCGCTGGCGTACAGGCCGGAGTCGGCCAGAACTGCGGAGACAGACTTGCCGGATGCCAGCGCCAGCAGCTCGCGCGCCGCCATGGAAGCGTTGTCGCCTTCGGACGGCAGAAGCGCCCGTCTGGCCTGTAAATAGAGGTCTCCGTACTTTTTTACCATCTGTCCGCACCGGCTTCATCCGGAATGACAAGCTTCAGCGCTTCGATAGCAACTTCGATCATGGAGTCATCCGGTTCATTGGTCGTAAAATGCTGGAACCACATACCGGGCGCAGACAAGATCCGCGTCAGCCGGTTGTCATGCCGGCCGACAAAGCGGTTGCACTCATAGCTGATGGCCACGACGACCGGCAGAAGCGCCAGCCGGACCAGCAGCCGGACGAGCATGCCGCTCATCGGAAGAACGGCGCTGACCAGCGCGAACAGAAGAATCGAAATGGCGACGACTACAAACAAAAAACTCGTGCCGCAGCGCGGATGCAGTCTTGTCTGCGGGCGGACATTTTCCACGGTCAGCGGCAGCCGCGCTTCATAGCAGCGGATGGTCTTATGCTCCGCGCCGTGGTAGGAAAACACGCGCCGCATGTCCTTCATTCTGGAGACGAGGATCATGTAGCCCATGAAGATCGCAATACGGATGAGCCCCTCGATGAGACTGCGGATGACTGCATTGTGGATCCAGCGGTCAAACAGGCCGGACAGGAGCGTCGGCAGGAGGATAAACAACGCGATCGAGAACAGTGCGCCCAGAAAAACGGAGAACGAAATAACTGCCTTCTCCATCTTCTCGCTGCCGAGCTTCTTCTCGAGCCACTGGTCGAACTTCGACGGCTGCGCGTCCTCTTCCTCCGGGAAAAACTCGGCTGAGTACATGAGCGCCTTCACGCCGGAGACCATCGACGAGCCGAACGACACCACACCGCGGATGAGCGGCCATTTCAGAATGCCAGTGCGCTTTTTGAGCGGCTCGACCTTTGTGACGAGCCCTTCCGGGCCGCGGACAACGATCGCACGCTTGTCCGGCCCCTGCATCATGATGCCCTCGATGAGCGCCTGACCGCCGATGAGCGTTTTGAATTTTTCCTGACTGACAGGCTGATTGTTTTCTTTTTTCATGGAAACCTCTTATTCCTCCCCGGTGGGGATGCTGATGGTAACGAGCGTACCGCCGCCGTCGGCGTTTTCCAGTGTCAGCGTGCCGCCGTGCATGGTGACGATCTCCTCGCATACGGCAAGGCCGATGCCGCTGCCGCGGGCCTTGGAGCTGCCCTTATAAAACTTCATCTTGACGCGCGGCAGCTCCTCCTCCGGAATGCCGGGGCCATAGTCGCGAATGCGGATCACGACAAAGCTGCCCTCCTGCGCGATGGAAGCGTCGATCCGCTTGCCGTCGCCGCCGTGCTTGGCGGCGTTATCCAGAATGTTGAGGAAGACCTGACGCATGCGCGCCACATCGCACGGGATCTCCGGGATCTCTTCCTCGCAGCCGTCATAGTGCAGGGAAATGCCCTCCTGCTTCAATCGGCTGCCGTACATGAAGACGGTATCTTCAAACTCCGCCAGAATATCGGCGGTTTCGACATGGAGCGTAAAGCGGCCGTCCTGCATACGCGTAAATTCCAGCAGCTCCTCGACCATGCCGGTCAGACGCTTGGCTTCCCGCGCGATGATCACGACGCCGCGGCGCGTCTCCGCGTCCAGATTTTCGGACGTCAGCAGCGTCTCGCCCCAGCCGGAGATGGCTGTCAGCGGGGTGCGCAGCTCGTGCGAGACGGAGGAAATAAACTCCGTCTGCGTCTTTTCGGACTGCCCGATCTTCACGGACATATCGTTGATGGTATTGACCAGCTCACCGATCTCATCGTCATACTGCTGCGGGATCTGCACGCCGTAGGAACCGGCAGCGATGCGCTTGGCCGTCGCGTTGATCTGCGAGACAGGCACCAGAATGGACTTGATAAAAAAGCTGCTCATGAAGAAGATCGCGCCGATGAACAAAAGTCCGACCGTCGCCGCGATGAGCGCGATCATGAGAACCTGAAGATCTGCGTTGCGCAGGCTTGTAACATAGCGCAGAACGCCGATCACCTCGCCGTTGGAGTAGATCATCGGGCTGGAAACAGCGAGGATCCGCTCGCCCGTGGAGGGATTGCGGCCCTTGAACACACGCGTCTGCTGGCTGTCGATCGCCTGCCGGATCTCCGGCGTGGACGGCGAGCGCCCGGCAAATTTTCCGTAGGACGACGCGACGATCTTGCCGTTTGTCGAGATAAATTGCAGCTCCAGCCGATCCTTTTCCTCAAAGGTCTTGGCGAATTTGATGCAGGACTGGTAGTATTCGTTGTAGCTCTGGCTGATGTAATTGCTGAAAAAATCCGTCGTCGTTTTGGCCTTGGTCTCAAGCCCGGAACGGAGGTTGGTATCGTAATAGGCCGCCATGGACAAAATGACAGCCAGCACGCAGGCGATGGTCAGAAGCGTGATCACACCGACGTTTCCGAGGAACCAGCGGCGCTCGATGCCGGACAGACGCTTATGCTGTTTCAAGAAGCCTCACCTCACACGCCTAGTCAGGCGCCCCACTTGTAGCCGAAGCCCCAGACGGTCGTGATATACGTCGGGTTTGCCGTATCGTCTTCGATCTTGATGCGCAGGCGGCGGATGTTGACGTCGACGATCTTCAGTTCGCCGTCATAATCGCGGCCCCACACGGCGGCCAGAATATCCTCGCGGGAAAGCGCGCGGCCGGGATTCTGCATGAACAGCTTCATGATGGCGTATTCCACCTGCGTGAGCTTGATGCGGCGGCCGTCCTTGTCGAGCGTGCGGTTGCGCGTGTTCAGGATGAACGGGCCGTGCTTCAGCTCAATCTGATTGCTGGACGCGTCGTTGTCGATGCGGCGGTAAAGCGCGTCGATCCGCGCAGTCAGCTCCGCCGGACTGAAGGGCTTGGTCATATAGTCGTCAGCGCCGGTCATAAGGCCGGTGATCTTGTCCATTTCCTGACTTCTTGCGGTTAGCATAATAATACCAATCTTCTTATCCGTCGCCCGGATGCTGCGGCAGACCTCAAAGCCGTCGATGCCGGGCAGCATGATATCCAGAATCGCGACGCCGACGTCCGGATTGGTCTTCAGAAGCTCCAGCGCTTCTTCACCGGTACCGGCCTCCACGACCTCATAGCCCGCACGCTTGAGATTGATGACGACGAAGCTGCGGATGCTGACCTCGTCTTCCAGAATGAGTACTTTCTTCATCTTCTTACGCTCCTCACGTCTCTCCTGAGTTCCAGTCAATATGGATAAAGCGGAACATGGCTTTCAGGCCGTCTTCGGAGAGACCTTCGGCCCACTTCCCTGTTCCAAGCTGTGCTGCGTAGGTAATATCGCCCTTTTCGGCAAGAATGAACCGGCCGTCGGCGGACGCGGTCTGCGTCCGATTGTCGCCGGAGAATGCATAGATGGTAAAGATCTGCTCGGTCACTGCGTCGCCGTTCCACCGGCAGAACGTGTAGCCGCGGACGCCGCCGACCTCGGCGCTGCGGACGATGCAGAGCTGATCCTGCCACGCGCCCGGAAGCGTCAGATACCAGCCGCCGGAAAAATTGTGATAGGTCGTGCATTTATGGATCCGCGCGGCATTCAGCGTGAGACTATACCAGTCGATCACGGAGAAGCTCTCCTCTGAACCGGCAGCCGAAGGCAGTGTGTGGATCTCCGGCAGCTCAATGCGCCCGTCCTCATCAATATCCGCGGCATAGGCGTAATAATTGCGCACCGCGGAGGGTTCAACGCCGGATCCTGCCGCGGTAATATTGCGGAACGCGCTGCCGCGGAACGCAAAAACGTCCGTGACATGACTCCCGTCCTCATAGCTGCTGGCAACAAAGACGGCGGGGATGTCCGCGGTCAGACTGCCAATCAGGATCCGCCTGACGTCGGAGGCTGCGGCAGACATGGAGACCTCCGGCTCGCGCTCCATCTGGCCGTCGCGCCAGCGGTACAGCTCGGCGACGCCCTGCTGCCGCTCCGCGTCAGATCGCAGGACGAACAGATCCATTTTCCCGTCGCTGTCCAGATCGGCCGTGCGGTACGCGGTGCAGCTGGTGCTCATCAGTTCGGCGACATGGCCGCCGGAATAGGTGTAGGCGCACAGCGACTGCAAAACGTCGGTAGACAGCTGGCGCCCAATCAGGATCTCGACACCGGGGCCGCCGGTCAGCGGGGCATATTCCACGCTGGCGAAGCTCGTGCCATCGCCCTCTATGACGTCCATCGGCTGATAGTCGCCGTCGACCATAGAGAAAATATAGGCCTTGAGCGGCTTTTCCCCCGTGGTTTTCAGAAATGCGACCGCTTCCTCCAGTCCGTCGCCGTCCAGATCGGCCAGCTGCACGGACTGCTGGTTGATGCCGGAGACCGGCGCAGCATAGACGGCGCTCTGCGCGCTCATGACAGACTCAATGGCCTGCTCCAGCCGGTTATAGTCGTCGGAGTGCTGCGGCAACGTGTACAGTTCGTCGACTGTCTTGACAAAGCAGCCCGACAGCAGCAGTGCAAGCAGCGCCGTCAGCGCCACCAGAAGCAACCGTTTTGCACACAACGCAGAACCCTCCTTTTACAACTCATATAGTATAGCATGTTCTGTTACAAAAGTGTAGCCGTTTTGTTAAAAACGCCCTATTTGACGACAACATTTTTCTCGCCCAGCTGCTCGCGCAGCTCCTGCAGCATCCGCTCGTCCAGCGCGCAGCTTCCGCCCATCCTCGCGCCGGTGTCAGCGTAATAGATGACGGCGCGGGCGCGGCCGGGGAACATTTTGAGGATCGGCAGAACCTTTTTTGCCGCGCGGGAGCCTGCGTCCTCAATGCGCAGGTAGAGCGTATGCAACTGCGAAGCGGTCTGGCGCGCGGCCTGTGCAAGGTCGGCGTCCTGCATGTCGCCGATCGGCGTGACGCGGTTGACGACCAGCTGCGGCGGCTTCTCATCCCGGATGGAGATGCGCCCATTCAGGATCACGGCAGCATTTTCATACAGCATAGAGCCGTACTGGCCGAGGATTGACGAGAACGTCAGAAGCTCCATGGAGCCGGTGTCGTCCTCCACCGTCACGTAGGCCATCATGCTGCCGCTGCGCGTCGTTTTCATTTTGATGGTTTCTACAATACCGGCGATGTTCACGACCTGCTCGTCCTGATACGTGTCTTCCCCGTTTTCAAAGCATTCCAGAATCTCACCGATGGGGACGACATCCATGCCGCGCAGCAGCGGGCGGTAATCGTCCATCGGGTGGCCGGAGAGATACAGACCCGTTGTCTGCTTTTCGTAGTTCATGCGCTCCTGCGCGCTCAACTCCGGGATATCCGGCGCAGGAACGGCAGGCATCACGGCGGTATCCTCCGAGAGCATGTCGAAAAGGCCCATCTGACCTTCGACATTCCGGCTTTTCTGGCTGGCTGCGGCGTCCAGCACAGTTTCGTAGATCCGCAGCATCTGCGCGCGGTTGAGTCCGAAGCCGTCGCATGCGCCTGCCTTGATGAGATTTTCCAGCGCGCGCTTATTGAGATCCGTCCCGTACATGCGGGACGCGAAATCCTCAAGGCTCGTGAATTTCCCGCCCTGCACGCGCTCGTCCATGACCTTGAGAATGAAGCCGCGGCCGATATTTTTGATGGCGGCCAGACCGAAGCGGATGCCGCCCGGGACGACCGTAAAGTTGTCGTTGGATTCGTTGATATCCGGCGGCAGGAGCGCAATGCCCATGGCGCGGCATTCGGTGATATATTCGGAGATCTTGACCGAGCTGTCGAGGACGGACGTCATGAGCGCCGCCATATACTCGCGCGGATAATAGCACTTGAACCACGCGGTCTGATACGCAATGACGGCATAGCAGACGGAATGCGCCTTGTTGAAGGCGTAGTTCGCAAAGTCGTACATCTCGTTATAGATATCCTCGGCGACAGCTTCCGGAATGCCGTTAGCCACGCAGCCGGAAATGTTCCGCGAAGCATCGCCGCGGATGAACGCGCTGCGCTCCTTTTCGATGTCCTTGACCTTTTTCTTGCTCATGGCGCGGCGCACCATGTCCGCCTGCCCGAGCGAGTAGCCGGCAAGCTTGCGGAAAATTTCAATGACCTGCTCCTGATAGAGGATACAGCCATAGGTGACGGAAAGAATGGGCTGGAGCATCGGGTGCTTGTATTTGACAAGCGACGGATCCTGCTTGCAGGCGATCAGTCGCGGGATCGATTCCATCGGGCCCGGCCGGTAGGCGGCAACGATGATGGAGAGATCTTCAATGGACTGCGGCTTCAGGCCCATGCACACACCTGTCATGCCGGTCGACTCCATCTGGAACACACCGGCAGTCCTGCCCTGTGTGAGCATGTCCATGACCTTCGGGTCATTGTCTGTGACGCGGGCCATGGAGAAATCGGGTTCCGTTTTACGGATATCGCGGATGGCGTCGTCAATGACGGTGATATTTCGCAGGCCGAGGAAGTCCATCTTGAGAAGTCCCAGCTCCTCCAGCGTCGTCATGGTGTATTCCGTGACGATCGTGCCGTCGTTGGTGGCGAGCGGAACATAGTTATAAACCGGCAGCTTCGTGATGACCACGCCTGCTGCGTGGGTCGAGGTGTTGCGCGGCATGCCCTCCAGCGCCATGGCGGTGTCGACCAGCTCCTTGACGCGCGCGTCGGAGTCGTACATCTGCTTCAGCTGCGGCGACTGCTTCAGTGCGTCCTTGAGCGTGATATGGAGCGTCGTCGGCACGAGCTTCGCAACGGCATCGGTCTCGGCGTAGGTAAAATTCAGCACGCGGCCAACGTCGCGGATGGAACCGCGCGCGGCCATGGTGCCAAACGTCACGATCTGCGCGACGTGATCCTCGCCGTACTTCTGCCGGACATAGTCGACGACCTCTGAGCGCCGGGTGTCGCCGAAGTCCATGTCGATATCGGGCATCGTCACGCGTGCCGGGTTCAGAAAGCGCTCGAAATACAGGCTGTATTTCATGGGATCGATCTCGGTGATATGCAGGCAGTAGGTCACCATCGAGCCTGCGGCGCTGCCGCGCCCGGGGCCGACGGGGATGCCCGCCGACTTGGCGAAGCGCACAAAGTCCCACACGATGAGGAAATAGTCGGTAAAGCCCATTTTCTCGATCATGTCGATCTCATAATCGAGCTGCTGCATATACTCTGGATGCGCCGTCCCATACAGCTCGTCAAAGCCCTCCTTGCAGAGCTTTTTGAGATATGACAGGCTCGTGACGCCCTTCGGGAGCTTGAACTCCGGCAGAAAATACTTGCCGAAGGTAAATTCCACATTGCAGCGCTCTGCGATTTTGACGGTATTGTCAAACGCTTCCGGCACATCCGGGAACAGTTCGCGCAGCTCCTGTTCGCTCTTGAGGTAAAATTCCTCCGTCTCAAACTTCATGCGGTTCGGGTCGTCGACGGTCTTGCCGGTCTGGATGCACAGAAGCACGTCCTGCATTTTGGCGTCCGTTTTCCGCAGATAGTGCGCGTCGTTGGTCACGACGAGCGGCAGATCCAGCTTTTCCGCCAGCTTCCGGATCTGGGCGTTGACGGTTCGCTGCTCCGGGATGCCGTGATCCTGCAATTCCAGATAAAAATGCTCCGGCCCGAAGATCTCTGCATATTCGCGCGCGGCCTGCTCGGCCGCCTGTAGATCGTCCTGCATGATCGACTGCGGGATACGTCCGGCCAGGCATGCGGAGAGCGCGATCAGACCTTCGTGGTGCTCGCGCAGAAGCTCCATATCGACGCGCGGCCGGTTATAGAAGCCTTCGGTAAAGCCGAGCGAGACCATGTAGCTGAGATTGCGGTAGCCGGTCTCGTTTTCGCACAGGAGCACAAGATGATACGGCTCCTTATCCACGCCATGCACCTTGTCATGCCGCGTGCGCCGCGCAACATAGACCTCGCAGCCGATGATGGGCTTGATCCCGGCCTTTTTCGCCGCGCGGTAAAAATCGATGGTGCCGTACATGACGCCGTGATCGGTCAGTGCGATGGCGCTCTGGCCGATCTCCTGCACGCGATCCATCATGGAGCCGATGCGGCACGCGCCGTCAAGCAGGCTGTATTCGCTGTGGACATGCAGATGCACAAAGCTCATGGCTGCTGGACTCCTTTCAGGCTTCGCTGGCAAGCGCGACGAGCTTGCGCATGCGGTGGTTCATGGCGGATTTGGAAACGGGCGGATCCTGCATGGCGGCAAGCTCCTGCAAGGTCGCTTCCGGGTTGTCCAGCCGGAGCTTTGCCGTCTCGCGGAGCTTGGGCGGCAGATCCTTGAGCTGGCCGCGCTTTTGCAGCTTTTTAATAGCCGCGACCTGCTCCATCGACGCGTCGACGACCTTGGTGAGGTTCGCCGTCTCACAGTTGACGCGGCGGTTGACGCCGTTGCGCAGATCCTTTTCGACCTTCGCTTCCATCACGCCCATGGCACAGACGGGTGCGCCGATGGCGGTCAGAAAATCCTCGATGAGGTTGCTTTGCTTGAAATAAAGAATGCTGTTGCCGCCGCGCATGGTCTCCTTCGGAGAAAAGCCCGCGTCAAGCAGCAGCGCGCAGGTCTCGCGGCTGACCTTGTAGTGGGACGTCGTCAGCTCCAGATGATACCGCTTGGCAGGATCTGTGACAGAGCCGCCGGACAAAAACGCGCCGCGCAGAAAGGCCAGCCGCTCGTCGTCCTCCTCCAGCATGCCGTAGTTGACATGCAGCGTGACGTCGCGCGCGGCACTCAGTCCGAACTGTGCAAAGATCTTATGGATCTTCTCCTGCGATTCGATGGAAAAGACGAGCTTGCCGGTCTGCTCCGCGTCCGGCTCCTGATCGAAGGAGAAGCCGAACACCTTTTTCATGAGCCGCGGCAGGCGGTCGGCCAGATCGCGGGACTCGGTCGTGACGCGGATCAGCTCCGCGGTAAATGCGTTGCAGTAGAGCAGGATCCCGTACAGCTCAGCTGCGCTCTCCTGCCGACGGCTGATCGGCAGACGGCAGAGCTCCTGCTTGACATTTGAGGAAAAGGACATGGGGGCTTCCCTCCTATTATCGGTTTCTGAACTCCTGCCAGACGGACAGGATCGCGCGCGCCAGCGCGTCGGAATTGTGGCGGATATAGCGTCCCGGCTCCAGAAGCGGGAACGTGCGCACCGCAATGCCCATCTGCTCGATATCCTCCCGCCGAAGCTCCAGCTGCGTGACGCCCTCCTTGGCATACGGCTCCATCAGCCGCGGCGGAACGACGGCATTATTGGCGATGCAGACATCCATCACGCCGGGGCCTGCGTGCTCGAGAATGGCGCGGACGTGATCGTCGGCGTCATAGCCGTCGGTCTCTCCGTCCTGCGTCAGAATGTTGAGGACATAAAGCTTCAGCGCTTTACTTTCCCGCACGGCGTCGGAAATGCCGCTGACAAGAAAATTCGGGATGATGCTGGTATACAGGCTCCCCGGGCCGATGACGATGATATCGGCGTTCCGGATGGCGTCGACGCTTTCTTCGAGCGCGGCGGGCCGCTCCGGAACGAGCCGAACCTTGCGGATCCGGGAATTGTTGATCTTTTTGGCATAGAAGATCTTGCTCTCGCCGAGCACGCGGCTGCCGTCGTGGAACTCTGCTTCCAGATGCACGTCCTGATTGGTGACCGGCAGCACGCGGCCGGTGATGGCCAGAACGTCTCCCATGCGGTGCACGGCTTCGTCAAACGAGCCGGAAATGCCGTTCATGGCAGCCAAAAACAGATTGCCGAAGCTCTGCCCGGCAAGACTGCCCTCGGTGAAGCGGTAGTCGAGCAGCTGCTGCATGGTCGGCTCGGTATTGGCAAGCGCCATGATGCAGTTGCGGATATCGCCCGGCGGAAGCATGCCGAGATCCTCGCGCAGCATGCCGGAGCCGCCGCCGTCGTCCGCGACGGTCACGATGGCGGTAATGTCCTTCGTATAGGTCTTCAGACCGCGCAGCATGGCGGACAGACCATGTCCGCCGCCGATGGCAGTGATCCTGGGCGGGCGGCGGCGCGGCTCGTACAGACGGATCTGTTCAGTCAAATCAGCCATGGCGCTCACCTTCTACCCATGTCACGGTGGCTGAGAACCGTGGCATAGCCCTTTTTGCAGACAAAATCGGAAAGCTCCTTCGCGATGCAGACGCTCCTGTGCTTGCCGCCGGTGCAGCCGACAGCGATGACGAGGTCGGTCTTGCCCTCGTCGAGATAATTTGGCAGCAGGAAGGACAGAAGATCCTCCGTCTTGGCGACGAAATCCAGCGTCTGCTGATACTGGAAGACAAAGCTGCGCACCGGCTCGTCCAGCCCGGTCTGCTGCTTCAGCTCCGGAATATAATACGGGTTCGGCAAAAACCGCACGTCAAAGACCAGATCGGCCTCGAGCGGCAAACCGTATTTGAAGCCGAAGGAGACGACGCGCACGCTCATGGAATGCTCGCGCATGCCGCCGGCGGCAAGATCAATAAGCATCCCGCGCAGCTTGCCCGTGGAGAGATTTGAGGTATCGATGATGGCGCTGGCACGGTTGCGGACGGGGGCCAGAAGCTCGCGCTCGCGCGCAATGGCGCTTTGCAGCGTGGAGCCGTCCTTCATCAGGGGGTGCAGGCGGCGCGTCTCCTTATAGCGCTTGATGATGACCTCGGTGCTGGCTTCGACAAAATAAATGGAATACTGCAAGTGCATCTCATCGAGCTTTTGCAGAGACTGAAACAGGGAGTCAAACGTCATGCTTGCACGGATATCCGTCACCAGCGCGACCTTTTCATACCGGCCCTTTGTGGCAAGGCACAGCTGGGCAAACTGCGGGATCATTTCCGCCGGCATATTGTCGACACAGTAAAAGCCGAGATCCTCCAGATCGGATGCGGCCTTGCTCTTGCCCGCGCCGGACATGCCGGAAATAATTACAAACTGCATATTGCTTCTCCTTTACCAGATCCGAACCTCCGGCTCCAGCAAAACGCCGGAGCACTGCCGGACGCGCGACTGTACCAGCTCGATCGTTCTGAGAATGTCGGCGGTCGTCGCGCCGCCAGTGTTGACAATGAAGCCCGCGTGCTTTCTGGAGACCTGCGCGCCGCCGAAGCCTTCGCCCTTGAGCCCGGCCTGTTCGATGAGCGGGCCTGCAAAATAGCCCTCCGGGCGCTTGAACGTGCTGCCGGCGGACGGCAGCTCAAGCGGCTGCGAAGCCTTCCGCTTATCCATCAGTGCGCGCATGGTCTCGCTGATCTCGTCCGGGTCGCCCTTTTGCAATTGCAGCTGCGCGCTGACAATGACGCAGGGCGTCTGCTGAAAGACGCTGCTCCGGTAGCCAAAGCCGCAGTCAGCGGCGGCAAACTCCCGCAGCTCGCCGCTGAGGGTCAGAGCCGTCACAGACTGCACGACCTGCCGCAGCTCGCCGCCGTAGGCGCCCGCGTTCATATAAACGCCGCCGCCGAGCGTACCGGGGATGCCGTGGGCAAATTCCAGCCCGGTCAGCGCATGCTGGCGGGCAAACACGGCGGTGCGCGCCATGCTTTCTCCGGCATAGACCTCCAGCTGCGTTTCGCCGGTCAGCCGAATGCCGCCGAGCGCGTCCTTCGTGCAGATGACGAGCGCGTGCAGCCCCTTGTCCGGGGCGAGAATATTGGTGCCCGCGCCAAGAAGATACGGCTCTACTCCGGCGTCTGCTGCGCAGCACAGCAGCTGCTGCAGCTCCTGCACAGTTTTGGGAAACGCCATCACGGCGGCGGGGCCGCCGGTGCGGAAGGAGGTATGCCGGCTGAGCGGCTCGTGCAGCCGAAGCTCCAGCTGGCCGCAGGCGCGGATGATCGTTTGCAATTGAGAGTCAGAAGCCCACATAAACGCCTCCGGGTGTTTTATTTTTCCTATCATAGCATATTCAGAGTAAAAATAAAAGAGGAAGCCCGCGGCTTCCCCTTTTTATCTTTTGCCGGACGGTTGCTCAATCGTCGTCACGGGAGGTGAAATACTTGCTCATCTGCTCGGTAAATTCCACAGCCGCGTTGTAGCCCATGCGCTTCTGGCGGTTATTCATGGCGGCGACCTCAAAGATGACGGCAAGATTTCGGCCCGGCGTGATGGGAACCGTGATGGACGGAACCTTGACGTCGAGGATCTCGGTATACTGCGTCTCCATGCCGAGACGATCATACGCTTCGCCGTCGCGCCACGGGACCATGTTGATAATGAGATCGATGTTGGAGCTTTCCTTGACCGCGCCCATGCCGAACAGCTTTGCGACGTTGATGACGCCAATGCCGCGCAGCTCGATATAGTGCTTGAGAACGGGCGGTGCGGAGCCGACCAGCTCGTGCGGCGAGACCTTTTTGATCTCGACTGCATCGTCCGCGATCAAGCGGTGGCCTCGCTTGACCAGCTCAATGGCGGTCTCGCTCTTGCCAATGCCGCTGTCGCCGTTGATGAGAATGCCCTCGCCGTAGATCTCGACGAGAACGCCGTGGCGCGTCACGCGCGGGGCAAGCGCGCTCTTGAGGTAGGTGATCAGGCTCGATACAATATAGGACGTCGTGTCCTTTGTGCCGAGGACGGTCACGTCGTATTTCTTCGCCATCTCCAGACATTCCGGCATCGGCTCAAAGCCGCGGGCGAAGATGAGCGCCGGACACTTGTACGACAGGAAATGATCAAAAATAATGATCCGTTCCTCCGGCGTGAGCTTTTGCAGATAGGCCGTTTCGACCGTGCCGCAGACATAGACGCGCATCGGCTCGTAGTGGTCAAAGAAGCCGGCCAGGTGCAGGCCGGGACGGCTGATATCGTCGACCGTCACGCGGATCTTGTCAAAATCCGACGAGCGGTAGAAAAAATCAAGATTGAACTCCGAAACAAGCTCGGACAGCAGAACAGTATAGGTATTTGCCACGCAATCACCTCATTTCAGGTAGTAAAATGATTATACCCGCTTTGGGGCGGTTTCGCAACAGGGAAATTCAATTCACATTCCGATGGATTTTTTCAAATTTTCACAAAAAAGCACTTGCATTTTGGGAAGGCATCTGCTAATATATTTGTCGGCGCTTTGTGAGCGCTTCAAACTGATTTTCCTATGGCAAGGAGGTGCAGCTGATGGCAAAATGCGATATCTGCGGCAAGGGCGTGACATTCGGCATCAAGGTCTCCCACTCTCACAGACGTGCTAACCGTGCATGGAAGCCCAACGTCAAACGTGTCAAGGCAATCGTTGACGGTACTCCGCGCCACGTATATGTCTGTACAAGATGCCTGCGTTCCAACAAGGTTGAGCGCGCGATCTGATCAAAGACGAACAAAAGAGCAAGCCATCCGGCTTGCTCTTTTTCGTTTCCTGCAGAAACCGAGATTCGCAGATAGATTTGCTGCTCCGAAAAGCCGGCCTCCGCTCCGGCACTTATCCCTCTGCTCGCCTGATATGCTGTCTGATTTCAGCTTCATGCCTTTGACAATAGGCAAAACTGCTCTGCATAAAATCTTCGATGGGCTGGCTTTTATACATAGCGTCCAGCGTGTCCAGAATCAGCTTTCCATCCGCTTCCATATCGAAGAAATATGGATAGATGCAGCCGCCGTCCTCTCTTGGAAAGTATGGGTTGATGGAGCTGAGCCGTTCATCCTTCATTATGGATTCAACAACCATCTCACTCAAGATCCATTTGAGTGATGGCCGCTCATATTCATCATAGTTGTCCCCGAACAGATTGTTCCATACATAGAACCAAACAAAGTGTATGATTTCGTGGATTCCGCCGCCGATCGCGCCGCGTTCACTGTTCAGATAAAACGTATCGTAGCAGTGTTCCTTCAGAAAACGCGGTTCAATCGGATTGAGACTTAAATTGCACCGTATGTCGTTAAACAGGCCGGTACAATCCACGCCGAAAGCGTCCGACAGAGCCGCTGTAATTTGCGGCTTACAGGCGTTCCAATGGCGCGCATATAAAGCAGACTTCTCGTTGATGGTATCCTCTGTTTCAGCATAAACAGCACGCATTGTACGCGCAATGTATTCCGTTCTTTCGGCAAATGGCAGACTTGCGGCATAAGCCCTATCCAGCTGCGGATAAAAGTGGTAGAGCGGTTCAGACCAAAAGGCTGATTCCGCTTCGGACTGAAACTCCATCATTTGCTGGATCATATAATCTGCGCCGGGATTTACAAATGTAACTTCCATGCTGCCTCCGATCCTCCTTTGAATCCTGGGATTACGCTGCCCTCCGGCTGCGCAGTGTGCGCGGCCGGAGGCAGTTCTTTCAGACATTCAGGTAGCCCTTGAGCGTCTTGAGCGTGTTGAGAACGCCGTCCTTGTGGCTGCGCTCGTAGCCGTGGCTGGCATAGACGCCGGAGCCGATGAGGCCGTGGCGGATGTCATAGCCTGCGCTGAGCGTTGCTTCCACGTCGGAGCCGTAATGCGGGTAGACGTCGACCGCGTAATCCGCGCCCTCGCGCTTTGCCGCGTCGATGAGCTTGCCGACGACCTCGTAGCTGTACGGCCCGCCGGAGTCCTTTGCGCAGATCGAGACCTGCCGCTCCGTGCAGGCAAGGCCGTCGCCAACGCAGCCCATGTCCACGCTGATGGACTCCGTCACGCCTGCCGGAACAGAAGCTGCACCGCCGTGGCCGACCTCCTCATAGACCGTCACATGGACGAACGTCCGGCGCGGCAGCTGCCTATTTTCGTCCCGCAGGTACTTTGCAAAACCCAGCAGGATGCCGACAGACAGCTTATCGTCGAGGAAGCGGCTCTTGATATAGCCGGAAGTGGTCACGCGCGTGCGCGGGTCAAAGCAGACGATGTCGCCCGTTTCAATGCCAAGCGCGCGTGTCTCTTCCGCGGAGGAGACAGTCTCGTCCAGCAGGATCTCCGTCGTGTCGAACGTGCGGTCGGTCTTGCCATAGTCGCCGTTCACATGGACGGACGCGTTGCACAGCTGGAGCGTGCCCTCATAGACCTTGCCGCCGCGCGTGTAGACGCGGACGTTTTCGGTTTCTCCGTTTTCCGCACGCATGCCGCCGAGATTCGTCACGCGCAGGCGGCCGTTGGCCTTGACCTCTGCGACCATTGCGCCGAGTGTGTCCGTGTGCGCCTGCAAAAGCAGCGCGCCCTCGTCAGACGCGTCGCCGCCCAGATCGACGAGCACACCGCCCTTGGCCGTCTTTTTCGCGTCAAAGCCGAGTGCGCTGAACGCGTCCAGCACCCATGCCGCGGCCCGGTCCGTAAAGCCTGTCGGGCTGTCGATCGCCAGCAGCTCCGCCGCCTTCTGCACGGCATATTCTGCGTATTTCTGTTCCATTGTCCTGTCTCCTTTTTGAATCAAAGAAATTTTACCATCTGGATCTCGTCGCGATACGTCCCGTCCTTCAGCCGGAACGCGCGCAATGTCCGCCCCTGCTCCTGAAAGCCGAGCTTTTCATAGACGTGCCGGGCGCGGGGGTTGTCCTCGAACACACCAAGCTCGACCTGTGCAAAGCCGTTTTCCTTCGCCTGACGCAGCGCTGCATCGATCATCGCTGTGCCGAGACCGGAATCGCAGACCTTCTGCTTGATAGAAATGCCGAGACTGCCGCGGTGGCGCGTTTTGATGTGGCCGTTATACGCCATCACGGAGCAGCCGCCGACCAGCTCGCCATCCAGAATGGCGACGAGCATGAAGCTCTTTGCGTGCGGTGTGATACGGTCGAGAAAGTCATATTCCCACTGGACATCCGTCGGGCATTCCTCCGGATAGCGCGCCATGAAGTGCGTTTCGCCGCTGGTGACGCGCATATAGTCAAGCATTGCCTGCGCGTCGCCCCTTTCCGGGCTGCGCAGCAGGACTTCCCTGCCGTCCTTCAAATGAATCGTATGTGGTTGAATCTGCATGGAAAAGCTCCCCTTTTGCAGAAATCCCGGCAGAAAGCAGTTTCCGCCGGGATCATTTGGTTAAACCTCCAGCGTGTCGAAAAAGTCTTTTCGCCCCGCTGAGACAGTTTTTCGAACTTTGAAAAAGTTCGGAAAACTGGCTGATTGAACGCGAAGGGGGCTCTTTGCCCCCTTCACTCTTCCCCTGCTGCTCTGTCTTCCTGCTGCTTTTCGCAGCTTTTTAACAGTCTCACATATCTTCTTTGTCGCCCTTCTGGCGAATGGTGATCTTGATCGGCGTGCCGGTCAGGCCAAAGACGGCACGGATCTGATTTTCCAGATACCTCTGGTAGGAGAAATGGAAGAGCCTGCTGTCGTTGCAGAAGAACACGAAATGCGGCGGCTTGACGCCGACCTGCGTGATATAGTAGATCTTCAGGCGGCGGCCCTTGTCCGTGGGCGGCTGGACGCGCGCAGTGGCATCCTCCAGAATGTTGTTGAGCATGCCGGTGGTGATACGCATGCTGTTCTGGTTGGAAACGGCAACGATCATGTCGAACAGCTTGTCGACCCGCTGGCCGGTGAGCGCGGAAATGAACACAACGGGCGCATAGGTCATATAGCTGAGATCACGGCGGATTTCTGCCGTTTTCTCGTCCATGGTGTTCGTGTCCTTCTCAACCGTATCCCACTTGTTGACGACAATGATGCAGGCCTTGCCAGCTTCATGTGCCAGACCGGCGACCTTGGTGTCCTGCTCCGTGACGCCCTCGTTGGCGTCGATCAGGATGAGACATACGTCCGCGCGCTCGATCGCGGCGACGGAACGCAGATTCGAGTATTTCTCGACTGCATCGTCGACCTTGGACTTGCGGCGCATGCCGGCTGTGTCGATGAACAGGAACTTGCCGGAAGTGTTCTCAAAGTAGCTGTCGATCGCATCGCGCGTGGTGCCGGCGACGTTGGAGACGATCACGCGTTCTTCCCCGAGAATCTTGTTGAGCAGGCTCGACTTACCGACATTCGGCTTGCCGATGATTGCGACCTTGATAACGTCCTCGTCGTATTCCTCGCCGTCGTCGGGCGGGAAACTGTCTACGCAGGCGTCGAGCAGATCGCCGGTGCCGTGGCCGTGGACAGCGGAGACCTCGATCGGATCGCCGAGACCGAGGGCATAAAATTCGTATGCGTCCGGATTGGCATGGCCGGTCTGGTCGCACTTGTTGACAGCCAGCACGACCGGCTTTTTTGACCGCTTGAGCATGGACGCGACTTCCGCGTCAGCCGCAGTCAGACCAACGGTCACATCGACGACCATGATGATCACCGTGGCCGTCTCAATGGCGATCTCCGCCTGACGGCGCATGAACTTCAGCATTTCGTTGTTGGTCCCCGGCTCAATGCCGCCGGTATCGACAAGGGCGAAGCTACGGCCGTTCCACTCGCATTCTCCGTAGATCCGGTCTCGGGTGACGCCGGGCGTATCCTCGACGATCGCCATGCGCTTGCCGGTCAGCTTATTGAAGAGCATCGATTTGCCGACGTTTGGCCGGCCAACGATGGCAACGATCGGTTTAGACATACCGGTTTGCCTCCTTTCATAACAAGAAAAGAGGAAGGCGCACGCCTCCCTCTCATCTTTTCAGCGAAATCACTTGGCTTCTACAGAAATGACTTCACGGCCGTTGTAGTAGCCGCAAGCCTTGCATGCTCTGTGAGGCAGGCGCGGCTCGCCGCACTTCGGGCAAGCGACGACGCCGGGGATCGCCAGTTTCCAGTGGGAGCTGCGTCTCTTATCTCTTCTCGCGCGGGATACTTTTCTCTTGGGTACTGCCATGTGGTACACCTCCTTGGTTCAAATGCCCGAGGGCACATTATCTACTTATTTATCCAGTAACTGCTGTAAAACAGCAAAACGGGAATCA
>CAKUHB010000003.1 GCA_934655875.1 uncultured Oscillospiraceae bacterium
CCGGGATGGCCAACAGGAGACTTGCCTTCGCCGCCGCCGTGCGGGTGGTCGTTCGGGTTCATGACGGAGCCGCGGACGGTCGGGCGGATACCCATGTGACGGGTACGGCCAGCCTTGCCGATGTGGATGTTCTCATGGTCGATGTTGCCGACCTGACCGATGACTGCGACGCAGTTCGGGCGAACCAGACGAACCTCGCCGGAGGGCAGACGAACCTGCGCGAACTGCGCGTCCTTTGCCATCAGCTGGGCATAGTCGCCGGCGGAGCGGACGAGCTGAGCGCCGCGGCCAGGGTTGATCTCGATGTTGTGGATGATGGTACCAACGGGGATATTGGCCAGCGGCAGGCAGTTGCCGGGCTTGATATCGGCGCTGGCGGAGGAGACGACCGTGTCGCCGGCCTTCAGGCCGAGGGGCGCGAGGATGTAGCGGAGCTCGCCGTCCTCGTACTTGACCAGAGCGATGAACGCGCTGCGGTTCGGGTCGTACTCGATGCGCTGGACGGTAGCCGGCATATCGAGCTTGTCACGGCGGAAGTCGATGATGCGGTACTTGCGCTTGTTGCCGCCGCCGCGGTGGCGGACGGTGATGCGGCCGTAGCTGTTGCGGCCGGCATTCTTCTTGACAGTCTCAAGAAGGCTGCGCTCGGGCTTTGCCTTTTTATCTACGCCGTCGAACGCGGAAACTGTCATGTTTCTTCTCGACGGGGTATACGGCTTAAAAGATTTGATCGCCATATTGCGTTACTCTCCTTACAAATTGATTAGACCATACCCTCGAAGAACTCGATGGTCTTGGAATCGGCAGTCAGCTTGACCATGGCCTTCTTCCAGCTGGCGCGGCGGCCGGCGGGAGCGGCGCCCTGGCGCTTTTCCTTGCCTTCCATACGGATGGTGTTGACTTTTTCGACCTTCACGCCGAAGATCTCCTCGACAGCCTTCTTGATCTCGACCTTATTGGCGTCGATCGCAACCTGGAAGACATATTTCTTGTCTTCGGTGGCTTCCATGGACTGTTCGGTGATGACGGGCTTGATGATGATATCGTAAGCGGTCTTCATTATGCGAACACCTCCTCAATCTTTGCAAGAGCAGCCTTGTCAACGACGAGCTTCTTTGCGTTCAGAATGTCGTAGACGTTGATCAGGTTGGCGAAGGTCACCAGCACGCCGGGGATGTTGGCCGCGCTCTTGACAACGATCTCGTTGTTTTCAGCGGTGACGACCAGAGCCTTGGTGTCGGCGCCGACAGCCTTCAGGAATGCAGCCATGGGCTTGGTCTTGATGGCGTCCAGCTTGATCTCGTCGATGACGACGACGTTTTCTTCCTGTGCCTTCGCGCTCAGAACGGACTTGAGAGCCAGTCTCTTGACCTTCTTGTTGAGCGTGTAGCTGTAATCGCGGGGCTTGGGCGCGAACACGATGCCGCCGTGGGTCCACTGCGGAGCGCGGATGGAGCCCTGGCGGGCACGGCCGGTGCCCTTCTGGCGCCACGGCTTGATGCCGCCGCCGGAGACCTCTGCGCGGGTCAGGGAGCTCTGCGTGCCCTGACGGCAGTTGGCCAGATGGTTCTTTACGACGTCGTGAACGACAGCCTCATTGGGCTCGATCCCGAAAATGGCATCAGAGAGCTCGATCTCGCCGACCTGCTTACCAGCCATATCAAAAACTTTAGTCTGCATGATTTACTCTCCTCTCTCAGCGGTTTCTTGCCGAAGCCTTCTGCGGGTTGGTACGTGCGGAAGCCTTCTGCGGGTTGATGCTCGCGTTGGCAGCAGCACCCTTGGCCTTGAAGTTCTTGACGGTGTTCTTGATGTAGACAACGCCGCCCTTCGGGCCGGGGATCGCGCCGCGGACAACGATCATGTTGAGCTCGTCGTCGACCTTGACGATGTCGAGGTTCTCAACCGTGACCTGCTCAACGCCCATCTGGCCTGCGCCATGATGGCCCTTGAAAATACGGCTGGGGGAAGAGGTGGGGCCCATGGAACCGGCCTGACGATGGACCGGGCCGCCGCCGTGGGTCATCGGGGTGCGATGGCCGCCGCAGCGCTTGACGGGGCCTTCGTAACCGTGGCCCTTGCTGATGCCGGTGACGTCAACCTTGTCGCCGACCGCGAAAATGCTTGCCTTGATCTCGTCGCCGACGTTCATTTCGGCGGCCTTCTCAACGCGGAACTCCTTGAGGTGCTTCTTGAGGGCAACTTCTGCCTTCTTGAGGTGGCCGAGCTCCGGCTTGGTCAGCTTGGATTCCTTGACGTCGCCGTAGCCGAGCTGAACGGCGTTGTAGCCGTCTTTTTCGGTGGTCTTCTTCTGGGTCACGACACAGGGACCTGCCTCGATGACAGTGACCGGAATGACCTTGCCGCTCTCATCGAAAATCTGGGTCATGCCCACTTTTTTGCCGATGATTGCTTTCTGCATTTGCATGTGTGTTTCCTCCTAAGTTAAGGTTATTGGTTGAGCGACTTGCGCATTGGGACGCATTGGTCGGTCAACATGACCCGTCCGTCCTCTATAGTGGCGAACCGTGGCGGGCTGCTGTAATCGACGTTTCGGATTACAGCTTTATCTCAATTTCAACGCCAGCGGGAAGGTCGAGGCTCATGAGAGCTTCCACGGTCTTCTGGTTGGGGTTGAGAATATCGATCAGTCTCTTGTGGGTTCTGCGCTCGAACTGCTCACGGGAATCCTTGTACTTGTGAACAGCGCGGAGAATGGTAACGACCTCTTTCTTGGTCGGCAGCGGGATGGGGCCGGAAACGGAAGCGCCGTTGCGCTTGGCGGTTTCAACGATCTTCTCGGCGCTGGCGTCGATGAGCTGATGATCATAAGCCTTCAGGCGGATTCTGATCATTTCCTGGTTTGCCATGTGTTGTTCCTCCTTGATTTGAACGTACTCAGTTGTTTCTGTGATCTCTGGGTACGGTCGAGTCTCGCAATACGCTAAGCCGTGCGTATCATTCTGCACCATGAAAAAAGACCGACGTTGTCGGCCTTTCATCACTGCAGCGATATACGCTGTATTGTGATCCTCAGCCGCCCGATGACCGGACATACTCCGCAGAAGTTACCGCCCGTGGCGCAATCTCCTGCATCATCGCAGTGACACGCGTGGTTGCGTTGCAATCCTTTACGCGCGCTCATATATAATATAACAAATCCCTCCTGGTGTCAAGAGGGATTTTCATTATTTTTTGTTCAAAACAGCAGAACTTTTCCATTCGTTTTCATGTATTCTGCCAACTCTTCCTTCCGGCTATTCTCCCTGCTCCGCGAGCGCCGACCGCAGCACGACCGCGAGCGCGTGATCCTGCACGAAGGTGTTGCAGTTGTAGAGAAACAGCACGTCCGTCGGCGCTTCGCGCCGCATGAGCGCGCCGAGATCGTCGTAATAGTACCGCGGGTCGATCATGAGGATCCGGTCATAGTACGGCGTCAGGAACTGCACGAAGCAGTTGGCATAGGAGTCCTTGAACAAAAGCAGCGTCCGGCCGGTATCGGCGGTCGTGCGGATATCGACGCGCGCGTGGTTACCGCCGAAAAAGACCTCATACTGGTTCTTTTCCGCGAGCTTTGCACGGTCATAGAGCGAGCAGACGGTCTTCTGCGTGTCGGCGTAGGTCACGGCATACTGCACGTCCGTCTCGGGGACGTAAATAGAGATCATGTCCTTTGCCGCGTGGCTGCCGGTCTTGGCGCTCAATGTGCCCTCAAAGGAATCCGAGACCGGGTAGACCGTATAGCCGGAGACTGGGTCTTCGATGCCGAGCGTCGGCGCGAGCGCTTCAAACGCATACCGCGCAGCAAGGCTCGTCCAGTGGTGATCGGTGCGGTAATAGAGCGCTTCGGCGCTGTACGCGCGCAATGCATCTGTCACATTGACCGCCTGCACGCCGGAAAGCGCCGCATCGATCGCGTCGATCTGCGCGCGTTGGTCAAGTACCGGCGCGTCGGCGGGCAGCTTCTGCGTCAGAACGCCGCAGGCGTTCGGCACAATTGCCGCCGTCATGCGCACATCCGGATACTGCGCGGCAAAGGCGCGGATCGCTTCCTCCGTCTGTTCCAGCTGCGCTTCGTCCGGCTGCTCCGCCGCCTGCATCAGATACTCGTCCGTGCCGAGGTACACGCCGCTGATCTCCCGCACGCCGAGCAGCCGCCGCATCGAGAAGCTGAGCGACAGCCACCGGTCGCGCCCGGCAGCCTGATCGTCATACCAGTTTTCCAGCTGCTCGCCGAAAGATCCGTCCGCGAGCGCGTTCCACGTGATCTCCGGCCGCTGCGCCAGCATGCGGTTCTCGCTGTCCGAGAATGTCCTGTCCTGCCCGAAGGCCAGCGTGCCCGCAAACAGCAGGCTGATGGCAAGGAGGGCGGCGAAAATGCAAGTACCCTGCGCCGCGCGGCCCTGCAGGATTTTGCGGCGGCGCGCCATCTGCTTCTGCTCCGGCGTCAGCCGTTCTTCGATATTCCGCATTGGCTCCCGCCCCCTTCTTCGTCAGAACTGCGCATAGAGGAACGAGGAATACGTCCCGCTCACCATGCCCGCAACACAAAGCACCAACAATACTATAAAATATACACTCGACAGCACCGACGCCGTGCGTCCCATCCGGTAAAACCGGTTGCCAAGCCGGCAGCCATACGGAAGCGCCGCAAACAGCGCGATCAGCAGAACCGGCCACGACGTGCGGAAATAGAACCGCGCCGTCTGATCCAGAACTCCGGCCGAACCGGCACAAAACATCCGCCCGAGCCACGCGCCCGCTTCCGCGAGCGAATCCGCGAAGAACGGCACCCAGCCCAGCATTACGAGGAAGAACGTGCCGATCCGGCGCAGGAATGCCGGGATCTTCGCGAGAATATCCCGCAGCACGAATTTCTCCAGAATGAGAAGCAGGCCGTAATACAGGCCCCAGACCAGAAACGTCGCGTCCGCGCCGTGCCAGATGCCGGTCAGGCCCCAGACGATCAGAAGATTCACGATCGTGCGCCCGGCGCCGTACCAACTGCCGCCCAGCGGGATATAGACGTATGTCCGGAACCAGAAGCCCAGCGACATATGCCACCGCCGCCAGAACGACGCGACACTGTCGGCGCAGTAGGGATAGTCAAAGTTCGCGAGGAACTCAAAGCCGAACATCTTTGCCGCGCCGATGGCCATGTCCGAATAGCCGCTGAAGTCAAAATAGAGCATCAGCGTATACAAAAGCGTCCCCAGCCACGCGCCGCAGACCGAAAGCGTCTCCGGCCCCAGTGCCTTCAGGGCATAGAACGGCGTCCCCAGCAGACCCGCGAGCAAAACCTTTTTGGCAAGGCCGATGACAAACAGCCGCATGCCGCTGCCGACGCGCTCCCAGACGAACTGGTGCGGCTGGAGCTGCGGCTGCATCTCGGCATACTGCACGATCGGGCCGGAGGTCAGCTTCGGGAAGAAGGAGACGAACAGCGCGAAGCGCACAAGATTCTTTTCCATCGGCGCGCGCCCGTGATAGACGTCCGAAAGCGCCGACAGAAGCGTGAATGTATAAAACGACACGCCGACCGGCGCGGCCTGTCCGTGCAGCGGAAGGCCCAGGAAAAGCACCCGATCCAGCGCCGATGCCGCCGCGTCGTAATATTTGAAAAACAGCAGCGGCACCAGATCGGCCAGCACCGTCAGGACCAGCACGAGCCGCGCATGGCCGGTCTTTCCATTTTCCAGCAGCGCTTCGATCTCGCGTCCGGCAAAATAGTTAAGAAGGATCTCCAGAACCAGCAGGATGAGATACACCGGCCTGCCCCACGCAAAGAAAACAAGGCTGGCGATCAGCAGAACCGGGTTCCGGCAGGCCATCGGCAGCAGATAATAAAGAAGCAGGCACACCGGCAGGAACACAAACGGGAACAGCAGGTCGGTAAATGCCATCACGTGTTCCTCCCGCTGTGCGCCTGTGTGAACGCGCGCACGGCATTGTCCTTGTCCGCGCTGATGAGAAACAGCACGTCCAGCCCCTGCACGCTTACGGCGCTGCCGTTCTGGCAGAGCGCGTACTGATCCGGCGCGTAGCCGGCAAAGACCGCTTCCTGCCCGGAAAGGCGGGCCTGCATGGCGGCCTTGACCGCGTCGATCTGATTTTTATCCTGTACCCGCACGAGGAGCAGTTCCGTGACGCCCATGCTCTGCGCGGGATAATACAGCACGCACCCGGCGTAGTCCGCCGGATCCAGCCCGTAGAGCCTGCGTACCATCTGCGCGTCCGCCGTCTTCGTCTCGGACAGATCGACGGTCTGCACCACGGCGTTCGTCACCGTCTCAAACGGCACATCCGCGTTTCCGCCTGCAAAAAGCAGGCGCAGCAGGAAAAAGCCGATGACCGCCGCAGTCAGCCAGCGGCCCGCGCCCAGAAAAAACGTCTTACGCATCGGCGATCTCCCCCCATGATGCAATGATCAGATTTGCCGCCCAATACGGATAAAATTCCGGCAGCAGATGCACGCCGTCCGGCTGCCAGAGGTCAGCATGCTCCTCACTGAGCTGCGTGTTGTCCGCATACAGTGCGCCGCACTGCGCGCAGATCTCCCTGACAGCTTCGCTGTAGCTCGGGATCTGCTTCCAGAGCGCTTCGCGGCTGAGGGCAGGCTCTCTTGCAGGCAGGATGGAGCTGACGACGATCACAGCGTCCGGCAGCGTCTTTTGCAGAAGCTGGATCTTTTCCTGCATGGCGGCGGCATAATCGGACGCGGAAGCATACCAGCCGAGGTCGTTGATGCCGTAGCAGAGGAAGATATACGCGGGATCCAGCGTTTTCAGCGCGTCCAGATGGCCGTCGATCGCGTCGATCCGCTCGCCTGTCGTGGCCAGCACGCGCGATTCGTCCAGAAACGAATAATAGGAAAAGCCCACCGCGCGCGAATCGCCGAGGATCGCGGCGTCGGAAAACTCCTGCCAGACAGAATCCAGATCGTCCAGAAGCGCCTGCTCGCGTGCTTCCCGCTCCGCCCGCAGCTTTTCCAGCCGCTGCTCGCGGAGCTTCTGCGTCACGGTGTCGGGGTCGATCTGCTCCAGACTTTGCAGATAGCTGACGCCGGCCTGCACGCTGGCGTTATAGGTCTGCGCCTGCTGCCCCTCGCAGCCGGACAGCAGCATGGTCATAAAAAACAGCCCTGCGCAAAGCAGTGCTCCGGCGCGTTGTCTCAATCCCGCACACCTCCCGATTTCCGGATTCCGGAAATCAATCATATCATGCAGGCCGTCGGAACGCAAGATATTATGTCGACAAAAATCTTAAATTTTCTGAGCATAAAAAATTGCCGGACAGCACATGGCCGTCCGGCGTTTTTCCTGTTACTGCGGCTTCTGCTCGCCGTCCTGCGGCGGCTGCTGGGCTGCCTTTTTCGCTCTGCGCTTTCTGCGGTACTTCTTGATGAGAACGACCGCCACCACAACGATCACTGCCAGCAAAATGAGCGTGGGCAGCGCTGCGGCCAGCCCGAGGATCAGATCCTGCACGCCGCGGGTAAAGCCGTTCCAGCCATCGGACAGAGAATCCGAGAGCTTCTGGCTGAACGTGCGGCGAACGGGCACGGTCGGCGTGTAGACCTCGACCTCGCGCAGGTCAAGATCCACGGTCGAATATTTGATCTGCATGTCGTAGTTGCGGAGGCTGCGCTCGATGGACTCGATCTCATAGCGCACATCGGACAGGCGCTGCTCGAGCGCGATGAGCGTCTCGACGTCCTCGCTCTTGGCGAGCATGTCGAGAAGCCGCTCCTCCTGCGTGTTGAGGGAGGACAGCCGCGCTTCAAAGTCGGTATAGGCCGAGGTGACGTTCTGCGCGTCGCGGCTGGTGGCAGTCACGTTGCCGAAGCCCTCGGTCTCGTGCAGGAAGGATTCAAACTGCTCGCACGGGATGCGGACGGTGTAATACGCCCAGCGGTTGACGACGGTGGTCGTGCCGTCGGAATTGTACTGGGTGTCGCCCGTCACGTTCGAGCTTTCCACAAAGCCGCCGATCTTCCGCACCTGACTTTCCAGCGCGGCGACGGCCTTGTCAAACTCGGTCGTCTCGATGGAGACAGATGCGGTGTAGATGATCTTCGCGGTGTAGTCGGCCACGGAATCATCCGGCTCCGGCGTTTCCGCGCCGCCGCCTGCTTCCGTGGCAACGGTGTCATAGGCGAACTCTTCCGTCTCCGCCGCAGCCGGTTCCTCGGCCGGCATTTCCGCTTTCGTGTCATACTGATAGCTTTCGGCAGGCGCAGAATCCGCCGCGGCCATGGATTTGCTGGTCGCCCCGCAGCCGGCAAGCATGGTCAGGGCCAGCAGCATGGCAAGAAGGATGGCAAGAATCGGTCGTTTTTTCATGTTGGGTTCCCCTTTCTTATGTGCTTCTGCTCTTAATGACGGGTTTTTGGGCCTCCGGTTGCATGAATCCGGGTTTTTTCTAAAAAATTTCTTCCTCCGCGCGCTCGCACGTGCTGACGGACAGCTCATAGGCCGTGCGCGTCTCGCTTGTCTCGCCTAAATTTTTAAGATAGGTCCGGCTCTGGAGCCTGCCTGTCAGCGTCAGCTCCGTGCCGGTCGGATAGTCCGCGGCGGCAAGCGCCGTCCGGCCCCACAGGATGCAGGGGATGTAATCCGTCCTCCGGTACAGCCGCGGGACGGCCAGACACAGATCCGTGATCTGCCGCCCGAGCGGCGTCTGGCGGCAGGCAGGCGGCTTGCAGATGGTCCCGGTCAGGCGCGCCTCGTTGCGCATCGGCTCCTGCGTCGTGGTGATGGCAAGGGCGTAGACGCACAGAATGAGACGCGGGCCGACCGGCTCGCGGTTGTTGAACGAGCGGATCTGGCCGTCCACGGTAAAGCGCTCGCCCTGAAACAGATCCGTCTGCATCAGAAGATCCTCCGCGGCCAGCACCGGCAGCAGATCCTCCGCGCCGGATAACCGTTCGACCGACAGCAGGAAGCGGAAAAACCTCCGCTCGTGGTTCTGATGGGAATACTCCGGCAGCGACGCCAGCGTGCCGGTCAGTGTAATATGATTGGCTGTGTTTTCCATAGTTCCACCTCATCTTTTCTTCGTATGGAAGACTATATGAGGTGAAACCGGGAGATAGACTATCTGCGCCGCTTCGGCTTTGCCTGTCCGCGTCCGGACGGCGGTTCCTTCGGCGCGTCCGCCTTTTTCTCCTTCGGCGGATACGGGCGGATGAGACATTTGGGCGTAAAGCCGATGAGGTCGGTGCGCCCGGCCTTTTGCAGGGCTTCCCGCACAAGGAAATAATTCTGCGGCCTGCGGTACTGCATGAGCGCGCGCTGCATGGCCTTTTCGTGCGGATTTTTCGGCACGTAGACGGGCTCCATCGTCCGGGGGTCCAGTCCCGTGTAATACATGACCGTGGACAGGGTCGACGGGGTCGGATAAAAGTCCTGCACCTGCTCCGGCTCGTGGTTCGTATCGCGCAGATACTCGGCCAGCGTCACAGCCTCCTGCATCGTGCAGCCGGGATGCGAGGACATGAGATAGGGCACGACGTACTGCTTCATGCCCTCCTGCTCGTTGATCTTTTTATATTTCTCCACGAACTGCTGATAGACCGCGTGCGGCGGCTTGCCCATCACGCGCAGCACCCGATCGGACACATGCTCCGGCGCGACCTTCAGCTGGCCGGAGATATGGTAGCGGACAAGCTCCTTGAAAAACGTGTCGGACGGGTCGGCCAGCAGGTAATCAAAGCGGATGCCGCTGCGGATGAAGACCTTTTTGACGCCCGGGAGCTTGCGCAGCTTCCGCAGAAGGGAAAGATAGTCCGTGTGATCGGCAATGAGGTTTTTGCAGGGGCTGGGAAACAGGCACTGCCGGCCCGGGCATGCGCCGCGCTGGAGCTGCTTTTTGCAGGCGGGCTGGCGGAAATTTGCCGTCGGGCCGCCGACGTCGTGGATATAGCCCTTGAAGCCGGGCGCGTGGGTCATGGCTTCGGCTTCCTTGAGGATCGACTCCTGCGAGCGCGTCTGGATGATGCGTCCCTGATGGAACGTCAGCGCGCAGAAGCTGCACGCGCCGAAGCAGCCGCGGCAGGAGGTCAGGCTGAACTCGATCTCGCTGATCGCCGGGATGCCGCCCAGCTTTTTGTATGACGGATGGTACGTCCGGCAGTACGGCAGATCGTAGATGTGATCCATTTCCTTCTGGGAAAGCGGCTTCTGCGGTGGATTCTGGACGACATATTCCTGCGCGCCATACGGCTCGACGAGCCGCTTGGCGCAGAAGGGATCGGTATTGCGGTACTGCACAGAAAAGCTCTCGGCGTAGACGCGGGGATCCCTCTGCATGTCCGGGAAGGACGGCAGCGTGACGGTCGGGACGGATGTGTCCGGCTCGCGCGTTTTATAGACCGTGCCGTCAATGTAGGTGATATCATGCACGTCCATGCCGTCGTTCAGCGCGTTCGCGATCTCCACGACCGCCCGCTCGCCCATGCCGTAGATCAGAAGATCGGCCTGCGAATCGAGCAGGATCGACCGCTTGAGCTTGTCCGACCAGTAATCGTAATGTGCCAGCCGCCGAAGGCTCGCTTCGATGCCGCCGATGATGATGGGCTTGCGGCGGTAGCTGCGGCGGATGAGGTTGCAGTAGACCGTCACGGCGTAGTCCGGCCGCTTGCCCATGACGCCGCCGGGCGTATAGGCATCGGTCTTCCGGTGCGCCTTGGAGACGGTATAGTGGTTGACCATCGAGTCCATATTGCCGCCCATGACGAGAAAGCCCAGCCGCGGCTCGCCAAGGACATGGATGGAGTCCGGATTCTTCCAATCCGGCTGGGAGATGATGCCGACCTTATAGCCGGCGTCCTCCAGCACGCGCGAAATGATCGCATGGCCGAAGGACGGATGATCGACGTAGCCGTCGCCGATGATATAGACGAAATCACATTGCTCCCAGCCGCGCCTGTCCATATCCGCGCGGGAGATCGGTAAAAATTCAGGCATAAGCGTCTCCTGATGATCAAGATGGGCGTGCGGGGGCGTTATTTTCTGCGCCACGTGCTCGGCATGAGCAGCACCAGCATGGGATACAGCTCCAGACGGCCAAGCAGCATGTCGATGCACAGAACGACCTTGGCCAGCGGCGAGAAGAACGCAAAATTGCCCGCCGGGCCGCACAGGCCGAGACCGGGGCCGATGTTGTTGAACGTCGCCATGACCGCCGTGAGCGTGGTGGAGCCGTCATAGCCGTCGAGCGAAATGAGCAGGACCGACGCAGCAGCAATGAGGACGTACAGGATGAAATACGTGCTGACGGCGCGCACCGTCTCGCCGGAGACGGGCTTATCGTCGACGGTGATGACCTTGACGGTGTGCGGCCGCAGAATTTTCCGCAGCTCCGCCTTGGCCGCGCGCATGAGGATGACCACGCGCGAGACCTTCAGTCCGCCGCCGGTCGAACCGGCGCACGCGCCCACGATCATAAGAAGCACCAGAATGACGCGCGAAAACTCCGGCCAGCGGTCAAAGTTTTCCGTGCCGAAGCCGGTGGTCGTGATGATGGAGGAGACGGTAAAGGCTGCGTGATGCAGGGCATAGCCAAAGTCGCCGCCATAGAGCTTCAGGATGTTGAAGGTGATGAGAAGCGTCGAGCCGGCGATGATCGACACATACCAGCGCAGCTCGGTATTTTTCCACGCCAGATCAAACTTCCGGCGCAGCAGGAAAAAGTAGATGGAGAAATTCACGCCGAACAGCGCCATGAAAATGGTCGTGACCGTCTGTGTGTAGGCGCTGTAGGACGCAAAGGAATCGTTCCGGATGGCAAAGCCGCCCGTGCCGGCCGTGCCGAACGCGTTGCAGAGCGAATCAAACAGCGGCTCGCCGCCGGCCAGATACAGAACGACCTGCAAAACGGTCAGGCCGAAATAGATCCCGTAGAGGATCTTGGACGAGTCCGCCATCCGCGGCACCATCTTGGAGACCGTCGGCCCCGGGCTTTCCGCGCGCAGCAGGTGGATGGCCTGCCCGCCGTCCAGCCGGACGATCGTCAGCATGAAGACCAGAATGCCCATGCCGCCGATCCAGTGTGAAAGACTGCGCCAGAAAAGCATGCAGTGGTCAAGCTGTTCGACTGCGGGCAGGATGCTCGAGCCGGTCGTCGTAAAGCCGGAGATCATCTCAAACACTGCGTCCAGATACGAAGGGATCTGCCCCGAGAGCGTAAACGGCAATGCCCCGGCCAGCGACAGGGCGATCCAGCTCAATGAGACCGCGATCAGGCCCTCCTTCGCGTACATGACGCGCCGGTGCGACCGCGTCAGCCAGACGGCCGCCGCGCCCACCGCCGCCGTGCCGAGCAGCGTCCAGAGGAAGAAGAAGCCGTTCCTTTCACGGTAGATGACCGCCACGAGCAGCGGCAGCAGCATCAGCGCGGACTCAATGAGCAGCACCGCACCGACGACATAGACAATGACGCGTTTATTCATGGCCGGCTCCTCTGGCAAGAATGTCCTCCAGCTTGCCAAGCCCTGCGCTGCACGTGACGACGATCACGCTGTCGCCCGGCTCGATGGTGTCCTGGCCGCTGGGGATGAGGATTTTTCCGCCACGCCCGATGCAGCCGATCAGCAGGTTTTCCCGCAGCTGGAGCTGCTGTAACGGGATGCCGCAGAGCCGGGAGCTGCCGGACACGCGGAACTCCAGCGCTTCGGCCTTGCCGCCGACGAGCTTGTAGAGCGTCTCGATCTGCGAGCTGCCCTCCGAGTTCTGCATGGCGCGGACATAGCGGCAGATGAGGTTCGACGCGGAATTGCGCGGGTTAAAGACGCTGCCGAGATCCATGCTGCCCAGGATGGACTGGAACGAGGTGCGGTTGACCTTGGTGATGACCTTGATCTTCGGCCAGGTCTTGCGGATGTACATGCCGATGAGGACGTTTTCCTCATCGATGCCCGTGAGCGCTGCGACGGCGTCGATGGACTCGATGCCGCACTCGCGCAGAAAGGCTTCGTTCGTGCCGTCGCCGCAGAGGATCTCCGCCTTGGGCAGAGCGACAGACAGCTCCTCGCAGCGGCTCTGGTCGGAGTCGATCACCTTGACGTCCAGCCCGGCCTCGATGAGCTGGCGGGCGAGATAATACGCAATGCGGCCGCCGCCGATGAGCATGGCGCTGCGCACGCGGCCGGAGGCCAGCTTCATCTGACGGAAAAACTGCTGCGCGCCGCCATAGGACGCGACGAACGAGATGCGGTCGCCCGCCTGTAGGCGGAACTGGCCGGAGGGAATATGGATCTCCTGCTCGCCGCGCTCGACCGCGCAGACGAGCACCTTTGCCTTCGTGACGGTGGGCAGCTCCATGAGCGTCTTGCCGGCCAGCGGCGAATCCGCCGGGAGCTGGAACTTGAGAAGCTCGACCTTGCCGCCGAAGAACGTGTCGGTCTTGATGGCCGACGGCGTACGGAGCGTGCGCGCCATCTCGGTCGCGCAGATGAGCTCCGGATTGACGGACAGGCTCAGCCCCAGATCGTCGGAGATGAGCGACAGCTCGCCCGCATATTCTGGGTTTCGCACGCGGGCGATAGTGTGCCGGGCGCCGATCTTTTTTGCGATCAGGCAGCACAGCAGATTCAGCTCGTCCTGCGCCGTGACGGCGATGACAAGATCGGCTTCGTCCACGCCGGCTTCCATCTGGGTGGCGTAGGTCGCGCCGTTGCCCTCCACGCTCAGAATGTCAAGGTCCTCGACGGTCTGCTGCAGCGGCGCGCCGCTGCGGTCGACAATAGTGATCTCGTGCCCCTCGCGGGAAAGCTGTTCAGCCAGCGCGCTGCCGATTTTTCCGTCGCCTACGATGACGATTCGCATTCGATCAGCTCCTTTTCTGCCGGAAAACTTCTGTTTTGCCGTCATTGTACCACGCTTTCCGCCTTTTTGCAACCGACCCGCCGGTAAGCCGCTGTTCAGGAATGTTCCCTCTTGCCCGTATGGAAAAAACACGATATAATAACTTGATAAATCAAGGTTAGTTACCGCCCAACAGGCTGATGCGAATACGTACAGTCCCGCAAATTTCCGCAGCACCTTATATTTACTGCACGCATGCAAAGGCACAAAGCAGCAAATTTGACGCCCACACCAACGTGCGGCGCGTACCAAAGCGCTCGTAAGGTGACTGCATGCGATTGCAGCGGCTCTCAAATCTGGTTTTTGCCTAAACCGCACTGCAGCACGCACCCAACGCATCCAGCGCCCCTTTTCTCCCCATTCTTTTCCGGCAAGGCGGAAAAGAATGGGCCGTCGGAGACACGTCAGAAACGGCCTCGACGGAACGAGCCCCCGCTGTTCGCGGAGTCTCTTTTCCTCTGAACCCGTTTCTTCCTTTCCAAACCGCAAACTGAATTTGCGGTTTGGGCTTTGAGGCCGGAATACCCATTCAGCAATTTTCCATTACGGAGGTTCCCAATGAAACAGCAATATCTGCAAACCGGAAAGATCGTCAGCACGCACGGCGTGCATGGAGAGGTCAAGCTGCTGCCGTGGGCGGACAACCCGGAGTTTCTGCTGCAATTCCATACCCTGTATCTGGACGGCAGGCCGTTCCGGGTCGAGCAGTCGCGCGTGCAGAAGACCTGCGTGCTCGTAAAGCTTGCGGGCATCGACACCGTGGAAGCCGGCGCCGCCCTGCGGGACAAGATCGTCTCGATCGACCGCGCGGACGCGAAGCTGCCGGAGGGGTCTGTGTTCATCGCGGATCTGCTGGGGCTGCCGGTCTATGACGGGCAGACGCTCCTCGGAAAGCTGACCGAGGTCATGCCCACGCCTGCCAACGACGTTTATGTCGTGAAAGGCGAGGACGGGCAGGAGCATCTGATCCCCGCCGTGCCGGACTTTATTCTGGAGCGGAATCTGGACGAGGGCTATATCAGAGTCCGGCTGATCGAGGGGATGTAACGCCATGCGCTTTGACATTATGACGCTCTTCCCCGAGGCCGTTCTGCCCATGCTGAACGCCAGCATTCTGGGCCGGGCGCAGAAAAAGGGGCTGATCGAGCTTCACGCCCACCAGATCCGCGACTATACCTGCAACAAGCAGAACCAGGTCGACGATTATCCCTACGGCGGCGGGCGCGGCGCGATCATGCAGTGCGATCCTCTGTGGCGCTGCTGGTGCGCGGTCTGCGACGAGATCGGCGCGCCGGTGCACACGATTTTCCTTTCGCCCTGCGGCCCCAGCTTTGATCAGGCCAAGGCCCGGCAGCTGCAAGCAAGCTATGACAATCTCATCCTCGTCTGCGGCCACTACGAGGGCATCGACCAGCGGTTTCTGGACGAATGCGTGGACGAGGAGATCTCCATGGGCGACTTCGTGCTGACCGGCGGCGAGATCCCGGCCATGGCGATCGTCGACGCCGTCTCCCGGCTCATCCCGGGCGTGCTTGGCGACGATATCTGCTTCACCGACGAGAGCCATTGGTCGGGGCTGCTTGAATACCCGCAGTATTCAAGACCCGAAAGCTGGCACGGACTGACGGTGCCGGAGGTTCTGCGCTCCGGCGACCATGCGAAGGTCGCGAGATGGCAGAAAAAGCAGTCGATCCTGCGCACGCTCCACCGGCGGCCGGATCTTTTCTACAAGCTGCGCTTCCCGTACAAGACGCGGGCGGAGCGCAAATTTATCGCGGAATTGGAGGAGGAAGACGATGCGTTCCGAGATCGAGACCCTAAAAACCTGGATTACCGAAAGTGATAATATCGTCTTTTTCGGCGGCGCGGGCGTGTCGACCGAGTCCGGCATCCCGGACTTCCGCAGCACGGACGGCCTGTATCACCAGAAATTCGCCTATCCGCCAGAGACGATCCTGAGCCACACGTTTTTCTATCAGAACCCGGAATATTTCTTCAAATTCTACCGGGAAAAGATGCTCCCGCTGGACTATCAGCCGAACGCCGCACACAAAAAGCTCGCCGAGCTGGAAAAGGCCGGCAAGCTCCGCGCCGTCGTGACGCAGAACATCGACGGCCTGCACCAGAAGGCAGGCAGCAAAAACGTCTACGAGCTGCACGGCTCCATTTACCGCAATTACTGCGAGAAATGCGGCAACTTCTATCCGCCGGAGTACATCCGGGATACCGAGGGCGTCCCGCGCTGCACCTGCGGCGGGCGGATCAAGCCGGACGTTGTGCTGTACGAGGAGAGCCTGAACGAAGCCGTGCTCGAGGGCGCGGTGCGCGCGATCGCGGACGCGGAGGTTCTGATCGTCGGCGGGACGTCGCTGACGGTCTATCCGGCGGCGGGGCTCATCCGCTACTACCGCGGAAATAAGCTCGTGCTCATCAACCGCGATGAGACGCAGTACGACAGTTATGCCGATCTGATCTTCCGCGATCCCATCGGCAAGGTATTGGGGGCAGTTTGACACGATGACAGGAACCGATTTTTCCGCATGGTGCAGCCAAGGCGTTCATTTTCTTGACGGTGCGACGGGCAGCATGCTGCGCGCCGCCGGTATGCCTGCGGGCGTCTGCTCCGAGACGTGGGTGCTGGCGCACCCGCAGGCGCTGCTCGACCTGCAGCGGGCGTATCTCGCCGCGGGCAGCGAGATCATTTACGCGCCGACCTTCGGCGCGAACCGCGTGCTTCTGGGCCACCACGACCTGCAAAAGGAGGTGCGCAGCCTGAACCGCGAGCTGGTGCAGCTCGGCCGCGAAGCAGTCGGCACGCAGGCGCTGCTGGCAGGCGACATGACCACGACCGGCCAGCCGGTCACGCCGGGCGACGACGACGCCTATGCAGAGCTTCTGGAGATCTACCGCGAGCAGGCCGAAGCGCTGCTGCTGGCGGGTATCGATCTGTTCGCCGTGGAGACGATGATGGGTGTGACGGAGTGCATGGCCGCGATCGAAGCCATCCGGAGCCTGTGCGACACGGCGATCTTGTGTACACTTTCCGTCTATTCCGACGGCAAATGCTATTTTGACGGCTCCGCCGAGGAAGCGGCGGAAATCCTGCCCGGTCTCGGCGCGGACGCGGTCGGTATCAACTGCTCGTCCGGGCCGGATCAGATGGGCTCCGTTGTGCGCATGATGAAGGCTGCCGCACCGCAGACGCCCATCGCGGCAAAGCCGAACGCAGGGCTGCCGGTGATTACGGAAACGGGCGAAGCCGTCTACAGTATGGGGCCGGAGGCGTTTGTCCGGCACATGCGGGCGCTCAAAGCGGACGGCGCAAGTTTGCTTGGCGGCTGCTGCGGCACGACGCCGGAATTTATCCGGGGCTTGCAGGCGCTGCGGTGAAGGGATTCAGTTAGAGGAAGATAAGGTATTAGGCTGAAGCTCTTCTACAGATTTGCAGGTGCAGTTCAGCATTTTCTTTTGCTTCTCCAAAAGAAAACGCTGGCAAAAGAAAAAGAGTCGGGGGGATTGCGAATTTTCCCCGGAGCCCCCTTGAAGCGCCCAGAAAAACCGCTTCGGTTTTTCTGGCCTTTTCCCGCGCGGATTTGATAATTATACGCACCCCAAAGCCTTCCCCTCCGGGGAAGGTGGCCCGAAGGGCCGGATGAGGGTCGGGGAGCACTATCGATACTGCAAAGCGAACCTTCGGTGCCCAGCGTCCCCAGCACTCTTTTCTCCCCTGTCTTTTCTCTTGCGAGAGAAAAGATTGGGCCGTCGGAGACACGTCTCCGGTTTCCATTAGACCCTGAAAACGCGCGTACCGAAGCCGGTACGCGCGTTCGTTTCTGTTTTTTACACGTTGAACAGGAAGTTCACAACGTCGCCGTCGTGCATGACATATTCCTTGCCCTCGCTGCGAAGCAGGCCCTTTGCCTTTGCGTTGGCCAGCGTGCCGCAGGCCTTGAGATCGTCAAAGGCGATGACCTCGGCGCGGATGAAGCCGCGCTCAAAATCGGAGTGGATCTTGCCGGCGGCCTGCGGGGCCTTGGTGCCCTTTTTGATCGTCCACGCGCGGCATTCGTCGCTGCCCGCCGTCAGGAAGGAAATGAGCCCCAGCAGCTCGTAGCTGCACTGGATCAGCCGGTCAAGGCCGGACTGCTTCAGGCCAAGCTCTTCCATGAACATGGCCTTTTCATCCGGGTCATCCAGCTCGGCAATGTCGGCCTCGAGCTTCGCGCAGATCGGCAGCACCTCGCTGCCCTCCTTCGCGGCCAGCGCCTGCACCTGCGTGAAATAGCCGCAGGCTTCGGGCGCATTGACGTCGGTCTCGCTGAGGTTCGCGGCATAGATCGTCTTGCGGAGCGTCAGAAGGTCGCTGGTCGCGATCATGGCGGCGTCATCCTCGGAGCATTCGAACGTGCGGGCCAGATTGCCCTCGTTCATATAGTCGCGCAGCGCGGTGAAGACCTCGACCTCGTGGTTGAAGCGCTTGTCGCCGCCCTTGGCGTTTTTCTGCGCCTTGTCGATGCGGCGGTCGATCATTTCAAGGTCGGCCATGATGAGCTCGGTGTTGATGATGTCAATGTCGCGCAGCGGGTCGGTCGAGCCCTCGACGTGGGTGACGTTGGAATCGTCAAAGCAGCGCACGACGTGGACGATCGCGTCGCAGCCGCGGATGTTGGACAGGAACTTGTTGCCGAGCCCCTCGCCCTTCGACGCGCCCTTGACGAGACCCGCGATATCGACAAACTCGATAACAGCCGGCGTGAACTTCTTGGGGTTATGCTGGTCGCGCAGCCACTCGAGCCGCTTGTCCGGCACGGATACGACGCCGACATTCGGGTCGATGGTGCAGAACGCATAATTATCCGCCGCAACCCCGGCGTTGGTAATGGCATTGAACAGCGTGGATTTTCCTACATTTGGAAGCCCGACGATACCGAGTTTCATATGATCTTCTCCTTATCCAGACCCCGGTGGGGCCTGTCCGAATCTTTGGCTTTATTATAATGCGGCAGCCCGGTTTTTTCAACAGGAAAACCGTCCGGCTGTGCAGGTCTTGCCTGTTTTCCGCCGGACGGCTGCTTTTTACTTTGTGCCCGGTGCGCCCGGGACGGTTGAGCCGGCGCGGCGGCTGTAGAGCCGGGCGAGACCGCCCTCGCTCGTCTCGCGGAAGGCGCGGTTCATGCTGATGCCGGTCTCATACATCGTGCGCACGACCATATCAAAGGAGATCGTTCTTGTGCCGACCAGCATGTGTGCCAGATTTGCAGAGTCGATGGCACGCTTGGCGGCGACGGCGTTGCGTTCGATGCAGGGGATCTGCACAAGACCGCAGATGGGATCGCAGGTGAGCCCCAGATGGTGCTCCATGGCGATCTCGGCGGCATATTCGATCTGCTCGATCGGGAACTCCATCAGCTCGCACATGGCGGCGGCCGCCATGGAGCAGGCCGAGCCGATCTCCGCCTGACAGCCGCATTCCGCGCCGGAAATGGACGCGTTGCGCCGGATGAGATTGCCGATGATCCCGGCCACACCCAGCGCATGCGCCATGCGAAGGTCGGAATAGTGGTATTTGCCCTGCAAATACATGAGAACTGCCGGCAGGACGCCGCAGCTGCCGCAGGTCGGCGCAGTGACGATGGTGCCGTTGCCCGCGTTCTGCTCGGCGGCGGCGAAGGCATAGGCGCAGACCAATTGCAGCTCTCGCACCTGCGGGATCTCCTGCGTGTGCTGCCGCTCATACAGATATTTTGCCTTCCGCTGGACATTCAGGCCGCCCGGCAGAACGCCGGTCGTCTCCAGCCCCTCCTCCACCTCGGCGCGCATGGTACGCCAGATCTCCTCCAGAAACGACCAGATCTCCGCGCCCTCGTTCAGCTCCACATACTCGCGCAGGGAGATATAGCGCCATTTACAGTACTGTGCGATCTCCGCGAAGGAGTTTTCCGGGTAGATCTCGTCGCTGCCCTCCGGCTCGCGGCCCTCGATGACGATATCACCGCCGCCGATGGACTCCACGCGCATGCCGGCCGTCTGCGTGCCGTTCTTGAATGCGGCAAAGTCCAGTGTATTCGGGTGCTTGAGATCGTCCGGGTTCTTGTCGGAAAAAATGATCTCCGTCGGTGTGGGCGATAATACCTCGGACAGCACGCGATCCGTCCCATGACCGACGCCGGTCAGCGCCAGCGAGCCATAGAGCGTGACCTCATAGCGGTCCGCGTCCGGGTTTTCCTGCTTGAAAATTTTTGCGGCGCGCTCCGGCCCCATGGTATGGGAGCTGGACGGGCCTTTCCCTACTTTATACAAATCACGAATGGATTTCATGATGCATTCCTCCGGTTTCTGGTACTGAAAAAATCCGAAATTCTTTCAGTATAACTATAGCAGAGAAATGCGCAGAATACAACCTTATTTCGTGCCGGAATTGCTGCGGGCCAGCGCTTCGAGCGACAGCTCGCCCGCGAGCTTGAACAAGGCGTCGTGCAGCACCTGCTCCAACGGCAGGCCGGCCGCACGGGCGACGGAGCGATAGAACTGCTCCGTCGCCTCGTCGAGCGGAATACAAAAAACAGACATGGCAAACGCTCCTCCAATCAGGTACTCCATCTTATGTGCAGACGCTTGACAAGTGTGATAGAATAATAACATTGGCTGAAAAAGTAATTCCGAAAGGATGAATGGATATGGCAAAAGAGAAGAAAGTGGAGCAGATCACCGATATGGAGGTCGATTTTGCCCAGTGGTACACCGATATCTGCCGCAAGGCGGAGCTGGTCGAATACGCGTCGGTCAAGGGCTTTACGATCCTGCGGCCGTATGGCTACGCGATCTGGGAGAACATCCAGCGCATCATGGACGGCGAGTTCAAAAAGACCGGCCATGAGAACGTGGCCATGCCGGTCCTGATCCCCGAGAGCCTGCTCAAAAAAGAGGGCGAGCTGGTCAACGGCTTCGCGCCGGAGGTCGCGTGGGTCACGATGGGCGGCAGCGAAAAGCTCGAGGAGCGTCTGGCCTTCCGCCCGACGTCCGAGACGATGTTCTGCGACCATTGGTCGCGCGTTTTGCAGACCTACCGTGAGCTGCCGATGCTCTATAACCAGTGGTGCTCCGTCATCCGCTGGGAAAAGACGACCCGCCCGTTCCTGCGCAGCCGCGAGTTCTGGTGGCAGGAGGGTCATACCATCCACGAGACCGCAGAGGAGGCCATCCACGAGACCGAGCAGCAGCTGAAGTGCTACGCCGATTTCTTTGAGAACGTCCTCGCCATCCCCGTTGTTCCCGGCCAGAAGACCGAGAAGGAAAAGTTCGCCGGTGCAGAAGCCACCTACACCGTCGAGTGTCTCATGAAGGATCACAAGGCCTTGCAGGGCGCGACGAGCCACTACTTCGGCGACAAGTTCTCCCGCGCCTATAACGTGACCTTCACCGGCCGCGACAATAAGCTCCAGTATCCGTTCCAGACCTCCTGGGGCTCCACCACGCGCATGATCGGCGCCGTCATCATGGCGCACGGCGACAACAACGGCCTTGTCCTGCCGCCCAAGATCGCGCCTGTGCAGGTCATCGTCCTGCCCGTCGCCATGCACAAGGCCGGCGTTCTGGAAAAGGCAGCCGAGCTGCGCGACCGTCTGGCCGCCGCGGGTCTGCGCGTCAAGATGGACGATTCCGATAACTCGATGGGCTGGAAGTGTGCGCAGTACGAGATGAAGGGCGTGCCCGTGCGCGTCGAGATCGGCCCGCGCGATATCGAGGCCGGTCAGTGCGTCCTCGTCCGCCGCAACGACGGGGAAAAGACCGTCGTCGCGCTCGAGAACCTCGAAGCTGCCGTCAAGGAGCAGCTGGAGCTGGTGCAGAAGGGCATGTACGAAAAGGCCATGCAGAACCTCGACAGCCACATCTTTGAAGCGCATTCGCTCGAGGAAGCCAAGAAGCTTCAGGCCGAGCACGGCGGCTTCATCAAGACCATGTGGTGCGGCGAGCTGGAATGCGAACTGAAGATGAAGGAAGAGGGCGGCATGTCCTCCCGCTGCATGCCTTTGAAGCAGGAGCATCTCGGCGACGTTTGCCCGATCTGCGGCAAGCCCGCCAAGAAGATGATCTACTGGGGCATTGCGTACTAAATAGAGCTTTGATCAAACAGCCGCTGCTTTCGAATGAAAGCAGCGGCTGTTTGACTTATCAGAAGCTATCAAAAACATCAACATCCGTTCTGTGCTGAAAACCTTCCGGCTTGTCTGTAGGGGTCGATGCCTACATTGCCCCGGCAGAACAGGCAGATTTTACGGGAACTTACGGCAACTACGCAATCTCTACAGCGGGACGATGTGCACCAGCAAGCGGTGGACCCACATCCGTAATGCTCCTTCGTCGCGAACGGCTGTGACCGGCATCGTCCCCTACGAACAAGTCTGAAGTATTACCGCTAAGAACAGAACATACTTTTTGGGCAGTGCGCTATCCTTCCTCCCGCTCGCGCAGGCCGGCGACGGAGGAGATGGGCAGCGAGAAGCAGATCGCGCCGGCTTTGGTGCCGGGGCCGGCCTTTTCGCTGATCGCGCGCATGATCGCAGCCTTTTCGTCTGCGTAGGCGATGATGTAGACCATGTCCTTTTCGTCGGCAAGGCTCACGCCGAAGAACTTTTCGCCGCGCGTCGAGCCGGTGCCCTTGGCGTGCAGCACCGTGCCGCCGCCGGCGCCCGCTTCGCGCGCCGCGTCCATGACGTAATCGGCGCAGCCTTCATTTAAGATCACAACGATAAGCTCGTGCTGAAACTCCATACTCGGCGCTCCTCCTGTTTTGGGATTGTTGGTAAGATAGGCAAGGGTCCTGCCGCCCGCCACGCTCTTGAGCGGAACGGTCAGCATGATGCCGTTGCCGGGAATGTCGATAAAAAGGCGGCGCTTGGCAGCCTTCATCAGCTGCGCGGCCTCCTGCGCGCCGGTCACGGCGCTGATGATGGTCTTCGGCGCGGCATCCAGACCGTAGACGGCCAGATGCTCGCTCTTTGCCGTTCCGCGGCCCGGCATACTGAGGATCATCGGCAGCCCGGCGTCGCGGTACAGCGCGCCCATGGCTTCGCCGCGATCCGCGTCGGTCACGGCAATGGTATAATACAGCTCCATATCAGCACGCCTCCCACAGCTCGATGATTTCGTTGTCGCCGAACGCCGGCAGCACAGGCTCGGCTGCGGCCCGGCGGGATTTGACGACGTAGATCGCGCCCATGACCTGCACCGTGATGAGCGGCATCATCGCGACCAGCGCGACAAGGCCAAAGGCGTCCGTCATGACGTTCCCGCCCAGCGCCTGACACGCGCCCATGGCGAACGGCAGCATGAACGTCGCCGTCAGCGGGCCGGAGGCGACGCCGCCGGAGTCGAACGCGATGGCCGTAAACGTGCGCGGCACGAAGAACGACAGCGCCAACGCGATAAAATAGCCCGGGACGAGGAAATACAGGATTGGGATACCGGTGATGACGCGCAGCATGGCAAGTCCGCCCGCAGCCGAGACTGCGATGGAAAGGCTCATGCCCATCGCCCTGGCCGAGATGGCGCCGGCGCTCAGATCCTCGACCTGCTTGTTGAGGATATGGACGGCAGGCTCTGCATTGATGATGAACCAGCCCATGAGCATCGCCAGCGGGATCAGCAGCCAGATGCGCCAGCCCTCGGTCAGCGCCGCGCCCAGCACATAGCCCAGCGGCGAGAAGCCGACGTTCACGCCCGTGAGGAACAGGACAAGGCCGAGATATGTATACAGAATGCCGACCATGACCCGCAGAAACGGCAGCTTCCGCAGCCGCAGCGAGACGAGCTGGAAGATCAGGAAGAACACGACGATCGGCAGCAGCGCGATGGTGACCTCCTTCAGATATTCCGGAATGGCGTGCAGATAGTCGCGGCCAAGAAGAACCGTATCGGTGATCGCAGCGACCGTCTGCGTCTCGGCCTGCGCGGGCTGCGTCCGGTAGATCGCGCCCAGCAGCAGAACCGAAGCGATCGGCCCGATGGAGCACAGGCCGACAAGGCCGAACGAGTCCGCCTTGGCATTTTCGTCGGAACGGATGGACGCAACACCGACGCCGAGCGCCATGATAAACGGCACCGTCATCGGCCCCGTCGTTACGCCGCCGGAGTCAAACGCCACGGCGAGGATCCCCTGATCGGACAGGAACGCCGCCAGGAACACCAGCACGTAAAACACGATCAGCAGCAGCCGCAGCGAGATGCCGAACAGGATACGCACCATGCACAGCATGAGAAAAATGCCGACGCCGACGGAGACCGTCAGAATGAGAACTGTCTTGTCGATATCCGGCACGTTGGCAGCCAGCACCTGCAAATCCGGCTCCGCCACGGTGATGGCGACGCCGAGCAGAAAGCTCACCGCGAGGATCAGCCCCAGCTTGCGCGATTTTGTCAGCTTGGAACCGATATAGTTGCCGATCTTGCTCATGGACATCTCAGCGCCCAGCGTGAACAGCCCCATGCCGAGGATCAGCATGGCCGTCGCAAGCAGGAACGAGAGCATCAGTCCCGTGTCGACCGGCACGAGGACAAAGCAGATGAGCAGCACGATCAGGCTGATCGGCAGGACGGAGGCTGCGGCCTCCCGCAGCTTTTCAAACAGCACCTGTTTTTGGTACAAAGGCTCACTCCTTTTCGAGAATTATTCTTATTTTATCATAAAACCGGCCGGATGAACAGGCCGCAACTGTAAAAAAGCTGTTAACTTTCCAGGCGGCTCCGCCGCCTGTTATCCATTCCCGCTGTATTTTTATGCAGAATCACCAAAGATTTGCCGCTTTACTTGACGGAAGAATGAAAACCCGATACAATAATTCAGTTCATGCACGAAGACCCCGGCTGCCCCTTGCAGTCAGGGTCAAACTTTTGAAAAGAGAGAGAAACATATGGAAAAGAAACCCGCACGCGCGATTGCGCTGCTCCCGATCGGCGTCTTTCTGATCCTGTATCTGGGGCTTGGTCTTGTTTTTGAATACGGACTGCATATTGAGATGGGCTTTTACAATATTCCCATCGTCGTGGCGTTCCTGGCGGCGATTCTGGTCGCCTGTTTGCAGAACCGCGGTCTTTCGTTCGACGAAAAGCTGGAGGTCATGGCCAAGGGCGTCGGCGATAAGAACATCATGACGATGATCCTGATTTTCCTGGCCGCCGGTGTGTTTGTCGGCGTCGTCGGCCGCAGCAGTGCAGAGAGCGTCGCCTATTTCATGCTCTCGCATATCCCGGCGCGCTTTGCCGTGGCGGTTCTGTTCGTGGTCGCCTGCTTCGTCTCGACGGCCATGGGCACCTCCTGCGGCACCATCACGCTGATCGTCCCGATCGCGGTCGCCGTGGCGAAAACGTCCGGCTTCAGCCTGCCGCTTTGCATCGGCTCCGTCATGGGCGGCGCGATGTTCGGCGACAATCTGTCGTTCATCTCCGACACGACCATCGCCGCCTGCAACACGCAGGGCTGCGCGATGAAGGATAAATTCCGCACGAACTTCCGCATTGCCCTGCCGGCCGCGCTGGCCGCGCTGGTGCTGATCCTCGTCTTCTCGCTGCACAGCGACATCGGCGCGGTGCAGATCCCGGACTATAACCTGCTGCAAACGGTTCCGTACATTCTGGTGCTCATCGGCGGCGTGGCGGGCATCAATGTGTTCGTCGTGCTTCTGACCGGCATCGTCTCCGGCACGGTCATCATGCTCGCCACCGGTGCGACACACCCGACGGAGCTGCTCGGCAGCATGGGCAGCGGCGCGTCCGGCATGTTTGAGACGATCATGGTCACGATCCTCGTGTCGGCCATGTGCGGTCTGATCCGCGAATACGGCGGCTTTGAAGCGCTGCTGGGCTTCATCGGGCGCATTTTCCACGGGCAGAAGGGCGGCCAGCTGGGCATCGGCCTGCTTGTCGGCGCGATGGACATTGCCACAGCCAACAACACCGTCGCCATCGTCATGGCCGGCCCCATCGCCCGCCAGATGAGCGAGGAATACGGCATCAGCGCCAGAAAGAGCGCGTCGCTGCTCGATACGTTCTCCTGCATCTTCCAGGGCATCATCCCCTATGGCGCGCAGATGCTGCTGGCCATCTCCGCTTGTGCGGAGCTCGGCGAGACGCTGACCGCCTTCCAGATCATCCCCTTCCTGTTCTACCCGTATCTGCTGCTGCTCAGCTCGCTCGTGTTCATGTTCCTGGTTCCGGAGAAAAAATAAAAACCGTCCCGGCTCCGTCTGGAGCCGGGACGCGCATTTTTAGAAAAGCAAAACCGGCAATGCTCAAAAAACATTGCCGGTTCTGGCGCGGAAGGAGAGATTTGAACTATGAAAGTTCGTTTTATCGCTTGAAACTGCATGAAATCCCATACGAAAATCAATGCGTTCTTTTCATCGCATACAATGGCGTTCAAAGCGATACAAAGCTCTTAGGGGAAAAAATAGGGGAAATTTCCGGGGCAAAAAACAAGGGGCGCAATGGTCTGCGTCCCCTGCTTTGCTGCCCTATTCCCCGCGCCGCCGCACCCGCTCTGAGCGAATGCCTGCGACGTATCCGCTTGTCCAGATCGAGCCGAGCAGCTGGATCATTCCTGTCTGATCTTCGGCGTTTCCGTAGTCAAGACCGGGGAGTGGGAGAAAGGTCCGGTTTCCGGACTGCGCCTTGAATGCAAAAGCTACATCAACCGCAGCTTTAGCATTGTAGATGGTGAGTCGCTTTTCAGCGATCTCGATTGCTTCCTCCGCTGGTGGTGTGTACTGGCGCACGTCAAAATTCGCTCTGCTTGCTCTCATTCTGCAACCTCCTTTTTCTTCTGCTGCTCGTTGAGCAGCGCCTGAATCCGCTCAATTACGCGGTCTGCTTCCTTCGGTGTCAACATTCTGACCAGCGCGATCAATTCAGCCTTCTCGCGCTCATCGTCTGCGCGGCTCGCAGCCGCAAGCGAAGTGTTCACTTTGCTACCTCCCAACCGTTCACCAAGTCGTATATCTGCGCATACACGGCGTTGATCTCCTTGCTCACGAAATCCAGACCGGCAGCGAAGTATGATATGAATTGCTGCTCCGCGACAGCTCCGCTTCGGTGACCGCTTCCAGCAGGTTTGCCAGATCGCCGAGCCGGTCCGTCAGCCGCTGTAGCTCCTTCGGGCTGCCGTTGGTGTTAATCGAAACATGAACTTCCATTCTGTTCTCCTTCCTGGAGCGGGCTGTTGCCCGCCCCTCCGCTCATACGACCGTGAAACGGCGGCTGGTGGTGGACTTGATGAAGCGCTCGGCAAGCTCCGGCATTGCCTTCTTGAACGCCGTGCTGTCAAACCGGCTGCTGGTCACGGTCTTCCAGGTGATCTTGTAATCCACGCCCGTCAGCGTGTCGGCGTCGATGGCGGTCATGTGCGCCTTGATCGCGTCCTGAATGTTCTCAATCTCGGCGGTCAGCTCGTCGGCCATGCGGCGCAGCTCGCGAAGCTCATTGACTTTGCTCTGAATTTCTGTGTTGCTCATTGGTAAAGCCCCTTTCCTTTTTCGGCGGGCTGTGCTATACTGCAATCAGCCCTTTTCGGCTGCGTCTCCTGTTCACTTCCTACGGCGGCAGGAGACGCTTTTTCTTTGCTCTTGGGGAACTCCGGCGGCTGGGGGCTTTCAACTGATCTCGCGAGCCTTGCTGCGCTTTGCTGATCCTTCCCAGCTCTTATAGGCGTTCTTGGTTTCCCTTCCGGTACTTTCGTCCGCCTTCTGCCGGTGTCTGAACTGTTTTCTTTTGTTCCCCTTGACTGTCTTAATTATACACGATATTTCCGTGTAATTCAATCGACGAATTACACAAATATTCCGTGTATATATCGCGCAATATTTACACTTGCTTTTCGTGTATTTTCCTGCTATAATGCGGATAGTGGAAAAGAGGTTTTACTCAAAATTGCCCCAGCACAGGAAAGGAGTGGTCACTATGCCAGTGAAATACAAGATTGGGATTCTTCCCGCTCTCAAGGCAGCGGGCTATAACACAACGCGCTTACGTCGTGAAAAGCTGCTGGCTGAGAGTACGATCCAGCAGCTACGCGGCGGTGAGCTTGTTTCGTGGGCAAATATAGGCCGTATTTGTTCCATGCTGACTTGCCAGCCAGGAGACATACTGGAGTACACGGAAGAAAAGGATGGTGAAGCGGAATGACCTACCCCGACCGATACCACCTGACACCGGAACAGAGCCGCTTCCTTGCGAAAAAGAAGTGGGACGAAAACGTCTACTGCGGCATGAAGATGGAAAACCGCGCCGTCACCTTCCCGCAGACAAAGACCATTCTGGAGGGCGTCAACGTCCCCGGCGTGCAGTTGGGCGATATTCAGGCAATTTTGAATATGCGCGACGCATGGCGCTTCCTGATGGGTTCGATGGACGAGCCGGCCACACTGGAATATCTCTGCAAGTTGAACGAGTTTATCGCCCGCAATGAGGCTTTGGAGTGGGGCAAGCTGCGCACCGGCAGCGTTGCGATCTCCGGCACGGATTACATGCCGCCTGTGCCGCAGGAAGCATCTGTCCGGGCAGAGTTGGCCGCGATCCTCGCCGCCGATACTTCGGCAACAGATAAGGCGCTGACGGCCTTCTGCTGGGGCACACGCGGGCAGCTTTTCTGGGACGGCAACAAGCGCACCAGTCTGACGCTGGCAAACAAGATCCTGCTGCAAGCTGGGGCAGGTATGCTGACAATCTCCGCGAAGAACATGGAGCAGTTCAACGAAGCACTGCTGAACTACTACGACACCGCCGAGGCCAAGCCGCTGAAAGCGTTTCTGTACGAGAACGCGATTCAGGGCTTGGAGCTATAAAGACAAGCAAAGCCCGCTCTCCAAATCAGGAGAGCGGGCTTCGTCTTGTTTTGAGCCACTTGCAACTCGCAGCGCGGCGCGTTTGTATGGAGCAGGGATTCTCGTTATGCCCGGATGCTTCCGACGCTCTGCGGGGCGCTGTGCGGCTCACACGGTCGCAGCGTCACCCTTGGACTTGAAGTATTCCTGCACAGCTTCGTGTGCTTTCTGCTTCTGTGCCTTTCGGATGGCATTTCTGTATGCCATTTCTGCCGCGCTGCAGTTGGGATTTGCTTTTGCCGCTGCAACGATATCGGGATCAATGCAGGCTGCGATTTCGTCGATTTTGGCAAGCCGCATACGTTCTCTGGCGGCAAGTGCTTCTTGAAGTGTGTTCATGTTCATTTTCCTCCTTAGGCGTAAGCGATTCGTCGTTTATCTGTTTCAAATTCTTGCATAATTGCGATGGCCCGTGCGGCCAGCTCCTCGCTGTAGCGATTCAGTTGATCGACCACCTCCTGACCGGTATTTCCCTCGATATTGATTTCAACGAGCGGGCTGTTGCTTTCCATACCAGCGCCCAAAACCGCCTGTGTCGTGCGGGCGTTTAGAACAGTCTCGCCGCCGCGCATCATCACCAGCTCCGGGCCTTCTTCCCCAACGAGCGCAAGGCCGGCTTCTGCCGAGGTCGTACCTTCGGCATATGCCTGATCGACCATGCCGCCAGCATCGATTCGTGTAGCCCTCTGTCCGCTCATGCGACCACCGTAGAGTGCACGCAAAGCGGCGCTTCCGATTTGAGAATACGCCTGTTGAATAGCCGGGAGCATACCGATCGCGCCGTCCATGAAACCCTGAATGGTTGCGCGGCCGCTTTCTTTGGCTTCGTCGCCGAGGTCCATTGCTGCAATATCATCTTCCAAGTCCGACTGCAGCGCGTCCATTTGCTCACCGAGGGCCGAACGATATTCCGCAATGCTTTCTTCCGCGTCCTGCTGCGTCTTTTTGAGTTCCTGCCAGTTCTCGACCATCTTCTTCAGGTCTTCGTCGTTGGCTGCTGCCATACCGGCGACGGCGTTCACACTCTCCGCGCTGCCGTCCGCAAAAGAGCCGATCACATCAGCAAGACCTTCTATGTCGTCAGACCGTTCGCGGAGCTTTGCAAGGCTGTCATTGTAGCTTTGCCAGTGCTCAATCTGCTTTGTGAGATTGTTGTTGATTGTCCCTGCGGCTGTTTCGACGATCTGATCCACATCGCTCCAAAGAGAATACTGCCCCTCGACACTGCTGCGCGCCGCTTCAAACGCTTCCTGATATGCCTTCGTAATCGCTTCGATCTTCTCATTTGCGCTGCTGAGCACAGAGCCAAGCTCTTCCTGTCCACGTGCGGCGTTGCCTGCTGCACCTGCTCCATCGTCCAGCGCACCGGTCAGGTTCCTTACCGCCCGCTCGGCTGTCTCCATTTCCGATTTGGCAGCGGAAAGCGCTTCGTTATCTTCTTCAATGGCTTTCTGGTATTTTTCAACCTCACGCTGCGCATTATCGACGGCCTGCGCGTTCTGCTCCAACTTCCAATTCAGGTCACCAGTCGTCTCGCCGAGCCACATATTGGCATCAGTGACGAGACCTGTTTCCTCGTAGTATTCCTGAACTTTCTGATTGGCTTCCTGATAGAGCCGGTTCTGGCGCTCAAATTCATCATTCTGCGCTTCCTCAGCAGCTTGCAGCGCTTCTTTTGCGTCAGACAATTTGACTTCTGCAATCGCGGCCTGAAGAACGACTTCGCTGTTCTTCTCAAATCGTGTTTAGCTGCTCTTGATATGCCTGTACGGTTGCCCGTTGCCGCCATGCTTCGATGTTGGCATAGAGGGCATCGGTGCCGCCGTTGATCTCATCGGTTTCGAGGTTGATGAGGTCCGCCAGTTCCGGAATTGTCTGTGTCAGCATGACCAGTGTGCCATGATATTCAGACTGTTGCTGTTCGTTCAGTTCACCGGCAGCGTTCAGAGCTTCCAGCCGGGAAACGTAGCGGTCTGCAACGTTGGCGGCAGCTTCGGTTTCGGCAACCGTGTCAACACAGGCTTCTTTTGCATCAGACATCGCCTTGTCAAGATCACGCGCGGCTTCTGTCAGTTCTCGCAGAGACGGCGTGCCGTCGTTTGCAGAAGCATCAGCCAGAAGGGCGATCCCGGCCGCAACACCGCCGATTGCCCCCGCCAGCTTCAATGCAACACCGGCAGGACCTGCAAGCAGGGTGGCCATGTCGAGCGCTGCGAAGGCTTTCCGCGCTGCGGAGATTGTAACCATCGCTGCACTGACCGCACCGAGCGCCCCAGCTGTCGCACCAATGGCTTTCACTAGAGCGGGATGATCCTGCACAAAAGCAGTGATATCTTTCAGCAGATCTGTCGAAATATCGTAAAGATCGCCGAGAACAGGCGTAAACGCATTGCCGATGGCAGCCTTAAGATTGTTGACGCTGTTCTGCATCATGTCCATCTTGCTCTGTGTGGTAGCGTATCGTTTGCTGGCTTCAGCGGACAACGCTACATTCTGCGCCCATGCCGTGTTTGCAGTTGAAACAGCATCATCCATCATGCCAGAAGCCTGCGCGAGGGATTTGAGCATATTGCTCTGCCGGATACCAGTAAGGCCAAGGTCTTCCAGCATTGTAACCGTATTGCCGCCACGCGCTTCCAGTTCACCAAGCCCGCCGATGAACGTTGTCAGGGCGCTCATAGCGTCGGTGCCCCACGCATTGGCGAACTCATCAGCGGACATGCCTGCTACTTCGGCAAAGAGTGTAAGCTCGTCTGAACTGGTTGCAACAGCCTTTTCGATGGCGTTGAGCGTCTGCGTCATGGCCGTGCCGCCAGCTTCGGCTTCGATACCAACAGAGGACATTGCTGCCGCCAGAGCCATGATCTGCGGCTCCGTTAGACCAGCCAGCTTACCGGCGGAAGCAAGGCGCGTGCCCATCTGCGTGATTTCGCTCTCGCTTGTTGCGAAATGATTGCCGAGGTCGACGATCACCGAGCCGAGCCGGTCGTAATTGTCAGCGGACATACCGGTGATATTCGCAAAGCGGGCAAGGGCGGTTGCAGCATCCTCGGCGGTCATGTTCGTAGCCGTGCCGAGCATGGTCATGGTTTCAGTGAAGTCGAGCAGCGCATCCTTCTGAATGCCGAGCTGTCCAGCTGCTTCTGCGACGGCGGCTATTTCTTCGGTCGATGCAGGAATTTCCGTCGACATATCCCGGATGGAATCTGTCATACGCGCCAGTTCCGCATCAGACAAATCGGTTGTCTTTGCAACGCCTGTCATTGCAGATTCAAAGTCCATTGATGCCTGTGTGCATTCATCGAACAGGTCTTTCAGCTTGCCAAGAGCTGCCGACATACCAGCCGCAGCCAATGCGCTGGACAGTGCATCAACCGCTTCGGTGGCTTTGTCTCCGAAGGATTCAGCGCCTACTGCGGTATCTTTGAACTCATCGCGTGCCTTCTGGAAGGTCGCGCGGAACTCGCGGCCAAGCTGTGCTTCGAGTGCAAATAGCATTTCGTATTCTTTCTTTGTGGCCATTTTTCTCACTCCCTTCTGCTCCCAATGGAGGAGCGGGTTTCTTCTCTCAAATATCGGTACACGGTGGCTTTTACCGTGTCCGTCGTTGTGTGGGTGATTTTTGCAATCTCTTTCCATGAAAGAGCGCGAAAGAAGCGCAACCGGAACGCAAGGCGTGTTCGTGGATCGCGAATGCCCGCGATCCAGCTGGCAAGCTGGGCTTCTTCCGCGTTGCTCTTGGCTGTGATCTGCTCAATCTGGCTGTCAAGGTCTGCGATCTCAGCGGCAAGACCGCCAACCTTGTCTGTAACGCCGCTTCCGTGCGGCATTCCATTCAGCATTGCCGTCGTGGATGTCGCAGCATCCATCAACTGCGCTTTCGCCGTGTTCAGCCACTCCAGTTCGGCTCGGAGATCAAACAGCACGTTCAGTTCTTCAATGGTCATTGCGGCTGATTAAAAGCGGCTTTTAGGTGGCACCGTGCAATGTACTTTACGCGCGCTTCTGTAAAGCTCTTTCCAACAGCTCCCGCGATCTCGCACCACTGCAAACCGTGAATAAAGCGAAGGCGTAAAATTGTCCGCGTCGTACCGTCCTCAATACCAGAGATCCACGCGGCGATTATTCCTTCACTTTCTGCGATCACAGCCTTTTCCTGCTCTATTTGAGTTTCCAGCTCTGCAATCTCTGTTGCAAATAACCCGGTGCAATTTGCTGCTCCACTTTTCAGTCCATCAAGTGTTTCTTCGTTTTTGGAAAGCTGCTGGAGCCTTTCGTAGTGTGAGTTAAGCGTTGAAATATCCATAAACATCCTCCTTTCAGAGAATTTCTATAGCTGAGAGCAGATAAAATCGTAACGAAATTACCGAAAATTTTATAGGAAAACTACGGTCAAACCGGGGTCGTCGAGCCCGCAGCAGATAGGGGGTACACGTCACAGTACCTTTTCCCACGCCCTCCAGCGTGGAAAATCCCCATGCCGGCCGCACTTGCAAGTTTGACGATCGAAAGAGATTTCGATAGCATGAAATGCACAGGAGCGGGACGGATTGCCAGAGGGGAAGGGCTGTGAAGCCCTCCCATCAGTCCGTTTCAGATTCTTCCTCTGGCTGGCTGTCCCATTCCTCGAAGATCGCGCTCAGCGCGGCTCCGGACGGCGTTCCATCCAGACCGGGGGCAATTTCTTTTTTGGCAAGTGACAGCCCGATTCTAACTTTCACATCATCAGGACCGCCGCAGCCGGGCGCAGTGAGGTCGATATGACCTACAGTTTTTTCGAAAATGCTGAAGCAGCGTTTGGCGTCTGCTCGTTCTGCATACCACGAAGTGTCTGCACCGGAAGGCAGCAGCTCTGTCAACTGCTTAACTGCTCCCCGAATTGCATCGACGACATCTTTGCGATCATTGCCCATGCCGCAGCTTTTGATTGCCATGCGATCCCTCATGTGAGCTACTGCCGCATTGAAAAGATCTTTCGAGCCATACACCTTTGCCCCCTTGAAGGCATCAGCGCGAGTGTCGGCAGCCCGCTTCTTTGCTGCCAGTTTGTCAAGTTCTGCCGTCGCCGCCTGTTCAGAGTCGGTGTCTCCCTGCTGGATGGCTTCGACCAGACGAGCCCGTGTCTGCTCCTGCTCGCGAGCCACAGCGTCAACTGCGGCGTTTGCCGCCGCTTCTCTGGCTTCGAGTTCTGCCGTCCTTGTAGACAGGTCCTGCTCAAAAGCATCGACAGCCTGATTGAATCGTTCTCCTGCGACCTCGTACGGATCGCGCTGCGTGGAGAAATATTCCGCTGCCAAGCCGGTCAATTCCTGCGTGAGAGAACTGATGCGGGAAACGTATTCTGCGCGTGTCATTGTTTGTACCTTCCTTTCGTCAGCCTACGGTGATTCCGTACATGATATAAAACTGCGCATCACAGTCCAACGTGAGCGACGTAATATTTCCTTTCTTGCTGCTGATTCCATCCTGTATGTAAGATTCATACTCGAAGCGGTACAGTCCATCTGAACCCTTTTCGCTTTCGCGCAGCTTGCGGCTCAATGTGTCGTGATTGCTGGTCTGCACAGTTACTGTCGCTGCGTGATCGACGCACAGAAAAATTGTCGCGATGCGCGGGCGCCTAATCAAGTCAAGGATGTTCTGTCCCGCTCGGACAGAGTGGAGAATCTAACCGCTGCCAGATTCGGGGAAACGATTTTCAAAAGACATGGTTTGTCCTCCTCATTTGTCGTGGTTGGTGGTCGTATGTTGTTTTGCAGCTTCATGCTGCCACTTCCGCTCCAGATAGCCAGGGAGCCATTGCTGATAGCGTTCTTCCATGCCGGGGATCTCGAAGCAGGCCCGCGTGAGTTCAAGCGCCATGTTTGCCAGTGCGTTCTTCTGAAACTCCGGGATGGAATCAAAATCAACGGTTGTCATTTTTCCCCCTTTCTTTTCTGCTGTGCAAATGCCGGTCCCTGCCCGTTCCCACAGCTATCTCTGATAGCTTGCCAGCATGTCCGATGCACTCTGGCGCATATGTTCCCATTGATCTTCTGGCGGCACAGCATAATCGCCGCCAAGGGCAGACGGCAGGCGATTGGGTGCAGGAGCGGGATAGTCTGCCATGTGAGGTTCTTCCCCCTTCCCCACACCCTTTTCTCTATCTCTACCTATGTCTTTATAATGGTCTGTCTCTTGTATGTCTTTGTCTTTGTCTTTGGGTAGCGTTTGCTTGCCTATGCTACCGTCCGCTTCCGTTTGCTTGCCTATCCTGGCACAGGCAAGCAGACTCGCCGCAGCTTCTCCGGTAAGACGCAGAAGGAAGTCCGCGCGAAGATGCAGGCAGCGGCTGTGACGGTCAATGATTCGACCTATCAGGAGCCGACGAAGCTGACCGTGTCCGACTGGCTTGACATCTGGCTTGCCGAATACACGGGCGATGTCAAGCCGCTGACCCGCTCGACCTACAAGAACAAGGTGGAAAGCACGATCAAACCCACACTCGGCGCTGTCAAGCTGCAGGCGCTCAAAGCACCGCAGATCCAGAAGATGCTCAACGACCTCCAGCGCGGCACGAGCGGGCGCAAGCCGCTTTCTGCAAAAACGGTTCGGGATATTTACGGCATTCTGCACCGGGCGCTGGAGCAGGCCGTCGAGGTCGGCTATCTGCGGATCAATCCTTCTGATGCCTGCAAGCTGCCGCGTGTGGAGCGGGCAGAAATCAAGCCGCTGGACGAAACGCAGACTGCCGCCTTCCTGAACGCGATCCACGGTCAGCCGTTCGAGTGGCTGTTTATCGTCGATTTGCTGACGGGATTGCGGCAAGGGGAGCTTCTCGGTTTGCGATGGAAAGACGTGGACTTCGACGCCGGGACAGTGACCGTCGCGCAGCAGCTTCTCAAATCCAAGGAAAAGGGCGGCGCGTATTTCTTCGGCTCTCTGAAAAACGACAAAACCCGCCTGCTGACCCCGGCACCTTCGGTGATGAAGGCGCTCAGAGAGCAGCGGCGGGTACAGACGGAATGGAGATTGAAAGCCGGGGAGCTTTGGGAAGATTCCGGGTTGGTGTTTACGGATGAGTTGGGACGCCATCTGTCCCATGTGACCGTGCGCAAGCATTTCAAGAAAGCCGTGGAGAGCATCGGCATACCGGAAGCGCGTTTTCATGATCTTCGTCATTCGTTCGCCGTCAATTCCTTACAAGCGGGCGATAGTCCGAAGATCGTGCAGGAAAACCTTGGCCACGCGACGGCAGCGTTCACGCTGGACGTTTATGCGCACGCGACAGAGCGCATGAAACGGGAGTCCGCGAACCGCATGGAAGCCCTGTTTCAGAGCACAAAAAAGGCCGCTTCCAGCCTGTAAGGGGAAAACTTAGGGGAAAACGGCGCTTTTAGGCAAAGAAAAAACCTCGAAAACGTAGTGTTTTCAAGGTTCTTTCGCTGGCGCGGAAGGAGAGATTTGAACTCTCGCGCGCTTTTTAGACGCCTACTCCCTTAGCAGGGGAGCCCCTTCGGCCACTTGGGTACTTCCGCAGGTCGGTTGAGCCGATATGAAGGAAAGAAAATGGCGGAGAGAGTGGGATTCGAACCCACGGCACATTGCTGTGTCACTGGTTTTCAAGACCAGCTCCTTAAACCGCTCGGACATCTCTCCGAATGCCGGCCTCCAAAGCCGAGAATTATCTTATCATATCGTTTCCCGTTTGTCAATTCCTTTTGGCGGAAACTGTGAATATTTAATGAAGAAACCTTGATGTTCCTACAGGAAAGTGCTATACTATTGGAACGAAAATTGTTACTGGAAGGTGTTTTTGTATGACAAAAATTGATATTTATTCCGGTTTTCTCGGCGCAGGCAAGACGACGCTCATCAAAAAGATGATCAAGGAAGCCTACCACGGTCAGAAGCTGGTGCTCATCGAGAACGAATTTGGTGAGATCGGCATTGACGGCGGCTTTTTACAGGAAGCCGGCATCCAGATCACCGAGATGAACTCCGGCTGCATCTGCTGCTCGCTGGTCGGCGACTTTGGCCGCGCGCTCAAAAAGGTCATCGCAGAGTATGCGCCCGACCGCATCCTGATCGAGCCGTCCGGCGTCGGCAAGCTGTCCGATGTCATCGGCGCCGTGCGCAAGGTCACGTCTGACGACGTGCAGCTCGGCAACTTTGTGACCGTGGCGGACGCGACGAAGTGCAAAATGTATATGAAAAACTTCGGCGAGTTCTACAACAACCAGATCGAGACGGCCAACACCATCATCCTCAGCCGCACCGACGGCATGTCGGAGGAGAAGCTGGATCAGTGCGTCAGCATGATCCGCGAGCACAACAAGGACGCCATCATCGTCACGACCCCGTGGCCGGAGCTGACCGGCGAGCAGCTGATGGAGGCTATGGACCGCCGCAGCACCATCGCCATCGAGCTGGCCAAGCTGGAGGAGGAAGCACATCACCATCACGAGCATGACGACGACGATGACGAATGCGACGATCCGGAATGCAGCTGCCACCACCATCACCACGACGATGATGACGAGGACGAGGACGAGCACGAGCATCACCACCATCACCATCATGAGGACGACGATGACGATGACGACGAGCATGAGCATCACCATCATCACCATGACCATGACGGCGATGACGAGTGCGACGATCCGGAGTGCAGCTGCCACCATCATCACGACGATGACGACGAGGATGCGCACGAGCACCACCATCACCATCATCACCATGGCCATGACGCCGACGAGGTCTTCATTAGCTGGGGCGAAGAGACCCACAAGAAGTTCACCAAGGCCGAGATCGAGCGTATCCTGAAGGCGCTCGAGGACGCTGAGACCTACGGCATCATCCTGCGCGCCAAGGGCTATGTCGCCAACGCAGAGGGCGAAAAGTGGATCCACTTCGACTACGTCCCCGGCGAGCCGGATATCCGCGACGGCAGCGCAATGGTCACGGGCCGCATCTGCGTGATCGGCTCGAAGCTGAACGAGCAGGCGGTCGCCAAGCTCTTCGGCGTGGAAAAGCAGTAATAAGGAGTTTTCTCTATGGCTATGCCCGATATCCCCATGTACGTCTTCACGGGCTTTCTGGAGTCCGGCAAGACGAAGTTCATTCAGGAAACGCTGGAGGATCCGCGGTTCAACACCGGCGAGCGCACGCTCCTGCTGTGCTTTGAAGAGGGTGTGGAGGAATACGACATTTCCACCTACCCGCACAAGGAGGTCTATGTGCAGGAGCTGGAATACGAGGACCTGAGCCCCGAGATGCTGACCGGCCTGCAGGAAAAATACCGCGCCGAGCGCGTGGTCGTCGAGCTGAACGGCATGCATCTGGCTTCGGACTTCTATCTCAAGACGCCGGAGCACTGGAAGATCGCACAGGAGATCATGTTCGCCGACGCGACGACGTTCCTCAGCTACAACGCCAACATGCGCCAGCTCGTCGTCGACAAGCTGGCCGGAGCGGAGATGCTGGTCCTCAACCGCATGGCGCCGGGCACCGACGTCATGCCGTACCACAAGATCGCACGCGCCGTCAACCGGAAAATCGATATTCTGTATGAATATACCGACGATTCGACGCATTTTGACGACATTCAGGATCCGCTCCCCTTTGACATCGACGCCCCCGTCATCGAGATCCACGACGAGGACTACGCCCTGTTCTACCGCGATATCACGGAGGAGCCGAAGAAATACGCGGGCAAGACCGTGAAATTCAAGGGCCAGGTGGCGCGTCTGCGCCGCGAGAAGGAGGGCATGTTTGCCCCCGGCCGGTTCGTGATGACCTGCTGCGAAGCGGATATCACGTTCATGGGTCTTCCCTGCCGGTTTGCCGGCGCAGCTGGTCTTGCCGCCCGCAGCTGGGTCATGGTCACGGCGACCGTCGAGGTCAAGTACCATTCCCTCTACAAGGGCGTCGGCCCGATCCTGACGGCCACAAACATCCAGCCCGCCGAACCGGCGGCCCAAAACGTCGCAACGTTCTGACAACCGCACGACCGCCCCATGGACTTACGTCCATGGGGCGGCTTTTGTTTGTCAAAACCTCGTAGAGTTTGCGCCCGCAGGCGCAAACTCTTTTGTCCAAAAATCCGCAGATTTTTGGACAGACAAACCGCCCTGCCGGCATGGGAGCAGGGCGGTTCGCGGTAAGAGGAAAACTTACTTGAAAAGGGAGAAGCGCTTTTTTTCATACGGCTCGCTGGCCGCGTCTGTGACCTCGTAGCCGGTGGCATGGATCGCCGCCTTGACGGCGTCCACGTCGAGGAGCTCTTCCGTGATGACCACGGCTTCGCCCTTCACGTGCGACGACGAGACCTTTTTGACGGCAGCAGCCTTACGAATGGTGTCGTTGATGTGCGATTCGCACATGCCGCACATCATGCCGTCGATCTTCAGCGTTGTCTTATACATGATGAGATCTCCTTATTCATGATGGTGGCAGCTGCATGCGTTTGCGCAGTGTGCGCAGTTCGCACCGCAGGAGTTTTTTCCCTGTTTCTTTTGCCGAATCAGATATCTCACAATTGCCACGACGATCGCCAGCAGGATCGCTGAAATGACGATCGTTCCAATATTCTGTGCAATCCAGGCAAACATGAAACTCAACTCCTTTTGTTGTCTGTACGTGGGAAATTACTTGATCTTTGCGGTCAGCTTGGTTGCTTCCTTATACGGCTTGGCGAGCATGTAAACGATACCTGCGAGCAGGATGACGCCGACGATCACGCCGAGGACGTTGCCGTTGCCGGTGAACAGAGCGCCAAACTGGTTGACCATGAGGGCGATCGCATACGCGAAGCCGCACTGATAGCCGATGGCGAACCAGGTCCACTTCTGGCTGTTCATCTCACGCTTGATGGCGCCGATGGCCGCGAAGCACGGAGCGCACAGGAGGTTGAAGACCAGGAAGGAGTAGCCGGTGATGCCGTTGAAGGCGCTTGCAAGGTTCTGATAGACCGTGCCGTCGCCGCCGCCATAGAGGATGCCGAGCGTGCCGACGATGTTCTCCTTGGCGACAAGGCCGGTGATGGAAGCAACGACTGCCTGCCAGTTGCCCCAGCCGAGCGGAGCGAAGATCCAGGCGATCGCGCCGCCGATCTTAGCAAGGATGGAGTAGTTGATCTCTTCTTCAGAGAGCATCCGGAAGCCGTCTTCGGCCCAGCCGAAGTAGGTGGTGAACCAGACAAAGATGGTGGACAGGAGGATGATCGTGCCGGCCTTCTTGATGAAGGACCAGCCGCGCTCCCACATGCTGCGCAGGACGTTGCCGAGGGTCGGCCAGTGGTAAGCCGGCAGCTCCATGACGAACGGAGCCGGATCGCCGGAGAACATCTTGGTCTTCTTCAGCATGATGCCGGAAATGATGATGGCGGCCATGCCGATGAAGTATGCGGAGGTGGAGACCCATGCGCTGCCGCCGAACAGAGCGCCGGCGATCATGCCGATGAACGGAACCTTTGCGCCGCAGGGGATGAAGGTGGTGGTCATGATCGTCATACGGCGGTCACGTTCGTTTTCAATGGTACGCGAAGCCATAACGCCCGGGATGCCGCAGCCGGTGCCGATGAGCATCGGGATGAAGGACTTGCCGGACAGGCCGAATTTCCGGAAGATACGGTCCAGAACGAAGGCGATACGGGCCATGTAGCCGCACGCTTCGAGGAAGGCCAGCATGAGGAACAGAACGAGCATCTGCGGCACGAAGCCGAGAACTGCGCCGACACCGGCGACAATGCCGTCGAGGATCAGACCGTGCAGCCAGCCGTCTTCGGGAACGTTGCAGGCGTCAAGCAGATTGCCGATCAGAACAGGAACGCCGGGGACCCAGACGCCGTAGTCGGCGGGATCGGGCTCGTCAAAGCCGTTCTCTTCGAAGTAGCTGACAGCGTCGACATAGCTCATGCCGATCGTGGTCTCTTCGTCCGCGCCGTCGGGGATCGCGTCATAGTAGACGGTCATATCGTTGAGGGCGAGGGTCTCTTCATCCTCGACCTCGATGGTCGTGCTCTCGGAATCGGCGGTCACGGCCTTCATTTCGGCCAGAGCCGCGTCGGCGTCGAAGTCTTCGGCTTCGGTGTCGAGCTCATAGTAGCCGCTGATTGCGTCGCTTGCGGTGGCGTATTCGTCAGCTGCATCGGAGTACGCGGAGGAGCCGATGCCGAACAGGTGCCAGCCGTCGCCGAACAGGCCGTCGTTCGCCCAGTCCGTTGCCGGTGCGCCGACGCCGACCATGGCGACCCAGTAAACGATGAACATGACAGCCGCGAAGATGGGCAGGCCCAGCCAGCGGTTCGTCACGATCTTATCGATCTTGTCGGAAGTGGAGAGCTTACCGGCGCTCTTCTTCTTGTAGCAGCTCTTGATGACCTGCGCGATGTACACATAACGCTCGTTGGTGATGATGGACTCTGCATCGTCGTCCAGCTCTTTTTCCGCGTCCTTGATGTCCGCTTCGATATGCTGCATGACGTCTGCGGGGATCTTCAGCTGCTCGAGGACCTTGTCGTCACGCTCGAAGATCTTGATTGCGAACCAGCGCTGCTGCTCGATGGGCTTGTCATGCAGAACAGCTTCTTCGATGTGGGCGATGGCATGCTCGACCGGGCCGGAGAAGGTGTGCTGCGGCTCGGTATGCGGGCCTGCGGCAGCCGTGACGGCTGCTTCCGCGGCTTCCATGATGCCGGTGCCCTTCAGAGCGGAGATCTCCATGACCGGGCAGCCGAGCTGACGGGACAGCTCTTTAATGTTGATCTGGTCGCCGTTCTTCTTGACAATATCCATCATGTTGATGGCGATGACGACCGGGATGCCAAGCTCTGTCAGCTGGGTGGTGAGGTAGAGGTTACGCTCGAGGTTCGTGCCGTCGACGATGTTCAAAATCGCGTCGGGGCGCTCGGTGATGAGGTAGTTACGGGAAACGACCTCTTCCAGCGTGTAGGGGGACAGAGAATAAATACCGGGAAGGTCCATGATCACGACGTTGTCGTGCTTCTTCAGCTTGCCTTCCTTCTTTTCGACTGTGACGCCGGGCCAGTTGCCAACGAACTGGTTCGAGCCGGTCAGCGCATTGAACAGCGTGGTTTTACCGCTGTTCGGGTTGCCCGCAAGGGCAATTTTGATCTGTTTTTCCATTTCACTGCTCCTTTTTGACCAGATACTTTATGCAATTTCGATCATTTCGGTGTCAGCCTTCCGCAGGCTCAGCTCATAGCCGCGAACCGTGACCTCCATCGGGTCGCCCAGCGGCGCGACCTTGCGGATATAGACCTCAACGCCCTTCGTGATGCCCATGTCCATGATGCGGCGCTTGACCGGGCCTTCACCGTGGAGCTTGACGACCTTGACGGTGTCGCCGATTTTTGCGTCTTTCAGCGTTTTCATATTCCTCTCTCCTTAAATCATGATTTTGCGCGCCATTTCTTCACTGATGGCCACGCGTGATTCCTTGACCTTTACGATGACGTTCCCGTTCAGGCTGGAAACGATCGTGACTGTATCGCCTGCCACAAAGCCCAGATCCTCCAGATGCTTTTTGACCTCCGGATTGCCTCCGACCTTGCGGATGATACTCTCTTCGCCAGGCGCTGCGAGTGTAAGCGGCATCAAATCCTGCGCCCCCCTGTCTCTGATTTGAAGTATCTAATTATAATTAAGGGATGCTAACCGGATGGGAAAAACAAAGGTTAGACCTCCCTAACCAGCCCACAGTTTAACATGTCTAACCCCCTCTTGTCAATAGGTTTGCGAGAAAAAATTGTTTGCTTGCTTTTTTTGTTTAAGTGTGTTAATGTGTAAGATAATTCTGAAGAAAGGTTGGTGCAATTTGCTGTGAGTGTGCATAGAGCGGCGGAAGATTACCTGGAAGCGATGCTGATGATGAAAGAAACGCACGGCTATATCCGCTCCATTGACGTGGCGGAGCATCTAGGCGTAACGAAACCCAGCGTGACCTACGCGACCAAACAACTCAAACAGAACGGCTTTATCACCATGGATCGCGACGGGCTGATTACACTGACCGACAGCGGCATGGAGATCGCCGACCGGATCTATACCCGGCACAAGACGCTGACGCAGTTTTTCATGCGCATCGGTGTCGACGAAGCGACCGCGCGGGAGGACGCCTGCAAGGTTGAGCACGATGTCAGCGAAAAGACCTTCGCCGCCATCTGCGCCCACGTCGCCCGCCAGAGCAAGGACAAAGAGCAGCAATGATCAGCAGCTGTGCGCCGCAGATTGCGGCGCACAGTTTTTTCTGTCTCTGCGTTGACACAGGACTTCTTGTATGGTAGGATATTTTAGAAATTTTGTTCGTATTCCGGAGGTGAGCGGATGGATCTGCTGGAGGGGCTGAACGCGGCGCAGCGGGAAGCTGTTTTATCGACCGAGGGATTTGTGCGCGTCATTGCGGGCGCAGGCTCCGGCAAGACGCGGGCGCTCACGCGCAGGTTCGCCTATCTTGTGACAGAGCTCGGCATCCTGCCGGGGAATCTTCTCTGCGTGACGTTCACCAACAAAGCGGCGGGCGAGATGCGCCAGCGCATCCACAATCTGACCGGCGACGAGGATACCGGCTATATCAATACCTTCCACGGCTTCTGCGTCTCCATTTTGCAGGAGGACAGCCACGCCGTCGGCTATCCCAAGAGCTTTCTGGTGCTTGACAACAGTGACATTGACGCCATGCTCCAGATCATCTACGACGAGCGTGGGCTGACGCTGCGCGACATGACGTTCTCCCACGCGCGCGACATGATCGAGATGCTGAAGCTCAAGGAGCGGCCGGACTATTACGAGGACATGATCACCCTGCCCCTCAACACGCTGAAGGAGAAATACTGGAAGGCCACGAGCGCGAAGGATATCATTTTCTACGGCTATCTCTATCAGGAAAAGAAGTGCTTCGCGCTTGACTATAATGATCTGATTGAGTTTTCGCTCTATATCTTCCGCACGCACGAGGACATCCGGCTCAAATGGCAGAAGCGGCTGGAATACATCATGATCGATGAATTTCAGGATATCGACCCGCCGCAGTACGAGCTGATGCAGGTCCTGTGCGGCTACCACAAGAATCTCTTCATCGTCGGCGATCCGGATCAGACCATCTACACGTGGCGCGGGGCGGATGTGCGCTATCTTCTGGACTTTGACAAGGTCTATCCCACGACAAAGACCATCCTGATGATGGAAAACTACCGCTCCACCCCGCAGATCCTCGCTGCCTGCAACAGTCTGATCGCGAAAAATCAGAACCGCATCAAAAAGGATCTGCTCCCTACCCTGCCCGGCGGCGCGCCCGTCCTCTGCCACCACGCGGCGAACAGCGAGCAGGAAGCAAACTGGATCGCAGAGCAGATCAAGGCGCTGCATGCAGCCGGGACGCCCTACCGCGACGTGGCAGTCTTATACCGCGCGCACTATCTCACGCGGAATCTGGAGGAGGTCTTCCTCCGGGAGAAGCTCCCCTACACGATCTACAGCGGCGTGCAGTTTTTCTCGCGGGCGGAGATCAAGGACGCACTCTGCTATCTGCGCATGATCGCCTGCCGTGACGATCTGTCGTTCCTGCGCATCGCAAACGTGCCGAAGCGGAATCTCGGCGCGCGGCGCATGGCGTTTCTGAAGGATTACGCCGCGCAGAACGGCTGCTCGCTTTATGACGCGCTGCGGAAAAATCTCGACAGCGAGCTGCTGCGCGGGACGAAGGCCGGGAAATTCGTCTCGCTCATCGAGTCGTTCACCGCGACCTATGCCCAGCAGCCCGTCTCGGAGCTTCTGGCTGCCGTTCTGAACGAGAGCGGATACGAAGCCATGCTCCGCACCGTGGGCAGCCAGACGCGTCTGGACAACCTTGCGGAGCTGAAGCAGTCGATCTACGCCTACGAGACGACCTGCGGCGAGGAATGCACGCTGGAGCACTATCTGGCACACGTGGCCATGTTCACAAGCGCCGATCTTAACGACCCGCGCGACCAGATCCGGCTCATGACCGTCCACAGCGCAAAGGGACTGGAGTTCCCGCACGTATTTTTATGCGCGATGAACGAGGGCGTGTTCCCCTCGCGCAAGACGCGGACGCTGCCCGGCATGGAGGAGGAGCGCCGCCTCTGCTTCGTGGCAATGACGCGCGCGCAGAAGGCGCTGTACGTAAGCGAAGCGGAGGGCCGCAATCTGGACGGCAGCCCGCGGTATCCCTCGCGGTTTCTGCTGGACATCGACGAGCAGCTTCTCACCTTCACGCGCACGCCGCGGGAGGATCTGATCCGGCAGGCACGGGAATATATCGGCTTTTCCAGCCGGTTTCTGGACGAAGCGTCGCTGCCCGACGCATTCGCCGCCGGCACGCGGGTGCATCACGCCGTCTTCGGCGACGGCACCGTGCTGGAAGCTGACCCTGTGCAGAAGGCCCAGCTCATCCAGTTCGATTCCATGCCCACGCCCCGCACGATCTCCATGCGGGCAAAGCTCGAACGACTCTGAATACCAACAGACCCGCTGCCGGGACGGATATCCGCCCCGGCAGCGGGTCTGACACATCTGTATTTCTGAAAGCAGCGGCTTATTCCACCGTCACGAGGCCATCCGGGCCGATGGTGATGGACATGCCGTCCTTCACATAGGCGAGAAACTCCTCGCCCAGCGAGTCGACGACCGGCATCTTGCCCGGCTGGAGCCACACGTCGGCGAGGATCGCGCCTGCGGCTGCCAGAGAGTCGATGGGATTGGCAAACAGCATGCATGCCGGCTGCCGGTCCATCGCGCAGGCGCAATAGAGGACAAGCCCGCCGGTGGTCGAGCCGATGGTCTGCGGCAGGCACAGCGCCTTGCCGGCCATGGGCTTGCCATAGAGATCGGGGTTATTCTGGTCGCCGCATTTGGCGGTCTTGTCGCCGAATTGCAGCGATTTCTGGAACGATGCGAGCGTATTGAGTCCGCCGTGCGACACAAGCGCTTCGGCCTGCGCGCAGCCGGGCGTCACGACGCGTCCGTGGAAGGTTCTCATGTGCGGCTGCCCCCTTTCGTGATTTGAACGAGGATTTCGTCGTCGGTATAATAGCGCGCGGTGGTATACGTACGCAGCTTGTTGGAGGAGGTAATGACCGGCATCTTGCCGCAGAGCGGATTGTTCATGTACATGAGCGGACAGATGTAGGACGTGATGACGCCGGTTTTTTTGAGCCGCGCAGCATAGGGCGTTTTTTCAAATTCCTTGAGAACGCCGGGCGCGGCGGTAAAGACCGTCGGGATGCAGACCCTGCTGCGCCCCGCTTCCGCGAGGGCTTTTTCCACGCGGTCCGTCCACGTCTTAAGCTGCTCCAGCGACATGTGGGGACAGCCCATGAAGCAGAGTTTCGGCTTTGCGTCCCGGTTTTTCCAGACAATAGGGTAGCTGTCCTTGACGCGCTGCAGCTCCGCGTCGTCCACGACGTAGACCTTCGCGCCCTCTGCGATCAGGCCTTCTCCCAGCTCCTTCGCCTCGGGCGTGAGACCGGCAACATGGTACAGGCCGACTGCGCCGTTCGACGCCGTAGCCGCGCCGAAGTCCTTGAGATACGTGCAGGCGGCGTCATCCAGTTCCGTGCCGAGCCACTTGTCAAGACCGACGATATACGGCACGTCCTCCATGACCTTCATGCCGATGGCGGAGCCGAGCAGCTGCGCTTCGGGCTTCCGGCTGGTCTCGATCTTCACGATCCACGTGGCCCTGCGCCCCTCGTCGGTCAGAAGACCAAAATAAGGAACATAGCCCACGATCGAGCCCATGATGTCCAGAATGCCGGAATTACGGTTGCAGCGCGCGCCGAGGACGGAGTTGGCATACACGACGGCGGAGGACTCCGACCACGACAGGATCTCGCCCTTTTCCGGCCGGTTGCCGACCTCCGGCATGTAGCAGGTGCAGGTGAACGCGTCCTCGTTCAGAAGTCCCAGCTTTTCCAGCTGCCCCTCGTAGAAGTCCTGCTTGTTGTACATGAACTTCCTGAATACCAGCTGCTGCAAAAGGTTTGCCGGGACGTTCGGATCAAGCGGGCGGGGATCGGCCGAAAATTTCTGGCTGGAAACGGCGCCGGCGTCGATCAGCTGCTGCATAAGATCATACACCGGCTGGAGAACGCCGAGACCGAAGGATGTGACAAGATGGTTATACCGGCTCGTGACCGGGACCATCTTCTCCGCGTGGAATGCTTCGCCGAACATGACAAGCGTCTTCATGACCTTGGCCATGGTGTCGCCGTGTTTGCCGTCAAGAATGGCCTGCTGTTCGTCTGTCAGGATCATGCCCATGATGGATCTGCCTCCTTTTCTTTCTTCTATGGCTGCGGGCCGCCTGGCCCGTGGATTCAGAATGCGATCAGATCGCCGTTTCGCCGCAGCGTTTTGCCGTAATAGACGGTCATGGCGCGGACAAGCGCGTCCAGATCCTCCGCACCGGCGGTCTCGACGCTCGCGTGCATGGCCAACTGCGCAAGGCCAATGTCCACACTTGGGACGGAGACCTTGGCTGTCGCGATCGAGCCGAGGGTGGAGCCGCCGGGGATATCCGACCGGTTGGCATAGACCTGCACGGGCGCGTTCGCTTCATGGCAGACGGCGGTAAAGAGCGCACAGGACACGCCGTCGGTCGTGTAGCGCTGGTTGGCGTTGAACTTGATGACCACGCCGCCGTTCAGCTTCGGGCAGTTGAGCGGGTCGGCGTATTCCGGGTGGTTCGGATGGACGGCGTGAGCGTTGTCCGCCGAGACGAGGAAGCTCTGGGCGAGCATGCGCAGATACCCCTCTTCCCCGATCCCCAGCGCGAGTGCGATGCGGCGGAGCGTGTCGGACAGCAGGCTGGATGCCGCGCCCTGCTTCGTCTCGCTGCCGACCTCTTCGTTGTCAAATGCGCAGAAGACCGGCATGCTGCCGGAAGCTCCGGCGGCCAGGAACCCCTCCAGCAGGCCGAACACGCAGCCGAGATCATCCAGCCGCGACGCGAGGATAAACTCGTTCTTCGCGCCGAAGACGGTGCCGCGCGTGCGGACGTAGAGACTCAGATCCTCGCCGAGGATCTCGGATTCCTCGACACCGGCAGCCTGTGCGACCATAGCGCGGAAGCTCCCGGCGGAATCCTGCATGCCGTAGAGCGGCAGCGTATCGACGTTTGCCAGCAGCTTGAAGCCGTCATTGGCCGCGCGGTTCATGTGGATGGCGACGGACGGGATGACGGCCAGCTCGCGGTCAAGATCGACAAGCGCCGTCTGCAGCTTGCCGTCCTTTGCCGTGATGACGCGGCCCGCGATCGAGAGCGGGCGGTCAAACCACGTGTTCATGAGCATTCCGCCGTATTTTTCCGTCGTCAGCTGGACATACGGGCCGGCCTTTTTCTCCGGATTGTGCTTGATCTTGAACGTGGGCGAATCGGTGTGCGCCGCGGCCATCAGAAAGCCTGCCGGCGCACCCTCCGGCACGCGGAAGGCGATCAGCGACGAGCCGTTGCGCGCGGTAAAGTATTTGCCGCCCGGTGTGAGCGTCCATGCGTCCTGCTCACGCAGCTGCGTGTAGCCGTCTGCGATCAGGCGGTCAGAAATGGCGCGGACGGCGTGGTAGCAGCTGGGGCTGGCGGCGAGAAAATCAAAAAGCTGTTCGGTAAGCATGAAATCCTCCGTATCGTATTTTCTTTCAGTATACCGCGTGCGGCGGCTGCCTGCAAGGGCGATTTTTTGCGGGATGTCTTTTCAAGACGGACAGTTTGTGGTAAACTATAGCAGCAATCAGACAGAAATCAAAGCATTGGAGGCTTTATTTATGAAGAAAACAGTCCTGCGCGAATATGCGAAGCTGATCGCCAAGGCCGGCGCGAATGTCCAGAAGGGACAGGAGGTCTTTATCCAGGCGGAGCTGGATCAGCCGGAGTTCGTCGCAATGGTCGTTGACGAGTGCTATAAGCTGAAGGCCAAAAAGGTCGTCGTCGACTGGAGCTATCAGCCGCTCACGAAGCTGCATGTGCGCTACCGCAGTCTGAAGACGCTGTCCGCGCTTGATAACTACGAGGAAGCGCGCTGGCAGCACTATGTCGATACGATCCCCTGCCGCATCTACCTCATCAGCGAGGATCCCGACGGCCTGCGCGGCGTCAATCAGGAGAAGATGGCCAAGTCCCAGCAGGCCAAATACCCCATCATCAAGGGCTACCGCGACCAGATCGAGAATAAATATCAGTGGTGCATCGCAGCCGTGCCGGGTGAAAAGTGGGCGAAGAAGCTCTTCCCGGAGCTGCGCGCGTCGCAGGCCGTGGAAAAGCTGTGGGAAGCCATCCTCAAGACCTCCCGCGTGACGGACGACCCGATCCAGGCCTGGGAAGACCACAACAGGGATCTGCACGACCGCTGCGAATATCTCAACAACCTGCACATCCGCGAGCTGCGGTATAAATCCTCGAACGGCACCGACTTTACCGTCGGCATGATCCCCGAAGCGCAGTTCTGCGGCGGCGGTGAGACGAGCCTGCAGGGCATCTTCTTTAACCCCAATATCCCGACCGAGGAATGCTTCATCTCCCCGATGCGCGGCGTGGCCGAGGGCATCGTCTACGCGACAAAGCCGCTTTCCTATCAGGGCCAGCTGATTGACGGCTTCTGGATCCGCTTCCACGAGGGCAAAGCCGTCGAATGGCACGCGGAGCAGAACAACGACCTTCTCACCAAGCTCATCACCATGGACGAGGGCAGCTGCTATCTCGGCGAATGCGCGCTGGTGCCGTTTGATTCGCCCATCAACCAGACCGGGATCCTGTTCTACAACACCCTGTTTGACGAAAATGCCTGCTGCCATCTGGCGCTTGGCATGGGCTTTGCCGATACGATCCGGGACTTCCAGAACAAGTCGCTGGACGAGTGCCGCAAGCTCGGCGTCAACGACTCCATGATCCACGAGGACTTCATGATCGGCTCCGCCGATCTCGCCATCGACGCCGTCTGCGAGGACGGCAGAACCGTCCCCATTTTCCGGGGCGGCACGTGGGCATTCTGAAAAACAGCATAAAAAGCAGCGCAGTCCGTACGGACTGCGCTGTTTCAGCGTGTCGAAAAAGTCTTTTCGCCCCGCTGAGACAGTTTTTCGAACTTTGAAAAAGTTCGAAAAACTGGTTGATTGAACGCGAAGGGGGCTCTTTGCCCCCTTCACTCTTCCCCTGCTGCTCTGTCATCCAACTGCTTTCCGTAGTTTTTTGACAGTCTCAAACAGCGCAGTCCGCATGGACTGCGCTGCTTTTCTACTCAGAACAGGGTCAGCTGGCTGGTCAGGGGCAGGTCGCCGAAGGCGCCGGCGGCTTGCAGCTGGTCGATAAGCGTCTTGGAGACCTTCGGGCAGGCGTCGGCAAATTCCTCGACGGAGAGGAACTCCTTGCCCTCGCGGGAGTTCATGATGTCCCACGCCGCCGTCTCGCCGAGACCGGAGACGGCCACGAACGGCGGGCGGAGCTGGCCGTTTTCAATGAGGAACTTCGTCGCGTGGGAGTGGTAAATGTCGATCGGCGCGAACGTGAAGCTGCGCAGATAAAACTCATAGCAGACCTCGAGCGTCGTGAACAGATCGTCGTCCTTGGCGGTAGAATCCTCGTCGGCCTTGATCTCCTGCAGCTTCTGCTTGACAAGCTCGATGCCGTGGCACATCATGCCGGCATCAAAGCCGCCCTTCTGGCTGCGGCGATAGAAGTAGGCGGCGTAGAACGCCAGCGGCTGGTGCACCTTGAACCACGCGATGCGGAAGGCCATCATGACGTAGGCCGTCGCGTGCGCCTTCGGGAAGAGGTATTTGATCTTCTTGCACGAGCCGATGTACCATTCCGGCACGCCCGCGGCCTTCATCTCCTCCTCCGCGCCCTCGGGCAGGCCGCGGCCCTTTCGGACGGCTTCCATGATCTTAAACGACCGCTTTTCCGGCATGCCGCATTTGATGAGATAGAGCATGATATCGTCGCGGCAGCCGATGGCGTCGTTGACGGAGGCGGTCTTGGACAAAATGAGATCTCGTGCGTTGCCCAGCCACACGTCCGTGCCGTGGGAGAAGCCGGAAAGGCGGATGAGCGTGTCAAATTTCGTCGGCTGCGTCTCCTGCAGCATGCCGCGCGTGAAGCCTGTGCCGAACTCCGGAATGGCGACCGAGCCGACCGGCCCCAGAATGGGGTCGTTTTCATAGCCCAGCACCTTGCTGGAGGTGAAGATGGACATGGTGTCCTGATCGTCGAGCGGGATCTTCTGCGCGTCCACGCCGGTCATATCCTCCAGCATGCGGATCATGGTCGGGTCATCGTGGCCCAGCATATCGAGCTTCAGGAGGTTTTCCTCCATGGAGTGATATTCAAAATGCGTCGTGATCCACTCGGAATCCTTGTCGTCCGCCGGGTGCTGCACGGGGCAGAAATCCCAGATCTCGTTCTCCTGCGGGATGACGACAAGGCCGCCCGGGTGCTGGCCGGTCGTGCGCTTGACGTTGACGCAGCCGAGCGCCAGCCGGTTCTCTTCCGCCTTGGGGACGGTTTTATTGCGCTCGGACAGGTATTTTTTCGCGTAACCATAGGCCGTCTTCTCCGCGACGGTGCCGATGGTGCCGGCGCGGAAAACGTGCGTCTTGCCGAACATCTGCACGCAGTAGGCGTGTGCCTTGGCCTGATATTCGCCGGAGAAGTTGAGGTCGATATCCGGGACCTTGTCGCCGCCGAAGCCGAGGAACGTCTCGAACGGGATATTGAACCCGTCCTTGTCGAGCTTTGCCCCGCACTTCGGGCACACGGCGTCCGGCAGGTCTGCGCCGCAGGCGCAGTCGGCCGGAACGTCAAACGTTGTGAACTTGCATTCCGGGCAGCGGTAGTGCGGCGGATAGGAGTTGACCTCCGTAATGCCGGACATATAAGCCACGATGGACGAGCCGACGGAGCCACGCGAGCCGACGAGATACCCATGCTCCAGCGAGTTCTGCACCAGCTTCTGCGCGGACATGTAGATGACGTCGTAGTGGCAGGAGATGATGTCGTGCATCTCCGTGTCGACGCGCTTCTGCACCAGCTCCGGCGGGTTTTCGCCGTAGAGCCGGTGGAGCTTGCCGTAGACGAGGGATTTGAGGTCCTCGACCGAGTTTTCGATCTTCGGCGCGAACAGATTGTGCGGCACGGGCCGCAGCGTCTCGCACCAGTCGACAATGCGGTTGGGGTTGTCGATGACGACCTCGTGCACCTTTTCCGGGCCGAGATACGAAAATTCCTCCATCATCTCATCTGTCGTGCGCAGATACAGGGGCAGAGGACGGTCGGCGTCGGGCATCTGCTTGGTAGCAAGCAGAATGTGACGGAAGATCTCGTCCTCCGGGTCGAGGAAGTGCACGTCGCCGGTGGCGACGACGGGCTTGCCAAGCTCCTCGCCGAGCCGGACGATGGTGCGGTTGAAGCCCCGCAGCTCCTCCTCATCCTCGGCAAGGCCCTTGTCCAGCATGAAGCGGTTGTTGCAGATGGGCTGGATCTCAAGGAAATCATAGAAAGACGCGATACGCTTCAGCTCCGCCCAGCTCTTATGGTTCAGGATCGCCTGGAACAGCTCGCCCGCTTCGCAGGCCGAGCCGATGATCAGTCCCTCGCGCCATTGCAGCAGCTCTGACTTCGGCATGATCGGCACGCGGCGGAAATATTTGAGGTTTCCATAGGAGATCAGCCGGTAGAGGTTCCGCAGGCCGATGGAGTTTTTGGCAAAGACGATGATGTGCCGCGCGCGGCGGTCCATGATCTTGCTGCCGGAGCGGAGCGTCTCCATGCGCGGGTTGATCTTTTGCAGGGAATCAATGTCCTGCTCCCGCAGCATCTTGAAAAAGCGCATGAGAAGATATCCGCACGTGATCGCGTCGTCGGACGCGCGGTGATGGTTGAAGTCCGGCAGGCTCAGGGCGTCGGCGACGATATTGAGCTTGTATTTGCCAAGCTCCGGCAGCAGGTTCTGCGCCAGAATGAGCGTATCGACATACGTCGGCTGGAACGCGATCCCCAGCTTTTCGCAGGCCGCGGTCACGAAGCCGATATCAAAATCCGCGTTGTGCGCGCAGAGCGGGCGGCCGCCGACATAGTCCAGAAATTTGGGGATCGCTTCGGAAATATCCGGCTGTCCGGCAAGCATCTGGTCGGTGATGCCGGTCAGATCGATGATCTTCGGCTGCAGGGGCCGGTGCGGGTCGACGAACATCTGGAAGGTGCTGAGAACCTCATTGCCCTTCATGATGGCCGCGCCGATCTCGATGATCGTGTCGTGCATGGACGAAAGGCCGGTCGTCTCAAGGTCAAAGGCGACGTATTCCTCGTCGAACGAGAAATCCCCGTCGCCGTGGACGGCAATGCGGTCGTCGACGTCATTGACGTAATAGCCCTCGCAGCCGTAGAGAATTTTGATGTTCTGGTCCGTTCCCGCGACCTTGGCCTTGCTCGCGGCCTTCATTGCGTCCGGGAACGACTGCGCGCCGCCGTGGTCAGTGATGGCGATAGCGCGGTGGCCCCAGCTGGCCGCGCGCTTGACGGCGGCGCCGGTGTCGGTCAGCGCGTCCATGGAGGACATGGTCGTGTGCAGATGCAGCTCGACGCGCTTTTCGGGGTAGGTGTCGCGGCGCTTGGGCGCTTCGATCTTCTCCATGGCGTTCGGCTGCAAGACCATTTCGTTGTCATAGCGGTCAAAGCTCATCTTGCCCTGCACGCGCAGCCACATGCCGGGCTGGACGTTGTCGATGATGGGCTTGGCCTTGGCGGCTTCCATGAACTGATTGATGCGGACGGAGCTGGTGTAGTCCGTCATGTCGAAACAGACGACCCACGCGCCGCGCTTTTTGAGCTCCTTGTGCTGGACGGCAAAGACCTTGCCCTCGATGATCACGCGGAACATGTCGAGGTTCAGCTCGTCCATCCGCACCGGCTTGCCGGAGAACGGGCGGCCGTAGAACAGCGCGCCCGTCGGCTCTGCCGGAGCAGACGCGCCGCCGGAAGGCTTCCCGCCGCCGGACGGTGCGGAGGGCGCGATGACCGGCGCATTTTTGAGCGCTTCGGCGCGGATACGCGCCGTCTCTTCAAAGAGGGCCTTGCCCTCGAGATTGCTGTGCGCTTCGACCTCGATCCGTTTCGTCACGCCGAAGCGGTCATGCAGGAACTGCTCGGCCTTTTTGATGTTCTGCAGGATATTGTCCCTGCCGTTGGCTTTCAGCCGGATGATCACGGCATCGTCCGTGACCTCATACGCCGCACCGGCCAGAATGGCCGCCGAGGGCGAAAAGGCGCGGATAAAGACCTGCGCCAGATCGCGGAAATCCATGTTCGGCAGCTCCGACGCCGGATAACGCACCAAAAGCTCCAGCTTTCGCAGGCCGTATGCCTTTTCTACGGCCTGACAGAGCGACTGGAGCTGTTTTTCAGCGATATAGGTCTCCGCCTGCGTTTGCAGGCGGATGGTGCGCGCGTCCCGATCCAGCTCCGCATGGACGACGGCAAGGCGCTCCAGCGCCCCAGCCAGCTCCTCCGGCGGCGTAAAGCCGGGAAACAGCGCGGGAAAGAAAATTTCACTCATGGTTTACAGATGTTCAATATAGTCCAGCAGGGCGGGCAGAAGCTCGTCATATGGGAGCTTTTTGAGCTGCCTGCCCTTTACAAACAGAATGCCGCAGCTGTCGCCGCCGGCAATGCCGATATCGGCCTCGCGCGCTTCGCCGGGGCCGTTGACCACGCAGCCCATGACGGCCACGGTCAGAGGTTTTTGGCAGTCAGCAAGCGCCTGCTCGACCTGATTGGCAAGGCCGATGAGGTCAATGCGCGTCCGCCCGCAGGTCGGGCAGGCGATGATGTTGACGCCGTCCTTGCGCAGGCCGGCTGCTTTTAAGATATCCTTTGCGGCGAGCACCTCCTGCACGGGGTCAGCCGTCAGCGACACGCGCATCGTGTCACCGATGCCCTGACACAGAAGCGCGCCGATACCCATGGCGGATTTGATGGTGCCCATGCGTTCGGTGCCCGTCTCGGTCACACCGACGTGCAGGGGATAGTCCGACCGCTCGGAGAACAGACGGTAGGCTTCGATCATCAGCGGCACGGAGCTGGACTTCATTGACACGCAGATGTCGTGGAAATCATATTTTTCCAGCAGCGCGATATGGCCGAATGCGCTCTCGACCAGCGCTTCCGGCGTGGGGCGGCCGTATTTCTCCAGCAGCCGCGGCTCCAGGCTTCCGCCGTTGACGCCGATGCGGATGGGGATATGCCGCGCGCCGCAGGCTTCGACCACGGCCCGGACGCGATCCTCGCCGCCGATGTTGCCGGGGTTAATGCGGATCTTGGCCGCGCCGTTTTCCGCCGCGCGGATGGCAAGACGGTAATCAAAATGGATATCGGCGACCAGCGGCAGCGGGGACGCCTGACAGATCTCGCCGAAGCGCTCCGCGGCCTGCATGTCGGGCACGGCCAGCCGCGCGATCTCGCACCCGGCGGCCGCCAGCGCGCGGATCTGCCGGAGCGAGCCCTCCACGTCTGTCGTCCGCGTATTCAGCATCGACTGGATCGAGACCGGCGCGCCGCCGCCGACCGGGACGCTGCCGACCATAATTTGCTTTGTCTCTTTGCGTTTCATTTATGTTACCAGCTTCCAGATATCTTTGAAGGTGACGAACGCCATAAAGCCCAGCAGCAGGATCATGCCTGCGGCATGGATATAGCCCTCGTATTTGGATGGGATCTTTTTCTTTGTAATGGCGGCAAACACCGTATTGACCAGCAGCAAAAAGACGCGCCCGCCGTCCAGCGCGGGCAGCGGCAGCATGTTCATGACGGCCAGATTGACCGCGATGAACGCGCCGAGATACAGAACGTTCAGAATGCCGTCCGCCGTCGTGGCCGCGGCTTCGCCGGTCTGCGCAATGGCCGAGACGACGCCGACCGGCCCGGACATGTCATTGACCGAGACTGCGCCCGAAACAAGATCGCCGAGACTCATCCACACGAGCCGCGCAAAATCCAGCGCGGTGTACCACGTGTTTTTGAGGACTGTTCCGACGGTCTTCTCCTCGTAGCCGAAATACAGGCCGTATTTATACTGCTGCACGCCGTCCACGTCATAAAGCCGCTGCTGCATTTCAAAATCGGGCAGCTCGACCAGCTTTCCGTCCCGCTTGACGACGAGATCGTAGCTTCCCGTCTTGTTGCGGGCCAGAAGCGTGCCGACATCCGAGTAGATATACACGCGGCGGCCATCGATCTTATAAAGCTCGTCGCCGACCTGAAGCCCCTGCTCGGATTGCAGCTCGCAGCCGTCAAAAAAGCCGGAGATCTTCGCGGTCGAGAAGCCTGCCACGCAGGAATAGAGGATGGCCAGCACGACCAGCCCCGTCAGAAAGTTCATGAAGGAGCCGGCCGCGAGGATGATCAGCCGCTTCCACCAGACCTTTGAGGTGAACGCGCGGGGATTGTCGGATTCCTCGTCCTCGCCCTCCATGGCGCAGTAGCCGCCGACCGGGATGCAGCGCAGGGCGTAGAGCGTCTCGCCGCGCTGCTTTTTGACGATGGCCGGGCCCATGCAGATGGAAAACTCGTTCACCTGCACGTCCAGCGCCTTGGCGGTCAGGAAGTGCCCCAGTTCGTGGATGAAGATGAGAAAGCCGAAAATGAGAATTGCGATCAGAATATACATGAAATCACCTGAACAGAAAAGCTTCGCGGGTGCGGGTGCGGGCAAGACGATCGGCGGCGAAAATATCGTCCAGCGACGGCTCCTGCACGACCGGCAGCGCGAGCGCACGGGATACCGCGTCCGCGATGTCATAGAACCGGATCCTGTCCTGTAAGAACAGGGCGACGGCTTCTTCGTTGGCCGCGTTCATCGCCGTACAGGCCGTGCCGCCCAGCTCTGCCGCCTGTCTGGCAAGGGCAAAGCAGGGAAACGCCGTCTCGTCGATGGGATCGAACGTCAGCGGGCCGCAGGACAGAAGATCGAGGGCCGGCGCGGGATTGTGCAGCCGGTGCGGATACGTCATGGCAAGGCCGATGGGGATACGCATATCCGGCACGCCCAGCTGCGCCATGACAGCCCCGTCGACAAATTCGACCAGCGAGTGCACGACCGACTGCCGGTGGATGACGGCTGTGACCTTGGAAAGCGGCAGCTCATACAGGCGCATGGCTTCGATGATCTCCAGCCCCTTGTTCATGAGCGTCGCGCAGTCGACGGTGATCTTCGCGCCCATTTTCCAGTTGGGATGGCGCAGCGCGTCGGCCTTGGTCACGGACGCCAGCTCTTCGCGGCGCTTCCCGAAAAACGGCCCGCCGGAGCAGGTCAGAATCAGCCGCTTGACCTCCGCCCGATCCCGGCAGCCCATCAGGCACTGAAAAATGGCCGAATGCTCGGAGTCGACCGGGATGATCTCCGCGCCGGACGCGCGGGCGGCGGCCTGCATGATGGAGCCTGCACAGACCATCGTCTCCTTGTTGGCAAGCGCAATGCGCTTTTTCTCGCGAATGGCCGTAAGCGCGGGCCGCAGCGCGGCAAAGCCGCACACCGCTGCCACGACGGTATCCGCCTCCGGCAGCGCCGCCGCTTCGCACAGCGCTTCGCTGCCGGCCAGCACCCTTATATTCATATCCGCAAGACGCGTCTTTAATTCCTCCGCGGCAGCAGGATCGGCCATCACGGCCAGCCTTGGCCGGTATCTGCGGCACTGCGTCTCCAGAAGCTCCACATTCCGCTCCGCGGTCAGCGCCGCGACGGACAGGCCCAGCTCGTCCGCAACAGACAGCGTCTGCCGCCCGATCGAGCCGGTGGAGCCGAGAATGGTGATCGTTTTTGTCATACGGTCATCTCCAGAAGGTACAGCAGCCCGTACACAACGGGCGCGATGAAGAGCGTGGAATCAAACCGGTCAAGGACGCCGCCGTGCGTCAGGAAGATGTGGCTGTAGTCCTTGATGCCAGCTTCGCGCTTAATGAGACTCGTCGAAAGATCGCCCAGCTGGCCGAAGAGATTGGCGACCACGCCGGTGACGATCAAAAACCACACGGGAAGCTCCAGCCACCAGATGTGCTTTGCGGCAATGCCCAAAATCACCATACCGATGGCACTGCCGATGGGGCCCGCGATGAAGCCCGCCCAGGTCTTGTTGGGGCTGACGTGCGGGGCGAATTTTTTATGGCCGAAGGCCATGCCGCCCAGCATCGAAAAGCTATCGCCGATGAATGCGATGACGAACGGCATCAGGACGAACGCTGGCGAGACATTGCGCAGAAGCGCAATGCAGCTGTACATTGCCGGGAACAGAAGCCCGCCGACGGCGCAGACAGCCACGGTGGCAAACGGCAGCGCCGTTTCCCTTCCGTGCGTCACGACTGCGATGAGAAACAGCGCCGCGACGAAGATGTACGCGCACGCGAAATACAGCCGGCCGCCATTTGCCGTCCACCAGCCGTCCATTGCGAGATATGCCACGGTCAGAACCGCCATGAGCATCGTCAGCCCATAGACGAGCGGCGAAACATGCTTGCCCGCCGTATGCAGCAGCTCCCACGCGGCAGCCGCCGCGATGGCCGCGGTCAGGATCCACGTGGCGACAGGCGGCAGGATGACAAGCACCACGATCAGAAGCGGCACGCCGACGGCGGCCACGAGAAGTCTCTGTTTCATTTGCGACCTCCAAACCGGCGCTCGCGGGAACGGTAGGACGCGATCGCCTTGTCGAGTTCTTTTTCATCAAAATCGGGCCAGAGGACGTCCGTGAAATAATACTCGGCATACGCCGACTGCCACAGCAGGAAGTTGGACGTGCGCAGCTCGCCCGAGGGCCGGATGATGAGCTCCGGGTCTGGGATGCCGTCGGTATAGAGGTAGTGCGCAAAATCGCACTCCGTCAGCGCTTCCGGCGTTTTGAGCCCCTTCACGCAGTCGGCGGCAAAGCGCCGCGCGGCGTGGACGATCTCGTCCCGGCCGCCGTAGTTGATGCAGATGTTGGCCTGAAAGCCCTGATAGTGCGTGGAGATCTCGTCCGTGCGGGCGATGAGCGCGCGCAGCTTCGGCGAGATCGGCCCAAGCTCGCCCAGAATTTTCAGCCGGATATGATCCTGCTCCATTTCGTCGATGGCTTCGTGCAGGTATTTTTCAAACAGTGCCATGATGGCCTGCACCTCGTCCTGCGAGCGCTTCCAGTTCTCCGTGGAGAACGCGTAGACCGTCAGATAGTCAACGCCGAGATTTTTGCAGTAGGTCGCGATGCGGCGGAATGTCTCCGAGCCGGCCGCGTGACCCATTTTGCGCGGCAGCCCGCGCTGTTTTGCCCAGCGGCCATTGCCGTCCATGATGATGGCAATATGCCGGGGCAGAGCATTGTTTTCCATGATAAACAGCCTTTCACGACAAAAGCCGCCGTCCGGCGGCTTTTGGGGATTGTTCGTATCGCAGCCCAAATGCCTTCCCCTGGGGGAAGGTGGCCCGAAGGGCCGGATGAGGGCTGAGGAGCACCTTCGATACTGCAAAGCAGATATTCGGAGCCTGCATTCCCTCATCAGTCTGCGCTTCGCGCAGCCAGCTTCCCCCAAGGGAAGCCGATTGGCCTGTGCCGCAAACCGGAGGTGCGTTAAATCTCCATCAGTTCCTTTTCCTTCTTGGCGCACATCTCATCGATCTTCTTGACGTGCTTGTCGGTCAGATCCTGAATGTCCTTTTCGGCCTTCTTCTGGTCGTCCTCGGTCATTTCGCCCTTCTTCTGTGCCTTCTTGACGGTGTCGACGGCGTCGCGGCGGATGTTGCGGACGGCGACCTTGGCATCCTCGGAGTACTTGCGGACCTGCTTGATGAGATCCTTGCGGCGCTCCTCGGTCAGCTGCGGGAAGACGAGACGGATGACGCGGCCGTCATTCTGCGGGTTGATGCCGAGATCGGAGGTCTGAATGGCCTTCTCGATGGCCTTCAGCAAGGAGCCGTCCCACGGCTGGATGACGAGCGTGCGCGGGTCGGGAGACGAGACGGTGCCGACCTGGTTGATGGGGCTGGGCTGCCCGTAGTATTCTACCGTGATGCGGTCGAGTACCTGCGCGTTGGCGCGGCCGGCGCGCACGGCGCCGAAGTCGGAAGCGAGAACCTCCAGAGTCTTTTCCATTTTGCGCTGAAATTCCTTGAGATCTGCCATATTAAAGTTCCTCCTTTACAATAGTTCCGATCGGCTCGCCCATGACGACGCGCAGGATGTTCTGCGGATCCTTAAGGGCAAAGACCTGAACGGGGATATGATTGTCCATGGAAAGCGACGTCGCCGTGGTGTCCATGACAGCCAGATGGCGGGCCAGCACCTCGTCGTAGGTGATGGCGTCATACTTGACGGCGTTCGGATCCTTGGCGGGGTCGGCGGAATAGACGCCGTCGATGTTCTTGGCGAGCAGGATCGCGTCGGCATTGATCTCCGCCGCGCGCAGCACTGCGCCGGTGTCGGTGGAGAAGAAGGGATTGCCGGTGCCGCAGCCGAAAATGACGACGCGGCCCTTTTCGAGGTGCCGGATGGCCTTGCTGCGGATATAGGGCTCTGCGATCTGGTTCATGGCGATGGCGGTCTGTACCCGGACCTCAACGCCGCGCTGCTCGAGACAATCGGCCACGGCCAATGCATTGATGACCGTCGCGAGCATGCCCATATGGTCTGCGCGCGTGCGCTCCATCTTGCCGCCGCCATCCTTGACGCCGCGCCAGAAGTTGCCGCCGCCGACCACGACGCCGATCTGCACGCCGGCCGCCACACACTGCTTGATCACGTCACACACACCGCCGATAACGGAAAAGTCCAGTCCGCGGTGTGCGTCTCCGGCCAGCGCTTCGCCGCTGATCTTCAGAAGGACGCGTTTATATTTTGGTTCGCTCATAGATGAAACTCTCCTTTTTTTCTTCCTGCTTATTTTATAATAGAATGGCCGAGTTGAAAAGAGGGAAAATCATTTTTTCCGGGAATGTTTTCATTTTTTTCACATTCCGGCGCGTTTGCGTGATTTCGTGATTGCGCTTTCTGCGCACTTCGGGTATAATGAATAAATTCAGTATAAGATACATCCGGAGGATAGGAACATGGATGAAGAAAGAAAGCCGTTGGAGAACCGAAATTTCATTGACGCCTTCATTGAAGAGGATTTGGCCCCCGGCGGCCGGTTCGAGGGCAAGACCGTTCACACCCGGTTCCCGCCGGAGCCGAACGGATATCTGCACATCGGCCACTGCAAGGCGCTGACGATCGACTTTGGCACCGCGGAGAAATTCGGCGGCCTGTGCAACCTGCGCATGGACGACACGAACCCGACGAAGGAGGACACCGAATACGTCGACGCGATCCAGCAGGACATTCACTGGCTGGGCTTTGACTGGGGCGACCGCTTCTTCTATGGCTCGGATTATTTTGAAAAGGACTACGAGTTCGCGGTCGAGCTCATCAAAAAGGGGCTGGCCTACGTCTGCGATCTGACCGCGGAGCAGTTCCGCGAGTACCGCGGCGAGATCGGCAAGCCCGCCGTCTCTCCGTACCGCGACCGCTCGGTCGAGGAAAATCTCGACCTGTTTGCGCGCATGAAAAACGGCGAGTTCCCCGAGGGCAGCCGCACGCTGCGCGCCAAGATCGATCTGGCCTCCGGCAACTTCAACATGCGCGACCCCGTCATCTACCGCATCCGCTACATGCATCACCACCGGCAGGGCGACAAGTGGTGCATCTATCCGATGTACGACTTTGCCCACCCCATTCAGGACGCGCTGGAGGGCATCACGCACAGCCTTTGCTCGCTGGAGTTTGAAGCGCACCGCCCGCTCTACGACTGGGTTGTGAACAACGTCTCCGTCCCGGCCAGGCCCCGGCAGATCGAGTTTGCCCGTCTCGGCATTGACCACACCGTCATGTCCAAGCGCAAGCTTCGCCAGCTGGTCGAGCAGAATTATGTGAGCGGCTGGGATGATCCGCGCATGCCGACGCTCTGCGGCCTGCGCCGCCGCGGCTACACCAGCCACTCCATCCGCGACTTCTGCGAGCGCATCGGCGTGGCAAAGTCCGCGAACACCGTCGAATATGCCCTTCTGGAGCATTGCCTGCGCGAGGATCTCAACGACACGGCGGAGCGCACCATGGCCGTTCTGCGCCCGGTGAAGCTCATCATCACGAACTACCCCGAGGACAGGACCGAGACCTTCGAGGTCGAGAATAACCCCGTCCATCCCGAGCAGGGCACGCACACCGTCACGTTCTCGCGTGAGGTCTGGGTCGAAGCAGAAGATTTCCTGCCGGAGCCGATCCCCAAGTATAAGCGCCTGTACCCCAACGGGCCGGAGTGTCGGCTGAAGGGTGCGTACCTCATCACCTGCACCGGCTGCAAGCTGGCAGCCGACGGCAGCGTCGAAGAGATCTACGCGACGTATGACCCCGAGTCCCGCGGCGGCGATCCCGCTGATGGCCGCAAGGTCAAGGGCGCGACGATCCACTGGGTCGACAGCAAGACCGCCGTCGATGCCGAGGTCCGGCTCTACGGCAACCTCTTCTCCGACGCCCAGCCCGACGGCCCGGACAAGAACTTCCTCGACTGCCTGAACCCCGATTCTTTGCAGGTTCTGACCGGCTGCAAGGTCGAAGCTGCGCTCGTCGAAGAAGCGAAGAAGTACGACGCCGAGGGCGAAGGCCGCACCGCGCACACCGCGCCCGGCTTCCAGTTCATGCGCGTGGGCTATTTCTGCATGGACTCCCGCGACTGCCGTGCCGATCATCTGGTCTTCAACCGCAGCGTTTTGCTGAAGGACGGCTTCAAGCCCGGAAAATAAGCAAAAAACAGCAGCAGCCCGGCCAGATGGCCGGGCTGTTCGTTTAGTGCTTTTCCGGGGGCGTGGTGATGTGGACGTGGTTGTTGATGTGGTCGATGCAGTAGCAGTAATAGCCGTTGCACTTTGAGCAGTAGCGGAACTCCAGATTCGGATACTCCGTATCCGTCCGGCCGCAGACCGTGCACTTGTGGCGGTAGGGCCGCTCGCCGGTTTTGGACTGATAGCCCCTGGCCCAGTTGGCGTTTGGGCGGGCGCTTGTGCCGGTGGTGCGGTAGTTTTTATGCTGCCGGTACCGCAGCGCGTCCGGCAGGATGTTGCGCACGTCGCTGCCGAAGAACAGGAAATAGTTGAGAAGCGGCACGACGGGCAGCAGCCAGTAGAACGTCAGAGCGCTGTACAGCTGCAAATACGTAAAGATGTTGACGGCTGTGAAGCCAAGATACACCCACGCCATGTATTTCATCTTAATGGGGATCACGAAGAGCAACAGCACCTTCGCTTCCGGCGCGATCGTGGCCACGGCGAGGAACAGACTGAGGTTCAGCGCGCCCGCATCCGCACCGGAGCCTAGCAGGAGCGCGGCCAGATCGGTCAGCAGGACGCCCGTCAGATAATAGAGGTTGAAGCGGAACGCGCCCCAGTAGCTCTCGAGGATGCGCCCGAACTGGTAATAGCAGAACAGCGACACCGCGGCCAGGAAGAAGGACCACCCGCGCGTATCGAGCAGATATGTGAAGATGTAAGAGACCAGCCGCCACACCTGTCCCTGCAAAATGGCCGATCGGCTGAAGCAGAGATAGCGGTAGACCACATTGCTGGGGTCAATGAGCGAGAGCACATAGACGGCCAGATTGCCGATGGCAATGACGAGCATGAGATTCGGAATGCCCTTGTTCCGGTTTTTCAGGCAGAACCGCTCAAACCGCCTGCGAAGATCCTTCATACGATCACCCTCCTGATAACATAGCTCCCATCATACAGAGCCGCCGCGGAAAAATCTACCCTGTAAATGTAAACATTCTGTTCTGTGTGGAGTATGGGCGCGTTTGGCACGGGATAAACAGGGAAAGTTGTTGAAATAAAAACTTTTCTCTTGACTTTTCCGGCGGGTTTTGTATAATCGAGGTACAACTGAACAGCCTTATCAAGAGTGGTGGAGGGAACGGCCCAATGAAACCCGGCAACCTGCGGTATGCAAGGTGCCAAATCCGGCGAAGGAATCGAAAGATGAGGGAGAGAACCGTATATCGTTCTGCCCCTCGGGCAGGGCGCTTTTTTATGCCCGGAAAGGAATTATATCATGCATAACAAGAAAATTTTCACCTCGGAATCCGTCACGCAGGGCCATCCGGACAAGCTCTGCGATCTGGTCTCGGACAGCGTGCTCGACGCCGTTCTGGCGCAGGATCCCATGGGCCGCGTCGCCTGTGAGACGGCTGCGACGACCGGTCTCGTCCTCGTCATGGGCGAGATCAGCACGTCCGCGCATATCGATATTGCGCAGCTCGCGCGCAAGGCCATCTGCGACGTCGGCTATGACCGGCCGGCGATGGGCTTTGACGGCCACAGCTGCAACGTCATGGTCGCCATGGACCGCCAGTCGCCGGATATCGCCATGGGCGTCGACAATGCCTACGACGACGGCACGACCGGCGCCGGCGATCAGGGCATGATGTTCGGCTTCGCCTGCACGCAGACGAAGGAGCTGATGCCCGCTCCGATCGCCTACGCGCACAACCTGACCCGCGCGCTGACCGCCGCGCGCGAATCCGGCCAGCTTTCGTGGCTGCGCCCGGACGGCAAGAGCCAGGTGTCCGTCGAATACGGCGACGACGGCATGCCCGCACGCATCGATACGGTCGTCGTCTCGACCCAGCACGCGGAGGAGATCGCCATTGACGATCTGCGGCAGGCGATCATCGAGACGGTCATCGAGCCGAATCTCCCGTCCCGTCTGCTGGACAAGGACACGAAATACTATGTGAACCCGACCGGCCGCTTCGTCATCGGCGGCCCGGCAGGCGACTCCGGTCTGACCGGCCGCAAGATCATCGTCGACACCTACGGCGGCTACGCAGCCCACGGCGGCGGCGCGTTCTCCGGCAAGGATCCGACGAAGGTCGACCGCAGCGGCGCGTATATGGCGCGGTACATCGCAAAGAACATTGTCGCGGCGGGCCTCGCCACAAAGTGTCAGCTCCAGCTGGCCTACGCCATCGGCGTTGCCCATCCGGTCTCCGTTCTGGTCGAGACCTACGGCACCGGCAAGCTGCCGGATGAGAAGCTCGCCCAGCTCGTGCGCGAGTGCTTTGACCTGCGCCCGGCGGCCATCATCAGAACGCTCGACCTGCGCCGCCCGATCTACCGCCAGACGGCGGCCTACGGCCACTTCGGCCGTGCGGATCTCGACCTGCCGTGGGAAAAGACCGATATGGTGCAGAACCTGCTTGCAAAAGCGTGAGTTTTGGGGTATGATACCTGCGTATGTTGTCATACGAAGGAGCGAAAAGCATGAAAAAAATTGAAATCATGGGCTGCGGCTACATCGGCCTTCCCACTGCCATCACCTTTACGCTGACAGGGTATGAGGTCTGCGGCTTCGACGTCAAGGAGTCTGTCGTCGAGACGCTGAACGCAGGTCATATCCATATTGTCGAACCCGGCCTGCAGGACGCCATGACAAAGGCGATGGCGACGGGCCGCCTGCACTTCACCACAAAGCCGGAGCCTGCCGACGTCTTCATCATCTGCGTCCAGACCCCGTACCGCGAGGCAGAGGATCACAAGCGCGTATCCGACATGCGCTTCGTCGAATCCGCGGCGCGTGAGGTCGGCTCCGTTCTGCGCGAGGGGAACCTCTGCGTGCTGGAGTCCACGTCGCCCCCGTATTCCACGCGCATGGTGGAGAAAATCGTCTCCGAGACTTCAGGCCTTGCGCCCGAGACGTTCATGACGGCACACTGCCCCGAGCGCATCATTCCCGGCCGCATGCTCATCGAGCTGCGGGAGAATGACCGCATCATCGGCTCAAACCGCCCGGAAGCGGCGGAATATGCCAAGGAGATCTATGAAAAGGTCGTCACCGGCGGCACGATCCGCCTGACGGACGATCTGACCGCCGAGATGTGCAAGCTGACGGAAAACACGTTCCGCGATATCAACATCGCCTACGCGAACGAGCTGAGCAAGGTCTGCGACCGGCTGGGAATCGACGTCTTCAAGCTCATTGAGCTGGCCAACTGCCACCCGCGCGTCAATGTGCATTCGCCCGGTGTCGGCGTCGGCGGCCACTGCATCGCGGTCGACCCGTGGTTCATCCATGAGAAATTCGAGGATATCACGCCCCTCATCTACGAAGCGCGTCTCGTCAACGACGGCAAGCCCGCATGGACGGCGGAGCGCATTGCAAAGGATGTGAAGCCCGGCGCGAAGATCGCCGTGCTCGGCATGAGCTTCAAGGCCAACATCGACGACACACGCGAAAGTCCGTCCGTTCTGTTTGCGAACATCCTGAAGGAGCGCGGCTACGAGGTTCTCGCCTGTGAGCCGTATATCAGGGGCGATGTGGCAGGCTACCACAACTATTCCCTCGATGAAGCCATGGCGCAGTGCGATTACGCCGTCATTACGCTCATGCATAACGTCTTCAAGGAAAATAAAGCCCTCATCGCGGCCAAACCGTATTACGACTGCGTGGGGCTGATGGAGAAATAATCAAAAGAAAAAACAGCTGTGCTGATTCAGCACAGCTGTTTTTTGTAGGACTTACTGGATGCCGGTCACGGTGTAATCCTGCGCTTCCACGGCGGATTTCAGAACGTCATTTGCCACGTCCTTCGTCAGGGTAACGACGGCGGTGCCGCTCTCGTGGCTGACATTGGCGGACTGGACGCCGTCCACGGCTTCCAGCGCCTTCTTGACGCGCGCTTCGCAGTGGCCGCACATCATACCGGTAATGTTCAAAGTTTTCGTCATAGCTGCTTCCTCCTTGTGTTGGTCTGCCAGATGAAATTCCGGCAGCGGTTTTCCTTTATGGTCATGCTTCGGGCTGTACAGCCGGCAGAGATTCAGCCGCAGCGCGTTCGTTACCACGCAGAAGCTGGACAGGCTCATGGCTGCCGCGCCGAACATCGGGTTGAGCGTCAGTCCAAGGCCCACGAAGACGCCGGCCGCGAGCGGGATGCCAATGACGTTGTAGATAAACGCCCAGAACAGGTTTTCGTGGATATTCCGCAGCGCCGCGCGGCTGAGCCGGATGGCCGCCGGAACGTCCAGGAGCGTACTCTTCATGAGAACGACGTCCGCCGCATCGATGGCCACGTCCGCGCCCGCGCCGATGGCAATACCGGTGTCGGCGGCGGTCAGCGCCGGCGCGTCGTTGATGCCGTCGCCGACCATGGCAACGGGGCCGTATTTCTGAAGCTCACGGATGACGGCTTCCTTGCCGCCAGGCATGACGCCCGCGACGACGTCGTCAACGCCGGCGAGCTTCCCGATGGCGGCTGCTGTGCGGGCGTTGTCGCCCGTCAGCATCACGACGCGCACGCCCATCCCGCGCAGCTGGCGGATGGCTTCCGGGCTTTCCGGCTTGATGGCATCCGCTACCGCGATCAGGCCGAGCAGCTTGCCGTTCTTTGCAAACAGCAGCGGCGTCTTGCCCGCCTGCGAAAGTTCGTCTGCCTGCCGGGCAAGCTCCGGCGGCAACGTCAGCTGCGAGGTCATATACTTGACGCTGCCGCCCAGCAGCTGCGTGCCGGCAAGCTCCGCGCGCAGGCCGCTGCCTGCGATGGCCTGGAATGCCGTGACGGTCTCCGGCTGCGTGCCGGTCTCTGCCGCGCGCTTTATGATGGCTGCGGCGAGCGGATGTTCGCTCTTTGCTTCGAGCGAAACGGCTGCCTGCAAAAGCTCCGCTTCGCTGACGCCGGAGACGGGGATGAGATCTGTGACCTCCGGCTGGCCGGAGGTGATGGTGCCGGTCTTGTCGAGCGCGACGATGCGCGTCCGGCCAGTATGCTCCAGACTGGCGGCCGTTTTGAACAGAATGCCGTTCTTTGCGCCGACGCCGCTGCCGACCATGATGGCGACCGGCGTCGCCAGACCCAGCGCGCACGGGCAGCTGATGACCAGCACGGAAATGCCGCGCGCGAGCGCGAAGGAAAATTCCCGTCCGATGAACAGCCACACGACCGTCGTCACGACGGCGATGGAGATGACCGCCGGGACGAACACGCCCGCGACCTTATCCGCCGTCTTGGCGATCGGCGCTTTTGTCGCCGCCGCGTCGGAGACCATGCGGATGATCTGGCTGAGCGTGGTGTCCTCGCCGACGCGGGTCGCTTCGCACCGGAGGAAGCCGGAGCAGTTGACCGTCGCGGCGGAGACGCCGTCGCCGGGCGCCTTGTCGGCCGGGACACTCTCGCCCGTGAGGGCGGCTTCGTTCACGGCGCTCTCGCCCTCGAGCACGATCCCGTCGACCGGGATGCTCTGGCCGGGACGGACAATAAAGATCTCGCCCTTTTTCACCTGCGAAGCGGGGATCCTGACTTCCCTGCCGTCGCGGATGACTGTCGCCGTCTCGGGCGCGAGCGCCATAAGGCTCTTGAGCGCGTCCGTGGTCTTGCCCTTGGAGTGCGCTTCGAGGAGCTTGCCGACGGTGATGAGCGTCAGGATCATGGCAGCGGATTCAAAGTAAAATTCGTCCATATATGCCACGGCCGCTTCGCTGCCGCCGTGCAGCTGCGCGTTCGTCATGGCAAAGAGCGCATAGACACTCCACCCGAACGACGCCGCCGAGCCGAGCGCGACGAGCGTGTCCATATTGGGCGAGCCGCGCAGAAGGCTCTTCGTGCCGCTGATGAAAAATTCCTGATTGATGACCATGATGATGCCCGCCAGCAGCAGCTGGACAAGCCCCATCGCCACGTGGTTGCCCTCAAACCAGCCGGGCAGCGGCCAGCCCCACATCATGTGGCCCATCGAGAAATACATCAGGATGAGCAGAAATGCGACGGACGCGATCAGACGCTTTCTGAGGTGCGGCGTCTGCCGGTCGGCCAGCGCGTCGGCTCCGGCAGCAGCGGACGGCGCAGCTTCCTGGCCGCGCAGGCTCGCGCCGTAGCCCGCGTCTTCGACGGCCCTGACGATGGCCGAGGGCTCCGCCGTGCCTTCTACGCCCATGGAATTGGTAAGCAGGCTCACGGCGCAGGACGTGACGCCGGGAACCTTTTTGACCGCTTTTTCTACGCTTGCGCTGCACGCGGCACAGTGCATGCCGGTCACAGTGAATTGCTGCATGGAACTCCCTCCTTGGGATCGATCACTTCATTAGTTTTTGCAGTGTGGCGGCCAGTTCATCCACGATTTCTTCATGGCCCTCCTTGAGATCACGCGCCACGCACGTGCGCAGGTGCTCCGCCAGCAGCTCGCGGTTGAAGGCGTTGACGGCGGCGTTGACGGCGGCGGACTGCGTGAGGATATCGTTGCAGTAGGCATCGGCCTCGACCATCGCCTGCAGACCGCGCACCTGCCCCTCAATGCGGCGCAGGCGGTTGAGCAGCTTCTTTTTCTGCTCCTCCTGCCGCAGCGTGTGCTTCTCACAGCAGGAACATCGTTTGGGTTCGGGCATGAAACCGGCCTCCTTTGAACAGGTAATATCAAATACCCCGGCTGGGTATCTTGAATATATACCCTGTGGGGGTATTTGTCAAGAGGGAAAACCGGGAATCTTACAAAATTGTAAGACGCGCCCGGCAAATTGTAAGCCGAATCGATAGCGGCCATGCGCGGCGCGCGGTATACTTGGCGCAGAAACTTTCACAGGAGGAACATACAAGATGCAGATTCTTGAAGTAAACGCATTGCGCAAAGTCTATACCACACGCTTTGGCGGCGCGTCGGTCGAAGCGCTGAAGAATATCAATTTTGCCGTCGAGGAGGGCGAATACGTCGCCATCATGGGCGAATCCGGCTCCGGCAAGACGACGCTCCTCAATATCCTCGCCGGGCTCGACAAGCCCACGTCCGGGCAGGTGCTGCTGGACGGCAAGGATCTTGCCACGGTCAAGGAAGCCGACCGTGCGGCCTTCCGCCGCGACAATCTGGGCTTCGTGTTTCAGGAGTTCAACCTGCTCGATACCTTCTCGGTCGAGGATAATATCTATCTGCCGCTGGTGCTGGCCGGTGTGCCGCAGAAGGAGCTTGGCCCGCGGCTCGAGCCGATCGCGGCAAGGCTTGGCATCACAGAGTTGCTGAAAAAGTATCCGTATGAAATTTCCGGCGGCCAGAAGCAGCGCGCGGCCGTCGCCCGCGCCATCATCACGAACCCCCGTCTGCTGCTGGCCGACGAGCCGACCGGCGCGCTCGATTCCAAGGCGACGGATGAGCTGCTGCGCGTCTTTTCCGACATCAGCGCGGGCGGCCAGACGATTCTGATGGTCACGCACTCCGTCCGCGCGGCCAGCCGCGCAGGCCGCGTCCTCTTTATTAAGGACGGCGAGGTCTATCACCAGCTCTACCGCGGCGGTCTGACCGACGATCAGCTCTATCAGAAGATCGCCGATGCCCTGACCGTTCTGCAGGCGGGAGGCGAGCGGGCATGAGACACAAGCTCTATCCGCGCCTTGCCTGGCAGGGCATCACGAAAAACAAGCGGCTGTATCTGCCGTTCCTGCTGACCTGCGTCGGCATGGTGATGATGACGTATATCCTGCTCGCGCTGGCGTCCTCGCCGGTTCTCAAGACCTTCCCGGGCGGCGACACCATGCCGATGATCCTCGGTCTCGGCAGCTTTACGATGGCGGCGTTTGCGGTCCTGTTCCTGTTTTATACGAACTCGTTCCTCATCCGCCGCAGAAACCGGGAGTTTGGCCTTTATAACATCCTCGGCATGGGCAAGGGGAATCTGGCCAAGGTGCTCGCATGGGAAGCTGCCATCATGGCGCTCTTCTCCATTGCCGCGGGTGAAGCGCTGGGCATTCTGCTCAGTAAGCTCTTTGAGCTGGTACTCATCAATATCGTGGGCGGCAGCGTGCAGATGGACTTTACCGTCTCCGTACCGTCTGTCACGATGACGACGCTTTTGTATCTCGGCATTTTTGCCCTCCTGTTCCTGCGCTCTCTGGTGACGGTCTGCAAGACGAATGCCGCCGCGCTTCTGCGCAGCGAATCCTACGGCGAAAAGCCGCCGAAGGCAAACTGGGCATTCGGCCTGGCTGGCTTCGTGATCCTCGGCACGGCGTATTATATTGCGGTGACTATCAAGCAGCCGCTGACGGCGCTGGCCGTGTTCTTCATTGCCGTTCTAATGGTCATTGTAGGGACGTATCTGATCTTCATTTCCGGCTCCGTGCTCCTGTGCCGTGTGCTGCAAAAAAACAAGCGGTATTATTACCAGAAAAACCACTTTATCTCCGTCTCCTCCATGGCCTACCGCATGAAGCGCAACGGCGCGGGTCTGGCGTCCGTGTGCATTCTGGCCACGATGGTACTCGTCATGCTCTCGTCGACGACGTGCCTGTATTTCGGCAAGGAGGACGCGCTCCGCACGCGCTATCCGAGCGATCTTTCCATTGAGCTGCGCTTTACGCAGGACGAGGGCGGCGCAAATGAGGAGAACATCGGGATCGCGCGCGGCATGATCGAATCGGTCATCGCGCAGGACAACCTTGACGTGCAGGAGCAGTTTGACACGCGCAGCGCATGGTTCTCCGGTCTTCTCACGGGGGATTCCTTCGAGCGTGCGGATCGCTCCACATTCATGGACTATGAGCGTGCGGTCGACATGGTCATCCTGCCGCTGGAGGATTACAACCGCATGACGGGGCAAAGCCTGACGCTGGCGCCGGATGAGGCATACATTTGCAGCCCGCGCATGACCTACACACAGCCGGATATCCGCATCGGCGAGCTGACCTATCAGATCAAGGGCCAGCAGCCCGATTTCGGCGGCTTTGGCGCGGACAGCGCGAACATCACGACGACGATCTATCTGATCGTTCCGGATTTCGACGCTGCCGTCAACGCGCTGCGAACGCAAGACACCCGCTATCCGGTCGTCGTGAGCTGGCAGTATTCGTTTGATTCCGGCAGTCCGGATGAGACACAGATCGCCTTCATCACCGATATGATCGATACGATCAGCGCAAACAAGGAAGGTCTGGTCTACGCGTCGTACACGGTGGAGTCCATCGCGTTCAACCGTGAAGATTTCGTCGGCACCTACGGAAGTCTCTTCTTCCTCGCGATCCTGCTGAGCATCGTCTTCCTTGCCGCGGCAGTCCTGATCCTTTATTATAAGCAGGTTTCCGAGGGCTATGAGGATCAGGCGCGGTTCGAGATCATGCAGCGCGTCGGCATGACGAAGACGGACATCCGCAAGTCCATCAACTCCCAGCTCCTGCTGGTCTTCTTCCTGCCGCTGCTGTTCGCGGGGCTGCATCTGGGCTTTGCGTTCCCGTTCATCCATAAGATGCTCGTGCTCTTCAACCTCACGAACCTGAAGCTTCTCATCGGCACGACGATCATCACCTTTGCGGTCTACGCGGTCTTCTATACCATCGTCTACCGCATCACATCCAATTCGTATTATTCCATCGTCGCAGGCGCAAAGGAGGAGACTGCATGATCCGGCTGCTGCTTCGGCTGGTTCTGGTGCTGCTTCTGATCGCGGCGCTGCTCATCGGCATGACCTGCTGCGCGGCCAGAGCGGTGTTCGGCAGCTGCGCAGAGGTCGGCGTGCAGCAGACGGTCCGCAATCTCGAGGACTTTTTCCACTGGCTGCGGGACGTGTGGACGCTTGCACGGGGGAAACTGGAACTATGCACAGTAATACCATGAAAAAAGCGAGATCCGGGCTTTCCGGCGGGATCTTTTATCTGGGGCTGGCGCTGATCGGCGTGCTGGCGATTCCGGCAGCGGTGCTGCTGGGATTGATCGCAGGTGTGTGGACGCTGACAGACCGGCTCACGGCACTTCTCAATGCAGGCTGACTTTCGTCAGCCTGCATTGAACTGCCCCAAAAGCTGCGGCTTTTGGGGCAAATGGGCTTGCGCCGGCTGCATCGCAAAGTTTTGTGCGCCAAAGGCGCACAAAATTCACGTTTGCCGGCGTAAAGTATTTTTTCCGAGAGCGGGGGCTCCCGGAAAAAATAAATCCACATTGTTTTGCGCCTGCGGGCGCAAACTCTGCGAGGCTTCGACGCGGAAAATGCAAGAACGCGAAGTCCGCGCTGCATTTTATGGTCAAAATAGAATCAGCAAGAAATTTATCCTGCATTTTCTCGAGTGAAATTGGGCAATATTTTGATAAAATCGAAAATATATGAATAAATCAAAAAATACTCTTGCATTTTGAAATTCGGTTTTGTATAATGCAGAAAACAAAACTTGCAGGAGGGCGATCCCCATGGCAGAGCAGAACGAGCTTCTGAGAAACGATATCGCGCAGCTGAGCCAGACGCTTGCGCAGGATTACGCGATCCCCGCGGAGTATTTTGCCGACCAGAGCATCAAGCGCGGCCTGCGAAACGCGGACGGCACCGGCGTGATCATCGGCGTCAGCCAGGTCGGCAGCGTTCAGGGCTACTATATGATGGACGGCGAGCGCGTGCCGATGCCCGGCAAGCTCTATTACCGCGGCATCAGCGTCGAGGATATCGTGACGGCCCACCGGACGAACGGGACCTTCGGCTATGAAGAGGTGGCCTACCTCCTGCTCCTCGGCCATCTGCCGACGAGGCAGCAGCAGAAGCGCTTCAACGACGTCATGGCCCGCGCGCGCAGCATGCCCGCCGCCTTCACCGAGGACATGATCCTCAAGGCGCCCAGCCGCAACATCATGAACCAGCTGGCCCGCAGTGTTCTGGGCCTGTATTCCTACGACGAGCAGGCGGACGATACGTCCCTGCAAAACGTTCTGCGGCAGTCCATCGGCCTGATCGCCCGTTTCCCGCTGATCGCAGCCAACGCGCTGGCGGCCAAGCGGCACTATTTTGACGGCACTTCCCTGATCCTCCACAATCCGGAGCCGGAGCTGTCCGTTGCGGAGAATATCCTGCGCATGATCCGGCCCGATAAGGCCTATACGCCGGAGGAATCGCACCTGCTCGATCTCATGCTGATCCTGCACGCGGAACACTCCAGCAACAACTCCACCTTTGTCTGCCGCGCCATGACGTCCTCCGGCACCGATACCTACAGCGCCATCGCCGGTGCGGTCGGCTCGCTCAAAGGCCCGCTGCACGGCGGCGCGAACGCCAAGGTCATGCAGATGTACCGCGATATCCGCGAAAACGTCGGTCTGACGCCGACGGACGAAGCGCTCGGCGCGTATCTTGACCGCATTCTGGACGGCGAAGCCGGCGACCGCTCCGGCAAGATCTACGGTCTCGGCCATGCGGTCTATACCATGTCCGATCCGCGCGCGATCGTCATTCAGAAGTACGCGACGGCGCTGGCGCGCGAAAAGGGCCGCGCCGACGAGCTGGAGCTCATGGAGCGCATCGAGCGGCTCGGCATCCCGAAGATCATGACGCGCAAGCACCAGACGATCCCCATGTGTGCGAATGTCGACATGTATTCCGGCCTCATCTACAGCATGCTGGATATCCCGGAGGAAATGTACACGCCGCTGTTTGCCACGGCCCGTATCTCCGGCTGGTGCGCCCACCGGCTCGAGGAGCTTGCCACCGGCAACCGCATCATGCGCCCGGCCTACCGCGCAAGACTCAGACAGATCCCGTATACCCCGCTTGGGGAACGCGAATAAAAAATTCAGCCGCAGGCCGGATGGCCTGCGGCATTTGCGGTTTTTACGGGCGGCGTCACGCCTTCTGATATAAGATCAGCGCAAATTCCGTCGTGACGGAAAGAGACGCGAGCCCTGCCAGCTTCTGCTGATCCTTTGCGCCGGTTTTATAATAGTATGGCGTCATGAGAAAGAGGTTCTGCACGTCCTCGTTTGTGGGCAGCTCAATGGTGCCTCGCAGCTGCCGCGTGGAAACGGGGATAAAGCCCTCGGCAGTCTCATCGACGGGCGGATTTTCATACGGCGTGTCATAAACGGCGGCCTTCAGCTCCCACAGATGCCGCTCCATCGGCACCGCGCGCAGCAGCCATCCGCCCGGCGCGAGCACGCGGGCAAATTCCGCCGGCATGAACGGAGAGAAAATATTGAGGATCAGATCCGTGCTTCCGTCCGCCAGCGGCAGCTTCGCTGTGCTGGCCGCGCAGAAGAACGCTTCCGGCAGCAGCCGGGCCGCATGCCGGAGCGCGTCGGTGGAAATGTCGACACCGAGGATCTCGGGCGGGCGGCCCTGCGCGGCAAGCGCGTCATAGACGGCCTTTGTATACGTCCCCTCGCCGCACCCGGCATCCACGATCCGCAATGGCGTCCGGTCAAGACCCGCGCAGACCTCCGCCACAGCTGAGATGAGCGGAGCATAATACCCGCGCGAAAGAAACGCCGTCCGCGCGGCGACCATGCGCTTGTCGTCGCCGTGGCGCTTTCCGGCGGGCGACGGCGGCAGCAGATTGACATAGCCGCTGCGCGCCAGATCGAAGCAGTGACGGTTTTCGCAGCGGCAGATTTTCTCCTCCCGCCGCAGCGGCGCGCCGCAGACGGGGCAGATCAGCTCAGACATACAGGGATCCTCCGGATTTTTCTGATATTGCCCATTATACCGCGCCAAAGCGGCGCTTGCAAAGAAAAAAAGGAAATGCCTGCAAAACGTGTTGAATTTGCGGCCGAATCTGCTATAATTTTCGCAGAAGAGACCGCGCCGCACGCGCGGAAGCAAGCGGAGGAAAAGCATGAAAAAGCATCGCGCCCTTTGGGTGGTCATCATTGTAATTCTGGTACTCGCGGCGGCTGCCGCGGGCGTCTGGTTCTGGCTGCAATCGCGGCTGGACGAAACGCAGCAGGCGCATCAGGCCGTCTATGCCGAATATCAGGCCATGACGGCAGCCGTGGATCAGGCCACGCTGACCGTGACCGAGGACGGCTCGCCCATCGGAGACTATGACATGCAGACGCTCGGCCTGCGGGACGGGCTCCTTGTCCGGGTCACCTCGCAGTTTTCCGAGATCGACCGCCTGTCGGATGCGCAGTTTGCCGCTCTGCCGCTGGAGGACCGGCTCGGCTGGGCGAAGCAGGAACTCAAACCGACTGCGACCGTTACGCCCGATCTTGGGCAGCTGGATCTTTCCGCCGTACTGGCCGATCTGCAAAGCGTCCGGCGCACCGCGCCGGAGGACGCCTATATCGAGCTGGTGGACGGCGTCTATACCGTCCATGACGCAGTTGACGGCGACGAGCTGAATCTGCCCGCCGTGCAGGAGGGCCTACAGAACGCAGCCGCCGGTCTGGCCGTGACGCCGTCCGGCGCGCAGAATGCGTCGTTCGAGCTGACGTCGGTCGACTGCTACCGCAAACCCGCCGTCACCACCGATTCTCTGACCGACACGCCCGACAGCCTGTTCCGCACGGCGCTGGCGGAGCTGACGGTCAAGGTGGATTTCAACAAGGACTCCGAATTTCTGCCGCACGGCGAGGAGACGCTCACCAGCCATGACCTCGCTTCCATCCTCGATCTGGACGCCGGCGGCACAGTCACGGTCGACGAAAAAGTGCTGGCCGAGACGATCTCGAAGTGGGCGACCAAATATAATCAGTATGATGCACCGTTCATCTTTGACTCCTGGGTCAAGGGCCTGACGCAGATCGACTTTGTGACCTGTGACTATCTCATCGACGCCCAGAGCGTCATGGCGCAGATCCGCGCGCAGCTTTTGACCATGGAATCCGGCGAGGTGGACGCCGACGCGGCCTGCTATGACAAGAACGGCAAGCCGTTCTCCCTCGGCGAGAGCTATGTGGAGGTCGACTTTGACAATCAGCAGATGACGTACATCAAGGACGGCCGCCTGATCGTCAATACGAATATCGTCTCCGGCGCGCTCAACGGCCACCAGACGCCGACGGGCCTGTACGAAGCGCATGGCAAGGAGCATGACGTCTGGCTCAAGGGCGACGATTATCTCGTCTTCGTCAAATACTGGGTCAGCGTGGTCGGCGACCTCATCGGTCTGCACGACGCGTCGTGGCGCGACAACTTCGGCGCAAGCTTCTATGTCTACGGCGGCTCGCACGGCTGCGTCAATACGCCGGAGCAGGCTATGGCCCTGATCTGGAACCTGATCGAGGACGGCACGCCCGTTCTCATGCACGGCCAGAACAAATGGTATGAGCCGGCCAACGGCAACCCCTATGAGACCAAGAACCCCGTGCGCGGCACGACGTCCGACGTCAAGGTCGAGCCGGGCACGCTGGTGCTGACGCCCGGCAGCAGCCGCATTGAGATCCACGCGGACGACGTCGTCGCCCCGAAGATCGAGACCGACACAGAGACCGACACGGACGCCGCGGACGCAAGCGCCGCCAACCCGAAGCCCGTGAGCTGAAACCCGCATGTTACAGACATCCGCAGAGCTGGTTCCCTGCGGATGTTTGTCTATATTCGGGAGTTTTCGCATGCGTCCGCGGCATGCGGACACGCAGAAGAAAAGCCCACCGCAGAAGGACGTCTTCTGCGGTGGGTACAGGCCTACTATAGCATAGCGGGCCGGACGATGCAAGGAAAACTTTCAAAGCCGGGAACAATTTCAGAGCCTTCCACAACGAACCGGGTTTTTCCTGATTTTATCTTCGTAAAAGTTTTATTCTTGACGTAAAGCACGTGCAGCGGTACAATCGATGCATATTTTTTGTTTCAGATCAGACTGAAAAGAGGAGGACGCCAAACATGAGTGAAAAGAACACGATCCCCGAACTGTTCGGCAGCATGGTTTTTGATGAGGCCACCATGGCACAGTATGTCCCGGCCAGCGCGATTGCCGCGTGGAAGAAATGTCTGGAGCAGGATCAGCCCCTGACGCTGGAGGTCGCCAACGAGATCGCGAGCGGCATGAAGCAATGGGCGCTCGAGCATGGTGCGACGCACTTTACGCACTGGTTCCAGCCGCTCAACGGCGTGACCGCCGAAAAGCACGACAGCTTCATCTGCCCCGTCGGCGGCGGAAGGATCACCATGGAGTTTTCCGGCAAGGAGCTGGTCCGCGGTGAACCGGACGCATCGAGCTTCCCGTCCGGCGGCCTGCGCGCCACGTTTGAAGCGCGCGGCTACAGCGCATGGGATCCGACGTCCTTCGCTTTTATCAAGGACGGCAGTCTCTGCATCCCGACGGTCTTCTGCTCCTACGGCGGCGACGCGCTCGACAAAAAAACGCCGCTGCTGCGCTCCATGGAAGCAGTCAGCCGTCAGGCGCTGCGGATCCTCCATCTGTTCGGCGACGACAAGACGCAGCGCGTCACAGCGCAGGTCGGCGCGGAGCAGGAATATTTCCTGATCGACAAGGCGCTCTATGAAAAGCGCGAGGATCTGAAGTTCTGCGGCCGCACGCTCTTCGGCGCGAAGCCGCCCAAGGGGCAGGAGCTGGACGATCATTACTTCGGTGCCATCCGCCCGCGCGTGGCGGAATATATGCAGGATCTTGACCGCGAGCTGTGGAAGCTCGGCGTTCTCAGCAAGACCAAGCATAACGAGGTCGCGCCGTCCCAGCATGAGATGGCTCCTATTTACTGCGACTGCAACGCCGCCAACGACCAGAACCAGCTGACCATGGAGGTCATGCGAAAGGTCGCCGACCGGCACGGACTTGTCTGCCTGCTGCATGAAAAGCCCTTCGCGGGCGTCAACGGCTCCGGCAAGCACAACAACTGGTCGCTCTGCACCGACACGGGCAAAAACCTCTTCTCTCCGGGCAAGACGCCCAGCCAGAACGCACAGTTTTTGCTGTTTCTCGCCGCGTTTATCTCCGGCGTGGACGAATATCAGGAGCTGCTGCGCAGCACGGTCGCTTTCGCAGGCAATGATCACCGGCTCGGCGCGCAGGAAGCGCCCCCGGCTGTCATCTCCATCTTCCTCGGCACCGAGCTGGAGGAGATCATCGACGCGATCATCTCCGAGCATGACTATACCGAGCGCACCGGCCGCCAGCTGCGCATCGGCGTCGACGTTCTGCCGACCATCCCGCAGGACACGACCGACCGCAACCGCACCTCTCCCCTCGCCTTCACCGGCAATAAATTTGAGTTCCGCATGCCCGGCTCGAGCCAGTCGATCGCCGGCCCCAACACCATTCTCAACACCATCATGGCAGAAGAGCTGGAGCGCTTCGCCGACCGTCTGTCCGGCGCGGAGGATCTCCAGCAGGCGCTGAGCGATCTGCTGCGCGAAGCGTTCACGGCGCACCGCCGCATCATCTTCGGCGGCAACGGCTATGACGCCGCGTGGATGGTGGAAGCCAAGCGCCGCGGACTTGCGAACCTGCCCAATACGGCTGCGGCGCTGCCCGCCTATATCCTTCCCAAGAACGTGGAGCTGATGACGAAGCACGGCGTCTATTCCAGAAGCGAAATGCTCGCGCGCCATGAGATCCACATGGAAAAATACTGCAAGATCATCTCCATCGAAGCGGCCACGCTCGTCGACATGGTGCAGCACAGCATCCTGCACGCGGCGTCCCGCTATGAGGGCGTTCTGTGCCAGACGATCTTACAGAAAAAGCAGGCCCTGCCGAACGCGGACTGCCGCGTCGAGACGGCGCTGGCCGAGAGCATCCTGTCCCTCAATGAGACGCTGCTGGACGATACGGTCGCGCTCAAGACCGCGCTGGAAATGACGCCGGAGGGCGGCAGCGCGGAGCTGGTCAGCTATTACCACGATACCGTCTATGCCCTCATGGGCAAGGTCCGCGCGTCCGTCGACAAGCTGGAAACGCTGGTGGCCGGCGATTACTGGCCGTATCCGCGTTATAACGAGCTGCTGTTCTCGGTCTGACCGGCAGGAGGGGCATGATGAAGTATATTTTTATCACCGGCGGCGTGGTGTCTGGCCTTGGCAAGGGCATCTGCGCAGCATCCCTCGGGCGGCTGCTCAAGCAGCGCGGGCTGCGCGTGCAGAACCAGAAATTTGACCCGTATCTGAACGTCGACCCGGGCACGATGAGCCCGTATCAGCATGGCGAGGTCTTCGTCACCGACGACGGCGCCGAGACCGACCTGGATCTTGGCCACTATGAGCGCTTCACCGACGTCAACCTGACGGCCGGCAGCTCCGTTTCCGCCGGTAAGGTCTATTGGAGCGTCCTGTGCCGCGAGCGCGAGGGCGGATACCTTGGCCGCACGGTGCAGATCATCCCGCACATCACCGACGAAATTAAGTCCCGCATCTACCAGATGGACGACGGGAAGACCGACGTTCTGCTGACGGAAATCGGCGGCACGGTCGGCGATATTGAGTCGCAGCCGTTCCTCGAAGCCATCCGGCAGGTGGCCGCCGAGCAGGGCAAGAAGAACGTTCTGTTCATCCACGTGCCCATGATCGTCGAGATCCCCGGCTCGGGCGAGCTCAAGAGCAAGCCCACGCAGCACTCGGTCAAGGAACTGCTGTCCATCGGCATCCAGCCGGATATTCTCGTCTGCCGCACCAACCAGCCGATGACGGAGGAGATCTGCCGCAAGATTGCGCTGTTCTGCAACATGGAGCCGGACTGCGTCATCCCCAACACGACGGCGTCCACCCTGTACGAGGTGCCGCTGCTGCTGGAAAAGGAGGGCCTGGCCAACGTCGTCTGCCGCAAGCTGGAGCTTGCCTGCGGCGCGCCGGAGCTGACCGAGTGGGCGCAGATAGTCACCCGCATCAAGACGGCCAGCCGCCATGTGACCATTGCCCTCGTCGGCAAATACACCGAGCTGCATGACGCGTATCTGTCCGTGGAGGAGTCGCTCTTCCACGCGGGGACGGCCAACCACGTGATCGTCGATATCCGCTGGGTGGATTCGTCCCAGCTGCGGCCGGAGACGATTGCACACGTGCTGGACGGCTGCGCGGGCATTCTCGTGCCGGGCGGCTTCGGCGACCGCGGCATTGAGGGCATGATCCTCGCCGCGCAGTACGCGCGCACGCACAAGATCCCCTATTTCGGCATCTGCCTTGGCATGCAGATCGCCGTCATCGAGTTTGCCCGGCACGTGCTCGGCTGGGAGGACGCGCACTCGGCAGAGTTTGACGAGTTTACGAAGCATCCGGTCATTGACATCATGCCCGAACAGAAGACCGTGACCCAGAAGGGCGGCACGATGCGTCTCGGCGCATATCCGTGCGTTCTGTCGGAGGGCAGCCGCGCGGCGGCCCTGTATGGAACGGCGGAGATCTCCGAGCGTCATCGCCACCGCTATGAGTTCTGCAACGATTTCCGGGACGACTTTGTCGCGGCCGGCCTTGTGCCGACCGGCCTGTCGCCGGACGGACGGCTGGTGGAAATCGTCGAGCTGCCGGAGCATCCGTGGTTCGTCGCCTGCCAGTTCCATCCCGAGTTCAAGAGCCGCCCGGATCGCCCGCATCCGCTCTTCGCAGGATTTGTTGAAGCATCCGCAGAGAAAGCGGAGATTTAAGAGAAAAATCCGGTCTTTTTCAACACGTCAAAACGCCGCCGCGGGTCACATGGCCTGCGGCGGCGTTTCTTTCGATTTTCTTAGCGTCAGTTGACAAAGGCACACATGGTTTTCCCGGTCCTGAACAGCAGCTGGCTGCGTTATCCTCGTTGATGGGCGACAGCCCATCTGCCTCGTCTGCCTTGCCAGCCGCCGTCCATGCTCCGGGAAAACTCGCAGACCCGCCGGGCGCTCCGGCGCGTTTTTCGCAAGGCAGAGGACGCAGACATACTGGCGTATGTCAAGGACGATAACGCAGCGAAAGGCGGGTCGGAGCGTCCTGCGGGCATGTGTGCCTTTGTCAACTGACGCTAAAATATACAATTTGTTGATAAATTTTGAGAAAAGTGTGATATGATAGCAAAAACAAAAATGAGAGAGGGAGGACGACGGATTGGCAGCGTCATTCCTGAAACGAAAACCGAAGGAGCCGCCGCAGCCTGCGCGGCTCCCGGTGCCGGAGGTGCAGGCCGACCCGGAGCAGGGGCTGACCCAGGCACAGGTGCAGCAGCGGCAGCAGGCCGGATGGAGCAATCTCCCGGTTGAGCCGCCCGGCGCGTCGGTGCAGCAGATCATCGCGAAGAATGTCTTCACGTATTTTAACCTGATCTTTTTCCTGCTGGCGGCCTGTGTGATCGTGGTGCGTCAGTGGCTGAATCTGACGTTTCTGGGGCCGGTCTTCTGCAACATGGTCATCGGCATTGTGCAGGATCTGCGGGCGAAGAAAAAGCTTGACGATCTGAAGATCATGTCCGCGCCCAAATGCCGCGCCGTCCGTGACGGTCAGGTGACAGAGCTGGACGCGGCGGCGCTTGTCCGCGACGATATCGCCGTCTTTGCCGCGGGCGACCAGATCTGCGCCGACGCGTGCGTCGCATCCGGCGAGTGCCGGGTCAACGAAGCGCTCGTGACCGGCGAAGCGGATGAGATCCTGAAAAAGCCGGGCGACCGGCTGCTCTCCGGCAGCTTTGTCGTGAGCGGAACGTGCCGCGCACGGCTGACGCACGTCGGCGCGGACAGCTTCGTCTCCCGCCTGACGACCGAAGCCAAGCAGACCGGCTCGCAGCCGCAGTCGGAGATGATGCGCTCGCTCACGAACCTTATCAAATGGATCGGCATGATCGTCATTCCGCTGGGCGCGGTCATGTTTATCAAAGAATACCTCTGGCTGGACCGCGACGCGGCGACCGCCGTGACATCCACGGTCGGCTCTATCGTCGGCATGATCCCGGAGGGACTGTATCTGCTGACCAGCCTTGCGCTGGTGGCGAGCGTCCTGCGGCTGGCCAACCGCCGCACGCTGGTGCACAGCATGGACTGCATCGAGACGCTTGCGCGCGTGGACACGCTCTGCGTCGACAAGACCGGCACGATCACAGAGCCGAAAATGACTGTCGACGACGTCGTGCCGCTCCAGCCGGACCGCTTCATCGTGGACGATGTCCGCATGATCATGGCAGACTATGTCTATGCCATGCAGGCGGATAACGACACCATGGCCGCCCTCAAGCGCTATTTCACCGGCGACGTGCGCCAGACGGCGCTGCGCGCGCTGCCGTTCCGGTCGGCAAAAAAATACGGCGGCGTGTCGTTCCACGAGGACGAGACGTATCTGCTCGGCGCGCCGGATATCCTGCTTGCGGCCTGCCCGGACAAAGACCGGTTCCTGCCGCAGGTGGAGGAATATTCCGCCCGGGGCTGCCGCGTGCTGCTGCTGGCCATGTATGACGGCCAGCTGGACGACGAGGAGCTGACGGCCGGGATGCTGCCGATCGCGCTGATCCTCCTATCCAACAAGATCCGGCCGGAAGCCAAGGCGACGTTCGCCTACTTCGCCGCGCAGGGCGTGCAGACGAAGGTCATCTCCGGCGATAACCCGCTGACGGTCTCCGAGGTCGCGCGCCGCGCCGGGATCGCGGACGCCGACCGGTATGTCGACGCGCGGACGCTGAAGACCGACGAGGAGCTGGCAAAGGCGGCGGAGGAAAAGGTCGTCTTCGGCCGCGTGACGCCCGACCAGAAGAAAAAGCTCGTCGCCGCCATGAAGCGGGCGGGCCATACCGTCGCCATGACCGGCGACGGCGTCAACGACGTGCTGGCCCTGCGCGAAGCGGACTGCTCCATCGCCATGGCGTCCGGCTCCGGCGTGGCGTGCCAGGCGTCGCATATCGTGCTGCTCGATTCGCAGTTTTCCGCTCTGCCGTCCGTCGTGGCGGAGGGCCGGCGCGTCATCAATAACATCGAGCGCAGCGCGTCATTGTATCTGGTCAAGAATATCTTCACCTTCGTCCTCTCCCTCATCACACTCCTCTTTACGCTGCCGTACCCGTATACGCCGGCGCAGCTGAGCCTTGTGAACGCACTGACCATCGGTATCCCGTCGTTCATTCTGGCCATGGAGCCGAATGAGAACCGCGTCAGCGGCCGGTTTATGCGCAATGTCATCTACCGCGCGCTCCCGGCGGCCCTGTCCGACCTCATTCTCGTCGTGGGCGTCATGCTGTTTTATCTGGCGTTCCATATCCATGAGGACATGCTCTCGACCATCTGCACGGGCATCATGGGCATCGTGGGCCTTATGATGGTGTACCAGACCTCGCGCCCGTTCAACGCGCTGCGCAAGGCCATGATGATCCTGCTGAGCCTGGCGTTCGCCGTCTGCTATTTCTTCCTGCCGGAGCTGTTCACGCTGAGCGCTCTGGATAAGCCCGCACTTCTCATTCTGGTGGTGCTGGGGCTGCTGGCGTTCTCGGTCATGTTTGCCTGCCGCAAGGGGCTGGCGCAGCTGAACCGGCGCTTTGCAAAGGGAATTTTTCCGCCGCGCAGAAAGAAAAACTGAATTTCCGGAAATACTGGTATCAGCCGGCACTGCTGCCGGCTGATACTGCTTTTTTGGAGGAAACGATATGCGATATCATGTAGACGAGGACGCGTGCATCGGCTGCGGCCTGTGCGCCGAGACATGCCCGGCGGTCTTTTTCCTGCGGAAGGACGGTCTGGCCGAAGCGAAGCCGGGCGCGGTGCCGGAGGAAGCGGAAAGCGCCGCGGAGGCGGCGAAGGACGGCTGCCCTACCGGGGCCATTGCCGAAAAAAGCTGACAAAGGCGCGAAAATTTGCTATACTGGTTCCATCCTGTCAGAAGGGGTGGAACCATGGAGCAAAGATATGTGGCGTTCGACGTGGAGACGCCGAACGCGCAGAACCGGCGCATGAGCGCCATCGGCGTGAGCGTCATCGAGGGCGGGCAGATCGTGAAGGAGCTTTATACGCTCATCGATCCGCAGACGCACTTCGACCCGTTCAACATCGCCCTGACCGGCATTACGCCGGAGATGGAGCGCGGCCAGCCGACGTTCCCGGTTCTGTGGGAGCTGCTGGAGCCGATCCTGCGCGGGAGCGTGCTCGTTGCGCACAACGCGCCGTTTGACCTGCGCGTGCTGGCGTCCTGCCTGCGGGATTACAGGATCGACTGGCAGCCGGAGACGGCGTATCTGTGCACCTGCCAGATGGGCAGAAAGGCGTATCCATACCTGCAAAACCACAAGCTGAACACGCTCTGCGACCATCTGCACCTGCAGCTCGACCACCACAACGCCGGCAGCGACAGCCGCGCCTGCGCGCTGCTTCTGCTCAATTACTTCGAAAAGGGCCTGTCCCCGGAGCCGTTCCTGCGCAGCTACCGCTTCGCCGACCGGAAGACCTGCCCCTATCGCGGCCTTTGATGCATAAACCAAGCGGCTTTCCGAACGGAAAGCCGCTTGACTTTTGTTATTCTGTTATGGCCTGCTGCTCCAGGCCGATGCGGATGGCGGTGCCGTGATCCGGGACGGATTCGGCAGTGATCGTATGGCCGAGCTTTGCGCAGACGCGGCGGCAGAGATACAGTCCGAGACCGCTGGCCTTCTGGTCGCTGCGGCCGTTGTAGCCGGTGAAGCCCTTTTCAAAGATCCGGGGCAGATCCTCCGGTGCAATGCCGATGCCGGTGTCGCGGATGACGAGCGTTCTGGGCGCTTCCAGCGAGATGGTGATGCTGCCCTCGCGCGTATATTTGAGCGCGTTGGAAAGGACCTGCTCCACGACGAACCCCAGCCATTTTTCATCCGTCACGCACGACACGTCCAGCGGCATATACTCCAGCTTCAGCCTGCGCGTAATAAACTCGCCCGCAAAGCGCCGGATCGCAGCGCGGACGATCTCGTCCAGATCACAGCTGCGCAGCACAAGATCACTCCCGCCGTCAAGCCGGATATAGACCATGACCATCTCCACATACTGCTCGATCCGCGAAAGCTCCTGCAAGAGCCTGCGCGAGCGGGCGGAATCCTCCGCCTGCAAGGAAAGGCGCATGGAAGCGATGGGCGTTTTGATCTGGTGCGCCCAGAGCGTATAATAGTCGGCCATGTCCTGATACCGGCCGGTCATCTGCGTGAGAAGCTGGCTCTGCTGGCTGCACAGGGCGGCGGTCAGCGCGGCATAGTCCTTCTCGGCGATCTCCGGCGACGGCGGCAGCTCCTGCGGCAGAACCGGCAGCTGCCGCAGAAGAATTTGCAGCGTCTCGTGCCGGGCGCGGACGGCGCGGAAATCCAGAAGCAGCAGCCCCAGCCCCAGCGCAAGACACAGAGCCGCCGGATACCACACCGCCTTGACCGGCAGATGGTACAGCCGGAACGACACCGCAAACAATGCGGCAAACAGCAAAAACGCAGCCAGCACCATGCGCCTGCTGCGCAGATACCGGAAAAACAAACGCACCGTCTTCATTCGATCAGATACCCCGCGCCGATCTTTGTCGTGATGAACCCCTCCAGCCCGGCCGCGTCCAGCTTGCGCCGCAGCCGCGTCATGTTGACCGACAGCGTGTTTTCATCCACAAAGCTGTCCGTCTGCCAGAGCGTCTCCATCAGCTTCTCCCGGCTGACGATCGTGCCCTTCTGCTGCAAAAGTGTATAGAGGATCCGGTATTCGTTCTTCGACAGCGGCAGCCGTCCGCCTTCCGTGAGCAGCGACTGGTCGCCCGTCTGTAAGACCGCGCCCCGGTGCGACAGCGCCGGCGCCGCCGGCGCAAAGTCATACGTCCGGCGCAGAAGCGCCTGCACCTTCGCCGTCAGAACCTCCAGATCAAAGGGCTTGGCGATAAAATCATCCGCGCCCATGTTCATCGCCATGACGATATTCATGTTCTCCGACGCCGACGAGAGGAAAATGACCGGCACCTGCGAGATCTTGCGGATCTGCGTGCACCAGTGGTAGCCATTAAAAAACGGGAGCGAGATATCCAGCAGCACCAGCTGCGGGTCAAAGGCGGCAAACTCCTCCATGACCGCGCGGAAATTCTGCGCGCTGCGCGCGTCCAGCTCCCACTGGCGCAGATGCGCGCAGACGGCCTGCGCAATGCCGGGGTCGTCCTCTACGACAAAGATCCGATACATGCTGTCCCAACTCCCTTCTATTGGGTTTCAGTATAGCACATCTGCGGGCATACCGCAAGAAAAGGCGATTTCCCCCTTTCTTTATCGTGCAAAATCGTGTATACTATTTTTAACTTTACGCTTCCGCCGAAACGGGGGATTTTTTCAATGGATCAGGAAGAACAGAAGAACCAGCTGCCGGAGGAGGCAGCGCAGGAACAACAGCAGCCGAAGGGCTATGAAGCCTATCTCAGTCTGTACGATCTCGTGCGGCTGCTGGCGGTCATTACACTTATTTTTGTTTTCTTTTTCCGGCTGGTCGGCGTGGACGGCAGCTCCATGTATCCGACGCTGGTCGACCGGGATTATCTGGTGCTGGAGAGCAATTTCCTGTACCGCGACGTGAAGCAGGGCGACGTGGTCGTCCTGTATACGCCGCCGTTCTCCGAGAATGACGAGCTGATCGTCAAGCGCGTCATTGCCGCCGGCGGCCAGACGGTCGATATCGACTTTGACACCGGCACGGTCTATGTGGACGGCGCGGCACTGGACGAGAGCTATACCTTCGAGCCGACGTATGAGAGCTTTGCCGGCTACGGGCAGGCGCTCTCCTACCCGCTGACGGTGCCGGAGGGCAGTATTTTCGTCATGGGCGACAACCGCAACCACTCCCGTGACAGCCGCGACGCAAGCGTCGGCTGCGTGAGCGAGGACGCGATTCTGGGTAAAGTCCTCATCGTCCTTGTCCCGGGGCGGCAGACGAATGAATACGGTGAGATCACCGGCGGCCGCGCATGGAGCAGATTCGGAGCAGTATCATGAAGCAGGAAACGAGCAGAAGCGAAACAAGCATGAATATCCAGTGGTATCCGGGCCACATGACCAAGACGCGCCGGATGATCGAAGCGGACGTGAAGCTGGTCGACGCGGTGTGCGAGATTCTGGACGCGCGCATCCCCATGGCCAGCCGTAACCCGGACATCGACGCCATCTGCGGCAGCAAGCCCCGGATGATCATTCTCAACCGCATCGACATGGCGGATCCCGCCATGACAAAGCGCTGGGCGGAGCATTTCCGCGCGAAGGGCTACAGCGTTTTGCAGACCGACTGCAAGACGAAAAAGGGCATTTCCGGCTTTGTCCCGGCCGTGCGGGAGCTGCTGGCGAAAAAGCTGGCGCGCTACGCGGAAAAGGGACAGGTCGGCAGGCCGCTCAAGCTGATGATCGTCGGCATCCCGAACGTAGGCAAGTCGACCTTTATCAATCAGGTAGCTGGGCGCAAGGGTGCCAAGGCGGAGAACCGCCCCGGCGTCACCCGCGGCAAGCAGTGGATCACGGTCGATCAGGGACTGCTGCTGCTCGACACGCCGGGCATCCTGTGGCCGAAGTTTGAGGATCCGGAGGTCGGCATGCGTCTGGCCTATACGGGCGCGGTCAAGGAGGACGTCATCGATACCGAGACGCTGGCCTGCCATTTTATCGCGCTGCTGGCAAAGTATTATCCCCAGACGCTTCTCGAGCGCTATAAGCTCGAAGCGCCGGAGGACGCGGACGGATACGAGCTTCTCCAGCTGGCCGGAAAGAAGCGCGGCTATCTCGTCTCCGGCGGCGAGGTCAACACCGAGCGCATGGCCAAGGCGCTCATGGACGATTACCGCAGCGGCAAGCTGGGGCAGCTCACGCTGGAAGCGCCGGAGGACTGAAGCGATATGAAAAACGAACAACCCACCGATCTGTGGGTCTATGAACGAGAAGCGTTCGCAGACGGCGTGAAGCTGGTCTGCGGTGTGGACGAAGCCGGCCGCGGGCCGCTGGCCGGGCCGGTGTGCGCGGCAGCGGTCATTCTGCCGCCGGAGCTTGTGATCCCCGGTCTTAACGACTCGAAAAAGCTGACCGACAAAAAGCGGCGCGAGCTGTATGACGTCATCACAGCCGAAGCCGTGAGCTACGGCATCGCGTTCGCAAGCGAGAAGGAGATCGACGAGATCAACATTTTGCAGGCCACGTTCCTCGCCATGGCGCGCGCCATGGAAAAGTTAACCCCGCAGCCGGAGCTTGCGCTCATCGACGGCAACCGCGCCAGAGACTTCGGCCTGCCCGTCCGGACGATCGTGAAGGGCGACAGTCTGTCTGCATCCATTGCCGCCGCGTCGATCCTCGCCAAGGTCACGCGGGACCGGCTCATGGAGCAATATGACGAAGCTTACCCGCAGTACGGCTTCGCCGTCCACAAGGGCTACGGCACGAAGCGGCACTATGAAGCGTTGCGGGAATTTGGCCCCAGCCCCATCCACCGGATGACATTTTTGAAAAAATTCTATGAGACCTAGAGATCTGCTCGGCCCGTGGGGCGAAGCGCTCGCCGCGGACTATCTGCGGAAAAAGGGCTGCCGGATCGAAGCCATGAACTACCGCACGCGGCTGGGCGAGATCGATATTATCGCCGCGAACCGCCGGTATCTCATCTTCTGCGAGGTCAAGCTCCGCAAAACAGCGGATTTCGCCGCCGCGCGGGAGTTTGTCGACGCGCGCAAGCAGCAGCGTCTGCGCACCACGGCGCTGGTCTATCTGTCGCAGCACGAGACCACTTTGCAGCCGCGCTTTGACGTGATCGAGATTTACGCTCCGGACGGCACGGCGACGAAAAAGCCGCAGATCAACCATATGGAGGATGCGTTTTGAAAAAATACCGCGTATTTGACGGCCACTGCGACACGGCCATCGAGCTGTGGCAGCAGGAGCAGAGCCTGCGCAGAAATTCGCTTGCCGTCTCGCTCGAGCGGGCGGAAAAACTGGATGGCTATGCGCAGTTTTTCGCGTTCTGCACCGCATGGCTCAAGACCAGAATGCCCCATACGGAGCATTTTGCCCGCGCGCTGGATTACTTCACAGAGCAGCTGCGCGAAAATGAAGACAGGATCACGCTCTGCCGCACCATGCGGGAAGCGGACGCCGCCATGGCGGCGGGCAAGACCGCCGCGTTTCTCGCCATTGAGGGCGCAGAAGCCGTCCGCGAGGATCCGGGGCTTCTGGAAGCGGCCTATGAAAAGGGCGTGCGGATGGTCTCGCTCGTGTGGAACCTGCCGAACGGCCTTTCCGGCTCCTGCCAGACCGGCGAGGGGCTGAGCGAAAAGGGAAAGGACTTTTTCCGCCGCGCGCAGCGGCTCGGCATGCTCGTGGACGTGAGCCATGTGTCAGAAAAAGGCTTCTGGGACATGGCGGAGCTGGCGGAACGGCCGATCGTGGCCAGCCACTCCGATGCCTTTGCCGTCTGCCCGCACCCGCGCAACCTGACGGATGCGCAGTTCCGCGCGATCTGCGATCTTGGCGGGACGGTGGGGCTGAACCTCTACGGGCCGTTCCTGACACAGGAGAAATCGCCGACGCTGGACGATCTGCGCCGCCATCTCGATCATTTTCTTACGCTTGGCGGCGAGGGGCATCTCGCCCTCGGCGCGGATCTCGACGGCTGCGATCGCTTGCCGGAGGGCTTCGCGGCGCTGGATGATTATAATACGCTCGGTGAGTATCTGGAAGCTGCCGGATATGCCGGGGAAACCATACAGAATCTGTTCTGCAATTCTCTACGAAAGGTCGTAACCACATGCATTATGTAAGCACAAGAGACGCTGCGCGCCGTCTGACGGCCAGCGAAGCCATTGTTGAAGGTCTCAGCCGCGACGGCGGCCTGTATCTGCCGGAGCAGATCCCGCAGATCACCCTCGCACAGATCGAAGCGCTCGCAAAGCTGCCGTACCCGCAGCGCGCGGCGAAGCTCATGAAGCTGTATCTGGACGAATTTACCGAAGAAGAGCTGCTCGGCTTTGCCGAAAAGGCCTACGGCCCGGAAAAATTCGATACCCCGGCGGCTGCGCCCGTCGTGAATCCCGAGGAGGGCGTCTATGTGCAGGAACTTTGGCACGGGCCGACGTGCGCGTTCAAGGATATGGCCCTGCAGATGCTGCCGTATCTGCTGACCGCGTCTTTGCGGAAGACCGGCGAGGAGAAGACGGTCTGCATTCTCGTCGCGACCTCCGGCGATACCGGCAAGGCCGCGCTCGAGGGCTTCCGCGACGTTGACCGCACAAAGATCCTCGTCTTCTACCCCGACGGCGGCGTGTCGGACATGCAGAAGCTGCAAATGGTCACGCAGGAGGGCAGCAACGTCGGCGTGTGCGCCGTCCGCGGCAACTTTGACGATGCCCAGACCGGCGTCAAGCGCATCTTCTCCGACGAAGCGCTCCGCGAAGAACTGGCCGCGCGCGGCTATTTCCTCTCGTCCGCCAACTCGATCAACTGGGGCAGAGTCCTGCCGCAGATCGTCTATTACGTCTCGTCCTACTGCGATCTTCTCTCCTCCGGCGCGATCACAGCCGGGCAGAAGATCAACGTCTGCGTGCCGACCGGCAACTTCGGCAACATTCTGGCGGGCTTCTATGCAAAGAAAATGGGCGTGCCGATCGCGAAGCTGATCTGCGCGTCGAATGAAAATAACGTCCTGACGGACTTCATCAAAACCGGCACCTATGACCGCAACCGTCCGTTCTACCAGACATCTTCGCCATCCATGGACATTCTGATCTCGTCGAACCTCGAGCGGCTGCTGCGCCTGCTGTCCGGCTCGGACGAAGCGGTGCGCGGCTACATGAAGAGCCTTTCCGAGACCGGGAAATACACCGTCTCGGAGCCGATCCTCCGGGCCATTCAGGCTGAGTTCGCCTGCGGCTTCTGCACCGATGCCCAGGGCGCGGAGACGATCGGAAAGCTGTTCCGCGAGAAGCATTACCTCCTCGACACGCACACCGCCGTCGCCTATACCGTCCTGAACGCCTACCGCGCCGCAAGCGGCGACCGGACGCCGACCGTGATTGAATCCACGGCCAGCCCCTTTAAGTTCTGCGCAAGCGTCCTGGACGCACTCGGCGTGACGCAGCACCGACCCGGCACGCAGATCCTTGCCCAGCTGACCGAAGTGACCGGCCGGCCGGCACCCGGCCCGCTGGCCGCGCTCGCGGGCAAGGCCGTCCGCTTCGACGAGGTCGCGGGCCGCGCCGACATGCGGCAGGTCGTGACGGAGTTTTTGCGCTGATGGCTCTGTACGCGATCGGAGATCTGCACCTGTCGCTGGGGCCGGCCGACAAGCCGATGGACGTCTTCGGCGGCCGGTGGGAGGGCTATGTCGACAAGCTCCGCGAAAATCTGCGCGTGATCGGGCCGGAGGACACAACGGTCCTGCTCGGCGATCTCAGCTGGGCGATGAGTCTTCCCGACGCAAAGGAGGATTTCGCGTTCATAAACGCCATCCCCGGCCGGAAGATCATCCTGAAGGGCAACCACGACTACTGGTGGACGACGCTGCGCGCCTTTGACCGCTTCTGCGAGGAACATCACTTCCCGGATTTTCACGTCCTGCACAACTCCTGCTTTTTCTACGGCGATCTTGCCCTGTGCGGCACGCGCGGATGGTCGTATGACGCACAGAAGGAGGGCGGACACGACGAGAAGATCTTCCTGCGGGAGCTTGGACGGCTGGAGCGCTCGCTGCAGCTGGCGGGCGACCGGGAAAAATATTGCTTTTTGCACTATCCGCCGCGCTACCGCGGCTACACGTGCCCGCAGATCCTGGAGCTGTTTGCGCGCTACGGCGTGACACGCTGCTATTACGGCCATCTGCACGCCGAGAGCATCCGGCTGTCGCTCGAGGACACGTATCAGGGCGTGCAGTACCGGCTGGTTTCAGCGGATTTCGTTGATTTCCGTCCGCAGCGGATCGGATGACCGGAAAGAATTTGAATTTTTTCTGAATTTGCATAAAAACCTGAAAAAACAGTGGATTTCTTGACAAGAGTTTGTTAGAATAGAACGGATTCAAATGAGAATGGTGAATTACGGCCATTTGGCCGCACCGCATAGGAGGAAAAACCACAATGAACGTTAAAAACGTAGAGAAAGAAAACGGCTCCGCGAAGGTCACAGTCGAGATTGCCAAGGACGAGTTCCAGTCCGCTCTGGACAAGGCGTATGCCAAGATCCGCAAGGACATCATGATCCCCGGCTTCCGCAAGGGCAAGGCTCCGCGCAAGTTCGTCGAGCGGATGTACGGCTCGCAGGTGTTCTATGAAGACGCCGTCAACGAGATCTTCCCCGAGATTTATAAGGAGGCCATCACCGACCAGCAGATCAAGGCTGTCGGCCAGCCCTCCATTACCGATATGCAGACCCCCGAGGACGGCAGCGTCGTTCTGACCGTCTCCACGGAGCTGTACCCCGAGGTCACCCTCGGCGAGTACAAGGGCATCGAAGTCCCCAAGGAGACCGTCTCCATCTCCAAGGCCGAGGTCGACGCAGAGCTGGGCCGCATGCAGGACCGCAACGCCCGCATCGAGACCGTTGACCGCGAAGCGAAGACCGGCGACACCGTCGTTCTGGACTTTGACGGCTATGTCGACGGCAAGCCCTTCCAGGGCGGCAAGGCCGAGGGCTATACCCTGACGCTCGGCTCCGGCGCGTTCATCCCCGGCTTCGAGGATCAGCTGGTCGGTCTCAAGGCCGGCGAAGAGAAGGACGTCGAGGTCACCTTCCCCGAGAACTACACCAAGGAGCTGGCCGGCAAGGCCGCGACCTTCAAGTGCAAGATCCACGAGGTCAAGGAGACCATCAAGCCCGAGTTGGACGATGAGTTCGCCAAGGACGTCTCCGAATACGACACGCTGGCTGCCCTCAAGAAGAGCATCAAGGCCGATCTTGCCAAGAAGCGTCAGGAGACGGTCGACCGCGACTTCGAAAACGAAGCTGTCGTCATGGCCGGCAACAACATGACCTGCAGCATCCCCGCCTGCATGATCGACGAGCAGGTCGACAAGCACCTCGAGCAGTTTGCCTATCAGCTGCAGTCTCAGGGCATGAAGATGGAAGACTACATGAAGATGATCGGCGGCGACATCAAGGGCATGCGTGACTCCATGCGCCCGATGGCCGAGCAGACCGTCCGCAGCAACATCCTTCTGAGCGAGATCGTCAACCAGGAGAACATCGAGGTCTCCGACGAGGAAGTCGAAGAAGAGCTGAAGAAGATGGCCGAGCAGTACAAGATGGAGCTCGACAAGATCAAGGAAATGGTCGATCTCGACGCTGTCAAGTCCGACCTCAAGGGCCGCAAGGCTGTCAAGCTGATCGTCGACAACGCAAAGCCCGTCGAAAAGGAAAAGGAAAAGAAGACGGCCAAGAAGGCTGCCAAGAAGGAAGAAGCCGAGGAAGCTCCCGCAGAAGAAGCGCCCAAGACTGAGGAATAATTCTCCAACCGGCTGGGTAGAATCCTACAGCCAACCTGACATCCGTCTGAAAGGAGAATCCCAATTATGAGTTTAGTTCCGTATGTTGTCGAGCAGACGAGCCGCGGTGAGCGGTCGTACGACATTTTCTCCCGCCTGCTCAATGACCGTATCATTATCCTGTCTGAAGAAGTCAACAGCACCACAGCCAGCCTGATTGTTGCGCAGATGCTGTATCTTGAAGCGCAGGATCCCGACAAGGATATCCAGTTCTACATCAACTCCCCCGGCGGCAGCGTGACCGACGGCATGGCGATCTATGATACGATGCAGTTCATCAAGTGCGACGTGTCCACCATCTGCGTGGGCATGGCCGCCTCGATGGGCGCGTTCCTGCTGTCCTCCGGCACGAAGGGCAAGCGGCTCGCGCTGCCCAACGCGGAGATCATGATCCACCAGCCCTCCGGCGGCACGCAGGGCCAGGCGACCGACATGCAGATCCAGGTCGAGCGTATGCTGAAGATCAAGCAGCGCCTGAATGAGATCCTGGCCGCCAACACCGGAAAGCCGATCGATATTATCAAGGTCGACACCGAGCGCGACAATTTCATGACCGCCGAGGAAGCGCAGGCCTACGGCCTTGTCGATAAGGTCATCTACAAAAGACAATAATCCCAATCCCGAAAGGAGGAGTCCGCTTTGGCAAGAGACTCCATCCGCTGCTCCTTCTGCGGCAAACGGCAGGAGCAGGTAGGCCGCATCATCGCTGGCCCCAATGTCTACATCTGCAACGAATGTGTCGAGCTTTGCTCGTCCATCCTGCGCGATGAGATGCACGGCGCGGGCACTCCGCAGCTGGAGCTGCCGGACACGCTCCCGACGCCGCAGGAGATCAAGACCTACATGGACCGCTATATCATCGGTCAGGAGGACGCCAAGGTCGCCCTGTCCGTCGCGGTCTATAACCACTATAAGCGCATCTACTTCCAGAAGGACTCCGACGTGGAGCTGCAAAAGAGCAACATTCTGCTCATCGGCCCCACCGGCTCCGGCAAGACCCTCTTCGCCCAGACGCTCGCCAAGATCCTGAACGTGCCGTTCGCCATCGCGGACGCGACCACGCTGACCGAGGCCGGCTATGTGGGCGAGGACGTGGAGAATATCCTGCTCCGCCTTTTGCAGGCGGCGGATTTCGACGTCGAGCTGGCCGAGCGCGGCATCATCTACATCGACGAGATGGACAAGATCGCCCGCAAATCGGAAAATACCTCCATCACCCGCGACGTTTCCGGCGAGGGTGTGCAGCAGGCACTTCTGAAGATCCTCGAGGGTACCGTTGCCAATGTCCCGCCGCAGGGCGGACGCAAGCACCCGCAGCAGGAGTTCATTCAGGTCGACACGACCAACATCCTCTTCATCTGCGGCGGCGCGTTCGACGGTCTGGACAAGATCATCGAGCAGCGCACCGATACCTCCTCCGTGGGCTTCAACTCCACGGTACAGAGCAAAAAGCAGCGCGACGTCGGCAAGCTCTTTGAGCTGGTTCAGCCGCACGACCTTCTGAAGTTCGGCATCATCCCCGAGCTGGTCGGCCGTCTGCCGGTCATCACGTCGCTGCAAAGCCTTGGCAAGGACGATCTGGTTCGGATCCTGACCGAGCCGAAGAACGCGCTTTGCAAGCAGTACCACAAGCTGCTGTCCTATGATCAGGTCGAGCTGAGCTTTGAAAAAGGCGCGCTGGAAGCGATCGCGGAAAAGGCCATCGCCCGCCAGATCGGCGCGCGCGGCCTGCGCGCGATCATGGAGGAGATCATGACGAAGATCATGTTTGAGATCCCGTCGGATCCCACCATCCAGTCTGTCTGCATCACCGAGCGGTGCGTGCGTGACGGCGAATCTCCGCAGATCACCCGTGACGCCGCAAAGCCCCGCGCTCCCATCAAGAACGCAGGCGTGACGCTGTAACAAACAACACCAGGAAGGGAGCGCACGCTCCCTTCCTGCGTATTTTTATTCTCCACGAAAGGAGACAAGCCTTATGAGTGACTATAAACCCCTGACCTGCCTGCCGGTGCTCGCGCTGCGCGGGCTGGTCGTGTTCCCGGGCTGCGTGACGCACTTTGACGTCGGCCGGAGCAAATCCGCCCGCGCCGTGGAGGAAGCCATGCGCGCCGACCAGATGATCTTCCTCGTCGCCCAGCGCGACGTGCAGTGCGACAAGCCGAAAAAAGCCGACCTCTATTCCATCGGCACCGTCGCCTATGTCCGTCAGGTGCTGCGCCTGCCGGGCGACAACATGCGCATTCTCGTCGAGGGCAAATACCGCGCGCAGCTGACCGACCTCATCCATTCCGAGCCGTATTTCTTCGCCCGCGCGATGGAGCTGGACGAGCCGGGCTACAACGCGGCGCTGCCGCGCACGCAGGCACTGGTGCGGCAGGCGCACCAGCTGTTTGAGCAGTTCATCGATCTTGCCGTCAAATCCGGGCAGGAAAATCTGCTGCAAGGCTCCGCGTCGGACGACGCGGGCGAGCTTGCCGATTTCATCGCCCAGAACGCGACGTTCGGCTATGAACAGAAGCAGAAGATCCTCGAAACGCTCCCGCCGGTGCAGCGTTTGTCCCTGTGCGTGCACGCCATGGCCAAGGAGCTGGAGATTCTGCGTCTGGAGAGCGAGATCAACGATCAGGTGCAGCAGAACGTCAACCAGAACCAGCGCGACTATTACCTGCGCGAGCAGATGCACGTGATCCGCGAGGAGCTGGGCGAGGACGACGACTCCGACGCCGACAGCTACCGCGAGAAAATTCTGGCGCTGAAGCTGCCCGAGGATACCGAGGAAAAGCTCCTGCGCGAGGTCTCGCGCTTCGCGCGCCAGCAGCCCGGCTCCGCCGAAGCGGCCGTTCTGCGCAACTATCTCGACACCATTCTTGAGCTACCGTGGAACAAAGAGACCAAAGAGCGTCTGGACGTCCGCGCTGCCGCGAAGATCCTCGACGAGGATCATTTCGGCCTTGAGACCGTCAAAAAGCGCATTCTCGAGACGCTGGCCGTGCGCCAGCTGGCGCCGGAGCTTCCGGGGCAGATCCTGTGTCTGGTCGGCCCTCCGGGCGTCGGCAAGACCTCGGTCGCGATCTCGATCGCGCGCGCGCTTAACCGCAAGCTCGCGCGGCTTTCGCTCGGCGGCGTGCGCGATGAAGCGGAGATCCGCGGCCACCGCAAGACCTATATCGGCGCTATGCCCGGCCGCATCATGACGGCGCTCATGCAGGCCAAGAGCAAGAATGCCCTCCTGCTGCTCGACGAGATCGACAAGCTCGGCAGCGACTATAAGGGCGACCCCTCGTCGGCCCTGCTGGAGGTGCTGGATTCCGCACAAAATTCCAGCTTCCGCGACCACTATATCGAGGTGCCGTTCGACCTCTCCCACTGCATGTTCATCACGACGGCCAACACGACGGACACCATCCCGCGGGCGCTGCTCGACCGGATGGAGGTCATCGAGCTTGGCTCGTATACCGACGAGGAGAAGCTCCAGATCGCCAAGCGCCACCTGCTGCCCAAGCAGCTGGCCAAGCACGGCCTGAAGCGCACGCAGGTGCGCGTCTCCGACGATGCGATCCGCGAGATCATCTCCGGCTACACGCGCGAATCCGGCGTCCGGAATCTCGAACGCCAGATGGCAGCCCTCTGCCGCAAGTGCGCGATGCGCTTCGTCTCGCCGGAGCCGCCCAAGCGGATCACCGTCACCGGCGGCAATCTTGAGGACTTCCTCGGCGTGCGCAAATACCTGCCGGAAGCCGCGGTCACGGCCGATCAGGTCGGTCTTGTGACCGGCCTTGCATGGACGGCTGTCGGCGGCACGACGCTCGAGGTCGAGGTCAACGTCGTCGACGGCACCGGCAAGCTGGAGCTGACCGGTAATCTCGGCGACGTGATGAAGGAATCCGCCTTCGCGGCCATGAGCTATATCCGCTCGCGCACGAAGGAGCTGGGGCTGGCCCCGGACTTCTACAAGACGAAGGATATCCACGTCCACTTCCCGGAGGGCGCCGTCCCCAAGGACGGGCCGTCCGCCGGCATCACGATCTGCACGGCGATCGTCTCGGCCCTGACCGGCCGCGCGGTGCGCCGCGACGTGGCAATGACGGGCGAAATCTCCATCCGCGGCCGCGTGCTGCCGATCGGCGGACTGAAGGAAAAGACGATGGCCGCACTGCGCCACGGCATGCACACGGTCATCATCCCGGCAGAAAACGAAAAGGATCTGGAAGAGATCGACCAGACCGTGCGGCAGGCGCTGCAATTCATCACGGTCTCCAGCACGGATCGCGTGCTTGAAGCGGCGCTCGTCCCGGCGACGGCGGTCGACGCAGAGCCTGCGGCTGCGGCCGGCACGGACGTTTTGTCCATGCCCGCGCCGAAGACCCGCCGCAAGCCCGGCATCCGCCAGTGAGGGCCTGCCATGAATCTGCACAACGCGGAATTTGTCCGCTCCGTGACCGCCGTGGCCGACTGCCCGAAGGATCACCTGCCGCAGATCGCCTTTGCAGGCAAGTCCAACGTCGGCAAATCCTCGGTCATCAATAAGCTTCTGCTCCGCAAAAATTTTGCCCGTGTCGGCGAAGCGCCCGGCAAGACCACGCATATCAACTTTTTCCGCATCGACGACGCCATGTATCTCGTCGACCTGCCGGGCTATGGCTATGCCAAGGTGCCGCAGAAGGAAAAAGAGCGCTGGGGAAGGCTGATGGAAGCGTATTTTGCCGCGCCGGACACGCTGACCTTCGGCGTGATGCTCGTCGACGCGCGCCACGCGCCGACGGCCAACGACGTCGTCATGGCCAATTACTTTTTGCAGTCCGGCAGGCCCTTTGTCGTGGTGGCCAACAAGCTGGACAAGCTCAAAAAGAGCGAAATTGAGCCGAATCTTTCCTGCATCCGCCAGACGCTCTCGCTCCCGGATACCGTCGCCCTGATCCCGTTCTCCGCGGAAAAGGGCACCGGCCGCGAAGAGCTTCTGTACGTCATCCTACAGGCCGCAGGCGCATAAAATCCGGGGCTGTCTCTTCGTGGGACAGCCCCCATTGCGTTTGTCGGGAACATCTGGAGCAGGCGCTTCTTTTGCGGAGCGCCTGCATTTGTTTTTCTTGCAAAGCGACTTCGCCCGTGATACCATAAAGAAAAAGGGGGCTCCGCCATGAATTACGCGACGATCAAATCCTGCGACATTGCCAACGGCCCCGGTGTGCGCGTGAGTCTGTTCGTCTCCGGCTGCCGGCACCACTGCAAGGACTGCTTCAACCCAGAAACGTGGGATTTTGCCTATGGCAAGCCGTTTGACGACGCGGTCATGGAGCAGATCCTCGCCCTGCTGGCGCCCGGCTATATCCGCGGCATCACATATCTCGGCGGCGAGCCGTTCGAGCCGGAGAATCAGCCGGCCCTGCTGGAGCTTTCCCGCAGGATCAAGGCGAAATATCCCGAAAAATCCATCTGGTCCTTCACCGGATATCTGTTTGACCGGGATATTCTGGCAAAAAAGCTCGGCCCGTGGGAGATCACGCAGGAGCTTTTGTCGTATCTCGACGTGCTGGTCGACGGGCCGTTCATCGCCGCGCAGAAGAACCTGAGTCTGCGCTTCCGCGGCTCGTCCAACCAGCGGCTCATCGACGTCCCCGCAAGTCTCAAATCAGGCCAGATCGTCCTCTGGGACGAACGGCAATAGGAGGAAGCCATGCCCACCATCAAGATCCATTATTTTTCTGACGATCTGCCCCGCCTGCAAAAGACCGGCAAGGGCGACTGGATCGATCTTTACTGCGCGCAGACCATGCAGCTGCACGCGGGCGAATTTACCCTTGTTCCGCTTGGCGTGTCCATGCAGCTGCCGGAGGGATATGAGGCGCGGACCGCTCCCCGCTCGTCCACGTTCAAGCGCTGGGGCATCCTACAGGCCAACTCCGTCGGTGTAATCGACAACAGCTACTGCGGAACGAACGACGAATGGAAGCTCCCGGTCTATGCCACGCGCGACACCGTCCTTGAAAAGGGCGACCGCATCTGCCAATTCCGCATCTACGAGGTTCAGCCGCCCATCACGTTTGAGGAATGTGAAACGCTCAGCGAAACGGACCGCGGCGGCTTCGGCTCCACCGGCGTCAAATAAAAAACCAACGCGGCCCGACCGCCGCGCAGCGTGGGATCGGCAGGATCCCGGACTCTATGCAGAAAGGAAGAATTTCATGAAAACGTTACTCAAAGGCGGCACCATCGTCTCCGCCGCCGGTTCCCGGGTCGCAGATCTTCTGATCGACGGGGAAACCATCGTCCAGATCGGCGAGCATCTTCCCGCGGACGGCGCCGCCGTCGTGGACGTCAGCGGCAAGCTGCTCTTCCCGGGCTTTATCGACGCCCACACGCATTTTGATCTCGATGTCTGCAACACCACCACGGCCGACGATTTTGCATCCGGCACGCGCAGCGCCGTCTGCGGCGGCACGACCATGGTCATCGACTTCGCCTGCCCCAACAAGGGCGAGACGCTCGGCTATGGTCTTAACCTCTGGCACAAAAAGGCCGATGGCCGTTCGAGCTGCGATTACAGCTTCCACATGACCATCGACGACTGGAACGAGGGCATCAAGGCGGAGATCCCCGCCATGTTTGCAGCCGGTATCCCGTCGTTCAAGATGTATATGACCTATCCCGCCATGATGATCGGCGATCAGGACATGTTCTATGCCTTGCAGGAGCTCCGGAAATACGGCGGCATCGCGGGCGTCCACTGCGAAAACGCAGGCGTCATCGACGCGCTGATCGCCGAGCATAAGGCTGCCGGCAAAACTGCGCCGTCGTCGCACCCGCAGTGCCGCCCGAACCCGCTGGAAGCGGAAGCGGTCGCACATCTGCTGCGCATCACGCAGGTCGCGGACACGCCCATTGTCATCGTCCATCTGAGCACAAAGGAAGCGCTGGCCGAGGTCATGCAGGCGCGTGCACGCGGCCAGAAGGTCTATGTTGAGACCTGCCCGCATTACCTGCTGCTGGATGACAGCGTCTATTACCAGGAGGAGTATTCCGCTTCCGCCCGCTATATCTGCGCGCCCCCGATGCGCAAAAAGGAGGATCAGGAGGTTCTTTGGAAGGCGCTGGCCAACGGCACCATTCAGACCATCTCGACCGACCATTGCAGCTTCACGTTACAGCAAAAGGACGCCGGCAAGGGCGATTTCACCAAGATCCCCGGCGGTCTGCCCGGCGTGGAGACGCGCGGCGTACTGCTCTACACCGCAGGCGTTGCCGCGGGCCGCATCACAAAGGAGCAGATGTGCGCGCTTCTGTCGGAGAATCCCGCCCGCCTGTACGGCGCATACCCGCGCAAGGGCGTTCTGGCCGTCGGCAGCGACGCGGATATCGTCGTCTATGATCCCGAAGCTGATACTGTCATCACAGCCGAAAGCCAGCATTCCGCTGCCGGCTACACGCCCTATGAGGGCTTCCGGACGCGCGGCTCGATCGCGCAGGTCTATCTGCGCGGCCAGCTGGCCGCCGAAAACGGCACACCGAAGCTCGGCCCCGCCGGCATCTATATCCCCCGCAAGCCGGGAACACTGTAAGACGAAAAGCGGCCCTGTTCCGATCGGAACAGGGCCGCTTCTGTTTATCTGCGGGTTCAATTACGCTTCGCCGTTTTCCTTGTCCAGCTCCGTCAAAAAGCCGATCAGACGGGCTTCGTCCTCGTGCTTGTCGGCGAACAGCTCAAGATTGTCGCCCTGCTCGCCCAGGAGCTGGCCCAGCGCGATGTACTCGCTCAGTGCGCTCTTGAGGTTAAAAACGTCGCCTTCCTGGCTCTTGAGGTATACATTGCCTTCACATTCGTGGATGACCTTGCGGAATTGTTCGACCTCTTTGATGTTTCTCAGTTTCATGTTCATTGCCTCCCATGCAATTTTTCAGTTCTTTGATCTCGTTTACGGTTGCAGTATACGCTGTAGGGGTCAAAAAATCAAGTGCACGATTGAACAAAATAAACAAATTGGCTGCTCTGTTTTTGGTCAAGATACCGTATACAGCGGATATTCCTGGAATCTCGTAAGCGCAGCGCGGCGGCTGGCCGTGCCCGGCGCGAGAAAATGCGCCGACGCCGTGGACATGGTCGCGTGGCCGTCCTCCCGGCTCTCCCAGAGAACGATCAGGATAGAGCCAAAGTCCTTGTCCGCAAAGATGGCATAGATGGGCGACGTGTCCTGCTCATGAAGGCCGTACCAGCGGCCATCCTCCCGCGTCAGCTCCAGCGGATACGGCTGCTCCATGCCGTCGACACCGGAGATGGTCAGCGTGCCGATAAACATATTCTTATGGATCATGCTTTTGGTCAGTGTACCAGTGAGCGTCACGGCGTGCTCCACGGCGAAGCTCTCATCGTCCAGCGCGTATTCCGTGACGGTCTGCTCCACAGAGATCGGCGTCTGCGTCGGCACGAGGATCAGCACGACGATATTGAGGATCAGTATTGCGATCGCAAAGCCGAACACCACGCCCCGGTTTCTGGCGAACCAGCTGTTATTCTCCTGTCCCATGGATGTCCTCCCGCTTATTCTTCATAGATTCTTCAGGATTGGCGGCTTGAAATAGTTACAATTCAGTGTATAATAGATACAAATTGATAAACAGTGCCGTTTGTCATGAAAGGAGCTGATGCGATGCAGTAGGCACATGCTTTTTACACAACCAACCAAAAACCAGTCAGGGCGCGCCGCGGGCAGATCCGCGGCGCGCCCTGTGTGTTATTATACCGGAAACCCGGTCTCTGCGCAAGTCCTGTTATCCGGCGTAGGGCACCAGCTCAAAATAATTGAGCTCCGGCTCGCCGTCAATATACCACTGCCAATCGCCTTCCGGCTTTTCAATGTAGACGCGGCCAGCCGTGCCGTCCTCGGTGACGACATCGACGAAGCTCTTGCCGTCGGTGCCCGTGACCTGCAGGACGGTGCCCTGCGGGAACGTGGTCTGTGTGCCGTCGTCCAGCGTGACCGGCAGCTCCACGACAACGGACAGCTTGGAATAGCTGGTGTTGGCCGGGACGATCTGCCATGCATCGCCAAGCGGGCGCAGCTCGCCGTCGCGCAGGACATAGGCGCGGACCGCCTGATAGGAGCCGAGCACATCCTGCGTGCTTTCCAGCTGCAAGCTGCCGTCGGAGATATCCAGAATTTCCGCCTCCAGATACTGTTCTCCGTCAATGGGGATCAGCTCCGGCGCGCCGGATTTGAACGACCAGACATTCAGCACATAATCGTCGCTGGCCATATCACCGCAGAAATAGATCTCAGGATAGCTGTCGGTGTCCAGATCGGCCAGCCAGACGTGGGCATTGAAACTGGGCGGATAGCTGCTCTGCTCAACCACGCCGGTGTCAAAGATCTCGTCGCCCTTCTGCACGCGCAGGATGAACGACTGCTGGTCGTACTGATCCCAGATACGCAGCATCTGGATCTCTTCCGGCGTGCCGCAGCCGTCCAGATCGGCTTCGCCGCGGCTGACGATCTCCGTGCGGACCGCCTGGAAGCCATAGAGCGTCAGGCCGTCATACGGGATCTCCGCCGGAGCGGCGTCCTGAATGGGCAGCTCGACTGTGGTGAACGGCTCATAGACCGGCTCCTCCGGCTGCGGTTCGTCCGGCTGCTCCGGCGTCGGATCCGGCTGCACCTGGGTCACGTCCTCATCCGGCACGACGCGGATGGCTACGGCGATCACCTCTGCCGGGTTGCCCGGCGTGGGATCGCCAAGATACGTGATATCCACGCACAGCTCCGGCGACAGCTCGGAGACGGCGATCGGCCAGCCGTCTGCACCGGTCGGCACCAGCCCATCGGCCAGCTGCACGGCGACGGCGGTCGCCGAAGCGTCGGCAAAGCTGCCCGGCTCCGGCGTGACCAGCAGCATATCGCTGCCGGCAGAAAGAATATCCGCGGTAAACGTTGCAACGCGAACCGGCTCTGCGGCGGCCGGCTGCGGCTCATCCTGTTCCTGCGCGGGCGCAGGATCGGCGGCACAGCCGCACAGCAGCACCAGAACCAGCGCTGCCAGAATGACAGAAAGCTTTTTCATATATCCTCCTCATGGCTCCGCCGCTTGCCCATGGATGGGGCCGCGGAGCGAAGAACTCTCTCGTTTGCTGCTTTCCCAGCGTCACCATCATAGCGGATTGACGCGCATTCGTCAATGGACAGTTTCGCATATTTTGGATTTATTTTACCCGGTTTGTCCGTCAGAATGCGGTTTTCGCTTGATTATGTGAACTTGCGAAAACAATTTGTAATGATTGAAAAAGCAGCCCCGGCAAAAGCCGGGGCCGTCGGATCTGTATGGATATAGTCACTCGATGTCGTGATTGACCACCGCGGGCGGCTTGTCCAGCAGCTCGGGATGGGACAGCAGCCGCTTGAGGTGCTTGAGCGTGGTCGCATAATAGAAGCCGTCGCAGATGCGTTCGTCGGTATTGACGGTGTAGTCGATGTACTTGCGGCGGACGACAGTGCCGTCGTCGAGGACTTCGTTTTTGTGGTGCTTGCAGCCGAAGGATACAAACACCGGCATGTTGCCGAAGTCATACAGGTGATGCACGATCGGCGGGATGCCGAGCGAGCCCATGGAGGTAAAGAAGATCGACGCGTGGAACGGGCTGACCTCCAGCAGGAACTTGGGCAGCAGGCCGAAGTAATCCATCGTCTTCAGCACCCAGACCACAAACTTGAACAGCACGCCGGGAATGAGCGAGAGGGCCTTGGCCGTCTTGTCAAAGTCGCTGCCGCCGATGGCCTGCCCCTGAATGGCGCGGATCCCGTCGTTGACCTTCTGGTAGATCTCCTCGATGCCGTCCGTGGGCTTGAGGTGCAGCTTCATGATGGATTCCGGCGCGCTCGTGTCCATCTCGGTCTTGACGACCATGCAGAACTGGATATCGTCGCCGCGGCTATAGACCTGCTGGCCGGAGAGGAAGCGGTTGAGCGCGGGATATTTGGCCACGCACTGCACATACGCGGCAAGGAACACATGCGTCATGCCGAAGCTGGTATAGCCCTGCTTGCGCTTTTCGCGGATATAGCGCTCAATGGCCGAAATTTCGACCGTTTCATGGATGCAGTTCGACGCGCCGCAGCGAACCGGCATGATATAGTTCGCCACGACCGTCATCGGGTCGAGCGTGCGGAGCTTGCGGCCGTCCGGCCGGTCGCCCCAGGTGGGATGATAGTCTCCGTCCAGATAAATGCCCGTGCCGAAGAGCGTCAGAATGCCGCCCAGCAAAAACAGCATATCCGGCAGCGTCTGGCGCAGCTGATCCCAGCTGCCGCGGGCGAACGCGGACTGATGCATCGCGCACAGCACGCCGAGCGCCGCAAGGAGCAGCAGCAGAAGCGGCACAGTGCTCTTGACCAGGCCGCTGACCGTCACGGTATAGAACGCGGCGACGGCCAGATACGCGACCCAGCAGACGAAAATCAGCCAGATCGGCATGCCGCTCATGCTGATCTTGATGCCGTAGTACAGCGTCAGCAGCATGACAGGAATGGAAGACCGGTAAAACCGATCCTTGCCGTCACACAGAATATTCAGCACATAGAACAGGCAGCCCGCAACCGGAAGCACAACCAGAAGCCACATCGTCCTTGCGTCCGCGCCTTTCCCGCAGACATTTGCAATGCGGAGCGCCGCCGAAGCCACCATCGCCAGTGCCGCCAGCCATATGAGCACGCTCTTCCGGCTGACATAGTAAGCAACTCTCTTCTTCATATACATGTGTATATCATATCAGTCACAGGCGAAAAATGCAAGAAAAAGTCACGCCGCCCGGACGGGCGGCGATAATTGACAATTTGTTCGGGGTATGGTAGACTGAATGTGGTTCTTATGAACCCCTAGGCTCCAACACAGCGATAGGCGGTTTTGCCTCCCGAAAGGGGGGATGTATATGCCGGTGACGATCACGTTCCATATCTTTGGACTTACCGTATCCATCCGCATTACATGCCGAAACCGCCACTCTGCAAAGTGACGGTTTCGAGATTTTCTCAGCTGCTGCTTAGCTAGAGGCAAAACCGCTTGTCGCGGAGCCTTTGATATTTTCATTATAACAGGTTGCACAGATTTGTCAAGAGGGGCGCATTCGCCGGGATTTGACATTTTGTTCGAGGTATGCTAGACTGAATACGGTTCTTTTGAACCCCCAAGGGCACCAAAGCTATACGGCAGGCGGCATCTCGGTATCCTCCGAACGGGAGGTGAGAGACATGCCAATTACGATCACGTTCCATATTTTCGGTTTTACCGTCACGGTACGTATCAAAGGCAGAAACCGCCACTCGGCAAAGTGACGGCTTCTGAACATCATTTAGTTCCCTAGCTAAACGAACCGGGACGCCGCATGTCGTGGTGTCCTTGTGGTTTTATTATAACAGGTCACCCAGATTTGTCAAGAGGGGCGTATTCGCCGGGATTTGACATTTTGTTCGGGATAAGATAAAGTAAAAATGGTTCTTATGAACCCTAAGGGCACCAACACAGCGACGGGCGGTTTGACCTCGGAATCCTCTTGTAAAGGGGGGATTCGAAATGCCGATTATTTTGACATTCCATATTTTTGGATTGACCATTACGATCCGCATTAAAGGCCGAAACCGCCACTCCGACAAGTGACGGTTTCGAAGTCAATCTTCGTTTCTAACACTTAAACCGAGGTCAAACCGCTTGTCGAGGTGTCCTTGGTTATTTTTATTATAACAGACGTGCCGGATTTGTCAAGGGGCCTCCCTCGTTGGGAAGGCCCCTTGGCTCTCCCTTTGGGAGCGGCAAGAGGTGGTGCGCGCGGGGTTTGGGAGACAGGCACAAAAAAGAGACCCCCGAAGGGGTCTCTCTTTTTGCTAGGGATTTCAGGTAGGAAATCTCAGATTAGAAATCCAGGAAGTACAGGGCAACGATCTTGCCAGCATCATCGGTGTAGATGATAACGCTGTCGAACAGGTCGATATCCTTGGCTTCGAGCGGCTCAACAGTCAGGTCAGCGTTGACCAGGTACAGAGCCTTGCCAGTCAGAGCGATGCTGCGAACGTCGCCAGCGCCGATCTGGATAGCGGACTTGTCAGCGGAGATGGAGAAGACACCCTGGTAATCAACGTGCAGCTGCTTTGCGTTGATGATATCAGCGTAAACATTGCCGTCCTTGTCGGTAGCCATCTCGAACTCGTACAGGCCCATAGCGGTGTTAGCACCCTGGTAGTCAGCGGGGACGTTGACAACAGTAGCTTCACCGTTGACATAGACAGTGACGAGATCATACTCGCCGCTCCAGGAGAACGGAGCCCACTTTGCAACGAAGCCGATGATCTTGTCAGCAGCGTAGGTCACATCGCCGAGGTAGACAACATCTGCGTAGCCGTCTGCATCGTCATCGACATAGTCGAGGTACTGAGCGGACAGAGCGGGCAGCTTGCTGTAGCCGGTGTAGGAAGTGTACTTGCCAGCCATATCCTCGCACAGGAAGACAGTGGATTCGGAGATGTTGATGATGCCGTACTGAGCAAAGGTCTTGTTGATATCGTCGAGGTATGCTTCACCAGCAGAGTGACGATAGAAGCCCTTGATCATGCCAGCGCCGCCCCAGTCTTTGAAGACACCTGCGTAGGTCAGCGTGTAGACGCCGTCCTCAACAGTGTAGGAGTACAGCTGCTTTTCAGCCCAAGTGTTGAAGCGGTCGTCGGTGGAGATCGTCAGAGAGTTGATGACGAGCTTCTCATCAGCGAACGGGCCAAACTTGATGGTAGCGCCTTCGACTGCGCTTGCGTCAGTCATAACGAGGTCAGCCTTGACTGCGAACTTGCCGTTCGGGGTCTCGCTCCACATTCTGTCGATGACGAGGTACTTAGCGTCAGCGCCAACTTCCTCAGCACCAATGACGTTGCCATAGGTGTCGAAGTAGAACTTGAAGGTCTCGCCGTTGTGCAGGCGGTTCTTGGACAGATCCTGGCCATAGATGAACATGCAGTTGTCGTTGTACTTGGTGCCGTCGATGCTGGTGGTGTTCGCATAGGTAACACCGGAAGCGCCGGTCAGCTTGCCAGTCTTGGAGTCAGCAGCAACATGCGTGACAACCTTGCTGGAACCATAGTTGATGGTCTTGTTGCCCGTGAGCGCATCCTGTGCGTCCTTCATGGAGACAGTGATGTTCAGCTTGGTGCCAACCGCATACTCGGTTGTAGAGAGATTGTAGGTGGGCATCTCGCTATCCGGCAGGTAGATGATGTCTGCGAACTCGTCACCATACTCTGCGGAGCCAGCAGGATATTCTGCATTGTTCCATCTGAGCATCCAGGCGGAGATGTCAGTGCTTTCGCCCTTAGCATGGGTCTTTCTGTTGTTAGTGTTGACCTTGTCAACATTGGCAAGGAAGGTGTGGATAGAGGTAATAACCCAACCATCTTCAGTCTTGAAGACCTGAGTCAGAGTGCCCTGGCAGCCGAACATCGTAGCCTTGCAGGTACGATCAGCGTCGTGGTTCAGCGTAATACCAGCAGCGAGCAGGGAATCATAGTAGTTACCCTTGCGCGTATCAGCCAGCTTGAAGCCGTCGATTGCATAGTAGTTCAGCGCAGTGCCGTACTCCTTCTCGCCGTACTTGTTGCCAACAGTGCCCTTGGTGGTGTCGCCCTTGACGTAGCCGTTCAGGACAACCTTCGTGGCCTTGTTCTCGGCAATGCCCATGTCGTTCTTCAGGATGTCGCACTCGGAAACAGCGGAAGTGTAGCTGTTGACGGGCTTGTCCATGTAGAACTTGCTCCAGCCAGACTTGGTGCTCCAGGTGTAGCCCGGACGACGGAACTCATCAGTGTCACGGACAACCTTGCCGCCCATCTTCTCGAAGAGAGAGAAGCCAGACTGGCTCACGTTCTCGTTGGAGATGAAAGCGATGTCGAGGGTCTTGCCCGGCTTGATGACCTGGCCATACTCAACCATGTAAGCAGCCAGTGCGTTGTAGAGGATCTGAGCAGCCTCGCCGCGCTTCAGGGGCTTGATAGCCTCGAAGCCCTTCTCCATGCCGTCCAGAAGGCCGATCTCGTTTGCACGACGCAGGACGTTGATGTCCCAGCCGGTGCCGGTGTAGCCTTCCTTGGAGGTGTCGAAGCCGAGGGTGGTGAGCATCAGCTTGAGGAACTGAACGCCAGTAACCTCACGCTTCGGCTCATAGGTGGTGGCGGTCATGCCATCAGCCAGGCCGGTGATACGGCAGTAGTTGATGTAGGGCAGAGCCCAGTTACCATTGCAGTCGACGAACGGATTCTGTGCGTTAGCATAGAGATCAGCGATGTCGGCCTGGATGGAGCCCTTGATGGTTGCATTGTGGACAATCGCCACAATCTTAGCAGCCTGGGCACGGGTGAAGGTCTGGTCAGCCTTGAAGGAATACTTGTCGCCATCCTTGAAGCCGTCCAGAATCTTCAGCTCGGACAGAACGTCGATAGCGTCAGCGTACGCCTTGTACGTGTCGTTGTCAGCGTCTGTGTAGGTCTTAGCACTAGCGACGGCGATGCTGCCCATAATCATGACAACAGCCAGAACCAGCGCAAGAACCTTCTTCAGATTCTTCATTTGGATTTCCTCCTGTTTTAATTTTACACATCGGGCCAAATGGCCCCCTGTGTAATTTGTACTTGCATCTTAGCGCATCCGCCCCCGTTCGTCAAGCGGTTCGCGGCGTTTGTAATTTAACTGTAACATTACGGGGGTGTGTAACAGAGAAAAGCCCAAAAGCCTTCCCCTGGGGGAAGATGGCCCGAAGGGCCGGATGAGGGACTGTAGGCACTATCGATACTGCAAAGCAACTATTCGGTGCATACAATCCCTCATCAGTCACGGCTTCCCACAGGGGAAGCTGTTTTGGCCCCGCAAAAAACAGAAACCGCCACTCTGGCAAGTGACGGTTTCTAAGTCATTGACTTTGTTACTTTCCTGATCCAGAGGCCAACCGCTTGTCGAGGGGCCTTGGTTATTTTTATTATACCAATTCCCCCGGATTTGTCAAGGGTGCGGGGTCAATAGGTGCTGATGGGGAGAGATTCGTCGTCGGCGCCCTTCTGGACGCTGCGGATAACGATGTCGTAGCTATAAGTATCATTGACGTGGACGGTCACGCGGTCGCCAACTTTATGTCCCATGACGGCTTTGCCGACGGGGGATTCTTTACTGATGAGCCCCTTGAGTGCGTTCTGGCGGAGGGTGGTGACCAGCTCGATGGTCTGCTCCTCGTCGTCTTCTTCTATATAAATTGTAACCTTATCAAACAGGCCGATCTCGTCGGGCTTGGATTCCGCGTCGATGACCTTCGCGGTCTTGATCATGCGCTCGAGATAGCGGATGCGGCTGTCGTTGCGGCTTTTTTCGCGTTTGGCCGCCTTGTATTCAAAATTCTCGCTCAGATCGCCAAATTCGCGGGCGGTCTTGACGTCCTCCAGCAGCTTTGGCCGCAGCTCCAGCCGGCGGTATTCGACCTCCTGCTCCATCTTTTTGATGTCAACGGCTGTCAATTCGTCATTCATTGCTTCTGCACCTCCTGCGCGGGGTTTATTTTACTCCAATTCATGCGAAAAGTAAAACGAATTTTGATTTTTCCGCGCCGTGTGGTATGATACAGGAAAGAAACTGAACAAAGCAGGTGCATCCTTATGCAAATAGAGCCTATCGCGCGCATCCAGACCGACTTTCCGACGAAATTCGGCGTCCCGCGGCAGTCCGGGCTGGCGTCCGGGCTTTTTTCCACGATCGTTTTTGAGCCGCCGTACCGCAACCCCGACTGTCTGCGGGGCATTGCGGATTTTTCCCACCTGTGGCTCATCTGGGAATTTGACAAGGTGGCCGGCGCCGGCTGGTCGCCGACGGTGCTGCCGCCGAAGCTCGGCGGCAAAACGCGCGTGGGCGTATTTGCCACGCGTTCGCCCTTCCGGCCGAACCCGCTGGGACTTTCGTGCGTGAAGCTGATAAAGGCCGACCTCCACACGAAGAACGGCCCGGTTCTGTATGTGTCGGGCGCGGATCTGGTGAGCGGCACGCCGATCTATGACATCAAGCCGTATCTGCCCTACGCCGACAGCCACCCCGAGGCCGTCGACGGCTTTGACGGCCGACGCGACGCGGAGCCGCTCGCGGTCGTCTTCCCGCCGGAGCTGGAAGCGATGATCCCGGAAGAAAAGCGCGAGGGGCTGCGGCAGGCCCTCGCCTGCGGGCCGATCCCCGGCTATCAGCACGACCCGGAGCGGCGGTATGGGTTTAATTTTGCGGGCTTCGACGTGCGGTTCCGGATCAGGGAACGGACGGTAACGGTGGTGGAGGTCGTGAGACTTTAGACCGGCACTGCTGCAAAGCTGATGCCCTTCTACAGATTTGCGACTGCGGTCCAGCATTTTCTTTTGCTTCTCCAAAAGAAAACGCTGGCAAAAGAAAAAGAGCCTGAGGGGATTTCGATTTCCCCTCAGACTCCCTTAAACCGACCAAGAAAACCGCTTCGGTTTTCTTGGATCTTTCCCGCGAAATTAAGAGACCGATGCAAATGCGTACAGCCCAGCAAGTTTCGAAAGCACCTTCTATCGACTGCAATGATTCAAAGGCAACGATCAGCAAGTTCAATACTATCCTAACGGGCGGCGCGTACCAAAGCGCTCGTAGAGTGCCCCTGTGCGAATGAAAAAGCTCGCAAATCTGTTTCCCGCCTGAATCGTACTGCGGTACAAACCCCGTACCCCACGCACTCTTTTCTCCCCTATCTTTTCTCTTGCGAGAGAAAAGATAGGGCCGTCGGAGACATCCCCGCCGATTTGCGGGTCGGATTTTAATAATCCACCCGCATCAAACACAGCCCCTGCGGGGGTGCGGTGTAGCCGGCCTGGGTGCGGTCTTTGGCTTCGAGGGCGGCTTTCACGCTCTCCGGCGTGCGCTTGCCCTGCCCGACCTCCAGAAGCGTCCCGGTCAGGATGCGGACCATGTTTTGCAGGAAGCCGGTGCCGTGATAATTAAAATAGATATAATCCTTCCGCCGGACGATCTCGATGGAATCGACGATCCGCACGGTGGATTTTTTCATCTGCGGGTTCGAGCAGAAGCTTTTATAGTCGTGCTCGCCGGTCAGATATTCCGCCGCGCGCTGCATGGCGGCAAGATCGGGCTGATAGTCCAGCACGGTCACGTATTTGCGGTTGAAGACCGGCTTGGTATCGCCAACATAACAGGTGTAGGTATAGAGCTTGCCGACGGCGCGGTAGCGCGCGTGGAAACGGTCGGCGGCGAGCTTCGCTTCCTGCACGCAGATATCGTCCGGCAGGTAGTGGTTCATGTAGTCGCGCACCTCGTCGGGCGTTTTTTCCGTGTCCATGTACGCGTTGGCGGCCATCGCCTTTGCGTGGACGCCCGCGTCGGTGCGGCCCGCGCCGATGACCTGCACGTCCGCGCCGCACATGCGCGTCAGGACGGCTTCGAGCTTGCCCTGAATGGTCTCACGTCCCGGCTGGCGCTCCCAGCCGGAATAGCGGGAGCCGTCATAGCTGATGATGAATTTGAAGTTTTTCATGCGTTCTCTTCCAGATTCTTGGTGTACCGGCAGGCCGGATAGTTGGAGCAGCCCCAGAATTTCTGCCCCTTGCGCGCGCCGGACTGGCCGGTGCGCAGCACCATCCGCGCGCCGCAGCGCGCGCAGGTCGGCACCTCATGCGTGGCCGCGCGGCGGACATGGCGCTCCGCCGCCGTCTCGGTCGCGCCGGCGAGCTGCAAAGCGTCATAGCGGATGGCGGTGCAGCGCACCTTCATGGCGATCTCGATCGCCAGCATATCGTAAAGCCGCTTCAGCTCTCCTTCCGGCATGCCGCCGGCAAGCTTGCGGCGCAGATACTGCTCCGGCGTGCAGCCGACCTTTTTGCCGAATGCGTCATAGAACCGCTCGCGGTCTGTCTTGGGCTTCTTCTTCGGGTACATGTCTGTCGCCCTCCTTTTCATTACCACTATCATAGCACATCCGCCGGGCGGAAATCCACCCCGGTTTTCACGGTGTCCTCATATATAATATGTATCAGCCGTCCTCCGCGCATGCGGCGCTGGCTTCCGCGGCTTCGCGGCAGAGCGCAAGATAGCTCTCGCGCACGTGTGCCGGGCCGAGGATCGCCGCGCGGCGGCCGAACGAAGCGAGCCAGCCGAAGAAATTCGGCGAGACCGCCACGTCCACCGTGCAGGTGAACGCGTCCGGCCCGTCGGGGATCAGCAGCGTCTGCCGTCCGAACCGGTCGATGACCACGCCGGCGAGCGTCCGGTCAAAACGCAGGTGCACCTGCTCGCGCGCGCCGCCGAACATGCCGAACACGTTTTTGCCGTATTCCGACAGGTCGATGCTCCGCATCTGCGCGTCCATGTAGCGCGGCTTGTCCGTAATGGAGATCTGCGCCATCTTATCCACGCGGTAATGGGTCAGCCCATGGCGCTCGGAATGGGCGATCAGGTAATAATTTTCATCCTGCCAGCACAGCGCATACGGGCTGGCCGTGTACTTGCCCGGGCGATAGCGGCGGCTGCCGTCCAGATTCCAGTCAAAATAGCGGAACGAGATCTGGCTGTTGCGCGCGATGGCTTCGTGCAGGAGGTCGACGGAATAATAGATGCTCTCGTTCATGGTCTTGACGCGGCCGGAGACGACAACCTGCCGCCGCAGGCTCCCGGCCTGATCGCGGCTGGCGAGCGTGCCGAGCTTCGCGATCAGCTGCATGGACTTCTTTTCCGTCAGAAAGCGGCTGGACTGCACCGCGTCGACCAGCAGCTTCAGTTCCGGCAGCTCGAATGGCCGCGACGCGAGAAAATATCCGCCGCCCGGCCCGCGGATGCAGACGATGTCCATGCCGTACTGCTGCAGGCAGGCAATATCGTCGTAGATGCTCTTCCGCTCCGCCTGGATGCCCTGCCGGGCCAGCGCGTCGACGATCGCCTGCGTGCTGAGCAGATGCGTCTCGTCCGACTGCTGCTCCAGAAGATCTTTGATATACAGAAGCTTCAGCTTCTGTCGTTCGCTTCTTGCCATATGCACGCCCCCTTTTCTTTGATTGTACCGAAATTCTCGCAGCACGGCAAGCGGAATTGCAGATTTTCTGAAATTATGATAAACTGTAGACAGTACTTGTTCAGGAGGGCGTATGCTGTATCTCGGCTGTCATTTATCTTCGTCCAAGGGCTTTGCCGCCATGGGAAAGACGGCGCTGGCGCTGGGCGCGAACACCTTTCAGTTCTTTACGCGCAATCCGCGCGGCGGTGCAGCCAAGGCTGCCGATCCGGCGGATGCGGCGGCGCTTTGCAGGATGCAGGCGGACGGACTTCTCGGCCCGCTCGTCGCGCATGCGCCGTATACAGTCAATCCCTGCTCCAAAGACGCGCGCACGCGGGAGTTTGCGCGCGAGGTGCTTGCCGACGATTTATCGCGCATGGAGCTGCTGCCCGGCAACTTTTATAACTTCCATCCCGGCAGCCATGTCGGGCAGGGCATTGACGCCGGGATCGCGGAGATCGCCGCGTGTCTGGACGCCGTGATGCAGCCCGGCCAGCGGACGATGGTTCTGCTTGAGACCATGTCCGGCAAGGGAAGCGAGGTCGGCGGCCGGTTCGAGGAGCTGCGGGCGATCATCGACGCGTGCCGGTATGGAGACTTGCTCGGCGTGTGCCTTGACACCTGCCATGTGAGCGACGCGGGATATGATATCGTCCATGATCTGGACGGTGTGCTGGCTGAGTTTGACCGGGTGATCGGCCTTTCCCGCCTGCGGGCACTGCATCTGAACGACAGCAAAAATCCCTGCGGCGCGCACAAGGACCGGCACGAACGGATCGGCTGCGGGACTCTTGGCGAAGAGACGTTCCGCCGGATCGTGAACCATCCCGCCCTGCGCGGCCTGCCCATGATCCTCGAGACGCCGAACGAGCTGCCGGGCTATGCCGCGGAAATCGCGCTGCTGCGCGGATTCTGTCAGGATCCCGTGTGAAAACCGCGCGGATTCTTGACCTTTTCCGGCGAATATGCTACCCTGAAAAAAATAACGCAAAGGAGCCGCAGAGACATTGAAGGAACATGAAGACCGGAAGTATATCAAAGTTGGACTGACTGCACTGGCCGTCATTTTTATCAGCATCCTGCTCGTCGTGATTTTTACGAATCTGCCGGGCTTTTTCGCCATGCTGCAGGCGCTGGGGGGCATTCTGGAGCCGCTGGTCTTCGGCGTGGTGATCGCGTTCCTGCTGAACCCGATCGTCAAATTTTTTGATACCCGTCTCGTACCGCTGCTGGAAAAGCATACAAAGTGGAAGCCGGCGGCCATCCGGCACCTGAGCCGCGCGTCCGGCATCGTGGCGGCGCTCATCGTGGCGGCGCTCATCGTCTACGCGTTTTTCTCCATGCTCCTGCCGCAGCTGTATGACAGCGTCGTCGGGATCGTGAACCACGCGGAGGATTATTACAAGAGCATCGACCGCTGGGTCACGAATATTCTTGAGGACAATCCGGAGTTCCGCGGCTATGTCGACACAGCGCTTAACAAGATCTATGATTTCGTCAACAACTGGATCACGACGACGTTCCTGCAGGACGTGCAGAAGCTGCTGACCACGCTGACAAGCTCGGTCGTCTCGGTCGTCAAGAGCCTTATGAACCTGCTGATCGGTCTTGTGGCCTCCGTCTATATCCTGTGGTCGAAGGACACATTCCATGCGCAGGCGAAAAAGATCACTGTCGCGCTGTTCCCGGCAAAGCACGCCGACCATCTGTTCTATCTGGGTCGGAATATTTACCGGGTCTTCAATGGCTTTGTCATCGGCAAGATCGTCGATTCGGCGATCATCGGCGCGCTGTGCTATATCGGCCTGCTGGTACTTAAAATGCCGTATCCGACGCTCGTGGCGACGGTCGTCGGCGTGACGAACGTCATTCCGTTCTTCGGCCCCATCATCGGGCTTGTGCCGTGTGCGTTCCTCATTCTGCTGGTCAATCCGTTGCAGGCGTTCTATTTTGTGATCTTCATTCTCGTTTTGCAGCAGGTCGACGGCAACGTCATCGGGCCGAAGATCCTCGGCAACACCATCGGCATTTCCGGCTTCTGGGTGCTCGCTTCGATCACGATTGCGGCAAGCCTGTTTGGCTTTGCCGGGATGATCCTCGGCGTGCCGGTCTTCGCCATTATCTATCTGCTCATTTCCGACTCCGTCAACAATAAGCTCCGCAAAAAGCAGCTGACGACCGACACAGACGCCTACTGCGGCATCGACACCGTCGCCGATCTGCCGCAGGAAGGACCGGCGGAGCAGGACATATAACGCTGGAGAATCTCATATGCAGGAAGCTTTGACAACCTTTTTTTCAAAATTTGAGCCGCTCCCGTGGCTGTGCTATGTGTTCCCGGTGCTGGCGTTGGGGATCCTGGTGCGCTGCGCGGTCAGCCTTCTCATGTTCCGGCGGGAGCCGGAGGTCTGGGCGTGGCTGACGACGCCGGACGGCGAGCATATCCCCGTGACGCACTGGGAAAGTCTCGTTGGCCGCGGCGCAGGCTGCGACGTGCAGCTGGGCTATCCGACGATCTCCCGCACGCATGCGGTTCTGACGCGCTATGACGACGGCAGCTGGACCGTCAGCGATGCGCACTCCAAATCCGGCGTGTTTGTCAACGGCAAACAGACAGCGCTTTCGGCCGTCCGCTTCGGCGATATCATCACCATGGGCGGCGTCAACTTTACGCTCGTTCCCATCACAAAGGAGCAGGAGCGCATTCAGGCCGGCACGCGCACGCGGGCAGGCCATTCGGTGCGTCAGGCGCCGACGCTGCTGCTTCTGACCCTCTTCCAGCTTCTCACGGCGATGCAGCTCATGCTGGGCGGCGACGACGTGATGCTGGAGCTGACGGCGTTCGGCGGGCTCATTGCGCTGGAGTGGGCGCTGTATCTCGGGCTGCGCATTTTCCGCCGGACAAGCTTTGAAGCTGAGACGCTGGCGTTTTTCCTGTGCACGATGGGGCTTGCCGTCGTGTCCAGCTCCGCGCCGGAGAGTCTTGTGAAGGAGCTGCTCGCGATCGTCGCGGGCGTGTGCGTGTTTCTCGTTGTATGCTGGTCGCTGCGCGATCTGGAGCGCGCGAAGGCCGTGCGGTATCTCGCGGCTGTGGCGGGCATCGGCCTGCTCGCGTTCAACCTCCTGTTCGGCGTGGAGAAATACGGCGCGCGCAACTGGATCCAGCTGGGCGGCGTCTCGTTCCAGCCGTCGGAGTTTGTCAAGATCTGCTTTATCTACGTCGGCGCGTCTACGCTCTCGCGGCTGATGGCCAAGCGCAATATCATCCTGTTCATCGCCTATTCCGCCGCGATCTGCGCATGTCTGGCGCTCATGAAGGATTTCGGCACGGCCGTTATTTTCTTCGTAGCCTTCCTGGTCATCGCGTTCATGCGCTCCGGCAACTTTGCGACCATCGCGCTGGCGATCGCCGCGACGGGCTTCGCGGGCGTGCTGGTGCTGCGGTTTCTGCCGTATGCGCGGAACCGGTTTGAAGCGTGGGGCCACGTGTGGGATTATGCGCTCACGACCGGCTATTCCCAGACCCGCTCGATGATGTGCATTGCGTCCGGCGGTCTGTTCGGCCTTGGGCCGGGAAAGGGCTGGCTCAAATATGTCGCGGCATCGGACACCGATCTGGTCTTTGCCTTCGTTTCGGAGGAATGGGGTCTCATTATGGCAGTCCTGATGGTCGTGTGCATCGTGGTGCTGGCGTGCTTTGTCGTGCGCTCGGCTCCGGCGGGCCGCAGCTGTTTCTATACCATCGGCGCCTGCGCGGCGGCGACGGTCATGGTCACGCAGACGATTCTGAACGTCTTCGGCATGGCGGACTTTCTGCCGCTGACGGGCGTGACGTTCCCGTTTGTCTCCAACGGCGGCTCCAGCATGGTCTGTGTGTGGGGGCTTCTGGCCTTTATCAAGGCAGCGGACACCCGGCAGAACGCGTCGTTCGCCATCCGCGTGCCGCATGGCGTGCAGCAGACTTCGCAGCCGGAGGAGGAAGCCGCGGAAGCGGACGCTCCCGCGGCAGAGGATGACGCCGTCTGGCAGCGGGACGGGAAAAAGGAGGCGCGGAAATGAAAAAGGTATCGCGCCGCGCGCTCTTTGCGCTGGCTCTGGCCGCCGTGCTGGCGGTTGGGACGCTGGCCTTCTGCGTCAAATACGCCGTCAACGCGGAAAAGTGGGTGACCTTCTCCGGAAGCCCGCATGTCTACACCGGGACGAATCTCTCCGGCGGCAAGATCTATGACCGGACGGGCGTCCGGATCCTCAATACGACCGACGGGCGTATCTATAATTCCGACGCGTCCGTCCGCGCCGCGACGGTTCACCTGCTTGGCGACCGCTACGGCTATATCAGCGCGCCGCTGCTCGGGAACTTTGCCGAACAGATGATCGGCTATGACAAAATCACCGGTCTGAACACCGCCGCGCAGGGCACGGCCAACGCGCGCCTGACGATCTCCGCCAGCGCGCAGGCAGCGGCCTTGCAGGCGCTCGGCAGCTACCACGGCACCATCGGCGTCTATAACTACAAAACCGGCGAGATCCTCTGCGCCGTGACCAGCCCCAGCTACGACCCGGACAACGTCCCCGACATCGCGGGTGACGAGACGGGCGCATATGACGGCGTGTATCTGAACCGTTTCTTTGACGCGGCCTATACCCCCGGCTCGATCTTCAAGCTGGTGACGACCGCCGCCGCACTCGAGACCATCCCCGACGCGCAGCAGCTCCAGTTCACCTGCACGGGCAAGACCGTGATCGGCGGGCAGGAGATCATCTGCATGGGGCAGCACGGGACGATCTCCATGGCACAGGCGCTGGCGCACTCCTGCAATGTCTATTACGGCGAGCTGACCGCAAAGGTCGGCAAGGACGCCCTGCAGCGCACCTGCGATAAGCTTGGTCTCAACGGTACGCTGTCCTGCGACGGCTACACGGCCCGCTCGACCGTCGATCTGTCGCAGGCGGACGAGGGAAGCATCGCCTGGGCCGGCATCGGCCAGTATACGGATCAGATCACCGCCTTGCAGTTCATGCGCTATATGGGCGCGATCGCGGGCGGCGGAGACGCGGCGGAGCCGTATCTCATGCAGAAGATCTCCCGCGTCGGCCAGACCGTCTATGAAGCAAAAACAGAGTCGACCGGCACGCTTCTGCCCGCGGACACCGCGCAGGCGCTCGGCGAGATGATGCGCAGCACGGTCGTGAACCAATACGGCGCGTGGCAGTTCGGCACGCTGGCCGTCTGCGGCAAGACCGGCACCGCCGAACGTGAGACCGGCCCTGCCGACGCGATGTTCGCCGGATTTATTCAGGATGACGCGTACCCGCTGGCGTTCGTCGTGTTTGTCGAGCGCGGCGGCTCCGGCAGTCAGGTCGCCGTGCCGATCGCGGCGAAGGTGCTGAGCGCCTGCCAACAGGCGCTGGACGCGCCGAACCCGAACGAGTAACGCCGCCTTTGGCACAGGAAGGAGCGAAGCGCGATGGATTGTCCCTACTGCGGAAAGCCGATGGAAGCCGGACGTATCCCCGGCGTCGACCGCTTTTTGTGCGTTCCATGGATCCCGGCGGAGCGGAAGGCCGGTGCGATGCTCCCGGCAAAGGCGACGCTTCTGGACTGGGGCGGCCTGATCCTGCGGGACAAGCCATTCCCGGCCGTCCCCTATAAAGAGGTCTTCATCTGCCGTACCTGCGGGAAGGGCGTCTTTTCCTTCTCCAGACCGGCAGGCGATATTGACAGCGACTGACCCTCACCAACCTAGAAGGAGGATCCCTCATGACAGATTTTCACGCGCTCATTGACAGCTACCGCGGCTGCACCTGTGGGCAGAACCATGAATGCGCCATTCAGGAGATCGCCATTGGCAGCGGACTCGTCCACGAGACCGGTGCGCTTCTCCGGAAAAACGGCTTTGGCCCGCGGCTTTTGCTGGCGGCAGACGAACAGACGCTTGCCGCGGCGGACGGCCTGCTTTCGTCGCTGGGCGGCTTCACGGTCAGATCGCATATCTGGCCGTCTCTTCGCGTGGCGACCATGCAGGACGTGGAAGCGATCGAACGAGAGCTTGACAGCGTGGACGGCGTGCTTGCCGTCGGCACCGGATCGGTACACGATCCGTGCAGGCTGGCCTGCGCGCGGCGCGGCAAGAGGCTCTGCCTGTTCGCGACCGCGCCGTCCATGGACGGCTTCGCGTCCTATTCCGCCCCGATCGTAAACGGGAATTTCAAGATCACGTATCCGGCCAAATGTCCGGAGGTCATCATCGGCGACACAAAGATCCTGGCGGATGCTCCGGCGGCGCTGAAATCCGCAGGCTTCGGCGACATGGTGGCGAAATATGTCGCGCTGATCGACTGGCAGGTATCGAATCTTCTGACCGGGGAAAGCTATTGTGCCCGCGTGGCGGAGCTGACGCGCACGGCGGCCGACCGGATCTTTGCCATGGCAGGCAGCGTGACGCGGCGCGACGAAAAGACGGCTGCGGCCATCTTTGAAGCGCTCCTTCTGACCGGTATTGCCATGAGCTTCACGAAGACCTCGCGTCCCGGCAGCGGAACGGAGCACATTCTGGCGCATTTCTGGGAGTGCATGGAGCTTCTGGAGGGAAAAACGCCCAACTACCACGGCGTGGACGTCGGCGTGGCGACGCTGATGATCCTGCAATACTACGAAAAGCTCGCGCAGCTCCGGCAGGTCACGGCCCGCCCGGAGGTCTGCAACTGGGATGAAATTTACCGGATCTACGGCGAGCTTGCCCCGGATGTGCGCCGGCTCAATACGCCGGACACGATCACAGCCGGGCTGGATCCGCGCAAAATCGAGTCCTGCTGGCCGGAGATCCGCCGGATCGTGCAGGCAGCGCCGTCCTACGACGAGTGCCTTGCGGCCATGCAGAAGGCCGGCTGCATCACAACGCCGGAGGACGCCGGGCTGGATCCCGCGCTTGTGACGATCGGGTTCCGGTTCCATCCGTATATGCGGCGCAGGCTCTCGCTCAAGCGCGTGAGCCATATGCTGGAGCTTCCGGCAGAGCTGTTTTGAGAGAATACACAAGGAGTGCAGACTATGGATCATTATGAGGATAAGATGAATTACAGCTTCGAGCCGATGGAGCAGGATCCCGAGCCGCAGCAGGAGCCGCCGCTCGAGCAGGCAAAAAAGGAGATCCGGCGCGGCAAGCACACGGGGCTGAAGCTGGCCGCGCTTCTCGCGGCGGTGGCGATCGTCGCCGCGCTCGGCGGATCGGCGCTCACGGCGGCGATCCACGCGCTTGGCCAGCAGAACATGGCGCAGCAGGAAGCTGTCGACACCATGGCCCAGCAGCCGGAAGCGGAGCAGCCAACAGAAGCGGCAGAACCGGAAGCACCGTACCAGCTTGCGCGCAAGCCGCTCCCGGCGGAGCTGCCGTCCAACGACGGCGGCAAGACGCTCACGCCGAAGCAGGTCTATAAAATGAACGTCGGCGCGGTCTGCGGCATCGCGACGCAGGTCACGACGAACATCTGGGGCCAGACCGCGACCGCTTCGTGCGCAGGCAGCGGCTTCGTCCTGACGCAGGACGGCTATATCGTGACCAACAACCACGTGGTGAGCGGCGCTGACGAGGGCACGATCATGGTGCGGCTCTATTCCGGCGAGGAATATCAGGCGGACATCATCGGCACCGACAGCATGAACGATGTAGCTCTTCTGAAGATCGAGACCGAGGGCTTACAGGCCGTCACCATCGGCGATTCCGATGCAATCGAGGTCGGCGAGACCGTCGAAGCCATCGGCAATCCGCTGGGTGAGCTGACCTTCACCATGACCGCCGGTTACATCAGCGCGCTTGACCGCGAGATCAACACTGACGGCACGCCCATCAACATGCTCCAGACCGACGCCGCCATCAACTCCGGCAACTCCGGCGGCCCGCTGTTCGACATGAACGGCAACGTCATCGGCATCACGACGGCCAAGGTCTCCGGCGAGACGGAATCCGGCGTGACGATCGAGGGCATCGGCTTCGCCATCCCCATCAACGACGTCATGCGCGTGGTCTATGACCTCCAGCAGTATGGCCGCGTCAGGGGCCGCGCCTATCTCGGCGTGACCTTGCAGGATCTGGACAGCACGGTGGCCGCGACGTATCACCTGCCTGCCGGCCCGCAGGTCATCACCGTGACCGAGGGCAGCTGCGCGGCAAATGCCGGGATGCAGCCGGGCGACATCATTCTGGAGTTTGAGGGCCGCGAGATCGGCTCCTATACCGACGTGGTCTCCGCTCTGTCCAAGAAGAAGGCGGGCGACACCGTCACGCTGCGGATCTACCGTGCCGGTGCAGAGCTGGATGTGACGCTGACGCTCGACGAGCGCCCGGACGAGACCGAGATCGCCGCCACAGAGGAGCAGGCAAACCAGCAGCTCCCGTCCGACCCCGAATTTTCCTTCCCCGACTTCGGAGACTTCGACGGCTACGGCTACAATTACGGCGGATAAAAAATGCGCCCCGGATCGAAGATCCGGGGCGTTGAAACTATCAAAAACCGCAATGCCCATTTTATGCCGAAAGCTCTCTGGTTTGTTTGTAGGGGACGATGCCTACATCGTCCCGGCAGAGCAGACCGATTTTTCGAAAGTTTGTGGCAAATTCGTTATCGTTGCAGTGGGACGATGTGGGCATCGTCCCCTACACGGACAGCGCTTGTTTCGTACTGCTTCGTGCGTTGCAGTCTTTTGGACAAATCGAGCGCCCCGGATCGAACGATCCGGGGCGCTTGCTGTATGCTTTATTTTAGAAGATCGCAACGACAGCACCGTTGTAGGTGTTCTCGATGTACGTCTTGACAGCGTCGGACTGCAAAGCCTTGACAAGGGCCTGGATCTTGGCGCTGTTCTCATCGCCTGCGCGGCAGGCAACGATGTTGGCATAGGTCTGGGCGGCGTCGCCGGAGGCGTCCTCGATGGCCAGCGCGTCAGACGCGTGCAGACCAGCCTGCAGGGCATAGTTGCCGTTGATGACGGCGACGGTGCCGGGGTTGGAGTTGGCCAGCTGTGCCGGGACAGTATCGGCCTGCAGCGCCTGCACGTCGTGGCCCTTGGCGTCGACGATATCCAGCGTAGTCACGCCCTTTTCAGCGGAAGCGTCGGCGGGCAGTTCGATCAGGCCTTCCTGCGCAAGCAGGAGCAGGGCGCGGGTCTCGTTGGAATCGTCAGCCGGGACAAGGATCGTCGCGTCGTCCGCGATGTCAGCGACGGAGTCCACGCCGTTGCCATAGAGACCGAACGGCTCATAGTGGATCTTGGCAGCAGCGACGAGGTCGGTGCCGTTGGCAGCGTTGAAGCTGTTCAGGTACGGGGTGTGCTGGAAGTAGTTGGCGTCGAGCGAGCCGTCATCCAGAGACTGGTTCGGCAGAACATAGTCGTCATAGACAACGATCTGGAGGTCATACCCCTCGGCAGCCAGCGTGTCCTTGATCTGCTCAAGGATCTCGGCGTGCGGCGTGGAGGATGCGCCGACCTTGATGACTTCCAGCGTGCCGTCAGCGGCGGCGTCATTGGAAGCGACAGTATCGGCAGAGGTGTCAGCGGTCTCGCTCTTGGCGGCGCAGCCGGCCAGAGCGGCAACGATCAGAAGGGCAGCCAGTGCAATGGCAAGAATCTTTTTCATGATAAAATCTCCTTTATATTCATTTATATTCAAGTGATACGGATGGACAGACGGATCAAAGCCGGTCACATTCGTCCGTATCGCCAGTTGATGCGCAGCAGGCGCTCAAAAATCAGACGCATGGGAAAAACTCCTTTCAGCGGGCACGCTTGTCAGTCTTGCGCAGGATGCGCGTACCGGCGATCTGGATGACCTGCACGATCACGACGATCAGCAGGACGCAGACCCAGATGACGAGCTTCTGGCTTCTCTGATGGCCGTAGATGATGGCGACCTGACCAAGGCCGGTGCCGCCGAGCGTTGCAGCCAGCGCGGTGTAGCTCAGGATCGTGACCGTGGAGATGACCGTGCCAGAGATGAGCGACGGCTTTGCTTCCGGCAGGAGCACGCGCCAGATGATCTGTAAATTCGTGCAGCCCATGGCCTGCGCGGCTTCAATGACGCCCGCTGGAACCTCCTTGAGGGACGATTCCACCATCCGCGCCACATAAGGAGCAGCGGCAATGATGAGCGTAACGATGACCGCGCCGTTGCCCGTCGAGGTGCCGAGCAGGATGCGCGCCACCGGGATCATGGCGACCATTAGGATGACCGCCGGGATGGAACGGAAGAAGTTCACGATAAATCCGAGGACGGTATTGACGCTCTTCTGCGGGCGAAGCCCGTCCTTATCCGTGACCCAGAGGACAACGCCCAGCGGCAGGCCGATGATATAGGCAAAGAGCGTGGTGAGAAGCGTCATATACACGGTCTGCCAGACGCCAAGCTGGATGATGTGGTTCTGCCACAGCTTCACAAAAAATTCCGTTGCCATGTTCAGCGCTCCTCCTTCCACGTCAGCCCGCTGTGCTGCAGCCAGCTGATGACCTTTTCGGCTTCATGCTCGTCGTTTGGCAGCTCAAGGATCATGTGGCCGTAGGCCGCGCCCTCGATCGACTTGGTGTCGGCAAACAGGACGTTGATCGGCACGCGGCAGGCGAGGATCATCTCGGAAATGACCGGGTTCTGGGTGTTCTCGCCGTTGAAGATGAGGCGGAGCTTGCGCCCGCCGGTCGTCGCGTCGAGGACCGGCCGCTCCTGCGGCAGGACAAGCTCGCGCGCGATATCGGACTGCGGGTTGGTGAAGACCTCGGCGACCTTGCCCGCTTCCGCGATGCAGCTCTTGTCGATGACGGCCACGCGGTCGCAGATCTGGTCGATGACCTTCATTTCGTGGGTGATGACGATGATGGTGACGCCGAGCGTCTTGTTGATCTCGCGCAGCAGCTCGAGGATCGAACGCGTTGTGTTGGGGTCAAGCGCGCTGGTGGCTTCGTCACAGAGGAGGTACTTGGGGTTCGTCGCGAGCGCACGTGCGATGGCCACGCGCTGCTTCTGGCCGCCGGAGAGCTGCGAGGGGTAGCTCTGCGCCTTGTCGGCCAGGCCGACGATCTTCAGAAGCTCCTCGGCGCGGCTTTTTGCCTGCGCCTTCGGCGTGCCGGAGATCTCCAGCGGGAAGCAGACGTTGCGCAGAACCGTCCGCTGCTCGAGGAGGTTAAAGCCCTGGAAGATCATGCCGATCTGCCGCCGCACCCGAAGCAGCTCCTTCTGGCTCAGCGCCGTGAGGTTCTGCCCGTCGACCCAGACCTCGCCGCTGGTCGGGCGCTCCAGCAGATTGATGCAGCGCACGAGCGTCGATTTGCCCGCGCCGGACAGACCGATGATGCCGAAAATTTCGCCGTCCGCGATCGTCAGGTTTACATCCTTCAGCGCTTCCACGCTGCCGGAGGCCGAGGAATAGATTTTGCCGAGATGCTTCAGCTCGATCATAGCGGATCCCCTTCCATACTTGTAGGTTTTTTTGCCGGGCAAGAAAAAAGAGCCGGGAAACTCACAACGTTTCTCAGCTCCGGGATTGGCCTTTTTGTGCCAAACTGGAAATTTATGAAACAAAGCGAGCCGAATTTTGCGTATGCAGAAGCATGCACATGCAGCGCATGCACATCGGCATCATCATGGTGTTCACGGTACGTTCCATCACAAAAACGGCTCCTTTCCTGTTTTCTTGGCCACATTATATATGTCCTCCGCAGAAATGTCAATGGGGGAAGCGGCGAAAAAAGGAAAGGAATTGACAGGTTTTTTGTGCATAGAAGCGAGAAATCCGCCCGGAACGGACAAAATCCGCTGCCTGAAAGTCCGCCGCCGCATTCAGCCGCCGTTAAGATGCGATCTGCGCACTTGACAGGCCGGGCTTTTTATGGTTCAATAGCCCTGATAAAAGGGAGTAACAGGCGGGATCCCCCGCGTCCTCTGCGTCAATACGGCGTTTGCCCGCAGACGACTGAAATTGTGAGACTTTTACCGGAGCATCAGGTATGCTCTGGTAAAGGTCTCTTTTTTACTTCCTAAATTACCTGTAAGGAGGACTTTTTGTGGCGCAGCTTTTTTCAAACGTGGGCAATCTCAGCTGGCAGCAGGTCGTGATGTGGCTGATCGGCGGAGGGCTTATCTATCTGGCAATCAAGAAGGATATGGAGCCGTCGCTCCTGCTGCCGCTGGGCTTCGGGACGATCCTCGTCAATCTGCCGCTGTCCGGCGCGGTGACGCAGATCTTAGACGGCGCGAAAGAAATCGGCGTCCTGAACGTACTGTTTGACGCGGGGATCGCGAACGAGCTGTTCCCGCTCCTGCTGTTCGTCGGCATCGGCGCGATGATCGATTTTGAGCCGCTTCTGAACGACCCGAAGCTCATGATCTTCGGCGCGGCGGCGCAGTTCGGCATTTTCTTTACGTTCAGCCTTGCGGCGCTTCTGGGCTTCCCGATCAAGGATGCAGCCGCCATCGGCATCATCGGTGCGGCGGACGGCCCGACGGCCATCTTTGTGGCCAACTTCCTGAACTCTCAGTATCTCGGCGCGATCATGGTCGCCGCGTATTCGTATATGGCGCTCGTGCCGATCGTGCAGCCGCCGGTCATCCGCGCGCTCACCACGAAGCACGAGCGGAGCATCCGCATGCCCTACCGGCAGCACAGCGTCTCCAAACGCACAAAGATCCTGTTCCCGATCCTCATTACGATGGTCTGCGGCATCGTCTCGCCGCGCAGCGTCGCGCTGATCGGGTTTCTGATGTTCGGCAATCTGATCCGCGTCTGCGGCGTGCTGGATGCCCTGTCCGAGACGGCGCAGAAGACGCTTTCCAACCTCGTCACGCTCTTCCTCGGTCTCACCATCGCGGTCAAAATGCAGGCAGACGCCTTCCTCACGACGCAGACGCTCATGATCCTCGCGCTGGGGCTGGTCGCGTTCGTGTTTGACACGGCAGGCGGCGTGCTGGTGGCGAAGCTCATCAATCTCTTCCTGCCTGCGGGCAGAAAGCTCAATCCCATGATCGGCGCCTGCGGCATTTCGGCGTTCCCGATGTCCGCGCGCGTCGTGTATAAAATGGCCCTGAAGGAGGACCCGCAGAATTATCTGCTCATGCACTGCGTGGGCGTCAACGTATCCGGACAGGTCGCGTCCGTCATTGCGGGCGGTCTGCTCCTGAATCTTCTGGTATGAGGTGAATGACATGCATGTAGACGCTTTTTTACAGACGCTGCCCATCATGGCCAAGGGTATGGCCGGAATCTTCCTTGTGACGGCCGTCATCATCGCAGCGGTTCTGCTGCTGCGTGGTTTCTCAAAAGGGAGCGATCAGAAAACAGAAAAATAAAACAAATCACACTTGAAACAACATTTGATCCCGGATATAATAGAGGTATCATTTATTCAGAAAAGAGGATGCTTCTATGTCTGTGGATATGACCAAATGGTGTGAGATTGCAAAGAAAAACATGGGCACGCGCCCGGCAGGGGAAGGCCGTCTCGGCGGCAAGATCTGCATTGTGACCGGCGCGGCCCAGGGCTTCGGCAAGGGCATTGCGGAGGAGCTGTATAAAGAGGGCGCAACGATCGTCATTGCCGATATGAACGAGCCGCTGGCCAAGCAGGTCGCGGAAGAAATGGGCGAGCGTGCTGTCGCCATCGCGGTCAACGTCTCCGATGAGGAATCCGTTGCAAATATGGTCGCGCAGACAGTCGAAAAGTTCGGCGGTCTGGATCTGATGCTGTCCAACGCGGGCGTCGTCCGCTCCGGCCCTCTGGCGCAGGTGGAAAAGAAGGACTTTGACTTTGTCACCAGCGTCAACTATACCGGCTTCTTCCTCTGTGCAAAATACGCCGCCATCATCATGCAGGCCGAGCACGAGGCTGACCCCGAAGCCATGTTCGATATCGTCACGCTGAACTCCAAGTCCGGTCTGGAGGGCTCCAACAAGAACTTCGCCTACGCTGGCTCCAAGTTCGGCGGCATCGGCCTGACGCAGTCGTTCGCGCTCGAGCTGTGCGCGTACAACATCAAGGTCAACGCCGTCTGCCCGGGCAACTTCCTCGATGGCCCGCTGTGGTCCGATCCGGTTCGCGGTCTGTTCGTGCAGTATTTGCAGGCAGGCAAGGTTCCGGGCGCGAAGACCGTCGCGGACGTGCGCCGGTACTACGAAGCCAAGGTTCCGATGAACCGCGGCTGCCTGCCCGTCGACGTGGCGCGCGCCGTCATGTACTGCGTCGAGCAGAAGTACGAGACCGGTCAGGCCATCCCCGTCACCGGCGGTCAGGTCATGCTGAACTGAGGGCCGTGCAATGATCGAGATTGACATTCTGAACAAACTGAACGCGCCCACGCGGGACGAGCGGCTGGAGAATCTCAGAGAGGTTCTGAAGACCGCCGTGTTCCCGCCGATGGTGCCGCAGTATATCAACAACCACATCCATACGACCTATTCCTTCTCGCCGTATTCCCCGACAGCGGCAGTCTATGCCGCGCGGGCAGAGGGTCTCTGCACGGCGGGGATCATCGACCATGACTCCATCGCGGGTGCGCGGGAGTTTCTGGCCGCAGCAAAGCTTATCGGCATGCCCGTGACGGTCGGGATGGAGTGCCGCGTGTCGATGGCCGGCACCGGCATCGAAGGAAAACGTACCAACAACCCCGATCAGGCCGGTGTCAGCTACATGACCATCCAGTCTGTCCCGCACGAACATATCGAGGAGCTGAACGACTGGTTCGCGCCTTACCGCGCCGCGCGCGGCCGCCGCAACCGCAAAATGGTGGAAAACATCAATGCCCTGCTGGACGGGATCCAGCTGGACTATGACCGGGACGTTCTGCCGCTGACGCAGGCCGCCGACGGCGGCGGCGTGACCGAGCGCCATCTCATGTACGCGCTGGCAAAGAAAATGGTGCAGAAGGCCGGCAAGGGCCAGCCGATGGTCGACTATCTCGCGTCCATCGGTCTGACGCTCTCGCAGAAGCAGCAGGCGCAGATGCTGGATGTGTCGTATCCGTTCTACGAATATGACCTTCTCGGCATTCTGAAGGCTGCATTCGTCCCGCGGATTTACGTGGACGCGACTGACGAATGCCCGAATGTCCGGGATGTCGCGGCGCTCTGTGAAAAAATGGACGCGCTGCTCTGCTACGCGTATCTCGGCGACGTGACCGCATCCGTCACCGGCGATAAAAAGGCGCAGAAATTTGAGGACGACTATCTGGACGACGTGATTGCCTGCATCAAAGACTGCGGCATCCGCGCCGTCACGTATATGCCGACCCGCAACACGCCGGAGCAGCTCGCGCGCCTGCGCGCGCTCTGTGAGAAAAACGGCCTGTTCCAGGTCTCCGGCGAGGATATCAACTCTCCGCGGCAGTCGTTTATCATCCGCGCGATGGAAAACCCGATGTTCTCCAACCTCATCGACGCGACATGGAAACTGATCGAACACGAAAGCTCCGGCGCGGCCATCTGCTGACCGGAACGGAAAGGGCATGACACCATGAGAAATCTTCTGGCGTTCGACCTCGGCGCGAGCAACGGCCGCGCCATCCTCGGGCAGTTTGACGGTGAAAAAATCACCATGCGCGAGCTGCACCGGTTCGAAAACAACTATATCGAGATGAACGGCGTGTTCTACTGGGATCTGCCGTATCTCTACGATCAGCTGAAAAAGGGCTTCCTGGCCTTCAGGCAGGCGAATGTCGGCGATCTGGACTGCTTCGGCATCGACACGTGGGGCGTGGACTATGGTCTGCTCGACAAAAACGACCAGCTGCTGTCCAATCCCCGCTCGTACCGGCTGGCGCTGGACGCAGATATGGACGCGGCGCACGCCGTTGTCCCGTTCCCGGCGCTCTTTGCCCGCAGCGGCATCACGCAGGCCAACTTCAACACGCTCTACCAGCTCTACCGGCGCAAGCGCGAGGGTGATCCCGCGCTGGAGAACGCCGAGACGATGCTGCTGATGCCCGATCTTCTGGGCTTCTTCCTGACGGGTGAGAAAAAATCGGAATACACCGAGGTCACGACCACCATGCTCTATGATCCCGCGGCGCGCGACTGGGACTGGCGGACCATCCGTGACTTTGGCCTGCCCGAAAAGATGTTCACGCCCATTGACCGCGCAGGCATGCTGCGCGGCAAACTCCGGCCGGAGCTGGCAGCGGAGCTGGGCATCAACCAGGCGCATTTTGCCGCCGTCGGCACACACGATACGGCGTCCGCGCTGGCCGCGATCCCCGGCACGGGGAGCTTTGCGTTCTGCTCATCCGGCACATGGTCGCTGTTCGGCGTGGAGACGGATCACCCGATCCTGACGGACGCCGTCCGCGACGCGGGCTTCTCGAATGAGGGCAACGCACAGGGCGGCTTCTGCCCGCTGAGCAACATTATGGGCCTGTGGCTCATTCAGGAGTGCCGCCGGCAGTGGCAGAAGCAGTCCGGCCCGATCAGCTGGGACGAGATCGTCGCGCAGGCACAGCAGGCAGAGCCGTTTAGGACCGTGATCGACCCGTGCTACGGCGAATTTTTCGCAGGCGGCCGGATGATCGAGAAAATTCAGGCCTTCGCCCGCCGCACCGGCCAGCCGGAGCCGCAGAGCATCGGCCAGATCGCCCGCTGCATCTACGAATCGCTGGCGCTCAAATACCGCTGGGCGCTCGAGCGGCTGGAGGAGATCAAGGGGCAGCGCATCGACACGCTGAACATCGTCGGCGGCGGCTGCCAGAACAAGCTGCTGAACCAGTTCGCAGCGGACTCCCTCGATCGCCCGGTCATCACCGGCCCGGTCGAGGGCGCGGCCATCGGCAATCTTCTGACGCAGGCCATGGCGCTGGGCGACATCGGCTCTCTTGACGAGCTGCGCGCCGTCGTCCGCCGGTCGGAAGCCGTCGAGACCTATCAGCCGCACCACACGCCGCAGTGGGAAGCCGCCTATCAGACGCTGCTGCGCTTTGATCATCTGTAAATAGAACCAACTGCCGCCGGAAGCGCATGCTTCCGGCGGCTTGCAAAAGGAGTCCTGATATGAACACCGAAGAACTCGTCCGCGCACAGCGGGCCTATTTTGAGACCGGCGCGACGCGGCCTCTGGAATTTCGTCTGGCGCAGCTGCGCAAGCTCCAACGCGCGCTGCAAGAGAATGAAGCGCTGCTGGAGAGCGCCATGTACAGCGATTTCCGCAAAGCGCCGATGGAGGTCTACATGTGCGAGACCGGCATGGTGCTGGAGGAGGTTCGCTTCCATCTGAAGCATCTGCGCAGCTGGATGCGCGAGCGCACCGTCCCGACGCCGCTGGCGCAGTTCCACGCAAAAAGCTTCATCTCGCCGGAGCCGTATGGCGTGGCGCTGATCATCGCGCCGTGGAACTACCCGGTGCAGCTGTGCCTGTCGCCGCTGGTGGGCGCGATCTCGGGCGGCAACTGCGCCGTTCTGAAGCCATCGGCCTATGCTCCGGCAACCAGCGCGGCCATTGCAAAGATCATCGCCCAGACCTTTGACCCGCAGTACATTGCGGTCGTCGAGGGCGGACGCGCGGAAAACAGCGCGCTTCTGGCGCAGCGGTTCGACACGATCTTCTTCACCGGCAGCGTCGCCGTCGGCAAGGTCGTCATGGAAGCGGCCGCAAAGCACCTGACGCCCGTCACGCTGGAGCTGGGCGGAAAAAGTCCCGTCATCGTCGACGAGACCGCCGATCTGAAGCTGGCCGCGCGGCGCATCGCGTTCGGCAAGGTCTTAAATGCCGGGCAGACGTGCGTGGAGCCGGACTATCTGCTGATCCAGCGGTCGGTCAAGGACGCTTTTGTGGATGCCTACCGGCAGGCGCTGCGGGAATTTTTCCCGGACGGGAAGATGGACGAGATGCCGGTCATCGTCTCGGAAAAGCACTTTGCCCGTGTCAGTCAGCTCATGGAGGGCCAGAACGCCGTGCTCGGCGGCCAGACAGACGCGGCCACGCGCTTTGTCGCGCCGACGCTTCTGGACGATGTCCGCCCGGACAGCCCCGTCATGCAGGAGGAGATCTTCGGGCCGATTCTGCCGATGCTGTGCTACGACCGGCTGGATGAAGCGATCGCCTTCATCCGCAGCCGGGAAAAGCCGCTTGCCCTGTATCTGTTCACATCCGACCGGCAGACAGAGCGGCGCGTGCTTGATTCCTGCTCCTTTGGCGGCGGCTGCATCAACGACACCATCATCCATCTGGCCACCACGCACATGCCCTTCGGCGGCGTCGGCCACAGCGGCATGGGAAGCTATCACGGAAAAAAGAGCTTCGAGACCTTCACTCACGCACGCAGCATCGTCAAAAAATCCACCTGGCTCGACCTTCCGATGCGCTATCATCCCTACTCCGAAAAAAAGCTGCATTTAATTCAGAAATTCATGAAGTAAATAATCCCCCGCATAAGATCGTGAACAGGCACAGCAGAATAATCTGCTGTGCCTGTTCTTTGTATCATTTGGTTCCGTACGAGCCTCTCTCGCCGCTCCCCTTGGGAGAGGTGTCTGCGCACAGCTTCTTGCCTCTCCCTCTGGGAGAGGTGGCCGAGCGCAGCGAGGACGGAGAGGGTAAACGCTGCAAGGTCCTCTCAGTCACCTGCGGTGACAGCTCTCCCAGAGGGAGAGCCAAGGGCTTTCTCAGCCGCGTGCGGGGGTTTTGCTTACTTCATGTACTTTTCCGCCGTGAATCCATACGGCAGCAGCTCTTCCAGGCGGACGGCCACGTAGCTGCCGTCGCCGCGGCCCATGTAGATCGGGAACTCCGGCGGGCAGAACTCCTGCATGACCTGCCGGCAGACGCCGCAGGGCGGGAAAATGTCCGTGACCACGCCGTCCTTGCCGCCGACAACCGCGATGGCGGCGAACTCCCGCTCGCCCTCGGAGACGGCCTTGAAGATGGCGGTGCGCTCCGCGCAGTTGGACGGGCCGTAGGCCGCGTTTTCAATGTTGCACCCGTGGTAGACCGTCCCTCGCTTCGTCAGCAGCGCCGCGCCGACCTTGAAGCCGGAATACGGCACGTAGGCGTTCTGCATGGCTTGCAGGGCTTCCTGTACCAATGCTTCTGGCGTCATATGCTCCCTCCTGTTACGCAGTTACGATCTCGTCTGCAAAGCTCTTGCCCGGCGTCTGGAACGGAACGCCCAGAAGCTGCGTCACCGTCGCGGCGATGTCGCAGAAGCCGGCCCGCGTGCCGAGGTTGACCGGACGGATCTTTTTGCCCAGCGCGATCATCGGGATATATTCGCGCGTATGGTCGGTGTGCTTCAGATAACCGGGGTCGCAGCCGTGGTCGGCGGTGATGATCACGCAGTCTTCGTCCCCGAGCTTCTGCAAGAAGCCGGGCAGCCAGTCGTCAAACTCATGCAGCGCCTTCGCATAGCCGTCCGGGTTGCGGCGGTGGCCATAGAGCATGTCAAAATCAACCAAGTTGACGAAGCACAGGCCGCGGAAATCCCGGTCTGCCAGCGCGAGCGTCTTTTGCAGGCCGTCGGTGTTGCCGGTCGTGTAGGTGAACTCCGTCATGCCCTCACCGGCGAAGATATCGTGGATCTTGCCGACGGCGATCACGTCCTGTCCGGCGTCCTTGACGGCGTCCAGCATCGTCTTCTCCGGCGGCTCCAGCGAGAAATCGTGCCGCCGCGGCGTGCGGCTGAACGGCCATTCGCCCTCGAACGGACGGGCGATGACACGGCCGACGCCATACTTGCCGCGCAGGAGTTTGCGCGCGATGCGGCAGTATTCATACAGCTGCTCCGGCGGAACCACCGCTTCATGCGCCGCGATCTGGAACACAGAATCGGCGGAGGTGTAGACGATCAGATCACCGGTCGCCACATGCTCGCGGCCATAGTCCTTGATGACCTCCGTGCCGGAATACGGCTTGTTGCACAAAACGCCGCGCCCCGTCTGCTCACGGAAGGGCTTCAGGATCTCCTCCGGGAAGCCATTCGGGAATGTCGGCAGCGGCTGCGGCGAGACGATGCCTGCAATCTCCCAATGGCCGATAGTCGTGTCCTTGCCGCGCGAGAGCTCCTGCAGGCGCGCGAGCGCTGCGGCAGGCCGCTCCATCTTCGGCAGATAGTCCACGCCATCGAGGTTTCCAAGGCCCATGGCGATCAGATTGTCCATATGAAATTCCGGCGACAGGCTGCACGTATGCAGCGTGTTGGAGCCGACGTCGCCGAAGTCCGCGGCGTCCGGCTCGAAGCCAATGCCGCAGGAATCGAGTACAATTACAAAGACGCGTTTCATATTCTCACTTCTCCAGTTTGACCGCGGTTTCCAGCGCGAGCTTCATCATGTTGGTAAAGCCGTTCTGCCGCTCCTCCGACGTGCAGTTTTCTTCCCGCAGCAGATGGTCGGAGACCGTGCAGATGGCAAGCGCATGCTTGCCCGTGCGCGCCGCGTTCATATAGAGCGCAGCTGCCTCCATCTCTACGGCCAGCACGCCCATCTTGCCCCAGCCGTTGTTTGCGATCCAGCCGCCGGTCATATCTCCGTCGTCGCCATAGAAGCGGTCGGATGACAGCAGATTGCCGACGTGGTACGGGAACTTCAGCTCCTTGGCTGTCTCCACGCAGGTCTCCAGCATGTGATAATCCGCGATCGGTGCGAACGTACCGGCCAGATGATACTGGCTGGCCCAGTTGGAGTCGGTGCAGGCGCCCTGCCCGATGACGATGTCACGCAGGTTGATGCTCTCCTGCATAGCGCCGGTCGAGCCGATGCGCATGATATTCTCCACACCAAAGATCGTATACAGCTCCCACGAGTAAATGCCGATGGACGGCATGCCCATGCCGGAAGCCATGACCGAAATGCGCGTGCCGTGATACAGGCCGGTGTAGCCCTGCACGCCGCGGACGTTATTGACGAGCACCGGGTTTTCCAAAAAGTTTTCCGCGATGAATTTCGCGCGCAACGGGTCGCCCGGCATCAGAACCGTCTGTCCGAAGTCGCCGGGTTTGGCGTTAATGTGCGGAGTTGGATAATTTGCCATGTCGTATCCCCTTTCTAGTATATGCGCGGGCAGGCGCCGATATGTTCAGTTCTGCTCCGCTTCCAGCTTTTTGACGATCTTCACCACGCGGCTGGTGCCGAGACGGGAAGCGCCAAGCTCGATAAACTTTTCTGCATCCTCCAGTGAGGAAATGCCGCCGGCTGCCTTGATCTTCACGCCGGGCTTCACATGCTTGGCAAACAGCTCCACGTCATGGAACGTCGCGCCGCCGGTGGAGAAGCCGGTCGAGGTCTTAATATAGTCCGCGCTGGAATCGGAGACGATCTCGCACATTTTAATTTTCTCGTCATCCGTCAGCAGGCAGGTCTCGATGATGACCTTCAGGAGCTTGCCGCGGCAGGCAGCCTTGACAGCCTTGATCTCGGCCAGCAGGTCGTCCCAGCGCTGATCCTTGACCCAGCCGATGTTGATGACCATATCGACCTCGTCCGCGCCGTTTTCCACCGCGTCGGACGCTTCGAAGCACTTGGCTTTCGTCGTATCATAGCCGTTCGGGAAGCCGATGACAGTGCAGATCGCGAGCTTGTCGCCGACGTAATCCTTGGCCTGTCTGACATACGACGCCGGGATGCAGACGGACGCCGTCTGATACTTCATACCGTCGTCGCAGATCGCCTTGATCTCGGCCCACGTCGCCGTCTGCGCCAGCAGCGTGTGGTCGACCTTACTGAGGATCTCTTTCAATTCCATGGAGCAGTTCCACCTTTCTATGTTCCTTAATGTAGTCCTGATAGCACTTGTGGCACATGGCGATATAGCTGTCGTTGCCGCCCAGGAAGACCTGATCGCCCTCGGTGATCACATAGCCGTCCGGGCTGATGCGGGCATTGGTCGTCGCCTTGCGGCCGCAGTCGCAGATGGTTTTGATCTCAGTGATCGAGTCCGCCAGCTCAAACAGCCGTCTGCTGCCAGGGAAGAGCTTCGTCTGGAAATCCGTCCGCAGGCCGAAGCACAGAGCCGGCAGGTTCTCGCGGTCAACAAGCTCCCGCAGCTGGTCGATCTGTTCACCGGTCAGGAACTGGCACTCATCGACAATGATCACGTCGACCTTGTCGTGTGCGGCGTACCGCTCCCGCAGATCGCAGTCCGGCGAGATCGCCTCGCACTGCGCCGTCAGGCCGATACGCGAACGCAGGGTAAATTCCCCGTCCCGCCGGTCGGCAGCCGGCTTCATCAGCCAGACGCGCATGCCGCGCTCCTCATAATTATATTTGGTGATCAGCGCCGTCGCCGTCTTGCTGGAGCCCATCGCCCCGTACTTGAAATACAGCTTTGCCATATCGTCATCCCTTCTTCTATGGGGTATTGTTTATTATATCAATTATTCCGCCTATTTGGAAGAGGGATTTCACGATTTTCGCCATGGGGAATCCTTGTGGGGCATGCGTCCCCGACGACCCAGTCTGTCCCCGCCGTATCGCGTCCGCTCTTGCACTTTTTTCCCAACCGTGATATACTTCCACTGAAGTTCGGACACAGGAGGGTGTGTTCTATGGCTATTTTACTGACCGGCGGAGCCGGATATATCGGCAGTCATACGGCGCTCGCGCTGCTGGATGCTGGCGAGGAAATTATCCTCGTGGATAATTTCTGCAACAGCTCCCCAAAGGTTCTTGACCGTCTTGCTGCGATCGCGGGCAGACGCCCGACGCTCATCCACGCGGACTGCTGTGACACAGCCGCCATGGAACAGCTTTTTTCTGCATATGATATCTCTGCCGTGATCCATTTTGCCGGTCTCAAGGCCGTCGGAGAATCCGTCGGGAAGCCGCTGCTCTACTACCGCAATAACCTCGACTCCACGCTGACCATTCTGGAGACCATGCGCGCGCACGGCTGCCATCGATTTGTGTTCTCTTCCTCCGCGACCGTCTATGGCGACCAGCCCGCGCCGCTGCTTGAGACGATGCCGGCCGGCGGCTGCTCCAATCCATACGGCTGGACGAAGTTTATGATCGAGGAGATCCTGAAGTCCGCCTGTCTGGCGGATCCGGAGCTGTCCGTTGTTCTGCTTCGCTATTTTAATCCCATTGGCGCACATCCGTCCGGGCTGATCGGCGAGAATCCGAACGGCATTCCGAACAATCTGATGCCATACATCACGCAGGTCGCCATCGGCCGCCGAGAAAAGCTGACGGTCTTCGGCGACGACTATGACACCACCGACGGCACAGGCGTCCGCGACTATATCCACGTCGTCGATCTGGCAGAAGGGCATCTGTGTGCGCTCCGCTACGCGCAGGCGCATACCGGCTGCGAGATCTTCAATCTCGGCACAGGTCGCGGTGTCAGCGTTCTGGAGCTCGTCAAAACCTTTTCCACCGTGAATCATGTCGACGTTCCTTACAAGATCGGCCCGCGCCGCCCTGGCGATCTGGCCACCGTCTATGCAGGCGCCGCAAAGGCAAAAACCGTGCTTGGCTGGGAAGCAAAGAAGACAATCGCAGACATGTGCCGCGACAGCTGGAACTGGCAGGTCAAAAACCCAACCGGATATTAACACAAAACGCGAGAGCCGCTGCGCCCTCGCGTTTTCTTGTTCTCATATAGCGAAAAACACAGCTCGCGTAAGCGAGCTGCGTTTCATGTCGGCATTCCCTATTTTCCCGGCCAGTCACCCGGCAAGTATTTTCGGCGATCATGAGCTTAACTTCTGTGTTCGGTATGGGAACAGGTGGACCCTCATGCCAATCAACACCGACTGTAAAAAAGAAACCTGACCGAAATCAGGTTTCTTTCTATGTTGGCACTACCTATTTTCCCGGTCAGTCACCCGACAAGTATTTTCGGCGCATGTGAGCTTAACTTCTGTGTTCGGTATGGGAACAGGTGGACCCTCACACCAATCAGCACCAACTATTGAGCATACACCCTGAAAACCGAACACCATGGAAATTCTGCGAATCGGAAGACACTTTACAGAGCCTGCTAACTAC
>CAKUHB010000004.1 GCA_934655875.1 uncultured Oscillospiraceae bacterium
TCATAGCCCTTCGGGGGCGCCATTTCGGCGGTCACGCCGAATTTACCGGCTTCGAAAGCCTCTTTCAACTTGCTCATTTGAATGTACCTCTCAGGTTCATGCTGCGGGATCGTTTGCAGATCACGTCGCCGAACCGAAAACTGTCTGCAAAAATTCCTCTTCGGTGACGCCGCCGAAATAGTCCGGCAGATGGAACTGCTTCAGCCGCTCGGCGAAGACCTCCGGCCGGAACTGGCAGCCGGTCAGCGCGTCCGTGATCTCCTGCATGGAGCGCGTCGCCATGAAATCGCCGTAGATCGTGATGGCCTGCGTCAGGCCCTGCGCGACCTCCGCGTAGATCTCCAGATTTCCGCCCGGCCAGCGCTGCTTGCAGGTCACGTTATACCGCGGGGATTTGCCATACGTCCAGTCCCACGTGTCGTACTTTTCTTCCTTCAGCTTCCTTACCTGCTGAAGCTCGTCCTCGATCAGGCTGTCGCGCTGCACACTGGCGCTGCTGAGCGCCTGCGTGAGGTAGGCCCAGAAGTCTTGCAGCGTCATATCCTCCTTCAGGAAGGAGCGGATATTGCCGATGCGGCTGCGGACGGATTTGCGGCCCTTGGACTGGTATTTCGCCGGGTCGACGTTCAGCGCGCCTGCGACCATGTCCGGGTTGGAGTCAAACAGCAGCGTTCCGTGGTGCAGAATGCGCTTTTTCAGCACGCGCTGCGCCGTGCCGGAGACCTTACGGCCCTCCACGAGAATATCATTCCGTCCGGACGCTTCGGCCTGCAGGCCGAGCGCACAGAGCGCGTCCACGACTGGTCTGGTAAACCGTTCAAGCCGCAAAGACCCCTCTTCGTTGTCGGTGATAAAGGAATAATTCAGGTTGCCAAGGTCATGATAGACTGCGCCGCCGCCCGTCGTGCGCCGCACGACATGGATGTGATGCTCGTCGACGAAGGCACGGTTGATCTCAGCCGCCGTGTTCTGATTCTGTCCGACCACGATGGTGTTGTCATTCTGCCAGAGAATGAGATAATCCCCTTCGCAGCGGTTCGTCAGCACATATTCCTCAAAGGCGAGGTTATAGGCGGGGTCGGTCGAGCCGGTTTCCAGATAGTGAACAAATTGCTCCATAATGATACTCCTTAGTTTGCGCTGCGGCGGCAGACAGAGGTCTGCCGCCGCTGAATCTGTGGTTGCCGTTTACGTTTCGAATTGATAGTGCAGGATGGGATTTCTTGCTGCGCCGACCTCGTCAAGACGGCGGACAGGCGTCTTGTGCGGAGCGGTATGCAGGGCTTCGGGGTCTGTGTACGCCATGTCGTAAAGCTTGCAGTAGATCTCGCAGACCTCGTCCATGAGCTGCTTGCTCTCGGTCTCGCACGGCTCGACCATGAGCGCTTCGTGAACGATCAGCGGGAAATACATTGTGGGCGGATGGAGGTCAAAGTCGAGCATGCCCTTGGCAATGTCCAGCGCGGAAACGCCGGTCTCCTTGTGCAGGCGCGACAGGTTCATGACGAACTCGTGCATGCAGATCTCGTCATACGCCATATCAAACTTTTCCTTCAGGCACGCCATCATGTAGTTGGCGTTCAGAACGGCATTCTTGGACGCTTCGGAGATGCCCTCCCTGCCAAGCGTCAGCACGTAGGTCAGCGCCTTGATGCAGACGTCGAAGTTGCCGTAGAACATCTTGACGCGGCCGATCGACTTTTCCGGATAATCAAAGTCGAACTTACCATCCTTCTCCACGACCAGCGGGCCGGGCATGTACCTGCGCAGGAACTCCTTGCAGCCGACGGCGCCTGCACCGGGGCCGCCGCCGCCGTGCGGCGTGGCGAATGTCTTATGCAGGTTCGAGTGGATGCAGTCGAAGCCCATGTCGCCGGGCCGGACCACGCCCATGACCGCGTTGAGGTTCGCACCGTCATAATAGCACAAACCGCCCGCGTTGTGAACTATTTTTGTGATCTCGAGAATATTCGGGTCAAACAGACCGACTGTATTCGGGTTCGTGAGCATCAGACCGGCGGTATCGGGGCCGACGGCGGCGCGCAGCGCGTCAAGATCGACGCCGCCCTTGTCGTTGGACGCGATATTCACGACCTGATAGCCGCACATGGCCGCCGTCGCGGGGTTGGTGCCGTGCGCGGAGTCGGGAACGATGATCTTCGTTCTGGCTGTATCGCCGCGGTCGGTGTGGTAGGCCTTGATGAGCAGCACGCCGGTAAACTCGCCGTGCGCGCCGGCTGCCGGCTGGAACGTAACAGCGTCCATGCCGAATACCTCGCCCAGCTCGGAGCCGAGCGTATGCAGCGCTTCGAGCGCGCCCTGTGCGCTCTCGACCGGCTGGAGCGGATGCAGCTGCGTGAAGCCGGGCAGCGCCGCCATGTCCTCGTCGATCTTCGGGTTATACTTCATCGTGCAGGAGCCGAGCGGATAGAAGCCGTCGTTCACGCCATGGATCCGCTTGCAAAGCGCCGTATAATGGCGGGTCAGCTCATTTTCGCTCACCTGCGGCAGGCGGAGCGGCGCGGTGCGCTCGGCTGCAAGCGTATACTCTGGGACGTCGCAGGCCGGGAGAAGGTGCAGGCCGTGGCCCTTTGCGCCCTGTTCAAAAATCAGCTTCATGCGCCAAGCACCTCCTTTACGATCGAGACGACTTCATCGAGCTTTTCTTTGCTGACCAGCTCAGTCACGCACCACAGGATCCCGCCCTCGACCTCTGCGCCGCCGAGAATATTCTTCTCTGCCAGCGCGTCGAGGATCTTCCTGCGGCAGTTCGGGCAGGCCGTTTCGGTCACGAACTCGTGGAAGAACTCGCCGGTATACTTGATCTTGCAGCCGATCTTTTCCAGCTCGGTTGCAAGATAATGCGCCTTGGACATGCAGAGACGGGCGCACTGCTTCATGCCCTCCTCGCCCATGGCGGCCATGTAGATGCCGGCCGTGAAGGCGCAAAGCGCCTGATTGGAGCAGATGTTGGACGACGCCTTTTCGCGGCGGATGTGCTGCTCGCGCGCGGAGAGCGTCAGGACATAGCCGGTCTTGCCATCGACGTCCTTCGTCTGGCCGACGATACGACCCGGCAGCTTGCGCATGAGGGCGCTCGTGGTGGCCATAAAGCCGAGGTACGGGCCGCCGAACGCGGTATCAAGGCCGAGCGGCTGTCCGTCGCCGACGGCGATGTCTGCGCCGACCTCGCGCGGCGTGGGCAGCAGCGCGCAGGCGATGGGGTTGACGCCCATAACGAACTTCGCACCGGCCGCGTGGACAATCTCACCGAGCGCCGCAGCGTCTTCGATCTGGCCGAAGAAGTTCGGCTGCTGGAGATAGAAGCAGGCAGCGTCTGCGCCGAGGGCTGCCTTGAGGGCATCGGCATCCGTTCTGCCGTCCCTGGCCGGAACGATGCGCAGCTCGGTATTGGACGCGAAGCAGTAGGTCTTCATGACCTCGATGACCTGCGGGTTCGTGGTTGCAGAGACGTAAGCAATGGTATGCTTGCGATCCTTGCACATGGGGATGGTCTCCGCTGCGGCGGTCGCGCCGTCGTAGTGGGACGCGTTCGCCACGTCCATGCCAGTCAGCTCGCAGATCATGGTCTGGAACTCGAACGTGCCCTGCAAAACGCCCTGGCTGATCTCGGCCTGATACGGGGTATAGCAGGTGACAAGCTCCTCGCGGGAGGTAATGGATTTGACAACGGCGGGAATGAAGTGGCGATAGCTGCCTGCGCCGCGCAGAACGGTTTTGAAGACCCGGTTCTTTTCGGCGAGATCCGTCACTTTTTCGCGCACTTCCAGCTCACTCAGACCGGCGGGCAGGTCAAGGCCGTCGTGCAGGAACATCTCCTGCGGCACAGCCGCGTAGAGATCATCCAGAGACCCAACGCCGATCTTCGACAGCATTTGCTCCCGTTCCGCCGCAGTGGTAGGAACGTAAGAGCCCATCAGTGTTCCTCCTTTGTGAAGGCTTCATAGGCTTCGGCGTCGAGCAGATCGGCAAAGTCCGTGATATCCGTGACCTTGAAGATCCATGCGCCGTAAGGATCGGAGTTCAGCAGCTCCGGAGAATCGTCGAGCTCTTCGTTGATCTCGGCGATCTTGCCGCTCACGGGGCTCATGACATCGGAAACAGCCTTGACAGATTCGACGTCGCAGGCCGTCTCACCGGCGGTAACGTCATCGCCGACGACGGGCAGGTTGACGTAGACGAGATCGCCCAGCTCGCTCTGCGCGAAATCGGAAATACCGATCAGAGCGGTGGTGTCGTCCAGCATTTTGACCCATTCATGATCGCGGGAATACTTCAGTTCAGCAGGAAAGTTCATAACATTTGTCCTCCATTCAATTTTGTCGGGTTGTTTCCAGTCTGTTCTTATCTTTGCTCCGCCGCCGCAGGCGCGCTGCGGCGGCGGATATGCCTGACGCAGCTCAGGTGCCGGTCGCCTGGGCGAAGCTCTGGAGCAGCGCTTCGGTCTGGGCGTCGGAGAAGCAGTAGCGCATGTCGGTGAAGCCGGCGCGCAGCTTGCTGACCTCTTCCTTTACGTTGGTGTTGTGCAGGACGCACTCGGCGATCAGGTGCGCCAGCTTTGCAAATTCGTCCTTGCCGAAGCCGAAGCGGGTCATCTCGTTCACGCCCATGCGCAGCGCGCCGGAAGCGGAGAAGCCCTCTTCCTCCGGGGTCGCCTGATAGTTGCAGATGATGTTGTTGGCTTCCAGACGCTCGGCGATCTCGGGGCCGTGCGCGTAGCCGACCTTGACGATGACCTGATGCGTCTCGGTGTAATCCATGTTCGGGTCGCCCGCGACGTCAAGGCCCTCGCCGGCAAGGCACTTTGCAAAGTGCTTTGCGTTTTCGATGACAGCCTTCTGATATTCGTCCTTGAACGCGTTCATTTCATAGGCCGCCATGAGCTGGCCGAGGAGCGTGCCGAGGTGATGGTTCGAGACGCTGCCGGGGAAGGTACGGGTCTCGATGGTCTCCCACAGGCCCCACTTGAGATCCTCGGGCTTGTAGTTGACACCGATGACGCCGCGCTGTGCGCCGAAGAAGGTCTTGTGGGTGGAGCCGGTGACGATCTCCGCGCCCTCTTCAAACGGCTTCTGGAAATGATCGCCGATCAGGCCGAGCACGTGCGCCATGTCGTACATGATGGTGGTCTTGATGCCCTGCTCGTCCACAAACCTGCAGATCTCGGCGACCGGCTCTTTATAAAGAACCATGGATTTGCCGAAGATGATGAACTCGGGGCGATACTGTGCAAGCAGGAGCTTGGTCTTTTCCACGTCGATCTTATAGGGGTTATCCTCGCAGACCGGGAAGTTGACGACCATCTGCTTTTCGGTGACGGGGTCGATGGCGACATAGTCGTGGAACGCGCCCATTGGCTGCGCGGAGAGGTGGCCGCCGCGGACAATGTGGTTATTCATGACCCAGCCGAGCCGCTGCGGGGTATGCTTGCGGTCGACGCGGTTTTTGAAGTCCATCATGGCGGAGAAGACCGCGGTGTTGGACATCTGGCCGGAGGTGACGCGGGTCTCGACCTGCGTCGCGCCGAGGAACTTTTTCATTTCCTCAACCAGCATGGCTTCAACGGAAGCGATGAAGCCGGTGCCCTGATAATAAAAAATCTCTGCGTCGTAGAACGCTTTCTGCTTTTTATGCTCGGCATAGCGGTTGGACGGGTCGGACGCGGAGAGCATGCGGACGGCTCTGGACTGCGTGTTCTCGGACGGGATGAGGTTGACGCACTCATTCTGGCGCCAGATGTGGTTCTGCCTGGCGGCGGCAACGAGGTTCTTTACCTTCTCCGCGTAGGAATCCTGACTGGGCGCAGCCGTTTCAAGCTTGACGTCGGGCAGGATCGGGCGGACATAGGGCGCTGCGTCCTGACGGATGTGGTAGCCGACGACCTTGGCGGGCTGACGCTTGCCGCGGATATCGATTTCGATGTCGAAGTCCTGGCAGATGCGGCTGTCCATGTAGGCAAGGCCGATGGAGCGCTTGCCGGTCTCGTCGGTGAAGACAGTGTCAAGGCCCTCGCCTTTGGTCTTATAGTACGGGATCATGGTGCCGGAGGTCACGTAGCCGATCTGCTTGCCCTCGGCCCATGCGTCCTTGCAGTAGATCGGGAAGCCCTTACGCAAGACGCCCTTGCCCTCGAGGTAGACGGGCTGGATGCGGTACGGCAGATCTTCGATCGCCGAATAGTCGCGGTTCATGATCTTCTTGAGTGCTTCAAACTGCTTTTTGAGCGGCTCACGGCCGATGAAATCCCCCTTTTCCGGCGCGAAGGAGACAGCGAACTTGGCAAGCGGCACAGCGTAAATCTGGATCTCGCCACCCAGCTCGCACTCGCCCATTTCGTGGCCGTAGAGCGGCAGCGCCGCTTCCATGCGCGTGGTGTCGCGCGCGCCGAGGGCAGTGGGTCTGGCCCCCAGTTCGATGAGACGATCCCAGAAATAGCGGGCGTCCTCAGAGTTGCAGTACAGCTCGTAGCCGATCGGCTCGCCGGTGTAGCCGGTCTTTGCGATGCGGACGGGCCTGCCCTCCATTTCGAGCGAATTGAGCGCGTTCTTGACGTTCTCCGGCGTCAGCTGCCGGCCGCCCGCGAGCGTCATGAGGATCTTCTTGGATTCCGGGCCCTGCACGGCGATGGCCGCGTATTTGTCAGAGACGTTCGTCAGCCTGACGTCAAAGTTCTTGGCTTCTGCCGTCAGGTGGGCCCAGTCCTTATCAATGTTGCCGGCGTTGATGACGAGGAAATACTTGCCCTCCTCAAAGCGATAGAGGTATGCATCGTCGATGGCATAGCCGTTTGCATCGGGGATGATGCAGTACTGCGCCTGATTGAGGTCGAGCGCGAGGACGTTGCTGGACAGGACGTGCTGCAAAAATGCGACCATGTCCTTGCCTTCGACGTCGATGCGGCCCATATGGGAAACGTCGAAGATGCCGCAGTGGCGGCGGCAATAGAGATGCTCTGCTACGATGCCTGCGGGGTACTGGATCGGCATATCCCAGCCGCCGAAGTCGACCATCGTCGCACCGGCGTCAAGATGTGCCTGATACAGTACGGTTCTTTTGAGTTCGCTCATGAGTTACCTCCCTTTTCTGTTCGTGTCCCGCAGACTGTGCGTCCGCGGATAGGCTGTATGTTGATAGTTCTTATCTTCACGGGGCTGGGTCAGAACCTCCATCCGGTCCTGCTCCTGCAGGCGGCGGAAAATCCGGATCCATGCGCATTCGTTGTCGGGGTTGACCTCGCAGCGGCCGTTTTTCTGCCCGCCGCACGGCCCATGCACCAGCGACTTTGCGCACTGCGTCACGGGACAGATGCCGGCGGTCTTGTCGAGAATGCAGTCGCCGCACATCTTACATGCTTCGTGGAACACGCCCGCCCGCTCGATCTGGCCGAGGAAGAGCGTATCGTTGGCCGGGAAGACCGGGATCTTCAGATTGTCCGCGACAGTCTGTACGCCGTCGCCGCAGGCCATGCCGACGATTGCTTCCGCGCCGCAGTCGCGCAGCGGCTTGAGGTCGCGCTTGACCAGCAGCATATGACAGCATTCCTCCGGCAGCGCCGTGCCGACGACCTCGAAGCCGTTTTCCTCGAGGAACTGCTTCATCTGCGCAAGCTCGTTCTCGCCGCCGGTCTGACAGGCCGTGGCGCAGTTGCCGCAGCCGACCAGCGCAACGCGGTGGAAGCCCTTCAGCATGGCCAGCACGGCCTCCGGCGGCTTCTTTTTCGATATAATCATGCCTTTCTCCTCTCCATATCCATACAAAAAAACAGAGCACGCCTTATGGCGCGCTCTGTTCGTAAACCTGAAAGATTCTCCCGGTGAGAACCGGGATTGCTTCTTCGGCGCTGCCGCAGCAGCTTTCCAGAGTTCCGTCTGCGATCAGTTCATTTACCTGAGAGTTCCTTGCGCGAGCCCCTTCGGTGGTATGTCAGGCATACACTCTCCTGACCGCTTCATCCGGCAGTATTGACTTGTTTGCCGGGTTTGTCATTCTGGCCAAAAACAGAGCCGCTTTTCGAAATCCGGTTATCCACTTTTTCAGGATACTATGTTTTCCAGTAAAATGCAAGCTGAAAAAATTTTTGTTTTTTCAAATTTATTTTTGGCAGAACCTCCGTCTCTTGTTGCCGCGATTGGCGCAAGCCTGTTTTCAGTACACACGGCTTTCCAGAAGCGCGGTCGTGATCTGGCTGCGGGTGAAAAGCTGTTCGGGGACATAGGACTGCTTTTCCGGTGTTTCGCCGCGTTCGAGCTGCTCGAGAATCGCGCGCACACGCGGGCCATGGAGCGGATTGCACTCGGCGCACAGATCGATCTTGCCGTCCCGGCAGTAGGCAAGCGCCGTGCGCACCGCGTCGAAGGAAATGAGCGTTACGCCGCCGACACCATAGTCGACGCCCAGCTCATCCATGGCCTGCATGACGCCGAAGCACATATTGTCGTTTTCGCAGTATACGACGTCCGGCGCGGGATTGGCGCGCAGGTAGTCGAGCGTCACCTCATAGGCCTTGGCCTGCGTGAAATCGCCGTTCAGCTGCGCGGCGATCGTCCAGTTCGCATGCGCGGCTACGCCTGCTTCAAGCGCGGCGCTGCGCTGGAGCTGCGCCGTGGAGTCCAGCGTTCCCTGCAAGTGCAGGATCTGCACGGACTCCCCCGCGCTCTCCCGCGCTTTCATGGTCTCTGCCAGCCACAAGACCGCTTTGTCGGCGGTTTTTCTGAAATCGGAGCCGACCCAGCTCGTATAGAGCGACGGGTCGTCCACCACGACCTGCCGGTCGACGATCACGACGGGGATCCCCGCCGCGCGCGCTTCTTCCAGAACGCTCTCCCAGCCGGTCTCGGTGACGGGCGCAAGGACGATATAGTCCACGCCCTGCTGGATGAAGGTGCGGATGGCCTTGAACTGGTTTTCCTGCTTCTGGCGGGCGTTGTCGAACAGGAGCTCAAAGCCGTTCTCCTCGCTCAGGCTCTCACGCATGGACTCGGTATTGGCCACGCGCCAGTCGGATTCCGCGCCGACCTGAGAGAAGCCGACGGTGATGAGCGCGGTCTCCTCCGGCGTCTGCCGGACATAGGGCATGCAGGCGCTCAGAAACGAAAGCGCCAGCGCGCAGAGAAAAAATGCAAGACGCTTCATGCCTTCGTCTCCTTTCTGATGGGAAAGCGCAGCGTGACCGTCGTGCCGGCGTTCGGCGCGCTTTCCAGCTCCATGGAGCATTCCTCGCCGTACAGAAGCCGCAGGCGGCGGTAGACCGTCCGCAGGCCGAAGCCGACCTGCTCCTCCGTGTCAAGGCTCTGGCGAAGCTGCTGCAAGCGCTCCGGCGGCATGCCTGCGCCGTCGTCACGCACGACAATGCGGACGCACCCGTCCTCCTGCGCGGCATCGACGGAAATATGTCCCATCCCGCGGCGCAGCTTGATGCCGTGGTAGAGTGCGTTCTCCACCAGCGGCTGTAGGGTCAGCTTCGGCAGCACGCAGGCGCGCAGCTCCGGCTGGACGCGGATCTCGTAGCAGAGGATATCCCGGTAGCGCGCCTGCTGGATCTCCAGATAGCTGCGCACGTGGATCTCCTCCTCGCCAAGCGTGATGATATCGCGGCCCTTGCTCAGGGAGCTGCGGAAGAAGTTGGACAGGCTCGTGACCATCTCAACGGCCTGCTCGTTCTTCCCGGTCTCCACGAGCCAGATGATCGTATCGAGGGTATTATAAAGGAAATGCGGGTTGATCTGGCTTTGCAGCAGCGCCAGTTCCATCGCACGGAGCTTGTCCTGCTCCTGCCGGTTCAGCTCCATCTGCTGCTGTAGGTGCTGTGCCATATGCTCGAGACTGCTGCTGAGGGCCTGAAGCGTCTCATCCTCGGCAACGACCGGCTCCCGCGCGGCAAGATCGCCGCGGCCGATCGACTGTGCGCGCGCGCGCAGGGCGTAGATCGGCTGGGTAATGCTGCGGCTGATGGCCGCCGAACGGCGCATCAGCACGACCACGAGCACCAGCGCGCCGACGGCGACCAGGCCAAGCTCCAGCCAGAGCCTTGCGGTCAGCGCGGCCTGCAAGGAGCTGAGATAGCCGGCTTCGTGGTAGAGGTAGGTATAGAAATACTGCTGGATCAGATCGGTCAGGATATAGACGTTCGTCTCCAGCTGCTCCATGCGTGCGTCATAGCCCTCGGTCTCGGTGATCTGGGTGATGCGCTCACTCAGATTCCCGCACAGATCGATCGCGCTTGCGATCGCCCGGCGGCTCTGGCGGTCCTGCGTGCCGTCCAGCAGCTCCTGCGCAAGCGCCTTCGCTTCCTCGACCTCCTGCAACGGGAGCGTCTCGCCGTAGCTGCTGTCGATGACGTAGTAATACATCTTGAGATCGACGTCCTCCTTGAAGTTCTGGTTGAACTGGGAGGCGCGGACGATATTGGCGGTAACGATGGAATACTGGTGGTTGTGCAGAAGCAGGATTGCCAGCGTTGCGACAAGGATCGCGCAGACAAGCAGCAGCATGCTCCACAGCAGGCGGCGAAGCTTTTTATCCAGCGACGCAGGCAGGTTATTTCTGCTCATGCGCGTCACCATTTCCCATGCGGTAGCTGCTGGGCGTGCAGCCCTGCGTCTTTTTGAACAGGAAGCTGAAATAGCGCGGGTCGCGGTAGCCGACTTCATAGGCCACCTCGCTCGACCGCTTGCCGGAATAGCGCAGAAGCTCCTTGGCGCGCGTCATGCGCTTTTCCGTCAGATATTCGACGAACGTCTGCCCCATCTCCTGGCTGAAGACGCCGGAAAAATAGTTGGGACTGATGTTGGCGGCCTTCGCCACGGCGTTGAGGGAGAGATTCTCGTCGGTATAGTTCTGATCGATATACCGAAGTGCCCGTTTGAGCATGGATTTATACTGATTGCCGGATTCCTCCTCGCGCAGCTCAATGGCGCGGCGCAGAAGAGCGGCGCAGCTCTTTTTCAGCTCCGGCAGACCGGCGGTACCCTCGAGCGCCTGCGTGATCTCCAGCGGGCGCAGGAACTCCTCCTGCGAGTAGCCGAAGCTCTTGGCCGCACGGATGGCGCTGAAGCGCAGCTCCAGCAGCACATACTGCCGGAAGAGCATCGAGTTCAGTGCGTTGCCGAACGAAGCGAGATATTCCGATACGAAATCCGGGATCTCCTCGCGCATGCCGGTTTGCAGGAAATTGCGGATGATGGCGGGGTCGGCCTTGCTGGCATCGACCTCATCAAGCTCGGACAGGCTGCTGTGCTGCGGCTTGCGGAGAATCTCGCTCGTCAGGATATGCTGCTCCGGCAGCAGATGGCGGTAAGAAAGAATGGTATGCGCCTGCGCATAGCAGCCGGGCAGCTCGCTCAGGCGGGCGACCGAGTCGCTGAGGGCCGCGTACCAGCCGAGAGACGCGTCTCCGGCGCAGCGGCGCTGGATGTTTTCAAGACACCGCTGCACGGCGTCGTCAAGCCCCGCGGCACTGCCCTTGACAATAATGCAGTAGGTCATGAGGTTGCAGCGGAACAGCAGATATTCGCCGTAGCGCAGCAGATACGCCATCAGCTCCTCGAGTCGGTCGGCCAGCGTCTGCGAGTATTCCGCCGCCCCCTTGGTCTGAAGCGTCAGGAGAATGATGGCATAGCCCTCCGCGTCCAGATCGATCTGGAGCTTTTTGGACTGCTCGTAGATCTCGGACACACGCAGAGAGCCGGATGTGATCTGCTCGAAGAATTTGCGGCGGGCGTACTGCTCATACTCCTGCCCTTCCTGCTGGAAGCGGCGCAGATAGGCCTTCTGCTCGCGCTCCTCGCCGATCTTCCGGCTGACGTCCTCCAGCGTTTTCAGAAGGGCGCTCTTGGTCACGGGCTTGAGGAGGTACTGCTCCACGCCGATCTCAATGGCCTCCTGCGCAAATTCGAAATCGTTATGCCCACTGATGAGGATGATTTTCGTTTCCGGAAGCTCCGCACAGACGAGCTTACTGAGCGCCAGCCCGTCCATAAACGGCATTTTGATGTCCGTGATCAGGATATCCGGACGCAGCTTGCGGATCTGCGGCAGGGCAAGCTCGCCGTCGGGCGCGTCGCCGCAGAACTCAAAGCCGTATCTCGCCCAGTCGATGCAGTCGCGCAGTCCCTCCCGCACGACGCATTCGTCTTCCACCAGAAAAACCTTCAGCATTTGATCACCTCGGGATTATTGTATCATTTCTTCTCGATTTTTGAAAGAATCATTTTGTTTTTTGGTGCTTTCGCACAAGCCGCCCGGCGCACATGAAAAACCGGAAAGAGCGGACGGCTCTTTCCGGTTTTTCAGAGCTGACAGGCATACCATTCCTCGCCGGTCTTTTGGAAGCCGGCGGCAAGGAACATGGCCTGGCTCTGGGTGTTGAAGGAATAGATATTTGCGATGACGCGCGGCATGCCCTTCTCTTTTGCAAGCTTCAGCATTTCCGCGACGCAGCGGCGGCCGATGTGGCGGTTCTGGTATGCCTTGCAGACGACAATGGCGATCTCCGCGTTATTCCGCAGGGAAACGTCCCCGACGAGGACGCCGTTGTATTCAATATAATAGCAGTCGCCGTTGGCACAGAGGTAATCGTACATGCGGTGCAGCAGCTCCGCGTCATAGGGCGTGTCCCGGTTATCCACCTGTTTACACACGTCCGGATCCTGATACCACGGGAGCGACACGGCGTCGTTTCTGTAATATGGGATCAGGCGAAGCTCCTGGTCTATGACCCGTTCTGTCATACTGCCGGTTCCTCTCCCAGATAGATGCTGTCCAGCAGGCGTGTGCCGGACGGCGTGCGGAAGACGCGCTGGCGGAAGGCTTCGATCATCTGCCTCGTATAGCCGCTCTCGCCCGCGTTGACGAGGAAATCGGCTTCCAGCAGGATCTGGTAGTCGGGGCCATCGATGTTCGTATAGGTATGGTGGTGCGCAACAAGCCACGAAATACGGTCGAGATCGGCGCGGCTGACGGGCAGATCTTTCAAAAAGGTCTCTACAAGCGGCGGGCTTTCCAGCTCCTGATGCCTGCCGTTGGCATCGCCGTATTTCTCCCGGCACAGCGGGCAGGCGATGTCGTGCACGACGGCGGTAAGCTCCAGAAGCTCCTGTGTGTGGCTGTCCAGCCCCTCCAGCTCGCCGATCGTCCTTGCAAACGACCAGACCTTGAGAAAGTGGTTGACGTCATGGAGATTTCCCCTATAAAACTCGATCATCTTTTGTGTCGCGGCTGCTACGATCATGATTTCTCCTCCTGTTAAAGCGCAGTCCCCTTTTTCGGGACGAAAAAGTGCTCCATATTGACCCGCTCCAGCTCCAGAAGCTTGACTTTTCGCGCGATCCCGCCGCCGTAGCCGGTCAGACTGCCGTTCGTTCCCACGACACGGTGGCACGGGATGATGAGCGAGATCGGGTTATGTCCGACCGCGCCGCCGACGGCCTGCGCGGACATCTTTTCTTTTCCCTGCTGCCGGGCGATTTCGGCGGCAATCTCCCCATAGGTCATGGTCTGGCCATACGGGATAGTTAACATAATATCGCAAACCTGCTTCCGGAACAGCGTGGAATCGTAGCGAAGCGGCGGCGTGAAATCCGGCGCGCGGCCGGAAAAGTAAGTATCCAGCCAGCGCCTTGCTTCCTCAAACAGCGGATGCTCCTTTCGCTCCGTTTTTTCCGGCAGGATGCTGCCGAAATACCGCTGCCGGTTGAACCACAGGCCGATGATTGCTTCGCCGTCGCAGGCGAGCGTAATCGTGCCGAGGGGCGATTCATATTCGGTGGTGTAGACCATATCAGGCGTTTCCTTCGTCATACATGTATATCAGGCTTTTCTGCCTTTCTTTTGGGGCAGTAATCCTTCATTCCCGGGATCGCGCCGCCGGAGACGGCCCAGAGATACAGGCTCGCCACGCTGCAATAGGGACTGAAGCGGCGGCGGTAGGTCTCGAAGCGGTCGCGGGTGATCTCACGGTGGTGATAGACCATGCGCAGGCCGCGGCGGATGGCGAGATCATCGTAGCTGAAAACATCGGGGCGCTGCAAGCAGAAGAGCAATATCATCTCCGCCGTCCAGACGCCGATGCCCTTCAGGCTGCTCAGAGCGCGGATGGCGTCCTCGTCGCGCATGTGCGTTACCGCATCCAGATCGAATGTGCCGGTATGGACTTTTTCGGCAAAATCCGTGATATATTCCGCCTTGCGGAAGGTCATACCAAGCGGCTGGAGCTTGGGGACACCCGCGGACAGGATCGTTTCAGCATTCACCTTTCCGAGTGCGTCCTGACAGCGAGACCAGATGGTCGCCTGCGCCTTTGTGGAGATCTGCTGGCCGATGATGTGGTGAACGACAGACGAGAACAGATCCGGATCCACGGCGCGGTCGATATGACCGACCCGGTCGATCACTTCGCAGAGCCGCTTGTCCTTTTTGCGCAGATAGGAAAGCTCCGTTTCACCGTAGGCAAAATACACGTTCGCAGCTCCCCTCTCAGTTCTGTCTGGTTCCATTATACCGGCAAAATCGCCGCTTGACAATTCTTATCTCAGAAAATCACTTTTTCCAGTGCTTCAGCTGCGGGACGACGGCTTCCATGTGGGCGCGGACCTGCTCCTTGGGCCAGGCATCGCTGGCCATATGCTCCACGCAGAAGTCGATCAGCTGCTCCGGGCTTGTATAGGTGAACGCGCCGTCTGTGTAGCACCATTTGCAGTAGTCCTCGTTGAACGTGCCGTCCGGCTCTTTGCTGGTGGTCGCGTCCTCGAGCGGCATGCCGCAGCACTGGCAGATCAACTGCCGCGGCGAGCCGAGCAGGGTGTTGATCGAAACATCATACAGATTTGAGAGCAGCTTGAGCGTTTCCGTGTTCGGGGTGGTCTCACCGGTCTCCCAGCGCGAGACGGCCTGCCGGGTCACGAAGACCCGCTCGGCAAGCTGCTCCTGCGAAAGGCCCTTCTCGGTTCTGAGCTGCAATAATACGTCCTTGGTATCCATGTTGTTCTCTCCTTCATTGTTTTCATGTAAAGCCACTTTATCACGAAAGCTGCCAGGATACAAGCAACGCGCGGTTGCTTTCTATAAAATTCCTGCCGCGTCAGGTTCTCCCTATTGACAATCCATTGCTCCCGTTGTATAATACACGATATGTAACGTGTGATGCGTAACAGTCGTTCTATTTCTTCATGAAAGGATGCAGGCAGATGGCTCCGAAGAACAAGTTCACGAAGGAAGAAATGGTGGAGGCCGCGCTGCGGGTCGTGCGGGCAAACGGCATTGACGCGCTGACCGCGAAGACAATGGCAGACGCGCTCGGCACGTCCACCCAGCCGATCTTCACGGCCTTCGGCTCCATGGACGGCATCAAAAAAGAGATCTACGCCGCCGCGATCCGGGTCTACGACCGCTACACGGACGCCGGACTGAAGGAGCGGATCCCCTTCTTCGGTGTTGGCATGCAGTATATCCGGTTCGCGCGGGAGGAGCCGGAGCTTTACCGGCTGCTGTTTCTGACGCGCGCGCAGGACAAAAGCTTCAGCGCGATGCAGTCGATGCAGCACCTGCAATCGCTCGTCCGGCCGACGCTGATGCACATTTACAGGATCACAGAACAGGAAGCGGATCTGTATTTCCGCGACCTTTGGTTCGTGGTGCACAGCCTGTCCACACTGATCGTGACCGGCGACTGCCCGTATTCCGACCGGGAGATCGGACAGATTCTGACGGGGGTCAGCATCAGCATCTGCAAGTCCATCAAGGAGATCCCCGGCTTTGCAGACGGCAGCTTTGACCGCGACGCGGCTTTCCGCGCGCTGATCGGGAACTAGGCGGAGGTGAAGAGGATGACGGAAAAGCCATCCGTAAAAACACATTGGCTCTGCTGTCCCCGCTGCGGCGGCAAGACGCGGACGCAGATCCGGCCGCACACAGTATTGGAGGACTTTCCCCTGTTCTGCCCGAAATGCAGATACAGCTGTGTGATCCGGTTCAGGGACGGAAAAATAGAAGAAAGCAACATGCCAGACGCTTAAGACGCAGTGCAGACCGGAAGACCGGCTCGTACTGCGTCTTATCATTTTATTTTGGAGGAACTACATATGAACAACAATCTGATTGCCTGCTGCGGGCTGGACTGTGAGAAATGCGACGCGAGAATCGCAACCGTTACAAATGATACTGCGCTGCGGGAAAAGACTGCCGCCCTGTGGTCGCAGCTCAACGGTGTGGAGATCACGCCGGAGATGCTGCACTGCACCGGCTGCCGCGTGGAGGGCGCAAAAACGCCGTTCTGCGACCAGCTCTGTCCCATCCGCAGCTGCGTCCGGGAAAAGGGGCTGGACACCTGCGCCGGCTGCGCGCAGCTGGCTTCCTGTGAGACGCTGGGGCGCATCACGAACGGAAACCCGGCGGCGATGGAAAACCTACAGAAGCTGCTTATGAAAAAGGAGAACTGACGGCCATGAGAGCGTTTCTGAAAAAGCATCCCACGCTGGCGGATGTGTGCGACACAGTCCTGTCGCTGCTGTCCGGCAGCTTTGCGCTGGTGGCGGTGGGATTCATCTGGCTCCGGGAGCGGCTCGGCAAATGCAGGGAAGGCGGCCGGCCATGAAAATCCTCGTGCTGAACGGCAGCCCGAAGAAGGAGAACAGCGACACGATGCACCTGACGCGCGCGTTTCTGCGCGGCATGCAGGAAGCCGCGCCGCAGGAGGTGCAGATCATCGACGTGATCGACCGGAGACTCGGGTTCTGCCGCGGCTGCTTTGCCTGCAAGTATAATGACGGGCAATGCGTGCAGGACGACGACATGCGGGAGATCTTAGAGCAGATGCTGGAAAGCGATCTGCTGCTGTTCAGCTTTCCGCTCTACTGCTATTCGATGCCTGCCGCGCTCAAAAATCTGGTCGACCGCATGCTGCCGCTTTCGTCCATGGCGATGGCCGAGGTGGACGGGCGGTATGTCCACGTGGGGCAGCGGGATTATTCCCATCTGCGGTATCTGATGATCTGCGGCTGCGGGTTCCCGAACAGCAAGCGGAACTTTGAACCGGCCATCCGGCAGTTCGAGCTGCTGTTTCCGAATAACCGCACGATCCTGACCGTGCCGGAAAGCCCGATGTTCAGCGCACCCGAAGCCGCAGCCGTAACCGCGCCAAGGCTGGCGCTTTTGGAAGCGGCCGGACGGCAATATGCGCAGGCGGGCAGGATCAACGCAGCGCTGCTGGAAGAGATCGGCTCTCCCATGATCCCGGAGGAGACATACGCGAAAATTGTAAATGGAACTATTTGAATTTCAGGAGATACATATGAAGCATATCGTAATTTACGTACACGGGAAGGGCGGCTCGGCGGCGGAAGCCGCGCATTATGAGCCGCTGTTCCCGGACTGTGAGGTCATTGGATTTGACTATCACGCAGCAAGTCCGTGGGAAACGAAGGCGGAATTTTCGCCGTTTTTTACGGAGCAGTGGAAGCGCTGCGACCAGCTGACGCTGGTGGCCAACAGCATCGGCGCGTTCTTCTCCATGTCCTCTTTGGATGAGGCGCTGGTCGACCGGGCGTATTTCATCTCCCCTGTTGTGGACATGGAGAAGCTGATCGGGCGCATGATGGGCTGGGCGAATGTGACGGAGCAGGAACTGGCGGAAAAGAAGGAGATCCCGACGGCATTCGGCGAAACGCTGTTGTGGGAATATCTCTGCTACGTGCGGGCGCACCCGCTCGCGTGGCGCGTGCCGACGCGCATTTTATACGGCGAACACGATAATCTGACCGATCCTGAGACCATCTCGGCCTTTGCGCGGAACACCGGCGCTTCCCTCACCGTCATGCCGGGCGGCGAGCACTGGTTCCACACAGACGAGCAGATGCAATTTCTGGACAACTGGATCACGACATGAGAGGAGCATTTCAATGAACGAAGCTGAACTGATAAACGCATGGAAGCAGGAGCAGAGCATTGCGCACATCCACGGGTGGGATTTTTCGCACCTTGCGGGGCGGTACACGGAAGAGACCGATCTGCCGTGGGACTATCAGCGTATCATTCTGGAGGACCTGACGCCGGACATGAAGCTGCTGGACGTCGACACGGGCGGCGGCGAATTTCTGCTGTCGCTCCATCACCCGTATGCGAACACGAGCGCGGCGGAAAGCTATCCGCCGAACGTGCAGCTATGCAAAGAAACGCTTCTGCCGCTCGGGATCGATTTTCGCGCGGGCGACGGGCAGGACGTCCTGCCGTTTGCGGATGCATCCTTTGACCGGATCATCAACCGCCACGGGGATTTTAACGTGGCGGACATCCGGCGCATGCTGAAGCGCGGCGGGCGCTTTATCACGGAGCAGGTCGGCGCGGAAAACGACCGGGAGCTGGTAGAGCTGCTTCTGGGCGAGACGGCACGCCCCTTCCCGGAGCAGTATCTTGAGATCGTGCGCCGAAAGTTCTGCGATGCGGGCTTTACCATTCTGGACGCGCAGGAATGCTGGCGGCCGATCAAGTTCTATGACGTCGGTGCGCTTGTCTGGTTCGCGCGCATCATCGAGTGGGAGTTCCCGGGCTTCAGCGTGGAGCGGTGCCAGGAGCGGCTGCTGCATGCGCAGCAGCTGCTGGAGAGAAACGGCTGCATCGAAGGGCGGATCCACAGGTTTATGCTGGTATGCGAAAAACGATAAAAGACACAAACTACGACACGCGGTTCCGGCACAAGCTGAATATGCTGGAGCCGGGGACGGTCATGCTCAAGTGGGTCGGGATCTTTCTGCTGCTGGGCGTGGTGATGCGGCTGGTCCGGCGGGAGCTTGCGGCGCTGATCTCGTTCGGCTTTGCCGGAGCGCTTCTTCTGCTGCTCGTGATCCTGCTCGCCGTGGAAGCACATCAGGACAATGTTCTGAATGCGATCGCGGCACGGGAGCAGCAGGAACAGAGATCCATGCATTTATATTCGGAGGTACATCAAAATGAAAAAGACAAGCAGGATGAAACATAAAAACGGACACACGCTGCTTCTGGCCGCGCTGGCCGGCGTCATGCTACTCCTGCTGACGGCCTGCGGCAGGCGCGAAGTGCCGGATGCTTCCCTGCCCGCGGCGGACGTTCCGCCTGCAACACAGGTGCAGCCGGAAGCGCAGACGCCGCAGACAGCGAAACCCGCACCGGAAGAACCGACGGCGCCCGCAGAACCGGCAGAGCCGGAGACACCGGCGCGCATGGTCTCGTATTCCATGCTGCTGGGCGGTGCGGAGACAACGGTCTATCCGGAGGTCAGCGACGCGGAGATCATTTTCTGGGACAGCGCCGTGGGCGGGCAGATCGCTGCGGTCGCGAAGTTCGCGCAGGCAATGCCCGGCGCGGCGAACGCGCTGCAAAGCTGCGACTTTACCGACCTTGACGGCGACGGGAACAGCGATCTGACCGCGGACTTCACGTTCGCGGACGGCTCCGCCGCGAGCCTTCTGTGGTTCTACGCGGACGGAGGCTTTGTATACAACGCGGAATTTTCCATCCTGCCCGGCGAAGCGCCTGCCAACGGCGGCGAATAAGGCAAGGAACGTCGAGAAACTGTCCGCGGGAAACGGTAGAATAGCGTCTGTAAGGAGTTGAGACGTATGAAGGAACAGGTACTGGCCGTCCAGCGGATGCAGGACTACATTGAAACAAACAAAACGGAGGAGATCAGCCTGCTGGATCTTGCGCGGGCATCGCTGTTTTCCCCGTGGTATGCCTACCGGCTGTTCCGGACGTATCTGGGGCTGACGCCGGCGGAATATCTTCGCAAATACCGGCTCACGCAGGCGGCCAGAGCGCTTCGGGATGGCTCCGTCAAGGTCATTGACGCGGCCTATGACGCCGGATTTTCCAACGTAGACACGTTCACGCGGGCGTTTTACCGGGAGTTTGGACTGAATCCCGGCGACTACCGGAAGCACCCGGTTCCGGTCACGTTCTTCATTCCTTACGGTACAAAATATCGCGAACTGCGAAAGGAGAACATCGACGTGTCCAACATTCAACCGATTTTCATACAGGTCATCCGCAAGCCGGAGCGCCTGTGCATCATCAAACGCGGCAGGCACGCGGAGGATTATTTCCCCTACTGCGAGGAGGTCAGCTGCGACGTATGGGGCATGCTCATGAGCATGAAGTCCCTCTGCGGCGAGCCTGTTTCCATGTGGCTGCCCGAGAAGTACAAAAAGCCGGATACTTCCACCTATGTGCAGGGTGTGGAGGTCGGACTGGATTATATGGGGATCATCCCGGAGGGGTTTGACGTCATTCATCTGCCGGAGGCGGACTATCTGCAGTTTCAGGGGCCGCGCTTCCGGGAGGAGGACTACTGCAAAGCCATCCGCACGGTGCAGGCGGCCATGGACAGCTATGACCCGTCCGGCATCGGATACTGCTGGGACGATGAGAACCCGCGCATCCAGCTCGAGCCCCGCGGCGCGCGCGGGTATATCGAGCTGCGGGCCGTCCGGAGGATCGCGGAATGAGAGAAGCGATCTTCACGTAGGTTTCACAAGGGTGCGCCTGCTTTTTCTGGGCCTCCGTGCAGGAAACGCTGATTCCGGTCTGTGTGATGGTTGGCATAACGGTTGTCTGTAGCAGACTTGCCATCCGTTTTTTTCGCTGGGAATGATCTGTTCCAGCTCCGCGTGCCTTCCGGCGCGCGGGGTTGGATCTTTCTGCGTTTTTTTATTTCATTTTTCTTGACAAATACTTCCGCCCTGTGCATAATAACGGTCGTTATCGATAACAGTGGTTATTTCAGAGGTGAGACAATGCCAGCAGTCAAAAAAATAGCAAAGGAAGCCATCGTTGACGCGGCGGTGGAGGTCTTGCGGGAGGGCGGCGCGGCTGCTGTCAACGCCCGCAGCGTGGCAAAGAAGCTGGGCTGCTCGACGCAGCCGATCTATCTGTCCTTTCAGAGCATGGACGAGCTGAAAGCCGCCGTGATGCAGCGGGCAATCGAGCTGCACACACAGCACGTGCGGGAATCGCTCCGCGTGCGTGAACACGGCAGCCGCTACAGCTGCTACGGCATGGGCTTCGTCAAATTTGCGGCGCAGGAAAAGCACCTGTTCCGCTGGCTGTATCTGGACGGGGTGCAGAGCGGCCCGTATCAGGACGACGTGCTGCTGCCGGAGATCCTTGCGGTGATCACGGAGGAATACGGCTACCCCGAAGCGCTGGCCCGGACGCTGCATCAGGACATGACATATTATTCCTACGGACTGGCGATCCTGGCGAATACCGGCCATCTGCATTTGACGGATGAAGCGCTGCTGGCTTCCTTCCGCAGGGAGTTCACGGCGCTGGCCGGCTGTTACGGCGTATCCCCTGTCCCGCTGCAATACAGAAATCAGGAAGAAGAAAGAAGAGACATACAGTGAAGGAACCTGAATTACAGACAAAACGGCTGACGCTGCGCCCCATGTCGGACGCGGAGATCGAAGCGCTGATCGGACGCACAGCGTCTGAGGAGCTGCGCGTGGCCTACGGCGAAATGCTGGACGGATGCAGACGCGACCCGGCAAACCGGATCTGGTATGCGCCATGGCGCATGTCTCTGAAGGGAGCATCAGACTGCATCGGCGATCTTGACTTCAAGGGGCCGGTCAAGGCACACGCGGTGGAGATCGGCTACGGCATTCTGCCGGAATATGAAGGAAACGGCTACACCACGGAAGCGGTGCAGGCCATGGCCAAGTGGGCGTTCGGGCAGAAGGACGTGGTATTCGTGGAAGCGGAGACCGATCCGGAGAACAGGGCTTCCCAGCGGGTGCTGGAAAAGTGCGGCTTTGTGCCGGACGGGACGATGGGGCTGGAGGGGCCGCGATTCGTGCTGGAAAGCCCGCTCACCAACTGGCAGCCCATTTACATGCTGTTCGGCATGAGCATCGGCATGTCGCTCGGACATCTGCGCGGGCAGATGGTGCTTGGCATGGCCATCGGTCTGGGGCTTGGCTCGCTCGCCGGCATTGCGATCAGCCAGTCTGAGAAGCAGAAGCACGAAGCGCTCCGGGCGGAGCGAAAGAAATGACCAAATTTTTCTTTGGAACCTATTGACAAATGCAATTAGCATGCGTATAATCTAAAACGTTCGTTGCAAAACGTATATTTCAAAACGCTCGTTTTATAAAACAGGGAGAATCCATATGCCGCCGAAGCCGAAGTTCACAAAAGAAGAGATCGTGCAGACCGCGCTGGCGGTCGTGTCGGAAAAGGGCGTCGAAGCGCTGACCGCGAAGGAGCTTGGCGACGCGCTTGGCAGCTCCGCCCGGCCGATCTTCACCGTGTTCAGCAGCATGAAGGAGGTGCAGGACGCGGTGCGTGAGGCCGCAATGCACCGATTCGAGCATTTTGCCGAGCAGTTCGCCGAGCAGAAGCAGCCGGGCATGCCGCTTTTCAAGCAGGTGGGCATGCAGATGGTGCTGTTCGGCGTGAAGGAGCCAAAGCTGTATCAGCTGCTGTTCATGCAGGAAAACCGGAACGCCGTCTCGTTTGACGACGTCTTCGGCGCGCTTGGCCCCACGGCAGAGACCTGCGTTGCGCTGATCCAGAAGGAACATGGCATGTGCGAAGCGGACGCGCGGCTTCTGTTTGAGAATGTGTGGATCTACACGTTCGGCGTCGGCGCGCTGTGCGCGACGCGGGTATGCCGGTTCTCCGAGGAAAAGCTCGGCCAGATGCTCTCCACCGAGTTTCAGGCCATAATGCTGCTCATCAAACACAGACAGGAGGAAACGCAATGACCTTACTGCAAACGCAATGGATCCTGTGTCCGGTGTGCCGCGGAAAGACCCGGACGCAGGTCAGGACGGACACCGTTCTGGAAAACTTTCCGCTGTTCTGTCCGAAGTGCAAGCGGACATTTCTGATCTCAATGCGGAACTGCAAAACCGAATATAACTGTCAGCCAGACGCTAAGACGCAGAGCTGAATCTGAGAAATGAAATCAGATTCGCTCTGCGTCATTTTTATACATAACGGAGGAAAAAAGATGGAATTAGCCGCAAAACTACTGACTACGGCGGGCATTCTGATGCTGCTTGCGGGGGTGCTGTTCGGCGTCACGCAGCAGTGGCTCTATGCGGCGCTGATCTGTATTGGCGCGTTCGGCTGTCTGGCCGGCGCGATGAATTTCCGGAACTGGAAGAAGATCGTGAAGGAAAGTGAAACCATAGCTTACTGTTGCAAAATGGGGGATTTCGTCCAGCAGACCATATCCCAGAAACCAGCGATATGAAAGTGTATCCCGAATTCGCTGGTAGGTTTGACGCAAGGATGGAATTCCAAACAAGTGCTGGATCAGTACCATTTTGATCAGCACAACCGGATCTGCACCCGGTCTGCCGTTATCATGGCAGTAATACGGTGCCAGCCGATCGTACAGCCACTCATAATTCATAACCTTTTCTATCTTCCGCAGCAGATGATCCTTCGGCACCAAAGCCTCCAGGTCTACCATTACAACTTCCTTTCGTCCGTCTCTTCTCCATTCTTCCATACAGAACACCTCTGTTTCTTTTAGGTATGATCGACCTTCTCGACCGGCTCGGTCTTCGTCGCGCCGCAGACGGTGCAGGTGAAGGTCTTCACGCCCTCCGCGATGCAGGTCGGGTCAAGCGTGACCTCGCCGTCATTCCACACGTGGGAGGTTTCATCGCAGGGCTTACGCTCGCCGCAGCGGGTGCACGTGTTGGTCTCGTCGTAGTCGTGGCCAAGCGGTGCAACGTCCGCGGTCGTCATCTCGCCGCAGCGCTTGCACGCGACGGTCATCGTGCCCTTTTCCACACAGGTCGGGGCTTTCGTGACGGTGCCTTCCGTTTCCCATTCATGGGTGCACAGCGACTTGAATGTCAGCTCCGTGTCTTCCTCGGAAAACAGGCTCGTATAATAAGCGACGTCTTCCGGCTGGCAGTAGATTTCAAGACTGTTGCAGTCATTGAATATATAATATCCAACGGCATCGCATCTGCCGAGGAACGTCACGGATTCCAGGGTCACCTGGCCGTTAAACACCAGCGTGCCGATCGTCTCGACCGTCGCGGGGATCACGACCGAGGTCACGAGCATGCTTATCTCATCGTAATCAAAGGCATAGTCGCCGATCCCGGTGATCGTCTCGCCGTTGATCGTTTCCGGAATGACAACGTCGCCGCCATCGCCGTTATAGCTCGTGATCATGCCGTCCTCTACGATAAAATCAGACAGCGCATACGTGGACACGCCAGCGGGTGCGGCGGGTTCTTCCGCCTGATTCTCTTCGATGGGTTCACCGGATCCCTCCGGCTCCCCTGTCTCTTCTGCGGCCGGAGCGGATACCTCCGCGCTCTGGCCATCCTCCGGATCCGCCGCGAACGCTGTGACGCTCAGACCGGCGAACATGGAGAGGATCATGCTGCATACAAGCAGCAGACTCAATACTCGTTTTTTCATAGGCTCCTCCAGATTTTTTTCGTTTCTTCCTGCTGTGGTTTCGCGCCGCCGCGCGCGGTCTCAACTCCTTCTATTTCATGTTTCGTTGTATTTTACCAGATATAACGCGAAATTCAAAATCTGCATTTTTTATTATCGCAAAACCGTCCGACAATGCAGAACAGTTGTGCGCAGCTGCCGGAATTTCCGCACCATTTCGTCGATGGCGAACAGGTTTCGAATTTTCAGCGCTTTCCATAAAAACCGCCCGTGTTTTTTGTCAGGCGCCGCGGCGGCTTTGGCTTGTCAGGCCCGCAGCGGGCGTCTATACTGGATAGCAAATCAGGAAAATGGGAAAGGGATCCTCATGGAAGATTTACTGCTGAAGCAGCTGGAAGCCAGAAACCAGCGGCGGCCCTATGCCGTCGCGACCATTGTGGAAGCGACGGGCTCCACGCCGCGCACGGAGGGAAAGATGCTCGTCTATGCCGACGGCAGCAGCATCGGCACCATCGGCGGCGGCATTGCGGAGCTGCGGGCAAAAAAAGACGCTGTGGAAGCCATCCGCAGCGGAAAAAATGCGCTGGTGCACTATGAGGTCGTGCCGCAGGGCGCACAGGCCGGAATGGTCTGCGGCGGTGCTTTGCAGGTTTTTCTCGAGGTCTGGCACGTGAAGCCGCTGCTCGTCGTCTGCGGCGGCGGCCACGTCGGCACATGCGTGCTGCGCACGGCAAAGCTCACAGGCTTTGAGCTGTGGCTGTTTGACGACCGTCCGGCGGAGACGATCGCCGAAGCGGTCGGGCTGGCCGACCGTTTCTTCCCGACGGAGCATGATTTTTACGAAGGTGTTTCGGCGCAGGAAATTCCGTCCGGCGCGTTCTTTGTGATCTGCGGGCACAGCCACGCGCAGGACGGCGAAGCGCTGCATGCCGCACTGGAAAAAGACGCGGCCTACGTCGGCATGTTGGGCAGCCGCCGGAAGATCGCAGCGATCTTTGAAAAGCTGCGCGAACTGGGCGTTTTGCAGTCGCGGCTGGACACGGTCTGCACGCCGATCGGCTTTGATCTCGGCGGCGAGACGCCGGAGGAGCTGGCCATCGCCATTCTGGCACAGATCTTACTTGTCAAAAACCGCGGAATGACCGCACTGCGGACAGAAACGGAGGAGAAAGCATGATCTGGCTGACGGGAGACACGCACGGACATTTTGACCGTGTCGAGCAGTTTTGCCGGGAACACCGCACCACGACTGACGATATTCTGATCATTCTGGGCGATTCCGGGTTCAATTTTGGCGGCGGCGAACGCGATCTGTTTCTGAAAACGCGTGCGTCGCACTTCCCTATCACGATCTTTTCCCTGCACGGCAACCGGGAAAACCGACCGCAGAACATCCCAAGCTATGTGACGGGCAGCTTCCACGGCGGAACGGTCTATTATGAGCCGCAGTTCCCGAATCTCCTGTTCGCAGTGGACAGCGAGGTGTATTCGTTCGGCGGGAAAGACTGTCTGGTCGTCGGGGGCGCGTACTCTACCGGCAAAGAATACCGGCTGGCGAAGGGCCTTGGCTGGTGGCCCGATGAGCAGCCGTCGGATGCGGTCAAGCAGCACGTCGAGGAGCTGCTTGCCGCGCGCAGCTGGCAAATGGAGATTATTCTGACGCACACGTGCCCGCTGCGCTATAAACCGCACGAAGCACTCAAGAGGGATCTCGACCAGTCCACCGTCGACAGCACGACGGAGCAGTGGATGGACAGCATCGAAGAACGGCTTTCCTATGCGCACTGGTACTGCGGCCATTTCCACACGGACAAGACCGTCGGCAAGTTACAGATCCTGTTTCAGACATTCGTCCCGTTCCCGGCGTGAATCGCGATATAAACCCGCAGGCCCTGCCGTGGCAGGGCCTGCGGGTATTTTATTTCGGCTGTGCGGGATTGGAACCCGGAAATCCGGAAAGAATAGGGGGTGATTCAGGATTTCCGGAGGTTACAAAGCATGAAGCTTGCATTTTTTGACGTGAAGCCGTATGACAGGCCGGGGTTTGAACGGTATGCGGACGGGACAGGGCTGGAGATCAAGTATTTTGAGACGAAGCTCAACGCGGATACGGTCTCGCTGGCGCGGGGCTTTGATGGGGTGTGCGTGTTTGTCAATGACACCGTGGACGCCGCAGTTGCGGACGCGCTGTACGCGATGGGCGTCCGGGTCATTGCGCTGCGGTGCGCGGGGTTCAATCAGGTCGATCTGCGCGCCTGCCAGGGAAAGCTCCGCGTGTTCCGCGTGCCAGCCTACTCCCCTTACGCCGTGGCCGAGCACGCGATGGCGCTGCTGCTGACGAGCAACCGGCACACAAACCGCGCGTATATCCGCACGCGGGATTTCAATTTCAGCCTTGCAGGTCTCACGGGCTTTGATCTGCACGGGAAGACCGCAGGGATCATCGGCACGGGCAAGATCGGCCGCGTGTTCGCGGAGATCTGCCGCGGCTTCGGGATGCAGGTGCTGGCCTATGATAAGTTCCCCGCCGCAGACAGCGGCCTGCGCTACGCAGAACTGCCGGAGCTGTTTGCAGAAGCGGACGTGATCTCGCTGCACTGCCCGCTCACGGACGAGACGCGGCACATGATCAGCGCGGAAGCCATCCGCCAGATGAAGCCGGGCGTCACCATCGTCAACACCTCCCGCGGCGCGCTGGTGGACACCGGGGCGCTCATCGAAGGGCTGCGGAGCCGGAAGATCGGCGCGGCATGTCTGGACGTGTATGAGGAGGAAGGCGATCTTTTTTATGAGGACCGCTCCGAAGCGATCATCGAGGACGATACGCTGGTGCGGCTGATCGCCATGCCGAACGTGATCGTCACGTCGCATCAGGCGTTTCTGACGAAGGAAGCGCTCGATAATATCGCGGCGACGACCGTGGAGAATCTTCTGAAATTCGAACGCGGCGAGCCGTCGCCGGAGACGGAGGTCTGCTGGCGCTGAGGCACAGCTATTTCAGGAGCCGGATGCTGCCGCGGCGGAGCTCCAGACGGCCTTCGCGCTGCATCGTGCCGAGCAGGCGCGACAGGGCGCTGCGGTTCATGCCGAGATACTGCGCCATCTGCTCGCGCGTGACGCCGGTGCAGATGGTCTGCCCCGTTCTGGCCATTTCGCGTGCGAGATACGCTTCCAGACGGCTCCTTCCATCCGGGATGGACAGAAGCTGCACGTGTGCCTGCGCAGACCAGTATTTTTCCGAGATCTCCTCCAGAAGATTCGAGAGCAGGCGCGTGCAGTCGTCTCCGCCGCCTGCTGCGCAGCAGCGGAGTAGGGCGTCCAGAGAAAGAAATAAAATCTTTGACGGCTGCGCCGTGCGCAGCTCCACCGGGCTGCCGACGGTGCGCGCCGACATCAGCACATCGCCGAACAGGCCGCCTGCTTCATGCACAGCGGAAAGGCCCGCGTGTCCGTCCGCCGTATACCGCCACGCTTCCACACGGCCGGAGAGCACAAGACCGGCGGACGTGACCCGCTCGCCCATGCCCCAGAGAACGCTGTTTTTGGGCAGCGAGACGGTACGCGCCGACAGCTTTTCCAGAAGCATGTCCAGCTCCTCGCCGGAAAATCCCTGAAACAGGCGGTTTTTCAGAAGGCAGGCGCGTTCGGCAGGCAATCGCATGTGCATCCCTCCATTTCGTTGCATCTGCAACGGATTTTTTCTCCAGTATAGCTATACTGGAATCAGAAATCAAGTATGGAGGAGATTCGGATGAAAAAAACAACATGGATCGCACAGACCGCCGTCTGTCTGGCGCTTCTGATCGCGCTGCAATTCTTCACCAGAAGTCTGGGACAGTTTGTGACCGGCTCCTGCGTCAATCTGGTGCTGGCTGTCGCCTCGCTGATCGGCGGCGTCTGGTCTGGCGTCGTCGTGGCCATCATCTCGCCGTTCTGCGCATACCTGCTTGGGATCGGCCCGGCCTTTTTCCCGATGGTGCCGTGCGTATCGCTGGGCAACGCGGTCTACGCGGTGCTCTTCGGTCTGCTCGTCGGCAAATTCCTGCTGAAAAAGCAGACAGCCGCTGCATACGGCAGCATGGTGCTGGCCGCGCTGGCCAAGTTTGCCGCTCTGTACCTTGTGCTTGTTCGGCTGGTCGCGCCTGCCGTTGTCCCGGCGGCAAAGCTCAGCACGGTCACGGCTGCGTTTACATGGCCGCAGCTCATCACCGCAGCGATCGGCGGCGTGCTGGCCTGCCTGATCGCACCGGTCATCCGCCGGGCGCTGGGAAAAGGGTCTGCATCCTGATATGTCTTTTCTCTAAACTTGTAAGCCGCCGGCTTCTGCCGGCGGCTTTTACTCCCTTCCCAGAGGTCAGTCTTTTTGCCGGGGGTAGCGGATCAGGCCGTACAGCATGCCGCCGTCGCCAAGGCTGCGGGTGCCGGCAAGCTCCATGCCGAGGTGCAGGTATTTGTCGCATTTGGACTGCGCGTCCGTATCGAGGATGACCGGCACGCCGAGACGGTCGCCCTCAGCAAAGGCCAGCTCCATGACGCTGCGCATATAGCCCTTCCCCTGATAGGCTTCGCGCACGCAGACCATGCCGACGTACACATAGGGCTTCTTCTGCTTGTCCATCCGCTCCCTGAGTCCCGGCCCGCCGCGCCTGATCCATTTGACAAGCCCGATGAGCTCCTTCAGATTCATGGAGCCGAGCACGTCGTGCAGCAGCGGCCGCACGGCTTTCAGCCCCAGCTTGTCGCCGGGCCGCTTGTAGGCGATATAGCCCTCTCCCCGCTCGCTCGTCGTATAAAGAAAGCCGCACTTCCAGACGCCGCGGACATAACCGCGGATATAGGCGGCTGCCGCGTCCCGGCTGGAAAAGGCGGAGACCAGACCGTTCTCCTGGCCGTAGTCATAATAGCCAAAGGCATGGCCGATATCGGAAATGACGGATTCATCCAGCGTCGTGACTTTCATGTGGGCGATTCCTTTCTCTCTTCTCTCAATTAGATGCATTTAACTCATATGCTTTGGAAACGCCGCGCTGCGGCGGCTTTTTCAGTTTAGCATATGCACGCGTTACTTGCAAGCCGGAGGGCGCTTTTTGGGCAAAAATGGGTGGATTCCGGCTTGCAAGCCGTGCTGTGGTGTGCTACACTGGGTTTGGTTGTTTATGGGCATTGGTTAGACGTGTCTAACCTCAATATTCACACCTTGGGAGGGGTATGGATGTACACACTTCCGAACACCTACCGGCGCGACTGCTGGCTGGGCGCGCTGGGGGCAGCACTAATGCTGGTGGGCGATCTGTGTCTGAGCGTGATCCCGGCAGCGCAGGGCGATCAGGGACTTTTCCTGCGGGAGACCTATCTGCGCGGCGCGTGGGAAACATGGCGGCTGCCGCTGCTGGCGGCAACAGGACTTCTCGGCATGGCGCTGGGCTTCTTTACGGTGCGGGCGTCCTATTTCCAGATCAAACCGGCGTACCGCAAGACGCGGCTGGCTGTTCTGATTGGCGGCGTGATCTATCTGACGTCCGCGGGCGTGCTGCATTTCATGATCGGAAGTCTCGCCGACTGGACGAGCACGCTTTCGCCGCTTCTCGGGCGCGAACAGACGGCGGCGCTCATTGCTGCGCAGTATGCGCGGCTCTCCCCGCCCATGCTGATTGCGTATGCGGGGATGCTCCTGCTGATTCTTGCGAGCACATGGGCCGTTTTTACAGGGAAAACGTTCTTGCCGCGGAAGCTGCTGCTGTTTGGCATGCTGCTCTGGCAGATCGTGTTCGTGGGGATCCCGGATGTGCGGCAGGCGCTGGGGGCAAAGATCTCCACGTGGGACTTTGTGCTGAGTCAGGGCTCCGGCAACGCGGCGCTGCTCATCTGGATGATCGCGAACGCAGTCTGGGCCGGGCGGCAAAAAGCGCCAGCCGGTGCGGCGCACGCCGCTTGATTTGGGGCTGCGCGGGATGCTATACTATGATCAAACTGCAAAAATGGAGAGAATGCTATGACTGTCCATGAATTTGGAGATCCGAAAAAGCCTGTACTTCTGCTCTTTCCGGGGACGATGTGCTACTGGAAGAGCAATTTCGGCGCGGTGATCGACCGGCTGACGGAAAAATTCTTCGTTGCGGCGGTCGCGTATACCGGGTTTGATGAGAGTGACCGGGAGGACTATCAGAGCGTGGAGGATGAGCTGGGCCGGATCGAAGCCTATGTGCAGGAGCACTATAACGGCAGCGTTCGCGCAGCCTATGGCTGCTCGCTGGGCGGGACGTTCGTGGCGCAGCTGGCCGCGCGGCACCGCATCCACATGCGGTACGGCATCCTCGGCAGCTCCGACCTCGATCAGGCAGGGCCTGTCAAGGCGGCGATCCTGACGCAGATGATGGTCGGCCTGACCTATCATTTTGTCCACACCGGCAGCTACCGCACGAAGCTCATGCAGAAGCGCTTCCGACAGAAGATGCAGGAGCCGGATCCGTATAACCGCGTGTTCGTGGCGCTGCTTGGCCGCGACCGGTACGACATGAGCTTCATCACGAAGCAAAGCATAAAGAATCAGTTCCGGTCGGATCTGACCACGCCGCTGCCGGTCGGGATCGACAACGGGGAGACGGAGATCCACGTGTTTTACGCGAAGAAAATGGGCGAAAAGTATCTGGCGCGGTATCGCAAGCACTTCAAATCGCCTGTGATCCACGAGCAGGAGCTGCGGCACGAGGAGCTTCTGGGCCTTTATCCGGCGGACTGGTGCGCACTGGTGGAGAAGATCTGCCTGTGACCGTATGAAAATGACTGCAATTTATCATCTGCCCGGGCTGTTTGAATTTCATGAGCTGTACCGGGCATTTCTGCCGCTGTACCGCGGGCACCGGGAATATTTTTACGACTGGTGCGAGATCGGCTCGATCTATGGCGCGCCGGCAGACTGTCTCTGGGGCGGCGGGCGCGTCGGACTCGGAGAGCAGGACACGCGGGATGTGCTGGCGCTGACGCGGGAATACGGCATTTCCGCAAGGCTGACATTCAGCAATTCCCTTCTCCGGCCGGAGCATCTTTCGGATGCGCGCTGCAATGCGCTCTGCCGGTCGTTTGCCGAAGCCGATGGGCCGCGCAGCGGCGTCATTGTCCATTCGGAGCTGCTGCTGGACTATCTGAAGACGGCTTATCCGCAGCTCTATTTCGTTTCCTCAACCACGAAGGTGCTGACCGGATTTTCACAGCTGCGGCAGGAGCTGGAACGGGAGGAATTTTCCTACGTCGTGCCGGATTTCCGGCTGAACCGGGCGTTTGCGCAGCTGGACGCGCTGCCGCAGGCGCTGAAGGACAAGGCGGAATTTCTCTGCAACGAATGCTGCTGGTTCGGATGTAAAGACCGCAAAGCCTGCTATGAGACCGTCAGCCGGAAGAATCTCGGCGAAGCTGCCGAGCACCGCTGCACGGCGCCCGGCGCGGCGGACGGCTACCGGTTTTCCAGAGCCATGGAGAATCCGGGCTTTATCGGCATCGATGATATTCAAAACCGTTATCTGCCGATGGGCTTTTCCAATTTCAAGCTGGAGGGCCGCGGGCTGGGCAGCGCGCTGATCCTGGAGTTCCTCCTCTATTATCTGACCAAGCCGGACTGCCAGCTGCACGTGCGGGAGGAAATTTATCTGGACAGCATGCTGGATTTATTCTAGCGCCGCTTGGCTCTCCCTCCGGGAGAGCTGTCACCGCAGGTGACTGAGAGGGTCTTGCAGCATACCCTCTCCGTCCTCGCTGCGCTCGGCCACCTCTCCCAGAGGGAGAGGCAAGGGATGGCCGCACAATATAAAGAACAGGCACAGCAGATCACTCTGCTGTGCCTGTTCGCTGTCCGATGCGGCATGGCCGTTTTTGGGGATCAGGCGAGCTCGATCATATTGGTGTAGAGCTGGTAATAGCGGCCGCGCTGGGCGAGGAGGTCGTCGTGGTTGCCGCGCTCGACGACGCGGCCGTTTTCCAGAACGAGGATCGCGTCGGCGTTGCGGACGGTGGACAGGCGGTGGGCGATGACGAAGACCGTCCGGCCCTTCATCAATCCGTCAAGACCGCGCTCGATGAGCTTCTCCGTCCGGGTATCGACGGAGGAGGTCGCTTCGTCGAGGATGAGCACCGGCGCTTCGGATACGGCCGCGCGCGCGATGGCGAGCAGCTGGCGCTGGCCCTGCGAGAGGTTCGCGCCGTCGGAATAGAGCATGGTGTCGTAGCCCTGCGGCAGGTGGGAGATGAAATAATGTGCGTTGGCAATCTTCGCCGCGCGGATGCAGTCCTCGTCCGTCGCTTCCAGACGGCCATAGCGGATATTCTCCATCACGGTTCCGGTAAACAGGTGCGTATCCTGCAAAACCGTGCCGAGCGAGCGGCGGAGGTCGTCCTTGCGGATCTGACGCACGTCGATGCCGTCGTAGGTGATGCAGCCGCCCTGAATGTCATAGAAGCGGTTGATCAGATTGGTGATGGTGGTCTTACCCGCGCCGGTCGAGCCGACGAAGGCGATCTTCTGGCCGGGCTTGGCATAGAGGGACAGATCCTGTAGCACGGGCTTTTCAGGTACGTAGGCAAAGTCTACGCCAAAGAAGCGCACGTCGCCGCGCAGCGGGACGCGTTTGCCGTCCGGCCTGACCCAGAAATAGTCGCGGCCGGACTGCTCGAGTGTGACCTCGCCCTCGTCGACCTCCGGCGGCAGATCAAGAACGTCAAAAATACGCTCCGCGCCCGCGAGGGCGAGCATAATGGCGTTGAACTGCTCGGAGATCTGGCTGACGCGCTCGGCAAAGGTGCGGATATAGCCAAGGAAGGTGATGAGAATGCCGCCGGCGTTTTCGCCCGTGAGCCACAGAACGCCCACGGCGCAGGTCAGTGCGTAGAAGAAGTGCGAAAGGTTATTGAGGATGGGGCCGACGATGGAGGTCACGGTCGTGGCCAGCGCGGAGGACTGATAGAAGCTCTCGTTGATGGGCGCAAAGTCCTGCATGACCTGCTTTTCGTGGGTGAAGACCTTGACGTCGCGCTGACCGGCGATCATTTCCTCGACGAAGCCGTTGACGCTCGCCGCGTCCTTCTGCTGCTGGCGGTAAGCATAGCTGCTCTTCTTCGTGATGACGCGCACGACAGTAACGACGATCGCCGCCAGCACGACCATAAGGGAGAAGAGCTTCATGGACAGCGCCAGCATCATGCCGATCGTACCGAGGAGCGACATCACGGAAATGAGCATCTGCGTGATGGCATGCTGTAACAGCTCGTTGGTGGCTTCGATGTCGTTTGTGAAGTAGCTCATAAGGCTGCCGTGGGTGTTGGCGTCAAAATACCGGATGGGCAGCTTCTGCATTTTGGAAAACAGCTCCGTGCGCAGCGCGCGCATGATGACGGTGCTGCACTCGAGCATCAGGCGGTTCAGAAGGTAATTCGTCACCGCACTGAGCAAATACAATCCGGCAAGGCCCAGCAGCAGCGAAAGATATCTGGCGTAGACCTCATTCGGCGCAATGCCGCTCTGCTCCAGAAGCCCTACGAGCGGCTTCATGCAGTAGGACGCGGCGATGGTCGCCGCGACGTAGACCAGAATGGAGAGGATCGCACAGATCTGGATGGTCCGGCAGTGCTTGAAATAACGGAACAGGCGCATGAGACTGCCGAAGGGCGTGCGCGCCTTGCGGTAGTTTCTCAGTTCAACTCTTGGCATCTGCGCGCACCTCCTGCTTCATCTGGCTGTCGTATACGTCGCGGTAGATCTGGCTGCGCGCCATCAGCTCGTCGTGCGTGCCGAAATCGGAAAGCCTGCCCTCGTCCAGCACAAGGATGCGGTCACAGCTCAGAATCGACGCGATCCGCTGGGCAATGATGATCTTCGTCGCGCCGGGCAGCGCATGACGAAGGCCGCGGCGGATATGCTCGTCCGTCGCCATGTCGACCGCGCTGGTCGAGTCGTCGAGAATGAGGATCTTCGGATTTTTGATGATCGCGCGCGCAATGCGCAGGCGCTGGCGCTGGCCGCCGGAGAGGTTGGCCGCGTTCTGCTCCAGAAGCGTCTCATAGCCGTCCGGGAAGCGGTCAATGTACTCGTCGGCACAGGCAATGGCGCAGGCGGCCTTCATTTCCTCGAGCGTTGCGTCCGGCTTGCCCCAGCGGAGGTTCGATGCAATGGTGCCGGAAAAAAGTGTGCCGTTCTGCAAGACCATGGAGACGCCCGCGCGCAGATTTTCCAGGGTATACGCCCGCACGTCCGTGCCGCCGACGCGCACGGTGCCGGAAAGCGCGTCGTAAAAGCGCGGGATGAGGCTCACGAGCGTGGACTTCCCCTCGCCCGTGCCGCCGATGACGCCGATGGTCTCGCCGCTTTCAATGCGGAAGGACACATGACGCAGGTTGAGCTTTTCCGGGTCGCGCGTGTAGCTGAAGCAGACGTCGTCAAACTCCACGCTGCCGTCCTGCACGGTCTTGTCCGACGGGCCGTCGGCGATGTCGGGCTGCTCGTCAAAGACCTCGTTGATGCGGCGCATGGACGCCTGCGCGCGGGAAAGCGACATGATGAGCCACGAGAGCATCGTCAGAGACGACACGGCCTGCGTGCAGTAGGACACAAGGCTCACCAGCTCGCCGGTGAGAAGCCCCGTGGTCTTGAAAATGATCTCCCGGCCGCCGAAGAGCAGCAGGAGGACCGTGCACGTCCACATAATGCCCATCTGGATCGGCCCGGTCAGCGTGAACAGGCGCGAAGAGGAAAGCTGGGCGTGCCGCAGCTCCTCCGCCGTGCCGGCAAAGCGTTCGGATTCATAGTCTCCGCGGACAAAGGCCTTGACCACGCGGCTGCTGATGAGGTTTTCCTGCACGGCGCGGTTCATATCGTCCATGCGGATAAGCATGTTGCGGAAGCGCGGCTGGCCAATTTTCATCATGATGGCCAGCGTAATGGCAAGCACGGGCAGCGCACCGACAAAGAACAGCGCCAGATGCGGCGAGATGGTAAAGGCCATCACGGTCGCAAGGACGAGCATGATGGGGCTTCTTGTCAGCGAGCGGATGATCTGGTGCATCGTCGTGCGGACGGTGTTGACGTCCGTCGTGGCGCGGGTGATCAGGCTCGGCGTGGAAAAATGGTCGATATTGGAGAAGGAAAAGCTCTGGATCTTGTCCAGAAGCTGCGTGCGCAGGTTCTTTGCAAAGCCCTGGCTGGCAATGGCGGAGCAGCGCGCGCTGAGAAGGCCGCAGGCCATGGACAGACACGCGATCAGCACCATGATGCCGCCGACCGTCAGCACAAACCGGTCGCGCTGCGCGACGAGCGCGTCCGAAAACAGCCCGCGGAGCATGAAATCGTCCTCGCGATACAGTCCGCCGTCCACGATGACGGACATCAGCATGGGGATAAAGACCTCCAGCACGACCTCCAGCCCGCCGAAGACAGCGGCGGCCGCCGTCCAGCCGCGGTAGCCGCGCAGACAGCTTTGCATGTGCCGGAGCGATTTTTGTTTTGTGTGCGTTTTGATGACTCTCTACCCCCTGCAAAAATCTCATGAAAACGCGGGCGCTTTTCGCGCCCGCGATACACTTTATTTTATTATTTTACCGGAGTCTGCCGCATTTTGCAAGCAGCAAAGTTTGTTTCCCGTTTACCCATACTGACAGTATGGATATTTTTTATCTGATTCGTATGGTTCGTGTGTTCCATTTTTGGGCTTCGTATGCGATAATAGGCACACGAAGGGAGATGGGGATATGGAAATGAAGCTTTCTGAGAACATCCGCGCGTTCCGCAAGGCGCGGGCTTTGACGCAGGAGCAGCTGGCGGAGGTGCTGGGGGTGACGGTCGGGGCGGTCTACAAGTGGGAGTCCGGTCTGTCGCAGCCGGAGCTGCGCACGATCATGGAGCTGGCCGACTTTTTTGACATCTCGGTCGATGTGCTGCTCGGCTATCGGATGAAGGACAACCGGTTGCAGGCGACCGCAGAGCGATTGAAGGCATACCGCCGGGAAAAGGATCGCACGGGGCTCTCCGAAGCGGAGAAGGCGCTGAAAAAATATCCGAACGTTTTTGACATCGTCCACCAGAGCGCTTCGTTGTACCGGAGCTTCGGCGTGGAGGACAAGGATCCGGCGCTGCTGCGCCGCGCGCTGGAGCTTCTGGAGAGTGCAAAGCCGCTTCTGCCCCAGAACACCGACCCGCAGATCAGCAGCAGCACGCTCTCTGCCGAGAGTGCGGAGGTTCTGCTCAGTCTCGGCTGTACGGAGCAGGCCGTCCAGCTGCTGCGGCAGAACAATGCCGGCGGCATGTACAACGACATCATCGGCATGACGCTGGCCGCCGACTGTAGTCGCCCGGATGAAGCGCTTCCGTTCCTCTCGGAGGCGCTGCTGCGCGCGGCGGCGTCCGTTTTCCGGGTTGTCATGGGTTATGTAAACTGTTATTTCGCGCGCAGCGAATACGCCGAAGCAGAGAGCATCCTGCAATGGGGGCTTACGGTGCTGCTTGGGCTGAAGGATGGGAAAAAGCCCTGTTTTCTGGACAAGATCTGCGGGCCACTGCTGGTCTGTCTGGCCTACGCCCGGCTCCGAGTCGGTGAAACATCCGCAGCACGCGGTGCGCTGCGGCAGGCAAGGGACATGGCGGCCATCTATGACGCCGCGCCGGATGCGCACGGAAACGCGCTCCGCTTCGTCTCGGACGACGTGCAGCAGAGCGTCTATGACGATCTGGGCGAAAGCGCCATGCAGGGCGTCCGGAAAACGATCGATACGATGCAGAGCGGCACGCTCTGCGATCTCTGGAAGGAGCTGACCGACTGTGAATAAAAAACCGCTCCGCGCACAGCTGACTGCGCAGTTTTACCGCGGAAATCTGGGCTATCTGACGCTTGCGCTGCTGGCCGCGCTGGCCGGCGGATCGCTGAACCTCATTCTTTCGTGGCTCATGCAGCAGCTCATCGACGCGGCCTCCGGCGTGGCCGGGACGCTGCCGCTCGGGATTCTGGCGAAGCTCTCCTGCGGCTTTCTGGCGCTGTTTGTGGCGCTGAGTCTTCTGAAATACGCGTCCGAGCCGCGCTTTCTGGCGCGCGCCATGCGGCAGTACAAGGAATTTGCGTTCCAAAAGCTCATGGACAAGAGCGTCTTTTCCTTCCGGGATGAGAGCACGGCGGCCTATCTGTCCGCGCTGACCAACGACGCCGGGAGCATAGAGACAGACTATCTGTCCCAGCAGCTGTCCGTCATCACGAAGCTGGTGACGTTTCTGGGTGCGCTCGGCATGATGCTCTGGTACTCGCCGGTGCTGACCGCCGTCGCGGCCGGGCTGATGCTGCTGCCGCTGGCCGCGTCCATCCTGACCGGAAACCAGCTGCAAACAGCGGAGACGCGCGTCTCCGACCGGAACCGCGACTTTACCGCCGCCCTGCGCGACTGTCTGGACGGCTTCCCCGTGGTCAAGACCTTCCGGGCGGAAAAGGAGATCTTCCGGCTGTTTGCCGAAAGTAACCGTGCGCTGGAGGATGAAAAGTTCAGCCGCAGGCGGCTGAAGCTTCTGGTTGGAATGATCGGCGCGCTCACCGGGGTCGTCGCGCAGCTGGGCGTGTTCCTCGCAGGCACATGGCTGGCGCTGACCGGGCACGGACTGACGGCAGGCACAGTCATTCTGTTCGTCAATCTGATGAACTTCCTGATTGAGCCGGTCTCGGCGCTGCCTGCGCTGCTGGCCGGACAGCGGGCGGCGCGGGCGCTCATCGCCAAGCTCGCGGAAGCACTGGAGAGGAATCCTGCCGCAGAGGGCACCGTCCAGCTGTCCGGGCTGCAAACCGGCATCCGGCTTGAAAATGTCTCCTTTGGCTACACGCCGGACACGGAGATCCTGCATGGGATTTCCGCCGAATTTCAGGCAGGCCGCGCCTATGCCATCGTGGGCGGCAGCGGAAGCGGAAAATCCACGCTGCTGCATCTGCTCATGGCGGGCAGCACGGCCTATGGCGGCAGCATCCGGCTGGACGGCACGGAGCTGCGGGACGCCGCGCCGGAGTCGGTGTATGAGCTGATTTCGGTCATTCAGCAGAATGTGTTTGTGTTCAACGCGTCGATCGAGGAAAATATCTCCATGTTCCGGCAGTTCCCGCAGGAAGCGCTGGACGATGCCATCCGGCACGCGCATCTCGGCGAGCTGCTCGCGCGGCGCGGGCAGGACAGTCTCTGCGGCGAAAACGGGTGTAATCTTTCCGGCGGCGAGAAGCAGCGCATTTCCATTGCGCGAAGCCTTTTGAAGAAGTCCTCCGTCCTGCTGGCGGATGAAGCGACCGCGGCGCTGGACGCGCAGACGGCCCATCAGGTGTCGAGCGACCTGCTCGATCTGGACGGTGTGACCCGTATCGTCGTGACGCACACGCTGGAGCAGGCGCTGCTGCAGCGGTATGATGGGATCCTTGTTCTCAAAAACGGGCGGATCGTGGAATCCGGGAGCTTTAACGAGCTGATGGCGAAGAAGGGCTATTTCTACGCGCTGTTCACCGTCTCGCAATAATACAATTTTAAAGGAACGGACAAGGCATGACGAAATCAAGATTTGAACGCGCCCGGCGCGCGCTGCTGTTCTGGACTCTGTTCATCGGGACCGGCGCGGTGGGCGGTGCGGCGATGATGCTGCTGGACCCGAGCGGAAAAGCAGTGGGGATGGACGCGATGCTCCCCTATTTTCAGGTGCTGCCGCTGGCCAGGGTGCTGTTTCAGGATCTCACGTTTTCCGGCTGGGCACTGCTTATCGTGAACGGGCTGACGAACCTGACGGCAGCCGGGCTGCTGCTGGCGCGGAAGAAGGCCGGCGTGGTGCTGGGCGGCGTGTTCGGCGTGACGCTGATGCTGTGGATCTGCATTCAGTTTTATATCTTCCCGGAAAACCTTATGTCAACTATTTACTTCCTGTTCGGCCTTGCGCAGGCGGCCACGGGATATATGGCATGGGTGTTTGAGAAACAGGAAGCCTTTCACGTCGATCCCGGCGCATATCCGAACATCGGGACGGATCCCGCGCGGCTGGTGGTGTATTTCTCCCGCATGGCGTATGTCAAAAAGCTGGCCTGTGAGGAAGCGAACCGGACGGGCGCGGTGCTCTATGAGATCAAGGCAGCAGAGCGCACGGAGGGGACGCTCGGCTTCTGGTGGTGCGGGCGCTATGGCATGCACCGCTGGGCCATGCCGATCGAGAAAATTCCGCTGACGCTCTCCGATTACGCCCATGTGACCATCTGCTCGCCCATCTGGGTCTTTGCGCTCGCCGCGCCGGTGCGCAGCTTCTGCAAGCTGGCTGCGGGGCAGATCCGGGAAGCGGACTACATCCTGGTGCACCATCAGAAAAGTGATTATGTCAATGCCGCCGAGGAGATGGATACCCTCCTCGGCATCCGCCGTACCGGCCTGCGCAGCGTGCAGTGCCGGTTGGGCGTTTATCGGGCGCAGAGATAGTTTCAAAACAGTTTTAACTTTTTGCCGGATCTGTGCTATACTGGTCGCAGGAATTTGCGGGGGTGTGGTAGTATGACGATCCGAAAGCGGCTGACGCGGTCGAATCTGGTGATGCTGCTGGTTCCGGCGCTGATCGCGGCGGGACTTCTGCTGCTTGGCGGCGGGCTGGCCGTTTGGCTGCTCGACCGGGTCTATCTGCCCCGGCTGGGGCTGACGCTGCACACGCTTCATGAGACGGGCGAGCAGCTGGAGACTGTGTTTCGCGGCGCAAAGGCGATCGCCGCGGTCTATGGCGGGACGGTGCTTCTCGCGTTGCTGGCCAGTGTGGTCTTCACGAACCTCTATCTGACAAAAAACCTGTTCCGCCACATTTCTGAGCCATTGGACACGCTCGTCTCCGGCGTGCAGCGCATCCGGGACGGCGATCTGGACTCGCCGATCGGATATGCGGGAACGGACGAATTTCGCCCGGCCTGCGACGCGGTGGACGAGATGGCCGCGCGGCTGCGTGCGTCTCTGGACGAGCTGGAACGCCAACAGCAGCAGCGGCAGGAGCTAATTGCGGGCATGTCCCACGATCTTAAAAGTCCGCTGACCGCCATTCGCGCCTACACTGAGGGGCTTCTTGACGGCGTGGCCGGCGATCCGGCAGCGCAGACGCGCTATCTACAGACGATCTATGCCAAGGAATCGGAGCTGGAGCAGCTGGTGAACCGGCTGTTTGCGTTTGCGAAGCTGGATCTGAACGAGACGCCCGTGCAGGTGCAGCCGCTGCCGGTCAGAGGGACGCTGCAAGCGATCGCGGACGGCTATGACGCGGACGGGCTGACGCTTCAGCTCGGCCCGATCGAAGACGGGTACATGCTGGCAGACCGGACGCTTCTGACGCGTGTTCTGAACAATCTTCTGGACAATTGCCGCAAGTACGGCGCGGGCAGCGCCGCCATCACGGCGAACGCAGAGAACGGAACGGTCAGGATCGCCGTTTCCGACAACGGCCCGGGCGTCGACGCGGGGCAGCTGGAAAAGATCTTCGAGCTTGGCTACCGCACCGACGGCGCGCGGCAGAATCCCGCAGGCGGCAGCGGCATCGGCCTTGCGGTCGTAAAAAAAGCCGCCGCGCAGATGCACGGCAGTGTAAAGGCGGAAAACAGGGACAGCGGCGGACTTTGCGTGACGCTCACGCTGCCGCTTGCGAAGGAGGACGGCAATGGCCAGGATCCTGATTATCGAGGATGACGCGGATATCGCCGCGATTGAGCGCGATTATCTGACGCTCTCCGGCTACGAGGTCACGATCTGCGCGGACGGGCCGTCCGGGCTACAGGCGGCGCTGGCGGGCGGATACGATCTGCTGCTTCTCGACCTGATGCTGCCCGGGATGGACGGATTCACCATCTGCCAGCAGGTGCGGCAGAAACAGAATCTGCCGATCCTGATGGTCTCCGCGCGCACCGGCGACACGGACAAGATCCGCGGGCTGGGCTTCGGCGCGGATGATTATATCGAAAAGCCCTTCTCGCCCGGCGTGCTGGTCGCGCGGGTGCGGGCGCATCTGGCGCAGGTGCAGCGCCTACAGCCGCAGGCGGCGGACACGCTGACCGTCGGCCCGCTCACCGCGGAGCCGGAGGCGCGGCGGATCCTGAAAAACGGCGCGGAGATTCCGCTCAAGAACCGGGAATATGAGCTTCTGCTGTTTCTGATGCGCCATCCGGGGCAGGTCTTCAGCCGCGAGGATCTGTATGAGCTGATCTGGGGGCTGGAATCCATGGGAGATAATATTACAGTTGCTGTTCACATTGGCCGGATCCGTGATAAAATAGAGGACGATCCGGCAAGCCCCCGTCTTTTGCAGACGGTCTGGGGCGTTGGATATCGACTGAATAAAGGAGATTGAGGAAAAAATGTGGGTTCTGTATGCGTTCGGCTCGGCACTGTTTGCGGGGTTGACGGCGGTGCTTGCCAAGTGCGGCATCCGCAAGACAGATTCGACGGTCGCGACCGCCATCCGGACGATCGTGGTGCTGGCCTTTTCGTGGCTGATGGTATTTATCGTCGGCTCGCAGGGCGAGCTGTCAGCGATCAGCGGGCGGACGCTGCTGTTTCTGATCCTGTCCGGCCTTGCCACGGGCGCAAGCTGGCTGTGCTATTTCCACGCGCTGCAAATCGGCGATATCAACAAGGTCGTGCCGGTCGACAAGTCCAGCACGGTTCTGACCATTCTGCTGGCCGTCATTTTCCTGCATGAATCCCTGAGCGCCGCGAAAGGCGCGGGGATCGTATTGATCGCAGCCGGTACATATCTCATGATCGAGAAAAAGCAGTCGGACGGCACAGCGAAAAAAGGCGGCAGCTGGCTTCTGTACGCGGCGGGCTCCGCCGTGTTTGCAAGCCTGACGTCCATTCTTGGTAAGATCGGCATTTCGGGCGTGGAGTCCAACCTTGGCACGGCCATCCGCACGGGCGTGGTGCTGCTCATGTCATGGATGATGGTCTTCGTCACCGGCAAAGGGCAGCTCGTGCGCGCAGTGCCGAAGGGCGAGCTTGGCTTTATCTGCCTGTCCGGGCTTGCCACGGGCGGCAGCTGGCTCTGCTACTACAAGGCCTTGCAGGACGGCCCGGCCAGCGTGGTGGCTCCCATCGATAAATTGAGCATTCTGGTGACGATCTTATTCTCGTATCTGGTCTTCCACGAGAAGCTGACGAAAAAATCGGCCATTGGCCTTGTGCTCGTGGTCGGCGGCACGCTTCTGATGCTGGTGTGAGCTGGCTTTCTGAAACATTGAGATTGTCAAAATAGCATTGTCCGTGTTGGACTGAAAACCTTCTGATTTGTCTGTAGGGGACGATGCCCACATCGTCCCGGCAGAACAGGCCGATTTCACGGAAGTCTACGGCAAATTCGCAACCTTTCTCGGGCCGATGTAGGCATCGGCCCCTACACGGACAGTGCATTTTCATACTGCTTTGTTGACAACCTGAAAAACATCCCCTACGATTGCAGGAGATGCTTTTTATCTGATTATCTGAAGGAGTATCCCCCATGATCTTATCGGCATTTCACGGCTTCTGCATGGCGCTGGCGGACAGTGTTCCGGGCGTGTCCGGCGGGACGATCGCGTTCATTCTCGGGTTCTACGACCGGTTTCTGGACGCGCTGCACGGGCTGTTCGGGAAGGACGCCGCTGCGCGGAAGGACGCTGTCCGATATCTTCTGAAGCTGGGGCTTGGATGGGTCATTGGCATGGGGATATGCGTGCTGGTGCTGTCGCAGCTCTTTGCGGCGCATATTTACTTCATGAGCAGTCTGTTTCTGGGGCTGACGCTGACATCGTTCCCGCTCGTGGTGCGTGCGGAGGCGGACGTGCTGCGCGGCAGGGTAAAGCATCTGCCGTTTGCGGCGCTCGGGCTGGCGCTCGTGGTCGGGCTGACGCTGCTGCGGGACGATGTGTCTGCCGTGCGCATCCAGTTTACGGGGGTACATGTCTGGACGCTTGGGTATCTCTTTGTCTCCGGTGCGGTGGCGATCACAGCGATGGTACTGCCGGGCATTTCCGGCTCGACGATCCTGCTGATTGCAGGCGTCTATCTGCCGGCCATTCAGGCGCTGCGCAGTCTTTTTGAGCTGGATTTCTCGGTGCTTCCCGGGCTTTGCGCGCTGGCGCTCGGCTTTGTGGCGGGCGTGGGGCTGTCCATCCGCGCGATCCGCGTGGCGCTGAAGAAATACCGCAGCCAGATGGTCTGGCTCATTCTGGGACTGATGGCGGGGTCGCTTTACGCCATCGCCATGGGTCCTGCCGGGCTGGACACGCCGCTGCCGCCGGTCGGGGTGCAGACCTTTTCGGTTCCCGGCTTTTTGCTCGGCGTTCTGATTTTATTGGGCCTGGACGCGCTCCGGCGGAAGACGGCGCGAAAAAAATCCGGAGCTTAGCGTCGTTTGACAAGGGCACGCATGCCCTTGTCAAGCGACGCTAAAGCAGCGTGAACGTCCGGTCTTCAAATTCTTTGATCTGAAACACCGCACACCATTCCACATCGCTCTGCACCGGTTCAAAATGCAGCGAGGAGCAGGCGGCGTGCAGACCGCTCTGCGCGTCCGCGCCGGTCACGACGGCGGTCGGGCCGTCCGCGCCGCCGATGATGCCGATGACGCTGCACGTGCCGTCCTCCAGGTGCGTGGGCCGCGGGCGGTCACCCGGCGCGCAGTCGCGGAGGAAGAGCCGGTCGGACGGCTCCGGCGAGAGGGTATACTGCATGGCAATAAAATGCGTGGGATAGAGCCAGTGGCCGGAGCGGCTGGCGTTTTCCGGCAAGGTCTCCTGCTCCAGCGCCTGTACGGTCAGCGTACAGGCATTTTTTGTGACCGGATGATAAATCGTGAAGCTCTCCCCTGCCCGGTGCGCGCAAAAGCGCAGCGCCGGACGCGGTTCCGGCTCCTGCTGCAGGTTCAAGGACAGCGTCCGGACAGATGCGGGACGCTTGCCCGTCCATGCGAAGGACGACCGGGAGATCATCCAGCCGTCACGCTCGTCCAGCTTGTAGTGGCGGACGGCGCGGAGCGCGTCCTGCTGCTCGTCCGGCGGCAGGCAGGGGTTGAAGCCGACGCCGCTGCCGCGCGACAGGCGCAGCGGCTGCGCGTTTGCAGTGAGCGTCGGGCAAAAATCGAAGGACATTGGGCTTTCGCGCCCCAGCTCGAGCTGCTGTTCACAGGTAAAAGCTTCTTCCGGGGTCTGCCTTTCGTGCAGATCCCATTTTTTCATATATGCGCGGATCTCCTCCGCCGGAACGCGCATACAGAAATCGACGACCAGCCCCTTGCCGCACACATAGGCCGCGGGGATGACAAAGTCACGCTCCGCCCAGCGAAGCGTTTTGCCGACCGGAAGCTCCGTCCCGGCGTGATCGCGGCCGGAATGGCCCCAGAAGTTCCCGTCAAAGAAGACCTGCCAGCGCTCGGCGGATTTGGCCTGCGGAAGATCGACAGTCTCGTAATATTCTTCAGAGAAGCGGAGCTTAGAAGGGTCGAAAGAAGCCTGAAGCGCGTGGAGGTAGGCCCAAGGCTCCTCTATGGGCGTCAAGTGCAGGGCTTCCGCAAGCGCATCCAGCACGCGCCGCTGGTCCTTCGTCAGGGGATTTTCCCGCAGGAAGGCGTCGAACTGCGGCTGCTGCCACTGGTGCGCCTGTTCGAGCGCCGCAGCATCTCCGCAGGCGAGCAGCAGACGCAGAAAATCCTCAAAGCTGTTCGCCAACGGGTGTACAAAGTCCGGCGCACCGTTCATCGGGCTGACGGCAAAGACCATATCGCCGAAGCCGCGGATGAAGCAGTAGTGAATGCCATCCACGCCTGCCCAGCCAAAAATTTCCGCGCCCACCGGCGTACAGAAATACGGTTCCGTGTCCTCGCGCCGCTCAACGCCGAGCGGCGAAAGGTCAAAGCCAAGGCGCAGGAAGGTCTGATAGGTCTCAACCATGCTCATGCTCTCCATCTGTTTGAAAGTCTGCGTCCAGTATAGCATGGCAGATAGCTTCCTGCAATCCGGCGAAAAATTTCTCTTGACTTTCGTTGTCTAATGGTGTAGACTTTCATCATCGTCTACGAGAGTAGACAAAAGGAGGCGATGCAGATTGGAAATTCCGAAAATCCACGAGGGTGAATACCGGTTCTGCCTGATCATGTGGGAACACGCGCCTATCTCCGCCGCGCAGCTGGCGAAGCTGTGTCAGGAGCAGCTCGGGTGGAAGCGGACGACGACCTACACCGTGATCAAGCGGCTGGGTGAGCGCGGGATCCTGAAAAACGAAGACGGCGTCGTGACGGCGCTGATCTCCAAGGAGGACGCGCAGGCGTATGAGATCGACGAGCTGGTCGAAAAGAGGTTTGAAGGGTCTCTGCCTGCGTTTCTGACCGCGTTCACAAAGCGGCAGACGCTGACAGACAGCGACCTGGACGAGGTGCAGCAGATGATCGACCGCATCCGGAACGGAGGGACACCATGAGCGCACTGTTTCTGAAGCTTGTCAACATGAGCTTGTCCGCAAGCTGGCTCGTGCTGGCGCTGCTTGCGCTGCGGCTTGCATTGAAGCGGGCGCCGAAGTGGGTGAACGTCCTGCTGTGGGGCATGGTCGGCGTGCGGCTGGTGCTGCCAGTCTCGATTGAAAGCACGTTGAGCCTTGTGCCGAGTGCGGAGCCGGTCAGTCCGGCGATCATCGGCGGCGCGGCTGTCCGGGTGAGCGGCGCAGCTGCCGCGGGCGCGGCGAACAGTCCGGCTGCCGCGGGGCCGGGACTTGTAGAAATTATGTCCTATGTCTGGGCAGCTGGCGCGATCCTTCTCTTTTTATATTCGGTCGTCAGCTGGCTGCGGTTACAGGTCCGGGTGCGCGAGGCAGTGCGGCTGCAGGGTCGGATCTACCAGAGCGAGCGGATCGATTCGCCGTTCGTGCTGGGGATCATCCGGCCGAGGATCTATCTCCCCTATCAGCTCGGCCGCGAGGAGCTGACCCACGTGCTTGCACACGAGCAGGCGCATATCGCGCGGAAGGATCACTGGTGGAAGCCGCTGGGGTTTCTGCTGCTGATGGTCTACTGGTTCAATCCGATCTTATGGCTGGCCTACGTGCTGCTGTGCCGGGACATTGAGCTGGCGTGCGACGAGCGCGTGATCCGCAAACTGAACAACGAACAGAGAGCCGACTATGCCCGGACGCTCGTGGCGTGCAGCATGGACCGCCGCGCGGTCGTGGCCTGCCCGCTCGCGTTCGGAGAAATCGGAGTAAAGGAGCGTGTCAAATCTGTTATGAACTACAAAAAACCAACATTCTGGATCATTCTTCTGGTGGCCGTCGTCTGCATCGCCGTCGCGGTGTGCTTTTTGACGAACCCGAAGACAGACAATTCTCAAACCGCCGACGAGCCTGCCGTGGAAGCCCCGGCGGAGCCTGCACAAACACCGGCCGATACAACACCGGAGGAAACACCCGCGGAAACACCGGCGGAGCCTGCGCAGGCAGCTGACGATACGCAACCGTCCGACACCGCCGAGACGCCCGCCGAGACGGCTCCGGAGACCGATCCCCTGCTGGAGCAGGCGATCTCGGACGCCATCTATGCGCGCTACGCGAGTGACGAGCGGCAAGGTACCCTGTGGATCGGTGACGAGACGGAGGGCATGGTCTGGGCAGAATCGCACGTGCTTCTGGCAAAGGAAGACCGTGTCGCAGGCGATACGGTCGTGGAAACGACGGTGTATCTGCTTGTCTTGCAGGAGCAGTTCAGCGAGCAGGACGGTGCGCTGACCGTGGAGAGCGGCGCTGCCTGCCCCACCGCGATCACGTTCCGCAGGGGCGATGACGGCTCATACGCCGCTGTGGAGGAATATTGGGAGCCGCGGGACGGCGACGCATATGTCACCGATACCCGCGACAAGTTCCCTGCCGCTGCTGCCGAGGAAGCGCTGATGAACGATCAGTCCTATATCGACGATCTGCTCGCACAGTGCTATCAGAACGCGCTCGCAGCGCTGAACGGTTCCGGCCGGTAAAAAAGGCATCCCGCCCGCAGGTTTTTTCTGCGGGCGGGATACGTTTATCTGGGAAGGATCTGCATGAAGCAGCAGGAGATATGCGTTGTCTGTGTAGGGGCCGATGCCTACATTGACCCAGCAGAACGAGCCGATTTTCGAGGGTTTACGGCAAATTCGTAACCTCTGCAGCGGGACGATGTGGGCATCGTCCCCTACGAGCAAACCAGAAGCGTTTCAGCAAAGAACAGACATCGTTGGTGCCGGCAGTCGTCACCACCTGTAGGTGGGATCTGGGGGGGTATCAGAGCTTCCAGCCGGTCGTTTGCTGTTTGCCGCCGACGAAATCGGCGTAGATGCCGGGCTGAGTGATGAGGTCTTCGTGCCGGCCCCGCTGGACGATCTTCCCGTCGGCCAAGACGAGGATCTGGTCAGCCTTGCGGACGGTCTTCAGGCGGTGGGCGATCATAAGGACAGTCTTTTCGTGCGTCAGCGCTTCGATGGCCTTTTGCAGACGGTCCTCATTCTCGGGGTCGACGTTGGCGGTCGCTTCGTCGAGGATGATGATGGGCGCGTCCTTGAGCATGGCACGTGCGATGGAAATGCGCTGCTTTTCGCCGCCGGACAGGCTCGCGCCGCCCTCGCCGATGACGGTGTTATAGCCATCGGGCAGCGCTTCGATGAAATCGTCGCAGCACGCCTTCTTTGCCGCTGCCATGACCTGCTCGTGCGTGGCGTCCGGGCAGCCGAATTTGATGTTGTTTTCGATCGTATCCGCAAAGAGATAGACGTTCTGGAAGACCATGCTGATCTGGCGCATGAGGGCTTCGAGCGTATAGCCGTGCACGTCCGTGCCGCCAATCTTCACGCTGCCGGAATCCACATCCCAGAAGCGCGCCACGAGATTACAGAACGTAGTTTTGCCGGAGCCGGAAGGGCCGATGATGGCCGTGGTAGTCTTGTCGGGAAGCGTGACGGAAATGTCGTGGAGGATCTGCTTCTGCTCATAGGCGAAGCTGACGTGGTCAAAGACGATGTCGTGCGCCGCAGGCGCGAGCTCCTTGCCGTCCTCGTCCAGCTGCGGCATCTGCTCGGTCTGGACGGTGCAGTCGATGGCCGCGCCGGCAAGGCGCAGCATGGACACGCCCATGCCGAAGAGCTTCACCTGACTGAACACGAGGAAGGACACGACCAGCACCATCAGGGCATTCGGAAGCATCATGCTGCCGGCCGCCCAAAGGGCGACGGCTGCAAGCATCATAGCAGCACTTGCGATCTGTAAGGCCGCTTCCTGCGCGGCTGTGTAGGGCGTCATGACGGACTCGACGCCGAGATTGCTCTTGCGGTTATATTCGATCGCGTCCTGGAGCTTTTTATCACCCTTGCCAGTCAGGTTGAAGGACTTGACGACGCTCATGCCCCGAATGGTCTCGAGGACGGCTTCGATGAGCGCCGTCTGGGACTTCTGGGTATCGTCGGCAATGGCGGCGGACTTCTTTTCCATCGCGGAGACGATGCCGAGATACACCGCGATCCCGGCCAGCGCGATAAGACCGATACGCCAGTCAAAGACAAGCAGGACGAGCGTGAAGACCGCCGTGGTGATAAGGCCGCTGAGGATGTTCACCATGACGATGGGCACCATCGTCTCAATGGAGCCGACAACCGTAGTGCAGACGCCGGAGAGCTGGCCAAGGCTGTTGGCGCTAAAATAGCCCATCGGCACGCGCTTCATGCGGTCGGCGATGGCAATGCGGCGGTCAGCCGCCATGAAATAGCCCGCGTGGGTCTGATACATCTTGGAGATGCTGGCAGTCACTGCGCCGCCAAAAATGCTGATCAGCTCGAAGATCAGCGCCAGCCATGCCGTCCTGCCGCCCTGTGCGCCGCTCGTCAGCGCGCAGACGACAAAATAGATCGCGCCGATCTGGAACATCTGCAAAACCGCATTCAGGAAGCTGACGGCCACAGATTTATTGATGTTTTTCCGTTCCTCGCCGGCAAACTGCCAGATTTTCTTGAAGGTCTCGATCATGCCGCGTCACCATCCTTTGCACCCATATGGGCCTGCCACATTTCTTTGTACAGCGCGCTGCTCTGAAGCAGTTCTTCGTGCCGGCCCTGCGCTTCGATTTTTCCGTCCTTCACGATGGCGATGTTATCCGCACCGGTGATCGTGGACAGGCGGTGGGCGATCACGATGACGGTCTTGTTTTTGACCAGCTGCGCGACTGCCTGCTGGATGACAGCTTCGTTTTCGGGGTCTATATATGCGGTCGCTTCGTCGAGGACGATGACGGGCGCATTTTTGAGCATGGCGCGTGCGATGGCGATACGCTGGCGCTCGCCGCCGGACAGGTGCGCGCCGCCACCGCCGACCTGCGTGTCAAAGCCGCGCTCGAGCTTCGCGATAAAGCTGTCGCAGCCCGCGGCGTGCGCGGCAGCTTCGACCTCCGCGTCCGTCGCATTGCGGCGGCCCATGCGGATATTTTCGCGGACGGTATCGTCGAAGAGGTAATTATCCTGCGAGACGAAGGCAACCTGATCGTAAAGCTGGGTCAGAGGGATGTCCTTGAGGTCGTGGCCGCCCATGGTGATGCTGCCGGAGCCGACATCCCAGAAGCCCGCAATCAGCTTGGCGAGCGTCGACTTGCCGGAGCCGGAAGGGCCGACCAGCGCGGTCATGCGGTTCTGCGGGATGGAAAGGCTGACGCCGTGCAGGATCTCCTGCTCCGCGTGATAGCCGAAGGAGACGTTCTGCACCTCGATATCGTGGTTTGCAAACGTCACAGGCGCTTCGGCGTGTATCTGCTCTTCGGCGTGCAGGATGCCGTCGATCTCGCCGACGGTCGTGCCGACCTGCGCGAGCGTATCGACAAAGTTGAAGGCCGCCACGATCGGCGCGGACATACCGAGCGACAGAATAATGACGGTGAGGAAGGTCTCGATCGTGAGCGTGCCGTGCTGATAGAACAGCCAGCCGAAGGGCAGGACGGTCAGCATCTGCGCCGGGAAGAAGGCATAGGCCATGGACATGCCCAGCTGGCTGCGGCGCATCCAGTCGAAGTAATACTGCGCGTTCGCCCTGACCTTGGCGGCAAGGCGGGCGTAGGACGCTTTGCCCTGATTAAACGCTTTGATGACCTCGATGCCGTTAATATACTCGATCATGGTGCTGCTCATCTCGTTCGTCACCTGCACCGCACCCTCATAGTCCTTGGCATAGCCGCCCATGACCGTCATCATGAAGAAGAACGCGATGGGAAACACGGCCAGAGACAAAAGCGCCAGCCGCCAGTCGAGGAAGAACAGGTAAATGAGCGTCAGGACAGGGGTCGTGATGTTGGCGGTCATCTCGGGGAAGAGGTGGGCGAGCGTTGTCTCCATGCTGTCGACCTGATCGACGATGATCTGCTTGAATTTGCCGCTGGCCGTATCCATGACCGTGCCGAGGGGCAGCTTCGGGAGCTTGGCGAGAAGCTGCTGCCGGATGGTCTTGAGGATGCTGAAGGTTGCTTTGTGGGAGATGGACAGCGCGCCGTTATACAGGGCTGTCCGGATGAGATACCCGCAGATCGCAGCGGTCAGCCAGAGGGCATAGGTGGAAACGGCGCGCTCGCCCGCGAGCAGCATCGCGATGATCTTTGCCGCCGCAAAATACGGCGCCATGCCGCAGGCGACGCCGACGACAGCCAGAAGAACGGCCGTGATCAGCCTGCCGTGCTCCGCTTCGCCCAGTTCCCAGATGCGCTGGACAGGGCTTTTCTCTTTCATATCGGATTCCTCCTTCGGTTAGATGCAACTAACCATTGTTCTATGGAAAGCTGCCCGTTGGGGCAGCCTGCCTTTTTATTGCTCGGGGCCGAAGACCGCGAAGAAGCCGGTGCGGTGATAGCGGCTGAGAAGCTCGATATACTCCGCCGCTTCCGCACGGCTCATGCCGTGGCGGATGACCTCGAAAATGCTCTCAAAGCGGGAGGTCGTGACGATGTGCAGGAGCTTTTCCGTCGCCGCGTCGCCAAGCTGCGCCGCATAGCCGGCCCGCTCCATGTACTTGTAGGTGTATTCGACCTCGATCCGCACGAGCGTATCGACGAAATTATGAAAGCGCGTGCCGTAAGACGCGTCGAGCAGCAGGCGGAACTCGTCCAGATGGTCATACATGTAATCCACCAGCTCCGCCATGCCGCCGTCGGCATATTCGGCCATGTGCGCCGCCTGCGCAGCCTGATCCATGCGGCAAAAGGCTTCCTGGATCTTGAGAAAGCGTTCGGTCATTTCGCTCAGAACCGGCTCGACGATGGCGGAGAACAGCCCCTCCTTATCGCCGAAGCGGACATAGATGGAGTTGGTGCTTGTCTCCGCGGCGGCGGCAATGCTGCGGAGCGACGCGTCCGTGTAACCCTTATCCAGAAATTCTGCCTTTGCGCAGTCCAGAATCCGCTCATAGACGCCCTCGATCTGCTTTGCCATTGCCGCACCTCCCGCTTTCATAACGCCGTTTCATAACGACGTTATGCATTATAGTTAGAGAACTTGAATTTGTCAAGTCCTGTTCGACAAACAACGCGCATCTGCGGATGCAGATGCGCGTTGTTCTATCTGATTTACAGGAAAAGCGTCATGCTCCCGGCGATGGCGGCGGCGATGACGGCCATGCCGACAGTGCCGAAGAGCCATTTGCGCTTTTTATCCTGCGCGTTGATGTACGGCTTCAGATCCTCCGTGCCGGGGATCGTCCACGCCTTTGTATGCCCGACCCACCAGCCGTCAATGAACAGGCGGTCGGCAAGGTTCAGCACGGACAGGATCACGAGCATCTGCCAGAAGCCCTCAAGAAATCCCCGCGCACCGTTGACGGCGTAGACGAAAAGCAGAAGATAGGCAAGATAGATGGGCATGCAGCACAGCTTGAATCGGAGACTGTTTTTCCGGATCTTCTCCCGCGTCGTCAGCCCCAGCTCCACGCAGCGCGCCTGCACATCGTCGTGGTACAGATGCACCATGCCGACCGCGCCCTTATGAATGCCGATGGCGCAGATCAGGACGAGGAGCACCGCCAGTCCGACGCCCTCCAGAAGTACCTGTCCGATCATTTTTGTTTCCTCCTTTTCATTTCTGCGCCGTGACGCAGAGCCATCCGTTTTTGTTTTTATGGATCTGCACGCTGCGGAAGCCCGCCTGCTCCAGCGCAGCTTGCAGCTGGGTATCGCGGTAGATGGTCATGCCGGGGATGCGCTTTGTCCAGGCGTTATCCGCTTCCTTTTCGCCGCCGCACTCGTTGCAGATGAGGAATGTGCCGCCCGGCTTCAAAACGCGCAGGATCTCGCGGAAGCTCTGCGCCAGATCCGGCCAGAAATACACCGTTTCGAACGCGGTAACAAGATCGAACCACGAGGAAGCGAAGATCAGCTCCGTCACGCTCCCCTGCCACACGACGCAGCGGCCGTCCTCGATGGCCTGCCGGTTGACCTTCCGCGCCGTCTGCACGCTGATTTCGGAATAGTCGACGCCCTTGACAATGCCGCGCGGGCATTTTCTTAAGAGCGTTCTGATATTTGCGCCCCCGCCGCAGCCGCAGTCCAGCACATTCGCGTCCGCAGCAGGCTTTACAAAGCGCAGTCCCCACCCGGCCAGCGCCCGGTGGCCGAGATTCATCATGCGAACCATGAGCCGCCCGCCAAGGCCGTCCGGCCTGCGGGTGTTTTCAACAAATGACATTGTTTCCTCCTATCGCTGCCCCATTGGTTAAGGCATTCTAACCATTTGATCATTCAAAAGCCGCTTGCATGCGGCCTGGTTTTGTGCCTTTATTCTTGCACATTTCGCGCTGCTTTTCAAGAGGTTTTTCGGGATTTTCCGGACGAAATGCAGCACGGCTCTTCGCGCCGCGAAGAGCCGTGCTGGACAGCTTACATGTATTGATATTTCCTGCGCTTGGCGAACAGGAAGATGACGGAGATGGTCGTGGCGAAAATTTCCGCGGCGGTGATGGCGTACCAGATGCCGTCCACGCCGAACAGGAGCGGCAGAATGAGGACGGACGAGGTCTGGAAGATGAGTGTCCGCAAAAACGAGATGGCGGCGGAGATCAGGCCGTTATTAAGGGCCGTAAAGAACGAGGACGCGAAGATGTTGAAGCCCGCGAACAGGAACGCAAACGAGAACAGGCGGAACGCGTGACACGTCAGCGTGTACAGCCCCTCGTCGTAGCCGACGAAGATATTTGCCAGCGGCGCGGCCAGCACGCGCGCGAGGAGCGTAAGCACCACGCCGGACAGGCACATGAGACGCGTACTCATTTTGAGCATGTTCTTGAGCTCCGCGTGGTTCTGCGCGCCGTAGTGGAAGCCGACGATCGGCGCGCAGCCGATCGAATAGCCGATATCGATGGCGATGAAGATGAACTGGACGTACATCAGAACACCATAGGCCGAGACGCCGTCCTCGCCGAGGTATCTGAGCAGCTGGAAATTATAGACCATGCTGACGATGGAGGAGGAAATGTTGCTCATCAGCTCCGAAGAGCCGTTGCAGCAGGCGTTCAGGAGCGGCCGCAGCTCCAGCTTCGTCCGCACAAGGCGGAGCTTGCTCGTATTCGGGCGGAGGAAATAAAGAAGCGGGAACAGACCGCCGACGCACTGGCTGATGCCGGTCGCGATGGCCGCGCCGGCGATGCCCCAGTGGAACACGGCGACAAACAGCGCGTCAAGCGCCATATTCGTCACGCCCGCCGCAACGGTCGCGGCCAGACCGAGCTTCGGCTTCTCCGCCGCGATCAGAAAGCTCTGGAAGACGTTTTGCAGCATGAACGCGCCCGTAAAGGCAATGACGATCCGGCCGTAGAGCACACAGTCGTGCAGCATCTCCGGCGTTGCGCCGAGAAAACGCGCCACCGGCTCCATGCAGGCAATGCCGAACACGGTCAGAAGCGCGCCGAGCAGCGCCGTAAAGAGGATCATCATGGAAAAATAGCGGTTTGCCCGCTCCCGGTCGCCCTCGCCCAGCACCTTGGAGACGAGCGCCGTGCCGCCGGTGCCGATCATAAAGCCAATGCCGCCAAGCACCATGATGAACGGCATGACGAGGTTGATGGACGCAAACGCGGTCTTGCCGGCATAGTTTGAGACAAACAGACCGTCCACCACGCCATAGATCGAGGTGAAGACCATCATGACAATGGATGGCAGGACAAATTGTAAGAGTTTTCGGTAGGTAAAATGGTCGGAAAGCTGGATCTGGGGTTTCATATCGTTTCTCTGCACCGGTACAGGCGGTGCTTCTCCTTATTTTTTCGTTGGAAGCTGTCCGGCAAGCAGCGTGCCGTAGAGCTCGGTCAGACGAATGAACGCCGCGCGGTCGTCCGGGGACATGCTGCCGATGGCGCGGGCTTCGGCTTCCGCGACGCGGTCGGCGTTGCTTCTTGCCAGCTGCTCGCCCTTTGGGGTCAGGCGCACGCGCTTGCTGCGCTGATCGTCCCCGGCGGAAAGGGACAGAACGCCCGCCGCTTCAAGCTTCTTGAGGGCAGAATTGACCGTCTGCTTCGGCTCGTGCAGAAGCTCGCAGATCTCAGCCTGCGTATAGGCCGTCTCGTCGACGCGAAGCGTATAGAGGATCCAGAACGCGCATTCGGACAGCCCGCACTGCCGGACCGCCCTGCGGTAAACATCATCCACATGCTTCATCGCCGCGTTAAACTCCAGCAGCATCTGCCGCGAGATCGCATCCATGTGTACGCCCTCCATTTCCGTCCGAAGTCGGACTGTTGCAGTATAGTCCGATTTCGGATGATTGTCAAGGATTATTTTGTGCGGGCAGCAAAAAACAGCCGCAGGGATCAACCTGCGGCTGCTCAGCATGTCGAAAAATCCTGACTTTCTGCGAAATGGCGTGAAAAACGTCACTCGTGTAGGGGCCGATGCCTACATCGGCCCGGAAGAGGTTGCGAATTTGCCGCAATCTTCCGTAAAATTGGTCTGTTCTGCCGGGTCGATGTGCACCAGCAAGCGGTGGCCCCACATCCGTAACGCTCCTTCGTCGCGAACGGCTGTGCCCGGCATCGACCCCTACAAGCAAGCCGGAAGAATTTCAGCATAGAACAGCATTGATGTCTTTTGACAGTCTCAATAGCCGCAGGAGCATCAGCGGCTGTCTTTCTGTTTTTATCCCAGCGCGACGTCGAGAATCATCATGACGCTGAAGCCGACGGCGAAGAAGACGGTGCCGATATTGGAGTGGTCGCCCTGCGACATTTCCGGGATCAGCTCCTCCACGACCACATAGAGCATCGCGCCCGCCGCAAAGCTCAGAAGATACGGCAGCGCCGGGACGACATGCTGCGCAGCCAGAATGGTCAGCGCAGCGCCGACCGGCTCCACAACGCCGGACAGGACGCCGCCCCAGAAGGCTCTGCCCTTTTTCATGCCCTCCGCGCGGAGCGGCAGAGAGATGATCGCGCCCTCCGGGAAGTTCTGGATGGCAATGCCAAGCGACAGCGCGAGTGCGCCCGCCGCTGTGATCTGCGCGCTGCCGGAGAGATAGCCTGCATAGACGACGCCGACCGCCATGCCCTCGGGGATATTATGGAGCGTGACCGCCAGCACCATCATGGTTGTGCGCCGCAGCTGGCTTTTGGGGCCTTCGGTCTGCCCGCTGTTCTGATGCAGGTGCGGAATGGTATGATCGAGCGCCAGCAAAAACAGGATACCGGCCCAGAACCCGGCCGCCGCAGGCAAAAACGCGAACGCGCCCAGCGCGGCGGACTGCTCGATGGACGGGATGAGAAGGCTCCAGACCGACGCCGCGACCATCACGCCGGCGGCAAAACCGGTCAGGGAGCGCTGCACCCGGTCGCTGAGCGTTTTTTTCAGAAAAAACACGCACGCCGCGCCGAGCGACGTTCCCAGAAACGGGATGAGGATCCCGTAGACTGCTTCCATGGTATGCTCTCTTTCTATTTAATCTGCGAAGTCAAGCCGGACGATCTGCATGTGCATGGGGCCGTCGCCGAGCCTGGCAAGCAGGCGGTAGAAGGGCCGGACGGACGGATCAGACAGGCTCTGGTAGCCCAGCATATAGCCGCGGCTGGACACGCGAAGCGCCGGACTCCACTGTGAAAGCTCCTGCCGGGCGTCAGAGGTGTAGAAATATGCGCCGACGTCCTGAATCTTCGCGTCCTTGATCCATGTCTTCAGCATGAGCTGCACAGCCTTTTTCCCGGCTGCGTCAAAGACCAGCTTTCCGCCCGGGAAAGCCTTGGCCATGGCCTGCACGAGCGCTTTGACCTGCGATTTCAGGAAGTAATAGAACACGCCCGCAGCGAAGAACACCGCGCCGCCGCTATCGTCGACCTGTTCGAACCACGCGGTATCGTTCAGGTCGCAGGGGATATTCTCCTCCCGCTCGCCTGCCGGAAGCAGCTGGTCACGCACGGCGATGACGTCCGGGAAGTCGAGATTGTAGATCTTGCAGCTTCCGTTGTCGCAGCGCCGGCCGGTATCATCCAGCCCGCAGCCGAGATTGACGACAGCCGCGTTCGGGTGCGTTTTCAGATAGTCGCGTACCTCCCAGGCAAGGTCGTTCTGCCGCATGGCGACCTCGAGGAAGCCGAACTGCTGGACGGCCTTTTGGGACTTTTCCGACAGCTCGGAAAAATCGTAGTCGATTGAGTCGATCAGGCGGATGGCCGTCTCGTCGCGGTAGAGCTGCGGGAACAGCTCCGAGCACATTTTCTTCCCGTAGAGCGGAATGACGAGCGTCTCCTGCACAGTGTTTTTTTCAATATGATGTTTCATCCGTTCGTGTCCTTTCCGGGTTTGATTTCTGTTCGTAAAAATGGCAGCGCCGGCAGCGTGCCCCGCTCCATGATGCTCTGGAGCATCTGCGCGAAGCCCTCCGGGTCACGGATCTGGTACTGCATGTGATTATGGCCCTCGAAGACCGGGAATCTGCCGCAGGGATAGGCGCGCATGACCGCATCGCGGTATTTGAAATGCTCCTCGGCGCTGCCAAATTCCCAGAAGCTGTTTCTTTGCAGCGTCTTTGGCAGGGCGGGAAACGGCGCGTTTTGCAGACTGTCCATCATCTGCCGGGAAAGCGAGCGATAGTCGAGCGCGCGGCCTGCGGCGATAAAATAGGGCTTGATGGTCTCGTCTTCACACCATAGAATCTTTTTGAGCGTTTTTCCGTTTGACCAGGCCAGGCTCTTGATGGCAAAGTACAGAAATGGCGTCATCAGGCGGCGGGTGCCCTTCGGGATCTGCGCGAACTGTCCGCCGTCAAAAAACGCGTGCGCGACCGGAAGCTCTGTCTGCGCCAGAAACGCTGCGGCGAGATCCGCGCCGATGGACGACGCGACGACCATGGCCAGGCGATCCACCTGCCGCTCGTGCAGAAACTGCCCGATCTGCCGGATTTCATCTGACCGGCTTTGATACTGCTGCCCGGCGCAATAGACGGTGGAGGTCGGCAGGATGCAGAAATACCGCGCTTGCATGTATCTTGCCACCGGCTCGCTGCTCGCGCCCGTCACGCCCATGGCGTGGAAGAACAGGACTGCCGGGTTGTGTTCGTTTCCCATTGTTTCAAATAACATGCCGCATGCTCCTTCTGTTCTGCGCTCCGGGACTCATGCCCGCTCCAGTACGACGATCCTGTTGGAAATATTCCGTACCGCAGGCAGCTTGTCAAGCAGGCGGTAGATTGGCTGGAACACGGCCATGCCCTCAGTCAGGCCGTGCTCCTCCACAAACCGGAAGCCCGGCAGCAGGGATGCCAGCGCTTTGCCGTCCTTGACGCCCCAGGTAAACCTTGCTTTGCTCTTTTCGATGGATTTTTCGCGGAAGCTGCGCGCGACGGCCGGATTCATCGTCTCGACAAAGACCGTCGCACGGTCAAACCGTCCGGCGATCACGCGGAAGATCTCCTGCACCTGCACCTGCGTCAGGTACATGGTCAGGCCCTCAATGATAAGAAGCACCGGCGCGCCGGTCTTTTGCACCAGCTCGCCCCAGGGCTCCATGGCGGACATGGCGATCTGCGAGATCGCGCCCTGCTCCGGCAGGAGCCGCGCGCGCACGGCGATGGTCTCGGGCAGATCGAGGTTATACCAGTGGGAATAGCCCTCCATGCGATAGCAGCGCGTATCCAGCCCGCAGGCGATATTCACGACCACCGCGCCCGGATGCTGCCGGAGATAGTCTCGCGTCAGGCGGTCGAGCACGATCGTCCGGGCGATGACGCCGTTGTGCATGGCGGCGTCGTGATCGGCGGCAGAAAAGTCATAATCCAGTTGGTCGATCAGAGCGGCCGCCGCTTCGTCGCGGATCGCGCCTCTTGTTTTTGTTTCCTTTGCACGGGCGTAGACGGTTTGCAGCATGGTCTCCGGTACGCCGGTCAGGCTGATTTTCTCGCTCATGTTCTGCTCTCCTGTTTCTTTTTATAGCCGCAGTCACAGTACGGCCCGCCGGAAGCGAGCGTGTATTCCCGGACGAAATCCGACGCGCCGCCGGCTTCACTCATCGTATAGTCCAGATGGCACATGGCAGGCGTCAGGTCATACAGGCCGGTCTTTTTCATCAGTTCGCAGATTCCGCAGCGGGTAAAGCGGGCTTCATAGCCGCTGCCGTCCGGGTATTCGTAATAGTCCATGTTCCACGAATAGGGATTGCGGTCGGCCGCCTTCAGCTGTTCGGTCTTTTTCATGCCCTCGATATCCTTGGGCGTAAATTTGTTTTTCCCGCTCCTGCGGCAGAACCATTTCATCAGCGGCGTCATCATGGACGCGGCGTAGTACTCCGTCAGCGTCTGCACGTCCGGCCGCTCCGGCATGGACAGGACAAACGCGCACAGCATGGCGCAGTTGACAATGTTCATCTGGAAGCGGTCCTCCCGCTCGAATGCGGGCAGCTCCCGGATCAGCGCCCGGTATCTGACAGCCGCCTTCCGCGTGACCTCTCTTGCCGCCGCGTGCTCCATCCCGAACACCGTCTCCAGATGCGACCGGAACGAGGACGCGAACAGCGTCCACATGCCCATGGGCATTCCAACGTACTTCATCATCCAGCCCTCCTGCTGTGTCTTGCCGCCGGTATATTAGTTAATTGTCTCTAACTTGCAGCTTTTCAAAAGGCCGCATTGCCAGCGGCCCGGTTCCGCCCTTATTTTGTCACAACTGCCGGCAGTTTTCAAGTGTTTTTTCATCGGGATGAAAAAACACAGCACCCCTGCACAGAGTTCTGTGCAGGGGTGCTGTGTGATCGTATCAGGGTGTATCGGTCTGCATCCGGTACAGGCTGCTCTCGCCGCGCTCGATGCGGGAAACGGCGGCAAGGGTGTACATGCACTGCTCCGTCGCCATAAGATCCCCTCTCCGGTCGGAAAGCGTATGGCGGAAGCTTCCGTCATCGCAGGCAAAGCGCAGGAGCACCTCCCGCAGCGTATGGCCGTTTTTGGTGAACCGCGCGTCATCCGGCGCGATCCCCAGCTCACAGAGCGCGACCAGCACCTGCGCGGCGCTTTCGCTGTTCTCGTCGCCATAGGAGACATATGCGCCGTTCGGGCGCTGCTGGCTGCTGAGCCAGTCCAGTCCGCGCGTGACCGCCGCCTGCACATCGGCATCTGCCGTGTATTTTGCAAGCGCTTGCAGAGCCATCGCCGTCATGTCCACATCGGCTCCGCCCGCGGTCAGACCCCATGCGCCGCCGCTGCTCTGTGCGTCAAGGAGATACGCAAGATAGCGCTCTCTTGTCGCCTGCGTCCCGGACACTGTCTGCGGGATCTCATACGCGCCCGCATCCAGCGCGATCAGGGCCCAGATCGCACCGTTGAGTCCCTGTTCCGTCGTTTTGTCAAAGTCGGCCAGCGGCAGAATCAGGTTATAGCCCGCAGCCGCGGACGGGTCGCGGCCAATCGCCGTCAGCGCGAGGATCACACGGCTGTATTCCGTATTTTTCCGCTCATCCAGGATCCCGCCGCAGTCCCGCAGTTGGCTGCACAGGCGCGTATAGTAGCCGTCATAGTAGCTCTGGTCGACCGGAAGACCCGACCGGGCCAGCCCCAGCACGGTCCACTCTCCGCCGACGCTGCCGCAGGCCGGCTCTGTGACGGTATGCAGCAGATAGTCCGCCGTCTGCTCCATGGGGCTTTTCTGCGCCGTGCAGGCGGAGAGAAGGAGCAAAAGTACCAGCGTGAGCAGAAGCCATCGTGTTTTTTTCATAGGCTGTACTTAATTCTCTTTTTCTGCCGGGAAGCTCGTAATTCTTCCGTTGACAAATGCGTAAATGAGTGCCGCATCCTTGGCGGTGATCTTTCCATCGCCGCTCACATCCGCGCGCGTGAGCTGCTCGGCGGTCAGCGTGGTTCTGCCGTTGATATACGCATACAGGAGCGCCGCGTCCTTCGCAGAGACCTTCCCGTCGCCGTTGATATCGCCAAGCTGATACGCCTGCCCGCTGATCGTGAGCTTAAGCGCGGCATAGGGCTGCTTGACGGAGATGCCGGCGGAGGAGGTGCCGTCTGTGTTGTCCACGTTCCGGTATTTTGCGAACGGGAATGTGATTGCAAATTCAGCGTCCTCGGCTGTAAGCGGATCCGTGGAATATGTCACGTACTTGGTGATATCCCGCTCTTTTCCGTTCGTATAGGTCACGGTGACCTTCATACCGGTCGGGTCGAAGGTCTCGCCTGCCCTGTAGTTTGTTTTATCCGGAAGCTGGACGATATTCACGCTCTTGACCGCTGGGCCGAAGGCCATCAGTCTTGCGGAGTCGTTTTTGAAGTAGATCATGCCGTAGGCGTCCGCAAGCGGGCTGCAAATGACGTACTGCGCTTCGTCCCCGGTCGGCGTAAAGAGCGCATACGGCGTGTCGTAGGTCACGTTCTTGCCCTCGGACGCGTCCGTTTCCTTTGTCGTGAACTCCGGGGCTGTCTGTCCCGGGCGGTCGCACAGAATGCGGAGCTTGCCCGGCGTGTAATTGTCGAAGAAATAGACGTATACATAGCCGGTACTCTCGTAGGCCGTCGTCAGAAGGCCGCTCGTCTGTGCGTAGCCCTGCGTGCGCACCTTGTAGGCGATCTTCCACCTATCCAGATCGATCACCGTCAGGTTATGGCCGGAATAGGCCTTGAACTGGCCGGTGCCGGAAACGCCGATATAGGCACGGTGGTTATAGACAACAGGCGTGCAGGTGCTCATCGGGGGATTTTCCGCATCACTGGCGTAGTTGTCGAGCTTGAGCGAGCGAAGCTCGCTGATCTTCCGGACGCCGTTTTCAACCGTGACGCGGGCCTGATAGAAATAGCCGCCCTTGGTCGTGAAGTAATAGGCGCTCGTCTCGGCGTCATAGCAGATCGTGCTGCGCTGGTCGCCGGAAATACCCTCGCGGCTGTCGAGCAGCTCGCCGGTCTTTGGATCGAGCATCAGAAGACGCGCCGTGTCGTTTCCCGCATAGCCCGACTGGCCGTCGTCAGTGCCGACCAGCAGGAAGTCATCGCAGACATAGGCGCCGGCCCAGTAGAAGCCGCCGCGCTGCGTGATCGTCCAAGTCGGGATCTTCCGCTCGGTCGTGCTGGCAGGATCCTCGTCCGTGACGGACAGGCAGACAAAATTGCCGTTGTCCACTTCGCCCTGCCAGAAGCCGGTGTAGAGATATCCGTCATACACGGTGATCGGGCAGTTCGGCTGGCCGCCGATCTCGTCCACGTAAACCCAGAGGGACTGGAGCGTTTTCGCGTCGAAAGCCTGAATACGGCCATTGGAAAGGCCAATGAAGAGCATGCCGTCATAATAGGTCGGCGGGTTGATGGAAAAGCTCGAGCCGTCGACCATCGTTCCGGTCGCGAGAACCTCACCGGAAACAGCGTCGACCCGGAAGAGCTGATTGCCGGAATACGTGATCAGATCGCCGTCAACAAGGATCGGGCAGCCGACGGCCTTGCTGCCATACCCCTCGCCCAGCTGACTTGCCCAGTAGAGCATGGAATCCGCTGTGCTGATCGGCAGCTGGCTGGAGACGACGCCGTTATTGCTGTAATTCGTGCCGCCCGCGACGAGCTCGTTCGTTTCTTCGTCATAGGTGTACGAGGTGCCGCGGAAATCGGCCCATTCCGCTTCGATCGTATGGTCGAGCGAGGTGTTTTCCTCGGCTGCGGTCAGTGTCAGCGCAAGTGAGACATGCAGGTTCCCCTGCGCATCCTGCTGCACATCCGCAGACGTGCCGTCGGAGAAGGTCAGAACGGTCTTCCCCTCCTCCGTATCCGCAGCGCAGAACGTGCCGCTCTTACCGACATAGCCAAGCGCCGTCAGATAATAGTCGTAGGTAAAGCCCTTGGAAAGGCTCCACGCGCCGGTTGCATCCGGCCAGATCCGCGTTTTGGTGCCATGGTCAATGACGACCAGCAGCGCGTCCTCCGGCGTCAGGGCCGGTGTGAAGGTGACAGGAGGCGTCTTCTTGACCGTGAGACGGATGCGGGTCTTCTCCTCCGGGCTGTTCGTATTTTTGATGTCGACCCAGACCTCTTCCGGGTTGGCCGTGCCGTCCAGCGAGACGGTATAGCTGCCGTCCTCGTTTTTTTGAAGCTTGTCCGGCTCCGCTTCCAGCAGATACCCGTCAGATTCTGCGCCGTAGGGCAGCGAAACGCCGCTGCGCAGCACCGGCCAGAGCGTGATGGCGCGCGCGGCCATCGGAACCGTCACGGAATAGTCCGTCACGTCCTTCGTATATGCAGGCTCCAGCAGAAGGCTCGTGCCCGCGTAGGACGCGGTCAGGCTCCCAAGGGAATACACACGCTGAACCTGCACCGTGTAATCCTGATAATAGGTCTTGCCGCCCTCTGTCCGCGAGACGCGGACGGTCAGCGTGTTCTCCAGTGCGTTCGACTGTAGGAGGTTGGGCAGGGCCTTTGCGCTCTGGGAAAGCTCGACGGTGTTCTGCACGCCGTTGTAGACCCGGCTTATGGAGATCTGATCGTAGATCGCCGTGATCGTGAGGTCTGTTTTCTTGAGATCCAGCGCTTCGAGCGCCGCGTCGTCGATCAGAGCCGCAGCCGCAAACATGGACGAGCTGCGATCGGAGACGCGGAGCGTGTAGCTGTGCGTGCCGGAAGCGAACGCGCCCTCTTCAAACGCATAGAGCGTGGACGCGCTTCGCGTTTCAAAGAGCTGGACGCTGCTGAGCCAGTCGTTCGTCTCCACGCTGACGGTCAGCCGATCCACCGCCGTGGATTTTACGAACGTGCCTGCCGTATGGTAGCAGCCGTCCCTGGTCGCGATATAGCTGTAGGACTGCTCGGGGATGAGCTTGAAGGCATAGCGGCCTTCCTGCACGCTGGTCGGCGCGACGGGTTCTCCGTTCTTATTGTAGACCGCGATCGTAACGCCGCTCTCGACGGTGAAAATGCAGTTTTTGCCGTCGCTTTGCACCAGATGCAGCGTATAGCCGCTCGTCACCGCGTTCGGGTAGCGGAGCTCGAGCTGCACGTCCGTTTCTTCCTCGGTGATCGAAAGCTCCGCGGAACCGGTCACGGCTTCGCCGTTGATATAGAGTTCATAGTCACCGAACGGCGCAGCGTCGATGGTGACGGTCTGCGGCTGGGCGCCGGAGACGATCTGGTAGGTATATTCCCGCGTCTGCGCGGCAAACGCCGGATCGGACGCCTGTGCGCGGCCATCCTGATAGACGTGAAGCGCAGACAGGGACAGGCTGCGTTCGAGCACCAGCGTATATTCCTGCGTCCGGAGGAAGCCGTTTTCGTCCTCCGCGCCGACGCGGTAGACGACCGTATTGCCCTCCGGGCCCGCCTTGAGCACGGCGGTCACAGGGGCCGACATGGAGCGCCAGACGCGCGCGGAAAGCTCCGGGGCCGTCTCGGGATTGATGACAGTGCCGTCCCGCTGCGTATAGTAGGCCTGCAGCACCGGCGTGGACGAGAAGACCTCGTGGTCATAATCGGCATAGAGGTACACGCTGCCCGTCGCATAGGTGTCTGGCACGCAGACGCGAAGCGTATGATCGTCCTGCGTCACAGTCAGTTCGCCTGCTTCGAATGCGTCGCCGGAGGAGAGCGAAACTCTTGCTCCCTCCGTCATCCAGCTGCCGGAGGGCAGCTGCGCCGTGACGGTCTGCGCCTGACGCACCTCGATCGAGCCGTCGATCCGGTTATAGTCCTGCACAACGCTGAAGGTATAGCTGCCCGGCACAAGTGCGAGCGTGCCGTCGCCATTCTCATCTGTGAGCACCTTGCCGTAGGGGTTCTGCGCCGTGATCGTGACGCCGGGATAATTCTGGAGAGAATAGTCCTTTGCGCCATCTGTGAAGCGGACGGCCACGGTCTGGCCGTTCTGCTCGTTTTCATAGGTCTCAATGGCCGTCTGCAAAGCCTGATCCAGCTCAGCAACGGTACTGTCGTCCGACGCAGAGAAGTTGGTACAGGCATCCTGATAGGCTTCCGCTGCCGCGTTCTGTACGTCCTGCGGCTTCTGCCGGTACTCGGCCATCGTCCGGATGAGAGACAGTCTGGCCGCAGTCAGGAAGTCTTCCCCTTCATAGAAGCAGAAATAGCGGATGGACGACGCGCTGCGGTCAAGCTTGTATGCGCCGTTTTCGTCGCTGCGGTTATAGTTACCGCTGACGCCGTCGATCGCGTATACCATATCGTTTTCCAGACCGGAAAACGTATGTCCGCTCGCCTGCAAAACCTCTAAGATCGTCATGGACGCATCTTCGTAATAGAGCTTCTCCGGCGCAGCGACGATGCCGTCCTGCCTGGACGCGGAGAAATAGAGATAGTTTGCTTCCGGATCGTCCGCAGCCGCGGTAAGCGTCAGCAGGGACAAAAGCAGCACTGCGCAGAAAAGCAGCAGGAGCCGCCTTTTTTGGGAGCTATGTTTCATGCCATATCTTCCTTTCCGTTCGTTTCTTCTCAATACAGGCACAGGATCCAGCGCTGGCGCAGCCGCTGAAGGAAGGCCGACTTCGTTTTCAGAAGCGCCGCCGTCTGCTGGCTGAAGGCCGCCATGCTGTCCTTTTGTGCCGGGGTCAGGTCATGCGTGCTGAACATGGCTTCCTGATTGAGCCCCGCCATCTGCCGGTAGTCGGCGGCGTAGGCTTCGCCGAGCCGCTCCTTGACGGCGTCCGTCAGCGCGAGCGTGCTTCCGTCTCCGGCAAGGCCCAGCTGCTCCAGCAGGCGCATGCTGTAGGCGAAGCGCCATGCGAGCGCCGCGTGGAGATCCTCCGCGTCAAACTGCGCCTGCCGCTGCTTCAGGATCTTCCTTCTGCGCAGTGCGAGCACTGCGCAGGCCGCGGCCAGCAGCAAAAGCACAACCAGAAGACCGATCAGCACACGTCTGACTGTGACGCGCGTGCGCTCCTCGTGCGACTGCTCGGGGACATCCGGGTCATGATTGCTTTCGTCGGCGGTCTGCTCCGCTTCCGGCTCATAGGACGTGCCTTCGCTGATGTAAGCGCCCTTCCCTTCTCCGGCTGTGGTGCCGACGGCGCTCTGTGCGTCCTCCCGCTCGGAAAGACCCGCGCCAAGCGCACCGGCCTGCGGCGCGCTGCCCATGGAATCGGCATAGCCCGGCGTCAGCTCCAGCGGGAGCCAGCCCACGCCCGGCTGATAGACCTCTGCCCACGCATGCGCGTCTGCGTCGGTCAGCTCCGCACGGCTGGAGACGGCTTCGGCCGCCTTGCTCTGCGTCACGATATAGCCCTCGGCATACCGTGCGGGCACGCCGTAATAGCGCAGCGCCAGCACGGCAAGCGTCGCGTAATGGAAATCATAGCCCTTTCCGGCCTTCAGCGTGCCGCGCAGGAAGTCTTCGCCCTGCGGCAGGGCCGGTGTATTTTCATCATAGGTCAGTGCAGACTCCAGAAATGCCTGCGTGCAGCGGACGGCCTGCATCGGTGTCAGCTCGCTTCCCGTATTGTCTGCGGCCAGTGCGTCCAGATACGGGGCGAGCGTCTGCTTGTCTTCATCAGAAAGCGCCAGATCCCACTGCTCTGTGAGCGCGCGGTAGCCGCTCTCCTGCGTCAGGTAGCGCTCCTGCTCCGGCGTCTGCGCATTCTGGAGCTGCTTGACCCACTGCGAGGTCTGCTCCGGCGCGGCATATACGGTCTGATAGGTCAGGTAATCCGTATCGCCGGTTTTGGAGAGGAGTGCCGCTTCCTCAAGAGACAGCAGCCGCAGCGTGTCCGGGAAGCTCCCGGCAGCGGTCGAATACGGCGCATAAAGATAGCGGCGGCAGGCCGCGGCGTATTGGAGATCGATCCGGTTCGTCTGGACACCGTCGGTGTTCAGAAGCTCCGCCGCCGTACCGGCCTGCGTCTGCGGATAGAAGCCGCCGGTATGGAGCCAGTAGAGAAGCTCCGCCTGCGCGGCAAGCGTCTGACCGGAGACGGGTTCCCAGCCGGTTCCGGTATAGGTCTGGCCGACGAAGCCGCGCAGATACATGGGTTCTTCCTGATCCATCTGGAGATACAGCATGGTTTCATCCGTGGTCTTTTTCGCGCTGAGGGCAGTGAAATCGCCCTCCGGCAGCGGCTGGGGCTGCGATTCATAGCGCGCAGTATGCAGCCGCTGCGCGGTATCGCTGCGCAGGGACTGGAATACAGACCCGCCCCGGATGCCGGGCACCTGCATGAGGATCGCAAAGGCCAGCACGGCGCACACGAGCAGCGGTCCCGCGCCAAGCGCGAGCGCTGCGCCGCCCGTCATCTGTCCCGGATACGCCAGCAGCAGCGCGCCGGCAGCCAGCAGCAAAAGCAGCTGCCACGGGCAGCTCTCCGGCTGCAAAAGGACGATCAAAGCGCCCGCCGCGGCAATGCACAAAACAGCGGCGACCGTGCGGAAGCGCCTGACCGCCGCGCTGCACAGCGCGGCAAGCACTGCACCGCCGAGCAGCAGGAACAGCGTGACGCAGCCGCTCTGCGCGGATGCATCGGACGTGACCGCAAGGCCGAGCCGCAGCTCGCCGGTCACAGCCGTTCTGCGCAGGCACCATGCGTTCCAGCACAGGCACAGGCCATCCGCCATGCGGCGCGAAAAGATCGCCGCCGCAAGCAGGAGCACGGCAAAAAATGCGGCTGTCACATAGCTTTTCCATCGTGCACGCCGCACAGCAGCAGCCGCCAGACACACGAGCGCACCAAGGAGCGCCCCCCACAGGGGACTGCCCACGCCCTCCGGGCGGAACGCGTACCAAAACGCGCTTCCCGCGGCAAAAAACAGCAGCAGCGACAAAAGTGCCTGACGCAGGATGCCTGCCCAGCTGCTTCGGTCTTCGGGCCGCGCTTTCTCGATCCGAAGACCGGAATCATTTCTTCTGTTCAATGTCCGTTCTCCCTAAATTTCCAATTCCATCAGCGCTTCGGCTGCGTTATCCGGCCGGAAGCAGCGCACCACGGCGTCCTCCGGCGCGGCGGGCTCCTCCTCTGCGCAGACAAGCGCCGTGACAAGGCCGCCCTCCGTCATCTGTCCCAGAAGGGCGGGCGCGGATTCGCCGAGGTAGACGATATGCGCAAAATCGCGCTCCTGCGTGGTCTGGCAATACAGCTCCGCACCAAAGGGGCCGTCCTGCATTGCCGTCGCGGACAGAAGCCGCGGCAGCAGGGCGATGAGGTCGTCCAGCTCGCGCACGGTCTGCATCACGACGCGCGCTCCCGCTTCGTTCCAGCCGACGCAGAACTGCACGTCCGATGCAAGCAGCGCCCGGCCCAGGGACACGAGCGTCTCCGCCTGCGCGTCCTGCTTTTCCTTTGAGACGGCGGCTGTCCGCCGGTCCCAGAACAAAAGGACGGAGCGCATGACGGGCAGCGACGGATCGCGTGAGATCAGCCGCTCATATTTGGTACTGAGCTTCCAGTGGATCTGCCGCAGGCTGTCGCCGTCGCGGTAGTCACGCAGCTGGAAGGGTTCGGCAAGGTCATAGCCCGGCTTTTCCTGCGAATAGACCTCGCTCTCGTCCGGGCAGCTGATCTCCGCCCGGACGGACACGAGCATCGGGAACGTATCCGGCTGCACCGTGACGGCGCCGTGCGCCTGTGCATCGCAGCGCACACAGATCAGGCGGAAGCAGTCGCAAAGACGCATGCTGGTAAGCTCTGCGCGGATGCGGCCGCTGCATGTGCTGGAGAGCTGCACCGCGATCTCGCTGTGCCCGCGGGGCGCGATGGCCGCGGCGCGGGTCAGCGTCTCTGACGCGCCGGTCAGAAGATTCGTGATGCGGATGCGGCAGATTGCGGCGGCGATGGGCAGCCGCGACGCATTTTCCACGCGGAACGTCATGCAGAAGGTCTCGCCCTTTTTCGCGTTCACCGGGCATTCGACTGCGGCGCTCAGGTGCTTTCTGCCGCACAGATTCACCGCGAGCATCGCCAGCGGCAGGAGGAGCAGCGCGGCCAGCAGCGCAAGGATCGCGCCGCTGCCGGAAATAAGCAGAATGGCCGCGAGGACAAGACACAGGGCCGCATACAGAAGTCTGGAAACGATCATCATAGTGTTATTTTCCGCCCGTTTTGACGGTGGGCATTGCGACCTGCTTCAGAATCTCCTGCGTGATCTGCCCGGCATCCAGCTCCATCATGCGCGCCTTGGCGTTCAGCATCAGGCGATGAGCCGCAACGTCCGGGAAGATAGCCGCAACGTCCTCGGGCACGACGTAATCGCGGCCGTTTACAAACGCGTAGGCCTTGGCCATGCGGCACACGGCCAGCGCGCCGCGCGGGCTGACGCCGAGCTGCACGGCGGCATGCTCTCTTGTCGCCTGCGCAAGGTTTGCGATGTAGGCGTAGATCGGCTCGGCCACATGGACGGCCGTCGTCTGCGCGATCAGCTCCTGCAGCTGCTCCTTATTGAGGACAGGCTGCGCTTTGGTGAGGGGGTCGGTGGTATGGCGATCCTGCAAAATGCTGATCTGGCTCTTGAGATCCGGATAGCCCATGCTGATCTTGATGAGGAAGCGGTCGAGCTGGGAATTGGGGAGCATCGTGGTACCGGCAGAGCCGGTCGGGTTCTGCGTGGCAAGCACCACGAACGGCGTGGGCAGCGGATACGTCTTGCCGTCGACGGAGACGTGCCGCTCCTCCATAGCTTCGAGCAGGGCGGACTGAGTCTTGCTGGAGGTTCGGTTGATCTCGTCCGCCAGCAGCAGGTTCGTCATGATCGCGCCGGGCTTATAGACGAAGCGCTCTTCCTTTTTATCATAGATGGAGAAGCCGAGGACGTCCGACGGGACGGTATCCGACGTGAACTGCACGCGGCGGGTCTCCAGCCCAAGCACGCGCGCGAAGGCCATGGCCGTCGTCGTTTTGCCGACGCCCGGCACGTCCTCCATCAGGACGTGGCCGGAGGCCAGAATGGCCATAAAGATTTTTTCCAGGATCTCGTTTTTGCCGATGACGACCTTTTCGATCTCTTCCAGCACCTGCTGGATCTTCTGATGATAGCTGTCCATGTTATCCTCCGATTTATGTTGTTTCTTCAGTCAATGGGGTCTTCGCTGCCGGGATCGCCGCCGTCGCCGGGGTCCGGGTCAGGGTCTGGCGTGGGATCCGGGTCTGGATCCGGGCCGGGTGCGGGATCCGGATCGGGGTCAGGCGCCACGTAGTCCGGATCCTCCTTGCGGCAAATGATGCAGATGCCGTCCACATACGTATGATCGTCAAACTCGCCGTACTCTTCGAAGGTAAGGCGGCAGTATGTGCACACATAGATTCTGTGCTGGCAGTCGTGCTCCGTCATTTCCAGCGTGCCGGGGCAGTCGACGCCGGCCACGCCGTGCTCCAGATTGCAGCCGGTGCAGACCCAGTCGTAGGTGCCCATCACATAGGTATGCGGCGCGCGGGAGCCGGGCTGCTCCTCCCCGCAGTTGGCGCAGACGTGCCAGTGCACGTATTCATCCGCCTGCACGTCTGTGTAGCTGTGCTCCAGCGGGTCGATCTCCTCGTCCTTCTCCATGCCGCATTCGCAGCTGCTGTGAAGAATGCCGGGTTCGCTGCACGTCGGATCCTTTGTTTTTCTCGTCTCCCAGACGTGATCCTCGATCTCTTCCCTGCCGCAGTTCTGGCAGGTCTTTATGTGCTGGGTGCTGTCGGGTTCGTAGCTGAATGTCCAGTCGTGCGGTTTGATCTCACCGACATACTCGCCGCAGTCGGTGCAGTAGGTTCCGCAGCCGAGTGCCGGATCTTCTGCATCTGCGCGGATCTCCGTATGCGTGTGCTTGCAGCCGGTCGAAAGGCCGCAGTGGGCACACTGATAGACCGTCTTTCCGTCCGCGCCGGTCTGCGACACATAGTCATGGTTGACCGAAATTCTGCCGTTCGACGCCTGCACGCAGTAGCCGACCTCATCGCCGTAGCCGCTGGCGCCGCTGCCGACTTCCCAGCCGTAGGCAAGCGTATAGCGGATCGTCAGGGTATGAGAATCGCCCTCCAGATCGCTCAGGTAATGCTCGCTCATGCCGTGGTTCGGGTATTCGCTGCCATCGATGGCATACAGCCAGCCGGAGCCCATGGTGAAATCGTGCTCACCGATGCTGCTGCCGCCTGGCGAGCTGAGCGTGATCTTATTGCGGACAATGCACCGCCAGAGCGAACTGAAATCGGTGTCGACACCGAAATAATCATCGATCGCGGTGAGAAGCCCATCCGTGGAAGCTCCATTGCCCGGATTTGGGAAGTAGGTCGGCGTGCCCAGAATGCTGCCGCCAAGCGATTGCAGGTAGAAGCCGCTGTCAAGCGTGCCCTTATAGCGGCAGCAGCTGGGATCAAAGCCGAGCGTCTGCTCGGCGGCGCCGCCGAAGGTATCGTCAATGTCCTGTCCCCAGACGGTCTTGGCAATGACGTAGGAGACCGGCTCGCCGACGCGCACGGGATAGCTGACGGGGCCGTAGACGCCGAGACCGAGGACAGTCAGATCGACGCTGACCTGCACGGTCGCACCGGTCTCCTTGCCGTCTTCGCTGCGCTTGCCCTTGAGGGTGATCTCATAGGTGCCCTCGTTTCCGTAATCGTCGCGGGCGTAAATTTTGAGGGTGTGGGTGTTTTCATCGCCCTCGGTGGGGTTTTTCGCGTAAATTTCGTATTCCTGCGTATAGCCGCTGGCGCCGGTGTAGTGGAGGACGGTATCGTCGAGCGTGACCGTCAGCTCGGAATCGGTGCCGGTGGCGAGGATGTTGCTGATGACGGTGCCGTCGTCATCCTCGCTCCACGCGCGGACGGTCAGGGGCACCTTGGATTCGTTCGGGATCTGCTGTCCGTCTGTGAGGTTAACCACGAACTTTACCTCTTTGTCGCCGCGCTTCTGATAGCGCACGAGGAAGGTAAAGGTGTAGCTGCCGCCGTCCGTGTCCGTGGCGGTCAGCTTGAACTGGTTTTCACCGGCGCGGCCGCCGTTATCGAGCAGCTGCACGGAGCCGGAATAGGACGAAGCGCCGATGGCGCTTGCAAGCGTCTTGATCTTGCCGCTTCCGCTCTGGAAGAGCGTCAGAGTGTCCAGCGTGACGCCGGACGCGTCCTCGCCGGAGATGGCGAAGGTGAACGGAAGCTCCGCGCCGGTCAGCTGGTCGGAAAAGACGATCTCCGGCACGGCTGTGCGGCCATTTTCACAGGTGATGGTCTGCTCCGTCCGCGCGCCGCTTTGCAGCGTCGTATAGTGCAGCTCGGCGCTGACGTCGCTGGAATAGGTGATCGTCACGCTGAAGGAGACGGTCTTGCCGGAGGAGAGTGCTGCGGTCGCCTGCACCGTATAGGTCGATGCGCCCGCGCCGGACGGGATGGTAAAGACCGCGCTGCCGCTCTCCTGCATGCTCTGGCTGACGCCGGGGCCGGTCAGCTGGGCGGAGGTGAGCTTCGCCTGCGCCGCGCTCTCGCCGGTCAGGGCGAGATAATACTGGAAATTGCCATTGATCAGCTGATTCTGCTTGATCTTGGCGGCGGCGCGCCCGTTTTGGGCGCAGGTGATCTTCTCGGCGGTGATGCCGCTGCGATACCATGTCAGTTCGAGGGAAAGATCCTCGTCGCTCTGGTAATCGAGGTAGAAGGTGAAGGTAACGATGCGCTTTGCGCCGCTGTCATTGACCTCGGCGGTGACTTTCAGCGTATAGCGCTCGGATTCGCTGCCGTCGGGAACCGCGAGCGTGAGCGTGCCGCCCGCTTTATCGAGCATGCCTGCGTCGCCGTGCGACGAGGTATAGGTTGCCGATTCGATCGACGCGTTCTGCGCGCTCAGGCCGGTCAGGGCAAAGGTATAGCGGAACGCGCCATCGGTCAGTTCGCTGCCGTGGATCATCTGGCGGGCGGAGCCGTCGGCGGACGCGGTCAGCGTGCTGGCCGCGCCGTTTCGCAGCCAGCTGAGATCCAGACTCAGATCCAGCCCGTCCTCGTAGCTGATGACGAAGGTGAAGCTCGTTTCGATCTGGCGGGTCTCGCCGGTCTCGTTGGTGCGGGTCACGGTCGCGTAGGCATCAAAGATATAGCGCTGCGGCGCGCCGTCCGCAGTCTGCATGGCGACGCTGCCGGTGTCGGAGAGCTGCTCTTCCCGTCCGGCGTTCGTCAGGACAATTTCATCTATCACGGCGTTCATCCGCTCGGGCCCGGCAAGGGCGATCTCGTAGTGGAATCTGCCGTCCTCCAGCTGGGAGGTCAGGACCTTTTTTCCCACGCTGGTATCAGGCGAGCAGGCAATGGTGCTCGCAGTGCTTCCGTATTTATACCACGTCAGAACAGCGGTCAGATCAAGCGCGGATTCCTCCTCGCCGTCGGAGCCGGTGTTGCCGTCCTCGGTGGTGTCGTCCGGCTGCTCCGGGCCGTCGGTCGTGCCGATCTCGGCAGTGGAATAGTCGGGTCTGGCTGCGTCCGGCCCCTGCTCGGGCGACTGGGCGCTGCCGTTTGTTTCTGACTTTTCGATATTCTCTTCCCGCTGCTCGCTGGAGGTCGCCGCGCTGTTCGTTTCTTCGTCTGTCGACGCACGGTTTCCGCCCTCGGTGCCGGTCGTGCCGCCGGTCTCGCCGGCTTCGGCGCGGACGTTCGTTGCACTCTGGCCAGTCTGGAACTCAGAGGCCGCTTCTCCCCCGCCGAGCAGCGTGATCTCGCTGTCGGCAGTCAGCTCGGGCGCCTTCGGCTGTGCGCTGCCGCGCAGAGCGGCAGGCAGACCCACACTCAGGATCATCGCCGCGCAGAGAAGCGCGCAGCAAAGGCGATAGACTTGTTTGTTCTCAAAAAAAAGCTTCATAGCCGCTCCACTTGCTTCCCGCCGTCAGGCAGTGCCTGCGCGGGACGTATTTTTGCTTCCGATCCGCATGGATCGGTCAAATTCTCCAGAAACACCTATGCGAGGTGCGGAAATCCGCACCTCGCTGGGCAGGTTCTATATGCAGGTTTTACTTGAGCGCTTCCCACGTCTCATGGATGCCGTCCTTCTGGATGGTATAGGTATGGCCGTTGGTGGCCTCCTGCACATGCAGGTAATACCACTTGGATGCATCGAGGTTATCGGAGAAGGTCTTCATGCCGGCCAGCAGATCGGAGACCGTGCCGGGCAGACGGCCCAGCATGCGGTTGATCATGGCCATGGCTTCGGCTCTGGTGATCTTGGCGTTCGGGCGGAAGGTGCCGTCCGGATAGCCGGTGACCCAGCCCTTTGCGCTGACGGCGCTGATGGCGCTGATGGCCCAGTGGCCGGAAATATCAGAGAAGGACGCGGTCTTTGCAGACTTCACACCGGCGAGCCGGCTGAGGATGGCCGCGAACTCCGCTCTCGTAATGTTGGCGTTCGGATGGAAGGTGCCGTCCGGATAGCCGGTGATCACACCCATTGCGGAAAGCGTAGAGACGCTGGTGCAGAACCAGTCGGTCGAGACAACGTCGGAGAAGCTGTTGCGGTCGGTCTTCTTGCTCGCACGGACGGAATCGGAGAGCAGCCGGTAGAGCATCTGTGCGACCTCGGCACGGGTGATGCTGGCATTCGGACGGACGGTGCCGTCCGGATAGCCGCTGGTATAGGCGATGTGGGTACCGGTGTTGAGGATGTCGGAGCTGTCGTCCGCACCGCCGTTGATGTTGATGGTCACGTCGTTGGCCGTGGCTCTGTAGGCGTCCTGCCCGTCGGCGGTGGAGACAAGATAATTGCAGTTTTTGAGCTTCGTGGTAGCCTTGCCGTCATAGGTGACCTTGAGACGGAAGGTGCCGACGGTGACGGTTTCGTCCCAGTCAGCGCCGCCGGAGGTGGAGACGAAGTTCAGATAATGGGAACGGCCGCCGCTGAGGAGCGAAATGTCGCTGGACTTGCAGCCGGTATAGAGCAGCTCGCCGCTCGATTGCAGGGAGAGATATTTGTCGTCGTAGTTGATCTCGTCCTGCATGGCGTACATGTCGCCGCTGCCGCTGGTGCGGGTAAGCTCAAGTGTGACGGTGATGATATCGCCCGTCTTTACGTTGACCTCGTGCGCGCCGTTAGCCGTCAGGTCAAAGGTGTAGGCGCGGGAGGTATCCGTTGCAAACGCCGTGACACTCAGGCCAAGCAGCAGGCACAGGGCCAGAAAGATGCTTAAAAATCGTTTCATAAAGTCAACCTCTTCTGTCCGGAATGGGTGGGTACGCGGCGCAGGGCTGCCATGAGCCGTCCTGCGCCGCTGTATGGAATCGTTTGGAACCGGAAATGCCTTACTTGCTCAGGATGATGCTCACGATCGCAGCAGCGTCGGCAACCGTCAGGCTCTTGTCGAAGTTCATGTCAGCGCGGAGGAACTTCTCCATGGTGCAGTTGGCGAAGGACGTGTACTTGACATTGTACATGTTGTAGACAAGCTGTGCGTCGTTGACGTCGACGGTGCCGGTCGCGTTCACGTCGCCGGAGTAGTCAATGGAGACTGCCTTGCCTGCGGTTTCGCCGATGGCGGCGGCAGCTTCGGTCTTCACGGTCGCAGCGGACTTGCCGGTGGTGTCGATGACGAGGTAGGCGTAAGCCTGATACTTGTCGGACCAGAACATCTGGTTGCCGTTATAAGTCAGGACGCTGCCTTCGCTGACGGCGCTCTTGACGGTGACGAGCCAGAACTGCGTGTTGTTGGCCTTGACATAATCGAAGACCTCGACGGTGCGGACGGCAGTCTTGTTGACGGTGATGGTGATATCCTTGGTGACATCCTTCGCAGCAATGGTGTAGGTGCCGTTGCTTTCGGTGAGGGTGATATCGCCGTCAGCGTTCTTTGCCGTGACCGTGTAGGTGTAGCCTTCGGCCTTGGTGACAGTGAAGGTGTAGGGGGTGCTCTTCTTTGCAGTCGCTTCGCCATTTGCATCAGCGATGGCGTTGCCCTCGAACTTGACGTTGACCGTCTCGACGGGCTTGGCAGTGGAAGCTGCGTTGATCACGATATTGCCGGTGATGGCCGTGCCGGCGATGGTGTAGCTCGTGCCGTTCACGGTGGGCGTCACTTCCGTGCCGCCGACGGTGACGGTGACGGTGTAGTTCTTGCTGGCGTCATTGCCGCTGAAGGTGAAGGTGAAATCCGTGCCGTAGTTCGCCTTTGCAGCCGCAGTGACATTGGCAGCTTCGTTGCCGGTGACGGTGACGGAGTACTGCTTGCCGGTACGGGTGCCGGAGATGACCAGATCGCCGGTGACGTTTGCGATGGTGTAGGTGCCGTCGCCGTTATCGGTGACTGTGACGTTCTTGCCGCCCATGGTAGCGGTGACGGTCGAGTAGTCATAATGCTCGGTGTCGTTTGCAGAGAAGGTGTAGTCGGTGCCGCCGGTGACGGAATCAGCGCCGGTGAAGATCGTCTTGTCCAGCGTGACGCTGTAGAGCGCGCTCACGGTGATGGTTGCGGTCGGGGTGAGGATCGTGGCTTCCGGCGCATCCTTCAGGTCGGCGTTCTTCTCTTCGTCGATCTTGGCCGAGGTGATGGTCACATCGGAGGTGCCGGCGGCCTTGCCCTTGAAGGTCAGGACGATGGGCGTAGACTTGCTCTCGCCGTAGCCGATGATCCGCAGCGTGCCGTTATTCGTGGTGACGGTTGCGTCCTTCTGGTTGATCGAGACATAGTCCAGAACGGAGCTGTTATAGGTCGCCTGGATATCGTAGGAATTGTACGCGTTGTTGGTATCCGTGTTGGCAACGGTGAAGGTGACGTCGGTCGTCGCATTCACGTTGATCGAAGCCGTGCCGGAAGCGGAGATGGTGTAGCTGCTCTCCGCAGGCGTGCTGGCCGGGGTGACGGTAACGGTGACGGCGGGGCCGACAGTGTCTTCCGTGTCCGTAAAGTCTGCGAGCGAGCCTTCTTCAAAAACCAGCTCAAACTTTGCATCAGCAGTCGTCTTGATATCACTCTTGGCCGTAAAGGTCAGCGTTGCCAGGCACTTCCCCGCCTCAAATGTAAGGCCTTCGCCAGTCGTGCTCATCGAGCTGATCTTATAATAGCTGCCCTTCGAATCCTTGAACTTTGCGGATACCGTTATGCCAGCTGCGGAGGTGACAACGTCACGGTTGTTTGCATCCTGTTTTAATTCGAAAAGAGAATCATCATAATACAGGAAATACGTGAATGTGGTATAGTTCTCGAATGCATCCTCAGGCGTTACGCTGACGGTCACGTCCTCGCCTGCCTTGATCTCTTTCTTATCGGCGCTTGCATTCATCTTTGCAGCGAAGACGCCGATGCTCAGGCTGAAGATGATACATACAGCCAGCAACACAGATAAAACTCGTTTCATTTTAAGTAATGTCCTCCTTCATATTGCACCTTTTCAGGTTACTTACTTTCTGCTGGGAAAACTGTGATCCTGCCGTTGACATACGAGTAGATCAGCGCAGCATCCTTCGCAGTGACCTTTCCGTCGCCGCTGACATCGCAGCGGGAAAGCTGCTCTGCGGTCAATGTCGTTCTGCCGTTGACATATGCGTACAGGAGCGCCGCGTCCTTTGCGGAGATCTTCCCGTCGCCGTTGACGTCGCCCAGCGCATACGAGACCTGCCACGCGAGGATGGGATAGCCGCTGTTGACGGAAGCGGTATCGGGGCTGAAGGCCTTACCAAGGGTGGCGGCCAGCGCTTTCAGCTCGGCTTCGGTCTTTGCGGTGCCCTTCTTCGCGGTGGCGTTCGGGCAGCTGGTGGAGAGATAGTAGGAATTGGTGACTGCCTGGCCGCCCGTACGCGCCGTCAGCGCGCCGAGCTTTGTCTCAGCCGTCACAGTGCCGGTGTTATAGCAGTTGGTCAGCGCCGCGCCGAGGAAAGCGCTGTTGCCGCAGGCGGTGATGCCGCCGGCAAAGCCATCCGCGCCGGAAGCGCTGATCGCGCCGGTATTATAGCAGTCGGTGATCGTCACAACGGTCGACTGGGTATACCCGCAGATACCGCCGGCCCACTTCGCGGCGATGACAGCTGCCGCGTTGAAGCATTCGCTGATCGCTGCGCCGTTGACCGCGTAGGCCGCGATGCCGCCCGCGTAATTGCCGGTCGTGATGACGCTGCCGGTCACGCCGAGCTTCGTGATGCTGGCCGCCGCACCCAGAGAGCCGAACAGTGCCTGATAGGCCGACCCGGAATGGATGAAGAGGTTCTTCACCACGTGGCCGCCGCCGTCAAACGTGCCGTTATATGGGTTTGCACTGGAGCCGATCGGCGTCCACGCGACGCCCGCCAGCTCGATATCCGCCGTCAGCCTGCCGGAGATCGCCGTCTGCCCGCCGTTCACGGCGGATGCAAACCATGCAAGCTCTTCGCCGCTGCCGATCAGGTATGTCCCGTCGGAATCCTTGGCCGGTTCCTCGGACTGGCCGTCCCACGCGGACGCGTCCGCGTTTTCAAGCTGGAACACCTTGGTCAGGACGCCCTGCGACACATCACCGGCAGACGCAGAGGTGAGCGTAAAGCTGCCGCTCCGGGCAATGCTGCCGCTGCTCGTGATCTGATAGTAGTACGTACCGTAGCCGAGACTGTAGCAGCCGGTTTCGTCCGGGGTGAGCTGCACGCCCGCTGCATTGAAGATGGCGACGGACGCGCCGGTCAGCGCATTGCCGCTCGCATCCTGCGGCACGATCTTTACCGCGTAGCTGACCTTTTCGTTTACCTCAATGGCGATCTCTGCCCAGCGACTCATGAAGAACTGCACCGTGACCGCATTGAAGTTTGTGCCGACGCCCACGTCCGACATATTGTAGAGGAACTGGAACGGGTTTGCCGCAGCGTACATGCTGCCGTTGATATAGCCGTCTTTCAGCGTGCACAGCGCAGTCTTCGCGCCGTCGGCAAATTCCAGATCCGCAGGGATCGTCAGCTCGATCGCGGTGTTGTCCATCCGCTCATACTGCGGCAGGGCTCCGCTGACGGGAGTATCGCCAACAGAATAATAGAGTGCGAAGCCCGTGGGGTTGAAGATACCGGCAACCTTATTGACGGAGCGATACAGGCCGTCGAAGGTGACGCGGACCTTATCACCGGGCATGACCGGGTCGCCCGCGTGGGACAGGTTTTCGACCTCGTAGGCCACCTTTGCCGCGCGTACCAGCCGGTAGCTGACGCCGGTGGCGTCCTTCATCCGGAGGATGACGGTGCCGCCGCGCCCATTGCCGAGGGAATCAAAGCTCTTCAGCGGGACAGTATAACCGTCGCCGGACTGCGCCGCAGTGCTCCAGCCGGAGCTTTCCGCGTCGAACGCGTCGGTAAAGCCCAGCAGGCAGTAGCTGACGTCCGCCGTGCCGGTCGAGCTTACCGTGAACGTCAGCTCATTGTCGGTATCGGTATAGAACCACGTGTCGTAGTTGTAATCCCAGTCCATCGAGCGCGTGATTGTCACGCCGGTCTTGAAGCCAAACGCGACCTTCGCGTCGGCCGTGCCGTGCGTCACGCCGGTGCCGCCAACGACAATTACGCCGGTGCGCTCCGGATTTGTCGCCGGGTACAGGCCGCCATGGGAGCCGTAATCGCCGGGATTCATGTCAATAGAATCATAATGGACAAAGATAAAGCTGTCCTGCGTGCCCGGCGTGATATTGGCCCAGTTGGAGCTGCCGTTGCCGCCGTTCACAGGCTCGATCTTCGCGTTTCCGCCAAGCTGATCGAGAATATCCCAATGGTAATCCGGCTCGACCATAATGTTTGCGGTATCGGAATTGATGAGCTGCCAGTGCCGGTAGGCGCGCACGCGCGTCGTCTGGTTGATGACCTTGAAGCCGGAGGGATCCAGATTGACCTGCAGATCCGCTTCGTCGCGCTTGGTCGTCTGTGTGCCGAGCATCGAGAAGTCATGGCTCAGGCGATCTGTCGCGGCATCCGCAGCATAGGTGAGCGTCATCTCCCTGTCATCGGACAGGCTTTGCAGCCAGCCGCTCTGCGTGACATGGGCATCGTCGCTCAGACGCCATGTATAGTTGTTGTTACCCTTGCTGACGAGATAGCGGGCGGTCTTGGTGCCGTCGCCGTTATTCTGCCAGCGCTCCTCGTTCGGTATCTCTTCGTCGATCCATTCCGGCGCGACCTCCTTGGAATTGAAGTTGTTCCGCTGGAAATAGAGACCGAAGGACGCGTCCTCGGGTACGGTAACGGTCAGCTGGCACGCAGCAGAGATCGAAGCGCTCTTCGTGACCGCCGAGGAGGTGGGCTGGAACGTTGCGTTGATGCCCTGCGAGAATGCATACTCCTTAAGGTCGGAATCCAAGTAGTAGTTATACAGGCACGCGTTGCCCGATGCATAAAGTACCGTCGGGTACATGGCATAGTCGCCGCTCTGATACACGCGGCCCATCTGTGTCTGGCATTTCATGATGGGGCAGTCAACGACGACGTGATATTCGTCGGCAGTGAAGTACGTCCCATCCGCTTTTTTGGAGGTGGTATAGAACGACACGCATTGCAGATAGAGGTTCGTTCCGCCGCTTTTCTGACCGTCGACGTTGGCGTCGGTCGGGATCTCGAGCGTCATGCCGCCGAGCGGAATGTCGTATGCGCCGGTCTCGGCGTTCTTTGCGAACGCGCGATAGGCGTAGCGCCCGGCTGCGAGACTGGCGTAGAACATCTGATAGTTATTCGTCAGAATGCCCTCGTTCGGGTCATAGTCCTCCGTGCCGTCCGGGCAGGTGGTTGTGAAATTGCTGTAGAGGAACACGTCCTGCAGCTCGGTGCCGAGGATTTCGTCGCCGTTTTCATCCGTGCCCACGCTGTAAAGCCGGATGATCGGATAGCCGCCGGTATAGTCCTTGCCGACATAGAACGAGAAGTCCATGACCGGCGCTTCGGACACGGTCAGCGTGAGCGTCCAGGTATCCGTGGAGAAGTGCACGCCGTCGTGCGACGCATAGAAGCGGTACATGTAGACGCCGGGCGTCGTTTCCGTCATGCAGATTGTCGTTGCACCGAAAATCGCTTCCGGGAAACTCTGCTTCGTGCTCCAGGTCGCGCCGCCGTCGGTGGAGCGCTCATAATAATAGTCTCTGTAGGTCAGCTTCTGGCCGTCGACGGGGTCGAAGACACGGCCGGCCTGCAAATTGCTCAGAAGATAGGCCATATTGGTCTTGACCACGCCGCTGCTCTCGGCGGGATAGCCCGCCTTCCGCGTCGGAACGGCGGCGGTCATAGCTGCGCCGCAGACGTCGCATTTGCCGTCCCCGTCGGTGTCGGCATGCTTGCCGGTGGCGGGGATCGTCTCGCCGGTCTTGAGCTTCTGGCCGCAGACGGTGCACCACGTGTCGCCGGTATAGCCGTCCGCGCCGCAGGTCGCTTCCTTCGCGCCGCGCACCTCGGTCGTTTCATGCTTGCAGGTCTCGCCGTCGGTCACGGTGACGACTGCCGTTGCAGGTGCCTTGCTGGCTTTGCTGGTTTTGCCGGTTTCGCCGGCGTGCGGGTCGAGCGCCAGCAGATAATAGGTGCCGGGCTTCAGCTTTGATGTATCGAGCGTGTACTGGTTGTCCTTTTCCGGCTCGATCACGTCGCGCGTGTTCCATTCGGAATCGCAGAGGAGCACGCTCAGGCCGGTCGCCGGTTCGAAGACCCCGGTGCCGCCGTCGGCGACGGACTGGGTGCCGAACTGCTGGGTCTGGAAGGACAGGGGGTTCTTCGTCGTGGCCGTGTAGGAATCCTGATCGAAGCAGACGAAAGCGCCGCCGTTTTTGTAGAAGTCCCAGTTGCTGAACATGGCGACGTCGATCGTATCGCCATCCGACAGCAGGATGTAGTCCGCGGTGGAGCCCCAGTTGATGCCCATGAGCGGATAGACATGATTGCGGTAGTACATGAGGTTTTCATCGTGGCCCCAGAACTGCTGCATGTACAGGCTCGTGGGATCGCCGGTGATGTTCAGCGCCTTCAGGCTGTCTGTATACGGCGTATCGCCGTTCATGTTCAGAACACCTGCGCCGCCGGCATGTCCCTGGATCTTGACCTCGCCGCTCGTGACTTCCTCGGGAGACAGGCCAAGATAATAGACGCCCAGCAGGTACAGGTACAGGTGCAGCGCCGTCGGGCGGCGGACGAGCGTGTGATTGATATAGTCGCCGCGGCCGCCCTCTGTCTGATAGCGGTAGAAGCGCTCAAGGCCCTGATTGGCCAGATCGAAATACGGAACCTTCACCGGCAGGTGCGCCAGAACTTCTCCGTTTTTGCCCATGAGCGGCACGCCGTCACTGGAGACGGTCACATAGACCGTGACGGAAGCGGCGTCGGTCTCGTTATAGTTATACTGGCTCGGATCGCCGTCCTTGCCTTCCTTGACCGTGACGGTGATGGTATGAGCCGCGGTGACGGTCTCGTCCTCCTTGCAGGCGGCGGTGATCGTCACTGCGTATGTACCAACGTCCGGCTGGACGAAGAACAGGTACATGGCATTGCCGTCGTCCTTGTTCTGCGCGATCTTCGTCTGCGTGGAAAGGCCCTCACCGGAGAGCGTGTAGGTCATCTCGTGCTGCGCGCTGTCGGTAAAGACCTCGGACATTGCGAGCTTGTACTCGATGCCCTGCGTCGTTTCCGCGGTCGCGGGCGCGCTGGCCGATACCGTGATGGCATGCGGCGTATCCGCTGCGGACACACCGAGCGTTACGGCAGGCAGAAGCCCCGCCAGCAGTGCAAACACCAGCAGCAGGCTCACCAATCTCTTGTGTTTCATCCTTTTCGTTTCCTTTCGCATTGCGGTCTTGCTCCTCCGGTCAGAGCTGGATGCTCTTGCGGATCTCCTCGATCCGAACCGGCGTGCCGGCCTGTATGATGATCCGAACCTCGCCGTATTGGATCTCCCGGAGCAGGTGCAGAAGCTCCCGCTCCTTGCTGTTCAGGGTCAGTTCTCCGTCGTTCTTCTTTTCCATGCTTCCGCCTCCTACAGGAAATAGAAAAAGCTGCGGTGATACAATGATCACCGCAGCCGTTTTTTCCTGCGCATACGCAAGCTGCACCTCCCTCATCCGAAAGGAGGAGCACGCTCTCGTCCTCCACCATCAAGTCTTCTGGCTCACATACTAGGGGCATCTGCCCTGCGTCCGTCCCCTACCTTCTCATGCCCTGCGGCACAATGGCCAGCTTTCGCTGCGGCGGCGGCCTCGTATGCATACAGCTAACGGAAATAAGCTCCGGATTCACACCGGATTCCTTTTAACGTCTGCTGCGGGGGCATCAGACGTCGATGATGTGTTATTCTTTTCGGTTGTAGTATAGCATATATTTCCGCCAATGTACACACCGGCGTTTTCACCAAAAAAGTCGGTATACTTTTAGCGAATTATATAGGATTCTGTTGTTATCTGCGCGAGCCGAGACGGCTGCATGCAAGGATGATGCAGTCCACGCCGAGCAGCATCAGATAGAAGCTGACCAGATATTCCAGCGACAGCAGCGAGACCCACGGCCGCGCCAGCATCATGACGCCGAGCGCCAGCCCCAGCACGTTCATGATGAGCGTGAACCAGTAGGTGAACCGGTTCGTGAGGAGCCGCACCGTGTGCAGCCCCGCCAGCCGGGAGATGCAGTGCGTCAGGAACCACAGCGGGAACAGAAGGCTCATCACCCACTTGCCCGCGTTCGGATAGACCAGAAGCATGACGCCCGTCATGACGCTCAGCGCACCGGACACGAGCGAGACGATCGGCCCGAAGCCGGTGAACCGCTCGACGCGGATGTAGAGCAGGATATCCGCCACGCCCATAATGACAGCGATCAGGCCGTACAGGACGATCCAGCCGGTCAGGGCTCTGTCAGGCCAGATAATTGTATAGATGCTGAGTAGGATCAAAAGAATGCCTTCGACCAGCTCCAGCCAGCCGAATCCGGACCGTTTTTTCATTGCTGCTCTCCCTCCTGCTTCAGGATCTGCATGAACTCCTCGCCGGTGATGGTCTCCTTTTCATAAAGGAACTGCGCCAGCGCATCCAGCTTTTTGCGATTGTCCATCAGGATCCTGCGCGCCTTTTCGTGCTGCGTCTTGACAAGCTCCACGACCTTTTCGTCGATGCGCTTCTGCGTGTCGGCTGCACAGGCCAGCGAGGTATCGCCGCCGAGATACTGGTTCGTGACCGTCTCCATGGCGACCATGTCAAATTCCTCGCTCATGCCGTAGCGGGTGATCATGGCTCTGGCCAGCTTGGTGGCCTGCTCAATATCATTGGATGCGCCGGTGGTGATTTCGCCGAAGACGATCTCCTCAGCGGCACGTCCGCCGGTGAAGGTGGCGATCTTGTTTTCGATCTCCTGCTTGGTCATGAGATACTTGTCGCCGGTATCGACCTGCATGGTGTAGCCCAGCGCGCCGGAGGTGCGGGGAATGATCGTAATTTTCTGCACCGGGGCGGAATGGGTCTGCTTGGCGGCCACCAGTGCGTGACCGATCTCGTGGTAGGCGACGACACGCTTTTCCTGATCGGAGAGAACGGCGTTTTTCTTCTGATAGCCCGCGATGACCACCTCAATGCTCTCCTCCAGATCGGCTTCGGTAACGATCACGCGGCCGCCCCGCACGGCGCGCAAGGCGGCCTCATTGATGATATTGGCAAGCTCTGCGCCGGACGCGCCGGACGCCATACGGGCAACGGTGTGGAAATCGACATCGTCCGCCGTTTTGATCTTTTTGGCATGTACCTTCAAAATGGCTTCACGTCCCGCGAGGTCAGGCAGCTCCACGGGCACGCGGCGGTCAAAGCGGCCAGGGCGTGTCAGAGCCGGGTCAAGGGATTCGGGACGGTTCGTTGCAGCGAGGATGATGACGCCGGTGTTGCCCTCGAAGCCGTCCATTTCGGTCAGCAGCTGGTTGAGGGTCTGCTCGCGTTCGTCATTGCCGCCCATGCCATTGCCGCCGCTGCGCTTCTGGCCGATGGCGTCGATCTCGTCGATGAAAACGATGCAGGGCGCTTTTTCCTTCGCCTGCTTGAAGAGGTCACGCACCTTGCTCGCGCCCATGCCGACGAACATCTCCACGAACTCCGAGCCGGAGATGGAGAAGAACGGCACGTTCGCTTCACCGGCGACGGCTTTGGCCAGCATGGTTTTGCCGGTGCCCGGAGGGCCGACCAACAGCAGGCCCTTGGGCATGGAGGCGCCGGCTTCGGTGTATTTCTGCGGGTTATGCAGGTAGTCAACGATCTCCTGCAAATTCTCCTTCGCTTCGTCCTCACCGGCGACGTCGGAGAAATGGATGCCCTGCGTCGACTGGACGTAGACCCTGGCGCTGGAATTGCCGGTGCCGCCGAACATCAGAGAATTTTTGCCGCCCGCATTTTCCAGCAGCTTCTTGCTCAGATACTGGCCGATGCCAATGAAGATGACGAGCGGCAGGATCGTCGTAAGGAGGAAGCTCACGACCGGCGAGGTCGTCTGCTGCACCTCCTTGGTGAATGTCGCGCCGCAGTCGTACAGGCGCTGGGTCAGCGTGGGATCGTCCATTGCACCGGTCGAGTAGACCGTCGTTTCGTCCTTGTCGGTAAAGACGATCTCGTCGCTATCCACCTGCACCTTGCCGATGTTCTTCTCCTCGATCATGCGCATGAACGTGCCGTAGTCCACCTCCGTCACCTGCTGCTGCATGAGAAGCGGAGACACGATGAGATTGAACAGAAGGATCACCAGCAGGATGATCCCGTAATAATAGAAAAGCGGTTTTTTCGGGGATTTCACTTCTTTCATCGAACACACTCCCTTTGTTTTTTCTTTATTATAAAAAACTGCTCCGAAAATTTGTGAATACAGCATGAATATTTCCGCATTTTTGGCACATTTCCGATTTTGACAAAATCTGAATATGCGGTATAATCAAAGCACTTACAGAAAGGATGCGAGTATGCCATGATCGAAGCAGAACTGAAAGCGGCGCTGCTGCCCGCGCAGGCGAAGGCCCTGCCGGACGCCCTGCGTGCGCTGGGCTTTACGGAAGCCGGGACGGTGCAGGAGACCGACCTTTATCTCAACGGAAACGACCGTGATTTCCGGCGCACGGACGAAGCGCTCCGCCTGCGCACGGTGCAGACACTGCCGGAGGGCGGCGCGCAGACGCTGATCACCTACAAGGGGCCGAAGCTCGACGCGCAGTCCAGCTCGCGGCTGGAGCTGGAGACGTCGGTCGAAGACTTCGAGACGATGAAAAAGCTGCTGCTTTCGCTCGGCTACCGGGCGGCGTTCACCGTCAAAAAAACGCGCCGCAGCTTCACGCGCGGCGCGCAGACCGTCTGTCTTGACGACGTGGACGGGCTCGGGGACTATATGGAGCTGGAGGAGTTGGTGCCGGACGAAGCGGCGCGCAGCGCCGCAGCGGCGTCGCTGCTTTCGCTTCTGGACACGCTGGGCGTGGAACGCGGCGCGCTTACCCGCAGGAGCTATCTGGAGCTGCTGATGGCGGCGGCGATGGAATAAAAGTCCTCAAACGGTGTGTAGGCAAGCTTCTGCTTCTCCAGATATTTTGCCAGCACGTCGCGCGCGAAGACCCGATCGACGGCCCGCGCCATATTGCAGTCGGTGAAGCTGTCGCCGATGCCGATGCTGCTGTCATAGTCGTAAAGCGCCATGACCGCGGTCTTCTTTACCAGCTCGTTGCCATCGTCAAAGCTGCTTTCCAGACGCAGCGCATCGCCGCAGATGGCAAGCTCTGCCGCGTGAATGCCGAGAAGTCTTTGCTCATAGGGGGCAAGCTTCTGATCTAAAAACTGCCGTGCGCCTCCGGAGATGACGACCACGCCGATGTCCAGCGCGTCACATGTATCTAAGAATGCTTCAAAGCCCGGCCGCATGGCGACGCCGCAGACATAGTCCAGCATTTTGGGCAGCAGCTCTGCCGGAGCGCCGTCATAGGCTCTTCTCACGACCTCGCTGAGCGTCGCTTCGCCTGCGGCAAGCTTTTTGCTGTAGAGCGAAAACTCGCCGGGATCCACAAACAGGCGCATCGCCCCGGAGAACGTGTCCTCCATGGTGATGGTGCCGTCAAAATCCACGAATGCGATCGTTCGGATTGCAACCACTCCTTTTCATTTCTTTCCAGCGAGGAGCAGAGGATCCCCCTGCTCCTCGCTTCTTTGTGTGTTTTCAGTTCATGAGGTCGAAGTTCTTCATGAGGTCGGGGTTCAGGAAGCCCAGCATCCGTGCAAGCTCGGCATGCGTCTTGGCGTACTCCACGACGGGGATACCGGCCATGGCTGCATCGATGGCCTGCCGCATGGACTTTGCACCGGCTTCGCTGCCGTCCGGATGGCCGTGGACGCCGCCGCCGGCCGCCAGCATAACGTCGGTGCCGACTGCCTTGATGATCTTCTCGACCGCCAGCTGCGTGGTGCCGCCGGAGCAGGCGTACATCATGGGCTTGATGTTCCACCACGGCTGCGTGAAGAACTTGAAGCTGCGGTAGAACATCTTATAGCTGACCGGGAATTTGCCGAACGGATGGCCGTTGATCTGGAAGTCGCCGCCGGCAAGCCGCGTGATCTTGCCGACAAGCAGCGGGGCCGAAATGCCGGTATAGGTCGGAGCCGCCATGGTTCCGGCGAAGTTGACGTGCGCGAGGATGGGCACGTTGATGTTGGGGTCGTCGGCGAGCATCTTGAGCGTATCAAAGCCCGTCGTATAGACGTTGACCATCAGGCAGTTGCCGCCCGCTTCGAGGACGCGGTAGGCGTTATCGCGCACCTTGGCCGTCTCGTCGGAGATGTTGACGGCGTAAAGGCTGTGCTCGCCCGTCTCTTCAAAGACGCGCTTTTCCGCTGCCATGAACTTCGTGACGCGCTCGACCAGCGGGCAGAACGCGGAGTCGGCCAGCATCAGCTCATCGTCCTTGATGACGTCGACGCCGCCCTTGCAGGCCTTGTAGAACAGGTCTGCGCCCTCGTCGGGCGTCCAGCCGATGTTCGGCTTGATCATGGCGTTGAGGAGCGGCCGCTCCGGCACGCCCAGCACGTCGCGCATGCCCTGCACGCCGAATTTCGGCCCCTGGAACTGGGCGATGAACTTCTTCGGGAACGCAACGTCGATGAGCCGGATCATGCCGGAGGCCGAAATGTTGCCGAAGAGGATCGTCATGAGGGCCGACATGCTCGTGGAGAAGTTTGCCATCGGATAGGCGATCTGGATGATATACATGGGCGGCTCGTCGGACTGATAGTCGCAGCCGATATCCGGCACCTCGTAGAGCGCGACAAGGCGCGAGCCGAAGCGGCGCGTTTTTTCCATCGAGTCTGCGCCGACCTTGATCCACGTGCCGGTGGTCTGCTCGTCGGCGATGGCCATGGCGAGCTTTTCAATGTTGGACGTTTTGACCTTGGCCTGATAGGTCGCGATGACGTAATCGTCATCAAAGGCGACCTCCGGGAATGCGTAGGTCAGGTTTTCCTGATCGAGTTTACGGATCATATGCTTGTTCCTCCTGTTTCTGGCGGGTAGGTTTACTTCTGGATGTTGGAGAAGACGTCCTCAAACGCGTTCAGCGTCTGGGCGATGGTCTCGTCGTTGTCTGCCATGCTGGTATAGATGCGGGAGCCGGCCAGCGTGATGACGCCGTTGGCGGTCAGGGCCGCGCCGAACTGCTCGATATAGTGCTGGCGCTCGGGGATCTTCTGGAAGATATCCGGATCCTGCACGTCCAGATACATGACGCCGGAGACTTCAAAGTGGACGATGGAGCCGGTGTTCCACGTGACGAACGGCAGATCATACTGATCGATCAGCTTCCGGATGCCGTCGCAGAGCTTATCGCCGTTTTCACCGGCCTTTTTCGCCGCATCGGTGCGGACGATCTCGTCGATCGCGTAATAGCCCGCCGCGCAGCTCAGGGGGTTGGCCGTCAGCGTGCCGCCGACATAGGCCTTTTTCTTGCCTGCCTTGACGCCGGCCGCCACGCAGCTCATGATATCCGCGCGTCCGCCGACACCGCCGGCCATCGGATAGCCGCCGGCCACGATCTTGCCGAAGACGGTGAGATCCGGCTTGACATTGAAGAAGCCCTGTGCGCCGCCGGGGCCGACGCGGAAGGCCGTGACGACCTCGTCAAAGATCAGAAGGGCGTTAAATTCGTCGCAGAGCTTGCGCACCTCGGCGTTAAACTCCATCGTGACCGGGCGCGTGCCGCTCTCAGGGCCGAACGGCTCGACCAGGACGGCTGCCGTGCCGCCGTGCTTTTCGTTTTCCTCCAGCGCCTTGCGCAGGCTCTCGAGACTGCCGGGGAAGAACTCGGACATGTTGGCCGAGACGTCCTTCGGGATGCCGTGTGCTTCGAAGGTCTTGGTATACGGGATATGCAGGGAGTAGACCAGCTGGTCGGACCAGCCGTGATACGCGCCGCCGACCTTGATAATGCGCTGCTTGCCCGTATAGGTGCGCGCAATGCGGATGGCGACCATGTCGGCTTCGGTGCCGCTGGCAAGGCAGCGGTACATCTCGACCCACGGCATGCACTCGTGGATCTTCTCCGCCAGCTTCATCTCATACGGATGGAACAGGCCGGTCACGGGGCCGGATTCCCGCACGACCTGCCAGACCTTTTCGTTGACGGGGCCGTAGTTGCTGCCGAGCAGCGTCGGGCCGCCGGCCTGTAGATAGTCGACATAGCGGTTGCCGTCGATATCGTAGAGATACGCGCCGTCCGCTTTCGTCACGACCAGCGGGAACGGATAGTTGAAGGCCAGATTGTGCTGCACGCCGCCGGGGATATAGTGTTTGGCTTCCTCGATCATCTTTCTGGAGCCTGCGCATTTTTCATCGAAATAGCGCAGATAGCGGTCCATCGCGGACTGCTTGATGGGCAGCAGCGGAGAATGCACCAGCCGGTCCATTTTTTCATAGACCTCCGGTACGTTCGGCCATCTGGATACGCCGTAATGTTCGTTCATGATTGTACCCTCCTGTAAGTATTCTGTCAGTGCTGGTCTGCGCCGGCGTTGAGTGCGGCGTAGGATTTTTTATTGTTGGTATACAGCTGCTGGAAAACCGGGAAGATCCGGTCGTAGCGCTTTGCGTTTTCCGCGGACGGCTGATAGGTCGCGCTGACGCGGATGAGCTTCTTGACCTCCCGGATATCGGGGAGCATGCCCGTGCCGACCGCAACGAGCGCCGCAGCGCCCATGGCGCCGACAAGACGTGGGCTTTCGATCGTCTCGACCGGGCGGCCCAGCACGTCGGCAAGGATCTGGCAGATCACGGGCGACATGGCGCTGCCGCCGGTGAAGCGGACAGTTCTTTGCGTCTGGAACGTCTTTTCGCTCGCTTCAAGATTCCAGCGCATATGCATGCAGACACCCTCAATGACCGCCTTGACAAGATCGTGTCCGCGGGTACTGAGGTCGAGGTTGAAGAACATGCCGCGCGCGTTGGCGTCTTCAAATGGGCAGCGGTTGCCGTGCATCCACGGCGAAAAGACGACGCCGCTGTTGCCCGCGGGGACATCCTTGATATAGGCGTCCAGCTCCGGATAGCTCATTTCCGGCAGATCGAGCCGATCCTTGACCCACTCCATGCATTTGCCGGAGGTATCGACCTCGGCCACATAGTTATAGGCCGTCGGATCCGCGCCCGGGAGCGTGCCGATGAGGTTGCCGATGTCGGTATGGAGCTTGCCGACTGTCGTTTCCACCCAGCCGGATGTGCCGGAATAGACGTTGACGTCGCCGATCTCGGTGCAGCCCGCGCCGATCTGGCAGAGACTGACATCGGTGCCGCCGGAGAACACCGGCGTGCCCGCGGCAAGCCCCAGCTCCTCCGCAGCCTGCGGCAGAAGGCCGCCGACGCAGTCGGTCGACGCGCAGATCTCCGGCAGGTGGCGCATCTCCACGCCGAGCATTTTGCACAGTTTGCGGCTCCAGCAGTCGTTCTTCACGTCATAGAGGAAGGTCGCGCCCGCTGTGTCGCGGCTGGCCTTCATGACGCCGGTCGCGCGGCAGGCCAGATATTCCTTGGCGTCGAGCCATTTATACGCCTTTTGGAAGATCTCCGGCTCGTTGTCGCGTACCCAGAGATACTTCCAGACCGGATCCTTTGAGCCAAAGGAGCCCGCGCCGGTGATCTTCAGGAATTTGAGCGTCTTACGGATGTTCAGCCCCTCGACCTTCAGGCCGGTATTCATGCAGCGGTTAAACTGCTGGTCTGCGCGCGTGTCCATCCAGCTGATGCACGGGCGCAGCGGCGTGCCTGTCTCGTCCACCATCAGAACGTTCTGCATCTGTGAGCTGAACGAGACGCCCTCGATCGCATCCCTGTGCACGCCGGTCTTTTCCAGCAGCTGCCGGGTGCTGCGGCCCATGGCCGTCCACCAGTCGTCCGGATTCTGCTCGATCGCGCCGCCGCCGAGCATTTGCAGGGAATAGTCTTCCACGGTGCTTGCGACATAGGTGATGCCGTTCTCGGCGCTGACCTCGAACAGGCACGCCTTCAGGCCGGTCGTACCAACGTCGTAAGCGATCACTTTCATTGCCATACGGGATCCTCTCCTTTCAAATTTCATCTTCCCGAAAATATTATACTCCGTTCCAAATTTAGATTCAAGTAAAAACTGTGTCATTCTGCTATCGGATGCGTAGAAAATCTTGGCACATTTTATGCAGTTTGACGATTCCGGTTGCAAAACCGGCCGGTATCGGCTATACTGAAGAGGACAAAGCGGAAAGGATCCCATACTATGACAGACGTACCAGCAGGCAGACGCGAACAGAATAAACAGCAGTGCCGGGCGCGGATCCTGCGCGCTTCCCGGCAGCTGTTCAGCTCAAAGGGCTTTGAGCAGACCACGATGACCGACGTCGCCGCCCGCGCGGAGGTCTCCAAGGCGACGCTCTATAATTATTTTACCAGCAAGGACAGTCTGCTCATGGGCATCGCGGAGGCCGCGCTGGAGGAGATCCGGCAGCTGGCCGAGACAGAACGGCAGACGGAGCCGAGCGCCCTCATGCGGCTGCGGCACGTCTTGCAGGCATTTGTGCTGGATTCCATGCGCTATCTGGCGCTCTGCCGGAAGATCACGTACCTCAACTCGTTTGAAGAGGGCGAGCTGTACCAGACGCGGCTCGCCATGCTGGCGCTTCTGGAGGGGCTTGTCCGGCAGGCGCAGGCACAGTGCGAGCTGCGCGCGGACGCCGGTGTGCAGGATATCGTCGATCTTTTGATGGGGCTGTACCTGACAACGCAGCTGCAATGGCCGCAGCTGGCGCAGATGTCGCGCGAGGACTGTCTGGCGCGCTTTGACCGGCTGTTTGATCTGACGCTTGCGGGCGTGCGGATCTGATTTTCTGAAAGCAAAAACCGCTTCCGAACCCATGCAGGAACCATCCTGCATCGGTCCGGAAGCGGTTTTTCGTTTGTTATGGCCGGGCAGCCCGATGGGCTGCCCGGCCTTTTGGTTGCTAACTGATTCTTACTGCATGAAGGTGCCGGCGATCATCTCGTCGATGTAAGCCAGGTACTTCTCCTGCACGTCAGCGGGGACGAGGTCGCTCAGAGCGCCTGCGGACAGCGTGCCGTTCTGCAGCGTGCCGTAGAGCACTTCGCCGCCGAAGGTACCGGCTTCCACGGCTTCCATGGAAGCGACGACCATGGCGGAGTTGTCAGTGACCTGCGAGCAGATGATGCACTCGTTCTGACCCAGGATATCAGCAGGCTGGCCGATATCATAGATCTTCACGGAGCCGGCAGCCGCGTTGGCAGCGTCGATGGCTTCACGTGCGCCGGAGTCGACAGCAGAAGCGTCGCCGAAGAAGACGTCAGCGCCCTGCGAGATCAGCTCGGTTGCAAATTCCTTGCCCTTGGGGGCGTCGGAGAAGGAGTTGGCATAGGGAACGTTCAGGAGTTCGATTTCCTTGCCTTCCTTTTCACCGACAAACTTCGCGGCTTCTTCATAGCCCGCGATCTTGCCCTTGGTGGTATCCAGCTCCATGCCGCCGATGAAGCCGAGCTTGCCGCTCTCGGTCATCAGGCCCGCCAGCGCGCCGGCGATCCAGCCGATCTGCTGTGCGTTCGGGAGCAGAGAGGAGACGTTCTTGTTGACAGCCTTGTCGGGCGTGTCGACTGCGCCGTTCAGAAGCGCAAAGGCAACGTCGGGATACTCTTCGGCAGCCTGGAGGACTGCGTCGGTATACTGGTTGCCGGGCGCGTAGATCATGTCATAGCCCAGTGCGCAGTAGGCGACGATGGAGTCATAATAGGCGTCCTGCGAGATGGAGTCGGTGACTTCCGTCTGCCAGCCCTTCTTCTCGGCAGCCGCGACCATGGCATTGTAGCAGGCAGCGCCCCAGCCGCCGTCGTTGATGCTGGAGTCGCAGATCATGGCAACCTTGTAGGTCTTACCAGCGGGTGCTTCGGTTTCCGCGGCAGGCGTTTCCGTTTCGGAAACGGCAGGCGCTTCGGTCTCGGTCTTGGCCGGTTCGGCCTTCCCGGCGCAGGCGACGAGCGTCAGCAGCATCGCAAGAGCCAGAAGCAGTGCAAAGATCTTTTTCATTCGTGTTCCCTCCGTAAAATAATATATAATAGCGTTTTGCAACGTTATTACCGCATCACCGCTGCTCGCGGCGGTAGGGCTTGCCGTTGGCCTTGGGGCCTGCCTGCTTCGTGCCGATCAGGCTCAGGACGACAACGGTCGCCACATAGGGGATCATCTGGAAGAACTGATACGGGATGCCGATGCCGGACACCTGCAACCGGATCTGGAGCGCGTCGCAGAAGCCGAAGAACAGGCAGGCCAGCAGGATGCCGCCCGCGTTCCAGCGGCCAAAGATGACGGCAGCTAACGCGATGAAGCCGCGTCCGGCAACGATGCCGTCAGTGTAGGTGCTGGAATAGCAGGTCGTGAGGTATGCGCCGCCGATGCCGGACAGTGCGCCGCAGATCACGCACGCGAGATACTTGACACCGACGACGTTGATGCCGAGCGTCGCAGCCGCCTGCGGATGCTCGCCGACGGACTTATAGCTGAGACCCGCGCGCGTCTTGCCGAAGAACACCGCCGTGAAGATCACGAGCAGGATGGCAAGATAGACCATCGGGCTCTGATCAAAGAGCAGCGGGCCGATGACCGGAATGTCCTTGAGCCCCGGGACGGCAATGGACGGCATGGTGACGATCTGCTTGAGGTCGGAGCCGGTGCCGAAGTAGACGCGGTAGATGAACGACGCCAGCGCGGGCGCAAAGATATTGATGGCCATGCCGTAGACGGTATGATCCGCGCAGAGCGTGACGGTGGAGAACGCGTAGATCATATTGACGGCGATACCGGCCAGTGCGCCGCACAGAAGCCCCAGCCAGTTGGAGCCGGTCACGTAGCACACGAGGAAGCCGACGAGCGCGCCGATGGCGGCCAGACCCTCCAGACCGATATTGACCATACCGGCCCGCTGGCCATAAAGCTCGGCAAGCGAAATGAGCAGCACGGGGATGGCGAGACGGACCGTTGCAAGAAGTAAGCTGGAGATCCAATCCATTACGCTTCACCCGCCTTTCTTTTGCCGAATACGCGGTTTTTCCAGGCTTCAAACTCCGGCAGCTTTGTCAGCGCCATACCGGCCACGGAAAAAACGATCACGAGCGCCTGAATGATATCCGAGACGCTGGTCGGCACGCCGGTGGCCGCCTGCATGGTGGTCGAGCCGACGCGGAGCACCGCGAAAAACAGCGCGACGACCATCGTCGCGATCGGGTGCAGCTGGCCGATGAGGGCCATCGCCACGCCGTCGAAGCCGTAGCCCGCGCCGAAGCCGTTGATAAGACGGAACTGCGTGCCGAGCAGCTCCGCGCTGCCGCCGAGACCGGCGATGGCGCCGGAAATAATGAAGCTGGCAAGCATATAGCGCTTGACGGGAATGCCGTTGAAGCGGCTGGCCGTCATGTTATAGCCGACGGCGCGCAGGCGGAAGCCCGCGCTCGTCCAGAACAGGACATAGTAGAGGATCAGGCCGACCGCCACGGCGATGACAAGCCCCCACGTAAAGCGCATGCCGGAAATGATGCGCGGCAGGTGCACAGCGTCCGCAATGGCGGGCGTCTGCGGCACGGACGCGTCGCGGATCCAGCTGGTATAGATGACGCCCATGAACAGCGTCGCCACGTAGTTGAGCATGATGGAGATGATCATTTCGTTCTGCCCGCGTGTGATCTTGAGCACGCCCGGGATCATGCCCCAGAAGCCGCCGGCCAGCACACCGGCCAGCAGCGCCAGCACGACGCCGCCGAAGCCGGTCGCGCCCGTAAAGTAGCACGTCAGGAAGGCTGCGATGGAGCCCATGAGGAACTGCCCTTCACCGCCGAGGTTAAACACGCCGCATTTATACGCGAAGCACGCGCAGAGCGCTGTGAACATGAGGGGCGTGGCCTTGGTCAGCGTCGTACCAATGCCGGCCTTGGAGCCGAACGCGCCCTGGAACAGATATTTGACCGCGAGGAACGGATCTGCGCCCAGCGCAGCCATGATGATGCCGCCGATGATGAACGCCAGAAGGATCGACAGCAGCGGCACAAGGAATGCGCCGAACCCTTTTTTCAGTTTTTCCATATTGCGCTGCCCCCTCTCACTTGCCGGTCATGGCAAGGCTGATCTCGTCGACCGGCGGATTCTTGCCGGAAAACTCGCCCATGATCCTGCCCTCGAAGCAGACAATGATGCGGTCGGACATTTCCAGGATCTCATCAAAGTCCGCGCTGATGAGCAGAATACCGACGCCGCGTTCCCGCGCGGCGATCATCTGCTCGTGGACGAAGCTGGTCGCGCCGATGTCAAGGCCGCGCGTCGGGTGCGCCATAACGAGCAGCTTCGGGCCGCTCTCCAACTCGCGCGCGAGGATGACCTTCTGCTGGTTGCCGCCGGAGAGCGATCGCACGCTCTGCCCCACGGACGTGCAGCGCACGTCATATTTCTGCACCATGCTCTGCGCGTAGGCGTTGATGGCGCGTTTATTGAGGTGGAGCCCCTTGCCCTGGCTGAACCGCGGGTCGTCGGTCTCCTTCAGAACCAGATTTTCCGCGATGGACATATCGCCGATCAGGCCCTGCAGGTTCCGATCCTCCGGCACGTGGCTGACGCCATGCTCGATGAAGCCATTGGGGTCGAACACCGACACGCGGCTGCCCTCGATGTGAACCTCGCCGCTCTGCGGCGTGATGACGCCGGTGATGAGCTGCGCCAGCTGGGTCTGGCCATTGCCGTCAACGCCGGCGATGCCGACGATTTCGCCGCTGTGGATCTTCAAAGACAGATCGTTCAGGCCGCTGTGCTTGCTTTCCTTGTTGAAATCGACATGATCCAGTTCCGCGACGACCTCGCGGCCGTCCGCTTCGATCTTCTCGTACTGGGAGACGGTCAGCTCCTTGCCGATCATCATGCTGGCAAGCTTCTGCCCGTCCGTCTGGGCGCGGTCGACCGTGCCGACCACCTCGCCGAGACGAAGGACGGTGATGCGGTCGGAGATATGCAGAACCTCGCGCATCTTGTGGCTGATGAAGATGATGCTCTTGCCCTCGCTTACGAGCTTTTTCATGATGGCGAACAGGCCCTCGACCTCGATATCCGTCAGCGCAGCGGACGGCTCGTCGAGGATCAGCAGCTCCGCGCCGTGATAGAGCGCCTTGAGGATCTCCGTTCTCTGCTGCTCGCCGACGGAGATCTCCGTGATGAGCTTGTCGAGCTGAACATCAAGGCCGTATTTCTGCGAGAGCTCCTCGATCTCCCGGCGGCGCGCAGCGCGGTCGATGAAGACGCCCTTGGCGTGCTTGTCGCCGAGGATGATATTGTCGAAGACCGTCATTGCTTCGACCAGCATGAAGTGCTGATGCACCATGCCGATACCAAGCTTGACCGCCTGACTCGGAGATTCGATGCGAACCTCCCTGCCCTCCAGAAAGATCTTTCCCTCCGTCGGCTGATACAGGCCAATGAGAATGTTCATCAGCGTCGACTTCCCCGCGCCGTTTTCACCCAGAAGCGTCAGAACCTCTCCGCAGTTCACCTGCAAGCTGATGTCGTGGTTGGCGTAGAAGCTGCCGAAGCGCTTGCTGATATGCTCCATGCGCAGCAATTCACTCAAGCTCAAGCCCTCCTTTGTTCGTTTCTCTCTTTTCTATTGAGTATAGCATGGTGTTGTTATCTTGAAAAGAATTTTTTCTCAATGCTGACCGCTTTTCTCTGTTTTGCCGAAAAAAAATGCGCCCTTTGGGGCGCATTTTTCTGCGTTAAATTCTGAAGAACGCCAGTATTCATATAGCTTATCATACAGATGATATGGCGCGCGCCGTATCTTCCCCCAAATGAGAGCCTGCGCTTACGGGCGGAGGACAAGATCGGCTTGCAGCTGCTTTTCTGCGATCACATACATGTTCGTGATTTCGCCGACACGCAGCTTGTCCGTCAGGCCATAATAGTTCAGGCACGTGCCGCAGGTGAGGATCTCCACGCCGAGCTTTGCAAGCTCGCGCAGATCGTCCAGCGAAGCGGAGCCCTCGCAGGTGACGCTCGCGCCGCCGTTATAGAACAGGATCGTGGATGGAAGCGTCTCCTGCTGCGTCAGCGCAAACAGATATCCCTTGAGCAGAATTTTACCCAGCTCGTCGTTCCCCTCGCCCATATGATCGGCGGCAATGACGACCACGATCTTTTTCTGTGCGGCGGGGACGGTGCAGAAGCTCGCTTCGTTGCCGGTCTGCTCGACGGCTCCGCTTGCGGTGAGAGTGACGCGGTATTCCTTTTCAGATACCATTTCCGTCCGGATCGTGCAGCCCTTGTTTTCCGCGAGCCGCGTCAGGTTCTGCACGGCAACCTCGTTATCGACCAGCACCTCGACCGTGCCGGCGCCGCCAAGCTCTTTCAGAGCGTTCATCGTTTTGATCACCGGCAGCGGGCAGGCGTCGCCGATGGCATTGACCTGGATCATAAAACCGTCCTCCTCGGAAAAATATTACGCTTTTATGATAGCCGCCCCGATTCGGTTCGTCAAGTCTTTTCCGGCGGCATTTTTATTCATATTTTCTGTTATAATATTCAGTATTTTGTATATACAGGTTTATTTATGCATTCCCGTGTGGTATGCTCAACGTCGGCTGCATCTTGCAGCGCAAGGAGAAGTGTCACAAATGGAAAAGAAATCGAATTATTTTTCCGGCCAGATCGGCTTTGTTCTGGCCGCGGCGGGCAGCGCCGTCGGCGTTGGGAATCTGTGGCGGTTCCCGTATCTGGCCGCCAAGGACGGCGGCGGACTGTTCCTCCTCGTCTATCTCGCGCTCGTGCTGACCTTTGGCTTTACGCTTCTGACCTCGGACATCGCCATCGGCCGCAGGACGCAGAAAAGCGCTATCGGCGCGTATGCCGCGATGCACCCGAAGTGGAAGTTCCTCGGCATCCTGACCTTCCTCGTCCCCGTGCTCATCATGACGTATTACGCCGTCATCGGCGGCTGGATCACAAAATACGCCGTTGTCTATTTGACCGGACAGACCGAAGCTGCCGCGCAGGACAATTACTTTATGGACTTCATCACTTCGCCCGTCGCGCCGGTCATTTTTGCGCTTTTATTTATGGCCGTGACGGCGCTTATCGTCTATAACGGCGTGGAGGGCGGCATTGAAAAGTCTCGCGGTTCATGATGCCGGTGCTGCTCGTGCTGGTTGTCGTGATCGCGGTCTATTCGCTGACGCTCCGATCAACGGACGCTGCCGGGCAGACCCGCACGGGCATGCAGGGCTTTCTCTATTATATTTCGCCGCACGTCGAGGGGCTGACCGTCGGGCGGTTTTTGCAGATCCTGCTCGACGCCATGAGCCAGCTGTTCTTCTCGCTCAGCGTTTCAATGGGTATTATGATCACCTACGGCTCCTACGTCAAACCGGAGGTCAATCTCAACAAGGCCGTCAACCAGATCGAGTTCTTTGACACCGGCGTTGCGCTGCTGGCAGGCGTCATGATCATCCCGGCCGTCTTTGTCTTCTCCGGCACCGACGGCATGAGCGCAGGCCCCAGCCTGATGTTCGTCTCGCTGCCGAAGGTCTTCGCGGCCATGGGCAAGGCCGGGACGGTCGTCGGCGCGCTGTTCTTCTTCACGGCGATCTTTGCGACGCTCACCTCCTGCATTTCCGTGCTGGAATCGATCACGGCAAACTGCGTGGAGATCTTCCACGTCAGCCGCAAAAAGGCCGTTCTCATTCTGTCGGTCATCTATCTTGCCGCTTCGGCTGTGATCGCGCTGGGCTACAGTGTGTTCTATTTTGAGGTGCAGCTGCCGAACGGCTCCGCCGCGCAGCTGCTGGACATCATGGACTACATCAGCAACAGCGTCATGATGCCGCTCATCGCGCTTCTGTCCACGATCCTGATCGGCTGGGTCAAAACGCCGCAGTTCGTCATCGGCGAGATGGAGCGCAACGGCGAGAGCTTCCGCCGGAAAAAGATGTACATCATCATGATCCGCTATATTGCACCCGTTCTGATGCTCATCCTCTTCCTGCAATCAACGGGGATCCTGTCGTAATTTCAGGCAGCAGCGCCAGCGGCGCTGCTGCTTGCTTTTTTGTGGGCGGATCTCTATAATGATCCTGCTATTATTTTTGGTGTGAGGGAAACATGTACCGGGATCTGACAAAGGGAAGCATTGCAAAGGGTCTGCTGCTGTTTGCGCTGCCGATGATCGCAGGCAATCTTTTGCAGCAGCTGTATAATATCGCCGACACGCTGATCGTCGGGCAGGCGCTGGGCAAAAACGCGCTGGCTGCCGTCGGCTCGGCCTATACGCTCATGACGTTTCTGACGTCCATCCTGCTTGGGCTGTCCATGGGCGCGGGCGCGCTGTTTTCCATCGAACTGGGCCGAAAGCAGGAAGAGCGGCTGCGCAGCGCGGTCTTTCACGCGGGCGGGCTGATCCTCACCGTGACGCTCGTTCTGAACGCGGCGGTCTATGTGTTTCTGGATCCGATCCTGCGGTTTCTGCAGATCCCGCAGGAGCTGTATGGACAGATGCGGGAATATCTGGTCATTATCTTCGCGGGGCTGCTCGCCACGGCGAGTTATAATTTCTTCGCGTGTCTGCTCCGGGCAGCGGGAAACTCGGTCGCGCCTCTCTGGTTTCTGGGTGCGTCGGCGCTGGGGAACATCGGGCTGGATCTTCTGTTCGTGCTGGTGTTCCACTGGGGCATTGCCGGCGCGGCGGCAGCGACGGTCATCGCGCAGGTCTTTTCCGGCGTCGGTCTTCCGGTCTATACGGCGCTGCGCTGCCGCGAGCTGCTGCCGGGACGGGCAGAGATGCACTTCGACGGAGCCGTCCTGCGTGAAATTCTCGATATGTCGCTTCTGACGTGCGCGCAGCAGTCGTCCATGAACTTCGGCATTCTGCTCATCCAGCGGCTGGTGGACAGCTTCGGCGCGATCACCATGGCCGCGTTTGCCGCGGCTGTCAAGATCGACTCGTTCGCCTATCTGCCGGTGCAGGACTTCGGCAACGCCTTTTCGACCTTCATCGCGCAGAACTACGGTGCAGGGCTTACCGACCGCCTGCGCCGCGGCTTCCGGCAGGCCGTCACGCTCAGCGCCGGGTTCTGCATCGTGATCTCCGCGCTCGTCTTTGCGTTCGCGGAGCCGCTCATGCGGATCTTCGTGCAGGCGGGTGAGACGCAGGTGCTTGCCGCAGGCGTGCGGTATCTGCGCATCGAGGGCGCGTGCTACATCGGCATCGGCTGGCTGTTCCTGCTCTACGGGTTCTACCGCGCCGTCAAGCGCCCGGGCATGTCGGTCGTGCTGACCGTCATTTCGCTCGGCACGCGTGTGGCGCTGGCGTATCTTCTGGCGGGGCCGGTCGGCGAGGTCGGGATCTGGCTCGCCATCCCGGTCGGCTGGGCGCTGGCCGACGCGTTCGGCTTCGGCTTTTATCTGCGCCGCCGCACCGCGCTGCTTGCCGACACGAGTGAATAATGGCTCCGACACAAACGGATCCCGGCCATCTGCGGATGGCCGGGATCCTGTATTGACATCCGAACACGGGTACACGCTCTGCACGGTGGATTCCGGCGCGGATCACGCCGGACTGACGGCGGACTACGCCGCCATCCCGCAGGAGATGCGCGCTGTCGCCGCGTGCTTTGGGAAGGACGTTCTGCGCGAGGTCGATGAGCGGGCGTTCTATCGCGAGCTGCCGCGGCTGCGCCGCCTGGCCGGTGACCGGGCCGTGCTGCGGGCCATGCACTTTTTTGACGAAGACCGGCGCGTCCGGCAGCAGGTGCAGGCGCTCCGGGAAGGGCGGCTACAGGCGTTTCTGGACAGCGTAACTGCGTCCGGCGACGCTTCGTGGGAGCTGCTGCAAAATATCACGCCCGCAGGTGCGGTGCAGCAGCAGAGCATGGCGCTGACGCTGGCGCTTTGCCGCAGGCTGCTGGGCGGCACGGGCGCTGTCCGCGTCCACGGCGGCGGCTTTGCCGGGACGGTCCTCGCGTTCGTGCCGGACGACCGCATGGCCGCCTTCTCCGCCGGAATCGCGCAGACGCTCGGCCCGAACGCCTGCTGCCCGCTGCGGATCCAATCAGATGGATAAACAACAGCACCGGCCTTTCAGCAATACTGAAAGGCCGGGTTTATTTGCTCGTATTTGATATTATGTCAACTCTTCACGAATCAGCTGCTCGCGGGCGTAATTGCTCTGCCAGTGGGGCGCTTCCGTGATCGCGTTCAGCTTCAGGAAGCTGCGGAGCATGTCCTTTCCTGCGCGGAAGAAGTCGGCGTAGGCGCGGACGCTCTCCGGGATGTCCGGGAAATACTGCGTCCCGCTCGCAAAGCGGAGCAGGTAGACCGTGTCCGCCGTTTTGCCGAGGACGGCGCAGCCCTCGCCTGCCGCGTCCTCCGGCCAGCTGTTCCACTCCGGCGCTCTGACGCCCGCAGCCGTGCAGAAGTCCGCGAGCGGCTGCTGCTCGATCGTCCATTCCAGTCCGCCCGCGCCCATCGTCTCGGAGACGACGTCATACAGGCGGAAGACCGTCTTCCCGTCCCAGCGCATGTCCGTGTCGTACAGCTGATACCGCGCGCATTCGGCCACGCAGCTGAGGACCTCCATCTGCAGGTTGGTATTCGCGTCGCGAACGGTGGTCGTCATACCGCCGTCCGACAGGCTTTGCCCATCGCGATAGCGGTGCCCCCACGCGGTCAGGTTCCAGAGCTTGCGCAGGAACGCGCAATAGTACATCTCAGTCGCCCAGTTCTCTTCCAGATCGTTGTCGCGCGCGAAGCTGTCCAGCGCAAGGACGCTGTCTGTGAACGCGTCCGTCAGCGCGTCGGCGTCCTCCGGCATGCAGCGCGGAAGTGAGCCTGACGGCGCGAAGCTCAGGAGATACCAGTCCGTTTCCGACCGCCCCAACACAAAATCCTCATCTGCGAAACCGCTGCTGAGCGGCTCGGCCTGCTCTGGGAATCGTTCCGCGCCCTCAGCCGCCGAAATGCGGCGGATGCTCCAGAGGAAGCCGGACGTCGTCTCGCTCCGCACGGCGCTGCTCACGCAGGTGAAGACCGCGCCGTCTGTCTGCATAGAAAAATCGTCCAGCGTCTCCGGGTACACGCACAGCCGCAGGCCGCTGTCCTCGTCACACAGGAAGACGCTCGACTGCTGCGCCGTCCCGCTGCAGAAGCTCAGCTTGCTGCCAAGCAGGCGGTTTGCTTCCGCAGGTTCACAGAAAAAGCGGAAGACAACGGGATAGCCGTCCTGCATGCCGGTAAATACAGCTGCGCCGTCGGACGCGGCTCCGCCCTGCTGCGTGAACGCTTCGTCCTGCCCGGCTTCGCCCAGCCGGGCAAGGCTGACCGTCCCGTCGCAAAGGGGCTGCCAGTCATAGCCGTCTGCCGCTTGGCGGCGCGCTTCAAAGCGCATGGTCATGACACCGCGCGCCGGACGAACCTCCACACTTTCAAGGGCGCAGTCCTCGATCGCCGGGAACGGCGCGGCAAAAAACTGCGCAGTTAAGTTTTCGCCGCTCGCCGCACCGGTCATGTCCCGGCCAGTTTCGGAAAGCGTTTTCCGCAGTTCCTCCTCCGGCAGGGATGCGAGCGTGTAGAACCGCTCCAGCTGCTCCGCCGCCGGATCCTCCGTCTGCGCCGGTTCGGACTGCGTTTGCTCGGGCGGTTCCGGCTCCGGCTGCGGCTGCTTCTGGCAGGCCGTCAGCAGAACGCATGCGCAAAGAAGCGCAGCGAGCAGGATTCTTTCTTTTTTCATGTCAGTTACCCTCCCAGACTGTGCCGTTTCCGCCGTCACAAAGGATCCACGTCTCCGCCATGCCCGTCCGCGCCAGCCGTCCGCGTGCAAAAACCCGTCCGTTCACAACAAACAGACCGTCGGCAAGTTCGTTAAGTGCCATCGGCCAGCCTTCTTCGTTCGTCGGGATGCTGTCTGCGTCATAATTTCCGTCGCGGTAGTCAACCTGCGTGATGCCGATGGGATCACCGAATGCGTCGTACATCTCCGGCGACAGCGAGAGGATCGGTTTTTGCTCGCCTGTCTCCACATCCATCGCGTAACAGCAATCATAGTCGTAATTCTCGCCGCCATAGGCGACATAATAGACCGTGCCGTCATAGTAATTGAAATAATCGCCGATGGGGCCCTGATGCAGGACAGTGATCTCCTTCGTTTCGGGGTCAAGATGGCAGTAATCGCACATATCGTCCCAGAAATATACGCCTGTGTCGTCTACGCTGAAATATGCCGCGTTGTATTTGCCTTCAAACAGGATCTCGCGCTCTTTTGCTTCGGCACTGTATGCATACAGCGTTCCGTTTCTGAAATCATACAGATACAGCGTATCCTCATAGTACGCGTCCGGTGTACAGCCCTCGTACAGAAGCGTCTGCGCGCTGCCGTCCAGCTCTGCATGAAAGGTTCGCATGCCGTTGTTCTCATCGCGGCAATCATAATAAATGCCGCTTTCCGTTACAAGGAACGTATAGCAATAACCATCCACGAGTTTTTCCGCTTCGCTGCCATCTGTGCGCACACGCCAGAGAGAAAAGCCGTCCCGAAAGTTTGAAAAATAGACCCAAGTCCCCAGCACATTGATGCTGTTGGGCGCATAGTCCTCCGGCGGCAGCAGCTGCGTCTGCTCGCTGCCGTCCGTGCGCGCCTTGTAAAGGCCCCAGTCGGCTTCGCTGCGGTAATAGACCCACTCGCCGTCCCCGGCCATCAGTCCGCCCTGCCCGAGGTTCGCACCGGCAAAGCCGAGCTGCTCCGGAGCATCCGGAACCTGCCCTGGGCTTTGCGCTTCCTCCTTCGCCGGAGCTTCCTCCATGGCGGAAGCATCCGGAAGCTGTGATTTCTGTGTCAGGTCAGGCTGCTTCTGACAAGCGGGCAGGAGGAAGAGGGACAGCAGGCATAAAAGGAAAAGAGAGATGATACGGCGGTTCATGGAAAGCTCCTTTCGTTTGTTACTGTACCCGGTAGCCGCCCAGCACGAGCTGGAGGATCTGCTCCCAGAAGTCGCACTCCGCCGCGCTGTAATACTGGCTGCTCGGGATCTCGTGGAAGGATATGATCCGGTTGCCCTCGTCCAGCCAGGCTTCAAACCGGTTCTGCTCCGCAGACTGCATGGCGCTCGCTCCTTTTTTCTTTTTATAAGATATTTCCGCAGCGAGTCAAATCGGGACAGGCGCGTGAAAATTCTCCGCATTGCCAAAAACCGCGCGGGTTTTCCCGCGTCTTTTTACGGTCGAAGGCCGGGCAAGCGCTTGCCGGGACGAGGAAAATGGGTTATAATTGTCATACTGTAAATGATTGGGCCGTTCCGGAGAAGAGAGACACATGGGCTTGAAACACGATCAGGCGCAGCGCATCGAGCAGCTCTACCGTGAGCTGTATCTGCCGCTGTGCATTTACGCCAACAGTGCGCTGCAAAGCCGCCCGCTGGCAGAGGAAGCCGTGCAGGACACGTTCCGCATTGCCTGCATGAAAGCGGACGATCTGCTGCGCAGCGAAAACCCGCAGGGCTGGCTGACAAATACACTGAAAAACGTCATCCGCAACATCCGCCGCAGTCAGGCGCGGATGCAGGGGATGCTGCTGCGTCTTCTGCCGCAGGAGCACGCGGAGATCTCCTCGCCTGCCGGGCTGGTGGAGCTTTCCGAAGCCTGCACGGCCTTTCTTGGCCGTGCGGATTATGAGCTTCTGGTCAAAATCGTCCTGCAAGACTACACCATGCTGGAAGCCGCGCAGGAGCTTGGCATCACAGTCGAAGCCTGCAAAAAACGCGTGCAGCGGGCAAAAAAGAAGCTGGAAGCACATTTGAAAGAAAGTTTTTAATCCGCTGTCCCCAAACGGCGGACTGCGTACATAGAAAGGTAAAGGGGTGGTGAACATGGCCGATTCTCAGGAAAGACCCGACTGCGGGACAGACGCCCTGCAAGCGCTTCTGCGGCAGGACGCAGCTTCGGATGAGCCGGGCATGGACACCGCCGAGATCCTGCGGATCACAAAGGCGCTTGCTGCGCGCGAAGACGGAAATCAGTTCCCGGATGTCAATGACGCATGGGACAGCTTCTGCCGCAATTACCGCCCATCCGATACGGACGGCGCTTCCCTCTATGATCTTGACAGCCCGCCGTCCCAAAAACGCCGTCCGCTTTTCCGCGCGGCCGCCGTGGCCGCCGCCCTTGCCGCAACGCTGCTGGCCGTGACGCTGACTGCGTCCGCGCTGGGCTATGATCTGCTTGGCGCGGTCGCCGCTTGGGGCCGCGAGACGTTCCAGTTCGTAAGCATCTCCGGCGCACCGTCCAAAAAGGCTTCCGCTCCGACTGCCGCGATCCCCGCGGCTTTGCAGGCGCTCTCGGACAGCATGACGGAAAACGGCATGGCCGCGGGTTCCCTTCTGCCGGCCTTCTTCCCGGACGGCTATGTACAGGCGGAGCTGCAAAGCTACTGCGACGACTGGGTCTCTGATTTCTACTGCCGCATGGAGCAGGGCGAGGACGCGATCACGCTGCTGTATCACGCGTCCGCGTCTGGAAACGGTTCCATCTTTGAAAAAGACGCCGGAGACCCGGAGGTCTATGCCGCGAACGGCCGGACGTTCTACATCATGACGAACGCAGACAGCTACGTCGCCGTCTGGATGGATGCGAATGTGGAATGCAGCATCTTCGGCGTCCGCGATCATGACGTTCTTCTGCAAATCCTCGGTTCTGTCGGCCTTTGCGCCGATTGAATACAACCCCCTCATCCCGCAAGCACAAATCCCCCGGGTCCGCATCCATGCCGGATCCGGGGGATTTGTCTGCCCAGATCAGACCAGCCAGCGGCGGACCCACGGGAGGCGGGACAGCGGCAGCCAGATAAGGAAACTCCCCGCGCCGCATAAGGCGGCCAGCAGCGGAATGGATACGATCGGGCGGCAAAGCCCCGCGGACAGCCCGCAGCGGCAGAGCAGGCGCAGCACAAACAGGTGCACAAGATAGATGCCGAACGACGCACGGGAAAGCGTCCGCACGAGCCGGATGCCCGCCGCGCGCAGGCGTCCGGCCTTCTGCGCGCACAGTGAGAACAGTCCGGCGGCCAGCATGCACGGGCCGGGCGAAAGGCCCTCCAGAAGCTGCGTCTGCAGCGTCCCGGCATGCCGGGACAAAAGCCACGTCCCAACGAAGCAGATGAGCCAGCCGCCGACGGCCATGCATGCGGCAGGCCGCACCCGCAGCGGCCTGCGGTCCAGCGCGCCGCCAAGCACCGTGCATCCGATGCAGGCCCAGGCCAGCGGAAGCGGCCACTGCAGGATAATCCCCTGTATGCTGCGGAACAGCCCAAGACTCTTCGCAGTCGGCAGCAGGACGCCGGTCACGAGCCAGAAACCAAGCGCGTAGCGAAGCGCTTTTTCATCCGCCCGAACGCAGAATGCGCGCGTGACCGGCAGCGCCGCATAGACCAGCAGCATGATCGTCAGGAAATAGAGGTGTCCCTCCTGCCCGCCGCGCAGAAGCGTCAGGAGGCTTTCCCGCAGCTCGTCCGCACGCGGAAGCCCGCGCGTCACATATGGCGCGAACCGATACGCCAGCGCCCAGAACGCGAGTGCGAGCAGCAGGTGCGGGATATTCCGCCGCCAGATATGCCGCGCCGTGACCGGCCTGTCCGGGTCAAGGAACAATGCGCCGCTGCAAAGCAGAAACAGCGGCACCGCGCCGCGCGACAGACTGTTCCAGAACAGCCCCTCCAACCAGTACGGGCTTCTGACCGCGCCGGTGCGCAGAACATCCGCCGACACGTGGATGAGCAGCACAAAGCAGACCGCAAGGCTCTTCGCACAGTCGACCGGGCGGTTTCTCTGTCCTGTCCGCGCCGGTTTCGTTCGGTTCATGTTTCGCTCCCTTCTTTCGTCAAATCATCCGGTTCCAACATGTAATCTTACTGCACCCGGTAGCCGGAGAGCACCAGTGCGAGGATGACCGGCCAGAACTCGTGCTCGGCGGCGCTGAAATAGCGCGCGGCCGGGATCTCGTGAAACGAAACGATCCGGTTTTCCTCATCCAGCCATGCTTCGAATGTTCTGTGCGCTTCCATGTCCGCCGTATCCTCCGGTAAAATTATTGTCGTAGTATATACTACGACAATAATGATTAAAATGCAACGATTTTTCAAAGTATAATAAACGAAAAATCGTAGGCGGTGGTCGAGTGGCAGATATTCTGGGCATGATTCGCAAAAATCGGGAGGCGCGGGGCTGGACGGAGTACCAGCTGGCGGAGCGCTCCGGCCTGCCGCAGTCGACCATTTCGTCGTGGTACAAAAAGGGCATGACGCCGTCCGTTTCGTCGCTGGAAAAGATCTGCGACGCGTTCGGGCTGACCTTATCGCAGTTTTTCGCGGACGGCGAGGATCGGCTGGCGCTGACCGCCGATCAGCGCAGCATGCTGGACAAGTGGAACTGCCTTTCGCCCGGCCAGCAGAAGGCGCTTCTGTCGTTCATGGATTCGATGATGGACAAATAGCGCCCGCTTTGCTATAATGGAACAAAATTCTGGATTTGGAGGGCTGTTCCATGCGAAAGAACCGAATCTGCGCGCGCCTGCTCGCGGCGCTTCTGCTGGCTGTGCTGCCCGTTTTCCTGTTTGCCGGATGCGGCAGCAAGGATCCGGTGCTGGCCAAGTATAAGGACACCGAGATCACGCGGAGTCTTGTCGATCATTGGAAGGAAGTCAAGCGTCAGCTGGGCGGCGGCGCGGTCAGCGACAAGGACATGGTCGACGAGCTGCTCGTCAACACCATCATGCTGGATGAAGCCGAATCGCGCGGCCTTTCGGTCACACAGGAGGAGATTGACGCCATGCTGCAATCGCAGCACGACAACTATGACGCCTTTGAAGAGATCCGCACGATCATCGACGATTACTGCAAGGAGCAGGATCTGACGGTCGAGCAGTATTTCGCCGTGCTGGAAGAGCAGGTCCCGCGCTCCATCCTGCGCCAGAAGCTGCGCGACGCGCTCGGACAGGAATACTGCGCCGAGCACGGGCTGGAGTTCACCAAGGTCAATCCCTCGCAGGAGATGACGGACTACGCGGACGCATATCTGGACGGACTGCTGGATAGCTACAGCGCGTATATCACCTACAACATCGACTGACACAAAACACGCGGCTGGCAAACGCCAGCCGCGTGAAACTGTCGAAAAACATTCTTGCCCGTTTTGCTGAAGATCTTCTGGTTTGTTTGTAGGGGACGATGCCTATCTTCGGCGCCAAGAGCCGCGCTGTGCGCGGTTGCGCCTCGAAACTAGCCTGCGGGCGTCGCATCGTCCCGGCAGAGCAGGCCGATTTTACGAAGGCTTACGGCAAATTCGTAATCGTTACAACGGGACGATGTGGGCATCGTCCCCTACACGGACAGTGCTTGTTGCATACTGCTTCGCAAAAACACTCTTTTTTGACATGCTGAACCCCGCAGCTGGCAGCGAACCAGCCGCGGGGTTTCCGTCAAATTGCATATTCGCGTCAAAACAAAATCAGCGAAAAATACCGGACTTTGCCGTCGTTTGCCCAGCATTTCATGTGGACGGCGTCGGCCATTTTCTGTGCGTCGACGCAGTAGGCAGACAGGCAGGACGCGTGCTTCCACGGGCCTGCGCCCATCATCAGAAGGTCTTGAAGGCCGTCCGCCTGCATGCGCGCCATGAACTGCTCGGTCAGAAGGTTCTGGTGCGTCTTTGCAGCTTTCTGTGCCGCCGCGTCATGATAATCGGAGGTTGTTTCGATCATCAGCACGAGCGCTGTCTGATAGCGCCGCATAGAGGCGGTCATTTCCTCAACGGTGCCGCTCATCGGTGGGCAGGCTGGAAGCACGCCGTAATTGCCGCAGAGATTCTGCTCGCAGAATCTTCTGTATTCCGGCACGACGACCAGCTCCCGCACGGGCAGCAGCGCGGCGCTTGTAAATCCGGCTGCTTTGGCCAGCGCGGCGTAATCTTGCATCTGAAACACTCCCAACGGTTTGGATTGGATATCTGCAATTATACCGGCTTCCGCCCGCGCTGTAAAGCACGCGCAAAGCTTTGGGATAAAAAACCGGAATGCACGTGCATTCCGGTTTTTTCAGCTTTTAATACATCTTTGCGCCCGCGGGGATGTGCGGGTCGAGCATGAGGAGATGGAGTTTTTCCACGCCTTCCTCGTGGTGGACGGCACTAATCAGCATGCCGCAGGAGTCAATGCCCATCATGGGTCTGGGCGGCAGATTCGTGATGGCGACGCAGGTTTTGCCGACGAGCTCTTCCGGCTCGTAGTATTCGTGAATGCCGGAAAGGATGACTCTGTCGGTGCCAGTTCCGTCGTCCAGGACGAATTTCAGGAGTTTTTTGGACTTTTTGACTGCTTCACACGCCTTGACTTTCACGGCGCGGAAGTCGGATTTCGAGAACGTCTCGAAGTCGACGAAGTCCTTGAACAGCGGCTCGATCTCGACCTTGGAGAAGTCGATGACTTCTTCTTTTGCCGGAGCAGCCGGAGCGGCTTCTGCCTTGGCAGCGTCCTTCTTCGGCATATCGAGCGGCTTCATCGTGGGGATTAAAACGGAGCTATCTTATACCGCTAAAATGTTCTGCATATCGTGCAATATTGTGCTGTTTCAGGAACTTCTAAAATGTGTTTGCCGCGTATGATTTCGTATAAATCCAGGCGTTTCAACGGTTTCGTGTCAAAAGTGTGTCAACTGCCTGCCGCAGTCTCAAATTTACTACTGCAAATCTCCGAACTTCTCTGGGCGTAATCGAATATCCGCGCATGTCAATTCCAAATTGAATCCACCTAATAATCATTCAAATCCACACGCAGGAGGTATCTATGAGCAAAGCAAATGACCTGACTGGGCGAACCTTTGGCTTGCTGAAAGTGATAAGGCGCGTGGAGGATATGAAACCCGGTCGCCCAATGTGGCTGTGTGAATGCCGCTGCGGGAGAAGCGTCGTCAAACCCTCCACCAGCCTTACGAAGCAAAACGGTGTCAAGTCCTGCGGCTGTCTGCGGCATCAGAAATCGCCTGAATTGATTGATCTGACCGATATGACCTTTGGAGCGCTTCGGGTTCTTTATCAGGACCGTTCCGCACAAAGCGGCAAAGCTCGTTGGGTATGCCAATGTAGCTGCGGAAACATAGTTTCTGTTCTCTCCGAAAGTCTGCGCCACTCCAAAACGACATCCTGCGGCTGTAAATGCCAAACCTTGAAATACGATTTAACTGATCAAGAATTTGGCTATCTTAAAGTGATCGGCCGCGCGCCCAAAGGCAAGCAGAAATCAAACGAAGTATACTGGCGATGCCTTTGCCGAAACTGCGGCAGGATTGTCCACATCAGCAGCTATCAGCTGCGCCATTCCAACCCATACGGACACTGTAACTGTACGCGCTTTCACGTAGCTGCAGAAAGCATCTCAAAAAGAAAGGATGAACATCATGACTGAATGTAAACTTGAAATCAAGCAAATCGTAGACTACCCAAAATGCCGCATCTACCGACAATTCATACAGAGTCTGATCGCAGACCGGGGCATCCGCACAAACGGGTGCTCCGGTCTTTTTCATTATGTGGTGCTCTGCTGCTACGCGAATTTCCGCACATCCTACCAGCGCTACGACGGCATCAGCTACATCGTGCATCCCGGTCAGTGGATCTGCCCGCTGCGGGAGCTGCGGATGTGGTTCCGTGCGAGAACGAACCGTCAGCTTTTGCGGCAGCTTGATTCTCTCCAACGGCATCACTTCATCGAATACGACCTGATCGGCCGCGGACAGTTGGTGCAGTACCGCATCCTCGACTGGCCACGATATAACACCGTGCTGGATTATAGCTGCCCGTGCCAGAAGGATTCCGGTTTTTTCTTCCTGCCCATGAGCGCAGCATCGCGGCTGCTCAGTCTTGGGAAATGCTCTGAGATGGACGCGCTGCTCGATCTCTGGCTGAACGCGATCTACAATGACCATCAGGTCGCCGGTTCTGAGGCCGGGCCTGTGGTCTATCTGCGAAACGGCACCGGCAGTCCGCTCGTTTCCTATGCCGAACTTGGCAAACGCTGGGGCGTTTCCAAGGCAACTGCTGGACGTATCCTCAGCAAATTCGCACGGCTGGAATACATCAAGACATTTTCATTCCCCGGCCGCAGCGGAACGGTAATCTATCTTCAGAACTATCTGTCCACCATGTTCCAGATTTCCGATGTCATGGTGGACAAAGAAGAAGTCGCAATGGCGCTGAATCTCTGCATCCGCGTACAGGACTGTGCGCAGGATATGGCGCAGCCGGACTGCGCATCAGATTGCTCGATCAGCGTTTCAAAATCGCACACGGAGATTCTGATTACCGAAGTCCTGAAGCTCTTGAAAACACAGGGCGTTTGCTGCACGACCTGCCCCCGGTTTCAACATAGGTTATATCCCTTATCCGATTGCGTCGGAGTCTTATGGGAGCACGAAGCGGAGGATCTTCGGCTGGGGCTGATGCTCTCCTGCGGCAGCACGCAGACGCGGTATTTTGAACTCACGATCCGGCAGAAAGGAGCGAACGACAATGGCGAAGAATAAGCTGCCCACGGCAGACGTGACCGAAGATCCGCACTATCACGATACCTGGACGCTGCTGCGGAAGTACCGCGACGTTGTCTGGAGTCTGGAGGTTTCCGTGCGTCAGGTTCGGAATCGGTTCCGGATCGACTATGGCAAAACGATCGAGGATTTTCTGGAATCCGTCTATCTGGCCGGCGCGGATCTCTCCGGCACGGAGCTGGAGCATCAGGCAAAGTGCATCGAGCAGAGCCATAAAATGCTCTGCCTTGTAGACAGCGCTGTGGATCTCATGCGCGCCAAGCACAAGAACGGCGAGGAATTTTACTGGCTGCTCTACTACTCCTACCTTTCCCCACAGGAGCTTCAGAACGTCGAGGAAATCATCGACCAGCTTCGCCCGCATATCCGCGACATCAGCACCCGGACGTATTACCGGAAACGTAAGGAGGCCGTTGAGGTGCTGAGTTCAGTGCTGTGGGGATATACGGCGCAGGATAGTGCGGGGATCGTGCGGGAGTTTTTGCAGTAAGTTGAATATTTGCGGGCAAGGTGCCCAAAAAGCATCTTGCCCGCAAATCAAATATTCCTCTAATCTTGCGCTGCATGTTCACTAACAGCCAATATGAAATCCGCCATTGTCATTGCAGAATTCACAAATAAACGCGCGTGATAATCGTTGATGTTAATTCTCTTCCCGCCAACACCATGCGCATCGCTTCCTTTATTTCGCATTTCTGCTATCGCTGAAAGAATCTTTTCAAGTCCAGAAAGTAACCCATTGATCCGTTTATCCAGATCTGCGCTTTGGTGCATATGATACAGCAGCTTTACCTGATTATAAAGCTTACCAATATCTCCGCTCTCGGTTGGCTTCTCTCCTTTCTTTTCAATAACATAGCAAAACACTTCTTCAAGTAGCGTACGTGATTTGGTAATGGCACTATCATAATTTCCATCTGCTACGTCTTTCATAGCACGTCCTGATATATCTGCAATATAGTTCCGATCGACCATTTTAATAGTTGGTGTTGTAAGAATAATACTTGTTCCACTCTTGCGAATCATAAATACAGCACCAGTTTTTATGAGCTCATTGCCACCAAAGCATAGTTCACCATTGATCTGATCGATGATTATAGTTACGATTTGCTTATACGCAGATTCGACCTCCGTGGCTGTTTTACCTTTCAGCTTGTCCTCAAATTGCTGCTTTGAAAACAGGAACGCAAGCAAATCTGATCCCCGATTGTTCCGGATACAATGAACCAGTAGATCATCGAGATATTCCCAGCGGCTTTTTGCACCCCCATTGCGTCCATATGTAGCAGGCAACCCAAAATTATTTGAAATAGCACAAAGCATAGGACCGCTAAGATATGGCATAGATATCTTTATGCCGCTATCAACGCCTTCTATTATAAGTGGACCATACTCCCTGTCTCCATCCAGAATTGCAATAATGCTCTTGCTGCGCAACAATTCAAATTTTGACTTTTCTTGTTTCAAAATCTCGCCCCCTGCTGTCCCAAGCATTTCCAATACAATGGTGTTATTTACTTTGTCGCTGCATTTTATCGTATCTTCTTATATAAACTACTATTTCTAAAATCAATCTGAGTATCGATTTTTTGTTCCTTTATAGCCGCAGCCAAAACCGATGCCCAATCTTCTCTGTTAATCCAAGGATTGAATACTACTGTTATTTTATCAATGGCAGAAAAATTGATTTTCCCAAATAGACTGCCCATCTCCTCAAATTCAGTTGGAGTATTCGTTTGAGTTGCCCTGATAATTGCCCTATACCGAAGTTCTTTTTCATATTTCCAAGCCGTGCTTTTTTCCAAACCAAAATAGTCAGGAATATCGTAGTATTTATTTTCTTCACCCACACGCAAACTAGTTGGTATTCTTTTATCTGTATAGTTAATTTTCCCAACAGACAATTTGACCCGCCATGCACTATTCATCAGTTTTTTTACGTTGCCATTGTCGATAGGAAATACGGTTGATGTATTTGCATACATCGTACTTTTTTCAAACAACTCATCAACTGAACGCCCTTCCACAAATTTTATTTTTAGCATGATGCCCGTTTCGGGGGTCGTATATATTTTCCACATAGGGATGCTCTCACGAGTATAATCTGTAAAGCAGGAAATGAAAGTTCGCCGATAGTTGTCATTTTGCTGCAAAAACTCTTTTTCTTCCAGATCATTCACATTATCGATTCTATTAAAGCGAAAACACCTTGTCTGCAATATTTTCAAAAATGTCGGGATGCTTGTATAATGTGCAATAGACTTAATATGTATTGACTCTGTATTTGCCCCATTTCCCATCGGTATTAGTTCATTTTCCGGACTATAAACGCCCATTAAATTACCTCATTTCTTTCTCTACGGTATATCCCCATGCATCCATTGTTTATCCCAGAAATTCTAGTTGTACGCTTTCCCAGTACGGCAATGTAGGTTTCAATTTCAGCACACACGTTCTTATCCATTGCTCATAATCATAATTGTCCATTTTTTCGCTATCCGGATTATTCTCAATCATTGAATTTAAGCGAATTGCCAGTTCGCGCGGTATGCCAATATCAATCATTTTTTTAGTTGCTCTTTTATATGCTCCTGCCTGAAGACTACTAACCATCATGCTATTTGGGTTCTTCATTTCAACAACGGGTTTAATCAGCAATGGAATATCAAAGGAAACTGTCTTTTGAAGCATTTGAATTTCGTCCTCTATCTTTGTTTGTATATCTCCTTCCGAATAATATTCGCCCTTTAAGAACTCTGATAATGGAATTTCGCTTGCCCATTTTATGCTTTTTCCGCACAATATTCCTCTATTAGCTCCGTTGCGGTATCCTTCAGGAACATAGCGATTGAACATAGCCGTAGTGGATTCTGTGTCTCTTAAAAATTTAAGAATATCTGATAACCTGCCCTGTGCACCTCGTTCAACTGGAGAACTTGGAACTGCGCCATCAAATTTTCTGTATATGTCATCTAAGATAACTGGATCCCAATATCTATTATGCAAACAAAACTCTTTAGGAATTGTAAGCGATTCCAGCTTGTATTTGATTGCAGCTACCTGACTGGGCGTAAGCGTAACCCCGGTTTCTGCCATTCGTTTCTCTGCACTTTCGCCATAGCGTAGCACTGCCTGACGGATATATGTAACCAGATAACCGTATCCGCGCATCTCTGCACCAACATATCTATCAGAGTTCACCGCGTCGATTATTTGTGCTTTATACTCTTGAAATTTTTCACCATAACCGGCTGAAACCTCTTTGTAGACATCCTCAAATAACGTTTGCTGCTCGTATCCATCTGCATCTTCAAATTCCCCTTCGTCCAGGACAATCGTTCTTCCTACGAAATCCTTCATCAACCGACCTGCTCGACCTCTCAAATTTGCCATTTCATAGTTCGTCAATTCTGCTGCATTTTCATACCTTCTTCTATATAAATGTGGATTTCGGATAATTATATTTTGTGTAGGAAGATTGACTCCTTGCATTAGTGTTGTGGTACAAACAACATTAGTTACATTCTTTTGCTTGATTGCTCGTTCCAGTGTTCGTCTTACATGAGTTGGAAGTTTTCCGTGATGATATGCCACACCTTCTAAAAGTGTGTTGCACAAAGCATAATTCGGATGTACTGTTTCACTCAAATACTTGATCAAATCTTGAACCTGCGGGTCACAAATCTGAGGAGTCTTTTCTGCGATTGCGATTGCAAGTTCTCTCGCGGCATTGCTAGTAGGCGCAAAGACAATATTCTGTGCCTTTCCCAGTTTTCCTATAATTGTACTTAAATACTCCTTATATTCTACTGTTAGTTGGCTAGAACCATATCCCTTAATAAAAGATGCTTCTTTAATTTTCTCTTTGTACGGTCTATCAAGCAATCCACAATACTGTTTGAACCAGTACTGTGTTCTCTCCTGCTTTATACTATAGGTCAAGTTCAGTACCGGACTATTTTTTGTTTGTATTTCAGATGTTTCTGCGCCGAAAAGCACTTCTCCAAGACCCGCAATATTGTCAATTCTCGGCCCAGAAACAATTACTTGCTCAATATTCGTGGTATGTCTCAATTCTTGAAGCATATCGTACAAAATTTTTGAACGAACATCCTTCTCTTCTGTGACTCGTTCGATATTTTGTACTTCGTCAACAACCAAAACTGTTTTATTTAGCATACCCCCAAAAGTCTGATCGGATAGTCCCGAAATTGCTTTCTCCTGTGTCCACACATATATCGTATGATCAGCTTTTGACTCTCCGACTGTTAGATTGCTTGTTATAATATAATCTATACCGCCTACTTGGGTCAGCAAGGTATGATAGTCTTCTACAACCTGATTTAATAAGCTCAATGTTGGAACAATATAGATTACATCCAGTTTTCCAGCACGCATTTTCTCTACCGTATTTAACTGAATAACATATGACTTTCCTGCAGATGTCGGTGCGGATACACCCAGTATTTTTTTACTGCCTAGCTCATCCCAAAGTTTCTTTTGAAAGTCAGTTAAAATACATTTCTTATTGCCAACAACAACTTCATACCGTTCTTGCTGCAATGTTAATGTAACCTTATCAAATGCGCTGCAAATTGGTGAAAACTGATTGCCTTTATAATCATAACCGGCATCGACAATTATTGCAGATGTTGGATAACCAATACGAGAGAGGATCTTAATGGCTAGTTCTCTAATATCATATTGGCTTTTATCAATATGCTCCCACATGAGTGCAAGAATCGCAATAATTTTATCTGGATCCGTTTGGTCCGCCATAGTCGTCTGATAATCTAAACAGCGAACAGTTTCTACGATCAGCCGATAGTCCGCGTCCATCCTTTTATTGATAAAGCCAATACGACGCGCCATGCAATAATATTCTATCTGGAGCCATCTTTTCAGAACCTCATCTACGTTCATATTGCTCCTCCTATTTGTTATAGCATATTTTGAAATTCAGTAGCCAGTTCTTCAAACTTCCATATTGGAAATATAATGTATGTAATTCGACGTAAAATTTGATTGTCATCGATAGGGATCTTTTTGTTATCAAATGCTTTATATCGCTCTTGAATTATCCCTTTTATTTGTTCCTTAATTTCACTCTCATTTGTACCAGACACTCTCTTATTTTCATCATAAAGCACTAAACTCACCAGTTCTACTTCTACATTAGGCAGGACATTTTCAAGTAATTCTTCAGCAACAACATCCATTTCTTTATCGAGAAAATCCTCGTGCAAATATAGCCCCAACTCGCTCCGAAACTTTTTGTATGTGTCGAGAATACTGTCGATAGCTTTTTGAAAAGCTGCTGCAAATTGATACTTACTTGTATATGCCTTTGCCTCGCCCAACACTATGATATTTTTTCCATCTTCAATTTTATAGTGTATTGCGTCTGCTCCATATCTCTCATGCTCTGCCGATGTTGTGATTGGCATTTTTCTAAGCAAAGGAACTGCGTTCTTAAATCGTTGGATAAAGTGAAATAACAACAACTCCCCAAGTTGTCCTTGAATCAGAAGTATATCGTCACCACGCCGAAATTTTTCCATAGCTTTTCTTGCAATCTGGTTTGCGGCTGCCCCTTCAGATTTCCCGGATGCCATAAATCTCGCTTTTAGATCAGCATATTTTTCCGAACTATATACCCAATCTACTACGGTATCTACAAGCTGTTCGAGAAAATCACTTCTTAATTCCATTAGATCCTGATAGGTAATAGCAGCGCCATAGTGCATCCGATCATCCGGCAAAATATCAAACTGCTGTTCAATTACATAAATATTATTAAAGAGTGCATCATTTTGGATCAAGCGAGCTTTAATATCTTCTTTCGTCATAGCGACCGCCTCCGAGCAAATGGTATAATACCCAAAAATATTTTAACACATTTTCATTTTATGTGCAATATTACCCATATCTTTCTTCCGGTTTTGAACATATATCTGCAATATTTGTTTGCTGATCTTAATTCGATCTTTTTTACATGCAGCGGTAAAATTCTTGACCGCTATAATCAAAACAGCATCACCCGCGTTCTGTGCGAGTGATGCTGTTTTTTTATAAATGATTCTTTTTTGCACGGTGCTGTGCCGTTTCATAAACCTCATCGTCGGCTCTTGCACCAATGACGACTACCAGCATTTCTGTTTCTGTCCGGATCAGCTTATACACGACACGGATACCGGCATCCCGGAGCTTGATTTTCAGGAACCCAGCCAAATCATTGCCTTGCTTATTTCCCAAAGGCTTTCCATAGCCGCCTTCTGTAACGGGCAGTGGGTTTTGAAGGACTTTGCCGATTGCCTTAACGACCATTAACCGCTGATTTCCGGCGAGATTCTTCAGATCCTTCGCAGCTTCCGGCAGGTACACCAACTTCCAATTCATTCGATGTCTGCCTCACCGACCGCATCCAGAGCATCCTGCGTAATACCGAGTTCTTTGTAGAGATGTTCTGCTGGGACAAACGTTGCAGAGTCCGCCTTTGCCATGCGTTCAGATGCCATCGTCAGAAGTCTTGCATCGTTCACCTCATCGATCAGGCTCATATATTCTTCGGGAGACAGAAGAACACATTCTGCAGCGTTGTTCTTCATAACGACTTTCGCGCCGCTCTGCTTGACTTCATCGAATATCTTCCCGGCAAGTCCTCGGTTGAACAGAGAAATAGGAACCGTGTTCCGGATTGCACTTGCAATATTGACCATGTTATTCACCTCCGCATCTCCACTGTAACATCAACAATAAAATTTGTCAAGAAAATAGTCGTTAAATTTGCTGATGTATTTACAGTTTACTCGCCGATAATATATGCACCAGTATTGCTTTTTACTCATCGGCAAAGTTTATTGTCTCTCTTATACGTTGTTTCGCAACAGTTTTTTGGCTCTTTGAGATGTCACATACTTATTGCACGATATCGATTTTTTGTGGAATGCGTGAGGGGTAAAAAGTGAGCGCCGATTGGACGGATTATAAAGGTCTTTTTTTACGAGTTAACAAATTGAGTAAAATATTGCGTCGCCTTGTTCGGGTAATTTGTAAAAATGAACGCGTTCTACATCTGCCGCAGAGTAAATTTCTGAGTATTCCTGAAAACGCGGCAACTCTACTTCAAGGTAACACTTCCTATAATCATACTTTCCCACTCCAAATAAACTTTTGAAGTTGATATTTGCAATAATTACCCGGACTTCATGCTGCCACTCATATTTTTTAGTCTTCCAAAACAGTTCTTCTGACGGTATATGGGTGTCATCATAGAATAATTCATCTACATTGTACTTATGGTAGTCTACTTCATTACAAAACAAGTCAACCGCCATACCATTGTTATAATATCGTTCTGTTGTTAAATAGTCGGAATTATTGCGGATTGCTTTCTTGACTTGGCAACGCAGCTCTTCAAAGAAGCGACACGGGTTCGTGATAAATAGGAACGCAGCTTCATCTTTTGCATATTTCATGTTTGCCCTATACTTTCCCAAATCGAACGAAATTGTCTGTGGTAGCGTTGGAATTGAACCATCTGCCCTTTGTGAAAGCAATTTCTCACTAAATGAGAAAAAACACAGTGTTGGAACCATCAACGTTGGAGTATATCTCAAATAACTCGTCTGGTCATCGCTTCTTCTGAGAATTTCTATATGATTTCCCATGGGTAGGCCATGGGAATCGCGCAAATCTGATAACCGAGGATCATCATTATTCACATGAGCAAAAATGCACTCAAGATAATCTCCAGTGACAGAATTCCCGTTTTGTGCATAATCAACCCAGTTTGCCGCACAGCTAAACTCAAGTTTTTTCTCTCGATAGCACTTTTCAAGCCTTTCTTTTGATCCAACCCGCATCAACATCCCTGTGCTGAAATTTGCTGTTAGTTTATTAGATTTGCTGTCCACGTTCATTTGTATTCCTCCATTTTGTTTTGTAGTGAACTTCTCACACTTTCTATATCTACCATTATTATATCGTCTGTCCCACATTCCGGCGGCTGAATATCTCAAATTCTGCAATTCAGTTTTTCGCTTGTTGTAACCTATTTGAACTTATACCTAAATGCACAGTATTGTCACAACATTGGCACGGTTTTGCTCTTTCGGCGCAAATCCGGATATGCTATACTAAAGATGCTCAAAAGCATATAAAAACTGAATCTTGTTGCGAGCAGACGCCCGGATTGGGCGTCTGCTTTTTGCATCGGGAAAAGAAAAGGAGGAGCATCTTTGAACACTTCCAACAACTTACCGCAGCTTCCGCCGCCGAGGAAAAGCCCCGGGCGCTGGCTCTACGCCGCTTGGCTCGGCGTCAGCATCCTACCGCTTCTGATCCAGCCGGCTTCGGCCACGACGATCTGGGAAAAGGCGACGGAGATTATGAAGGACGTTTACCAGCAGATTCTTCTCATCTCCACCATCGCCGCCATCGTCACCGCGTCTGTCGCGCTTTTGATGATGAATTTCTCCCGCAGCGGCAGAACGGTCGAGGAATCGCGTGCATGGCTCAAGCGCATCGCGATCACCTGGGCGATCCTGAACGGTCTCGGCTTTATTATGGCCTACGTCACGCCTTTCTTCTCCGGCGGTCAGTGGACGGCATAAGGCATGGGGATTCTTGACGGCGTTGTCGAATGGATCTCCGAACAGATCATGCACGGTCTGGACCTCATCAACACGTCGGTACTCGGTGCGCTCGGCTGCGGGATGGACACGTTTCTGCGCTACTTCCCGGCAGCCGAGACGATGTACGATATTTTTACCGCCATCGGTATTGGCCTGGTTTTATTGATGTGGGTCTGGAACCTGTTCAAAAACTACTGGCTGGGCGCTGGCTTTGAAGCAGAGCACCCGGTCAAGCTGACCTTTCGCGCGATCATCTTCATCACGCTTACCTACTGCGCGAAAAGCATCGTCGAGATCGTCCTGAAGATCGGCGGCACGCCGTATGACTGGATCTTATCATCCGAGCTGCCGCCGCTCAGCTTTGCGGATTTCAATTCCGTCATGCTGGTCATCATCGGCGCTTGCGCAAACGGAGCGGTCACGCTGATCGTGCTCATCATCGTCGTGCTGCTGGCGTGGAACTATCTGAAGCTGCTCTTTGAAGCCGCCGAGCGGTATATCCTGCTCGGCGTTCTTGTTTACACCGCGCCGGTCGCGTTCTCGATGGGCGGCTCTCAGTCCACAGCAAACATCTTCAAGGCATGGTGCCGGATGCTGGGCGGGCAGGTGTTTCTGCTGCTCATGAACGCATGGTGCCTGCGGCTGTTTACCAGCATGGTCGGCACGTTTATCGCAAATCCTTTGTCCCTATAAGGAGTATCCATGAGAAAACGATTCTTTTTGAACTGTCTGCTGATTCTCGTCCTCGTTGCAGTTATGTCAACTAGCACATTTGCCATTTCCGAGAGTGACGTAGAATCCGCAGTCAGTGCTTCCGGGAAGGAAGCTGTTTCTGGCAACGTGCTGGTTTGGTTCCTGTGTGCCATTGCGTTCTTAAAGGTGTCACAGAAGATCGACAGTTTCCTGTCCAGCCTTGGCCTGAACGTCGGGCATACCGGCGGCTCCATGCTCTCTGAGGCGATGATTGCCATGCGCGCCATCAACACCGCGACAAGCGCGGTCGGCAGCGCATTGGGCAGCCGCAGCCGTCACGGTTCTGCTCCTGCATCCGGGAAATCCGGCAGTGGGAGCGCGGCTGCGGCAGGCTTTTTCAGCGGCGGTCTGGTCGGAATGGCAAGCCGCAAAATCGCAAGCGATGCGGTGCGTACAGCAACCGCTGAGAAGAACATCGTCCAGCCGCAGCAGGCGGAGGCAACTGTCAGCCGGACACACGCGAGCAGCGACACCCATTCCGGTTCGCAGTCTGCTTCCGAGCAGCAGCGGCAGAACACCAGCCAGCTTGACCAGAATCAGCAGACGGTTTCTTCCCGCGCCGTAAACTCGGAACAGCGTGAAAACTCCCAGCAGGCGCTTCACGAATTGCAGCATTCCCTAGACGCCAGCCAGCTCCATCAGGATACGCAGTCCGCGCAGGAGCAGCAGTTCCACGCGGCGCTGCATACGGAGGATCAGCAGGCATCGCATCTGACCTTCCAGTCAGAACAGGGCGAGTTTGTCGGCTCTGTGGTGCAGTCGGATGAATTTGAAGCAAGCAGTGAAGAAGCCAGAACGGAACAGTCGCAGGTCATGCAGTCTGCCTTGCAGCAGGAGCAGATCGGCGCTACCCAGCGCGAAGTGCAGTCCGAGGAAAGCCGCCATGCGCAACATGATACGATGGATGGTTTCCACACGGAGCAATCCGGCATTACGCGGCGCGAGCAGGCACAACATACCCAGCAGGATACACAGGTCGCCACCTTCGGACAGGTGGAATCGCAATCCCGGCAGCATACTGCGCAATCCGACAAACAGTTTTTCTCCGTCCGCAACGGTCTTTCCAAAACCACCATTGCAGAGCGGACTGTCCAAGCGCAGGAGCGCCCCGGCAGATTCCTGCACAGCAGAACACCATCTGCTGCGCCCGCTTCTGCCCCGGCAAATGAAGCGCCTGCCGCCCGGCCTGCGCCGCTCCCGTCCGCACCGACGCAGTTCCGCAGCTTCGGTGGAACGCTTTTCGCAAAATCTCTCTATCAGGGCGGCGCGTTTGCCAACGATGTCATCGGCACGGTCGCCAAGGGCGATTACCGCACGACCGGCTCCATCACTGGCGAGACTGCAACGCGCTCTCTGATGTCCTACATGGGCTTCACGGCGCTCGGGGAACACGCGCCCAATATCCCGCGCTATCAGGACGTGGAGATCGGCGGCGGCCGCATCACAGGACGCGAGTTCACGCCAGAGCATCCGGGCGGCATTGATTTCTGTATGTACTATGCCGACCAGTACGCTCAACCGAAGGGCGATTACAGCAAGGTTTACTCCGCGGACGACGCCGCATGGTATAAGCAGTACGCGGCGGACACCGTAGAACGAAAGCCCTATCAGACGGAGGACGGCAAGATCGCCTATCACGAAAAGATCGTGCAGAAGCTGCCGAATCCGCCGCAAAGAAAAGATCGGATGTGAGAACCTATGAGTCAGGAACAGCGGGACAGCTATGTGATCCCGCCAAACTTTAT